>JABDMH010000083.1 GCA_013001595.1 Saprospiraceae bacterium | reverse complement strand
TGTGGGTACCTCACCAAATGCGGTACGCATTCAAATGTGGTGTTCAATGATAGCCATTTTGCTGATCAACCACCTAAAACGCAAGGCCGATTTCAAATGGCATCTATCTAACCTTATTACCTTTTTCCGAATAAACCTATTTGACAAAATTGACCTCTGGAAATGGGTAAATAATCCCATTATTGTCAAGGCCAACTCTCCCCCTCAGAATACGCTATTCTAATGCCTATACGACTTATTTCGATTTACCCTATTCTTAAGACTCAAATCAATGAGTGTCAGCACTCATTTAATGGTTAAATATTTATCTTGGACACTTGTCATAATTCTCCTAAAACAACCATGATTTACACTCATCTAATTGGCAAATATATCCGCTCAGTCAGAAGTCCCCTTGATCAAATCCCATTGTCTTAGATTTTTAAAGAAAAGCTGTCGTATTGAATCGTTACTTACATTGTTATTTTCATAAAAACCGATATTGAGAAGTTCGAACGCTCGGATTTGATTTTCTGTTTTTTCGATACAAGGTGATATCTGATCATTTAAGTCGTCATTTAGATTATTTAGAATATTTTCAAGGTGAATTATCTCTTTTTGAGTATCAATTCTATTTTGGTTCCAATTGTTTATTTGAAGTGCAATCAAGATACCAATCGCAACGAGTATTATCTCACCAATGGCATATAAAAGGGGTATTTACTGAATTTATTTTCAGTAAGTAAATTTTGTCTGATCCTCCTAAAGAATTTTATCATTTGTTTTCCTTTTTTCTAATGAAGCACAACTTGCTTATATATACATGTTTGAAATATAAAACATACCATTATGGTGAGTTACATGCCATATTGGCTAGCAACACACAAGATAGATGGATGGTTGCAAAGCGGCAAGCCATATGGCCTCGTTCCGCTACGCTCCACTCCGTCCATATGGCTCTATTTAACGAGGGGAAACTCTTAATTTCAAGTGTCCGGGAAAAGGGAACCACCTCAGCTATGGATGTCTGCAATTAGCAGGCAATCATGAGATTGCTTATCTTTTGATTTGAAAGTCAGAATAATCAAGGGGAAGTACCTTGTTGATCATGTTCGAAAGGACAAACGCATGAGATGAGCTTTCATTGATTTTCGTGATCAGATCATGGATTCCGACTAGGACAGACTATAAAACACTCATGATCTATTTGAGAACTCTGACATAATTAGTTGTAAGAAATCAAATCTAGGATTGGATGTGAAGTGGAAAAAAATAAATGAGGATTGATATGTGGTTATATTTTTCTACCGAGTCAACTTCCCTTCAAGTGCCGTCCTAGTCGACTCTCTCTGAGATCGGTTCATTATTTTCTATACAATTCATGTTCTTCACTACAGGTATTTGCAGTCCAGCTTTACTAATGATAAATGTCAGCATCATGAACTTCAGTCTCACTGTCACCAGTGAAACCCCCCGCCTTGATGCGGGGCAGGCTCTGCTGCTTGCTGTATGCCTAGCTTCGTCGTCAGATGGTATTCGCATTGACGCTTTATCCAGCTAGAATCCCGCATCATAGGGACTTCAACCTACAAGTATTTACATTCTCAGTACTTTTACCAGAATGAGTGGTAACCATTCAGGGCACACACACTGTGTAGGACAGAATGCTTCCCTTCGGTCACACTCCCCTACACTTGCACGTTATGCATCATGAATCAATTGAAAATGCGTACCATAATCTGTATATTTGGAACATATTGATGATTTATGGGACAAGAGGCACCATATTCAACATTGAGACTTTTACCCCCTCCACTTGAGAAAGTTGGGACGAAGTATACGTTAAGGGCATCTAACAAGGCTGTTGCCAAAGTGGCGGAGCTAAAGGGAATGGCCAGACTTATTCCCAACCAACAGATTCTTATAAATGCTCTAACGATAAAGGAATCCAAAGACAGCTCTGAGATAGAGAATATCATCACTTCAGAAGATGAACTCTATGACACAATTCATGCAAAAGGGTAAAAATCGACAGCTCAGGCGAAAGAAGTAGTCAATTACCGTGTTGCCTTAAATCGGGGCACTGAATTGATCAAAGACCAAGGCTTTCTCAGAGTAAATGATATGATCGAACTGCAGAGTCTCATTGTCGGCAATGATGCAGGAATAAGAAGTACTCCCGGAACAGTCCTAGGTGGGATCGCCGCCAGGTAACGTCCGGGTGTTGGTAATGACTTTGAAATACAGATTATGACAATTGAGAAAATCAAACAAAAAGGGTTCGCACTTTCAATAATTTTATATCCTCTAATGCTTTTTATAGGGTTTGTTACGCACCCCAATTTAGTCGCGATGGAACCACTTCATACTGTTGAACAACTCGTAAGTAGGTTCCACAATAATCCAATGTATCATTATGGACATCTTATTGTGACTTTTGCGGTTCCTGTGGTGATCGTCTATTTCATCGGTACAATGAATTTATTACAATCCCGAGGAAAAAAATTTGGATTCTGGGGCGGAGTAATTGGTATTTTTGGTGCATTTATTCTTGCCGTTGATAAAGGTGCACTTTGTCTTACAATGTCTGCTTTTGATACACTTTCTGAAAGTCAGTTTGAAGATTTTATGCCCTATTTAGATGTTATAGTATCTAAGAAAGGTTTACTGTTTATTGTGTGGTTGCTCTTTGCCTTAATTATTGGTGGTATATTACAAGCTATTGGTCTAATGAGAGAAGGTGTAATTAAAAAATGGCAAGGCACATTGATAATTATAGGGCTTTTACTCCTGATTAATCCTGATATTGAATTAATAAGTTCGATTGGTTCAGCCTTGATGTGTATAGCCTACATCCCATGGGGCCTCAAGGAACTCAAAAAATAGACTTCCAGTTGCCAAATATATACATGGCGGCAACTGGTTATGTGAATTTGAATTCCCACAAAAAATAATTACTTTAGCTTATCTGAAAAGATAGTCGGTCCCAGTGCTGTGAGACACCCGCAATAGATCCTGGATCAGCTTGGAATCCCATAATTGGCTAAGTTTAATACTGACGATGAATGTCGACATCGCTGCATGACTGAGCTTGTAATCATCACGCTAAATTTCTTTTCAATCTCTAGGTTGATTACTTTCAGTAGGTTATCTTAGGACAGACTGCGGGATTGACTACAAATACCACCCTTTAGTTGGTGTGCAATGTTTTGCTCAATCAATATTTGTAATAAGAAATCAATAATTCCTACCCAGGAATAAGCATGGCATCGAAAACAGTTGATCAAGATTCATATGAAAAAACGGGGGCACGCTATTGGATAGCATTAATTCTTACGTATTTGCTTATACCATTGGCTCTTCTAGTAAGTGGATGGGACTTTGCGTGGTGGCAGGGATGGTTGTATTCCGGATTGTTCTTGATAATAGGAATAGGTTCACGGGTTCTAGCCGAAAAAAGGCATCCGGGATTAATGGCAGAGCGGAGCAAATTCGGAAAAGATCAAAACGTAAAGCCATGGGATAGGGTTCTTGCTCCATTAATGGCGATTAGTATATCATTTCCTCTAGTTATTGTAGCTGGACTTGATCACTACTTGGGATGGTCCCCCGAATTTCCGATATGGATCAACATACTTGGCTTCATTCTGATCATTCTTGGATATGCTTTTGCTTCATGGGCAATAATGGAGAACCGCTTCTTTTCAACCATGACGCGGATTCAGATGGAACGGGGGCATGTAGTATGTAACAGCGGACCGTATCGAATTGTAAGACATCCTGGCTATGCAGGAAATATTCTAGCACTACCGGGCATTATGCTGGCTTTGGGCTCTGTTTGGACAATCATTCCAGTAATAGTTGCGCTAATCATTACTGTGATAAGAACCATGCTGGAAGATAATACTTTGCAAGAAGAATTGTCAGGGTATAGCGATTATGTGAGTCGTGTGCATTATAGGTTCATTCCGCGTATCTTCTGAAGAACATACGTTCATGATGACGGGCTGAGTAGCTTTAAGAAAATTGTCAAGGGTGATTTAACCTATCGGCGCACCAAGTATGATTTTTCCAATGGCGCGCTGTTTTTCATCGCCCCTAGGCAAGTGCTGATTGGGAAGACAGCTTAGTTTTTGAACAAAAGCTATCAACTTTCATGAAGGTTTTCTAAAGGGAACAGAGTTGGCACATCAGATTAAGAAATACGGGTTCTTTTCGTATTCGACCAATGAAGCCCCATACCTTTCACCCAAGGAAGAAAAGCAGATTGAAGCCATTGTGGAAAGCATCGACATAGAGTAGCAAAATTATCGGCGCACTATGGCTACGGCTATTACTACGTTCTGTCGCCCAAGCCAGGGCATGGCAGGCTATGCCTATCGCAACAATGATCTCAGAATTATTCAACATATTCCAGCTGACAGCGCACTAGAAATCACCCTTCGTCACGACAAGCCAAATTTTAAAGCCGAAAGCTCACATATATTACATTCTTTATTATCTTTAAGACGACCTATATGTTCATACATATGAACATGTCCGATAGGTTGGAAAAACTTCACTATGAAAAAAAGAATACTTACTTTTCATCGATTACTGGCACAGTATAATCGCTACCTTCGAAAACTGGATCGCATTTCGAACGGCAAATCAAGATACAGCCGAAAAGATCTCTTGGTCAAGAGACTGCATAGACTATATACCCGACTCATTTCGATGAAGGAAAGATATCGGCTGGCATCCGTTCAGATTGCTCTTGCCGGAGGTCTATTCATTGGCAGTGCCGGTGTGGTTTCTGCTCAGAATCTTAGTTTTAAAACGGATAATGCCTTGGGGCTGGCACATATAGAAAACAACCCAAAACCAGTGCTTATTGATTGGGATGAGGATGGCGATCTTGATCTATTTATTGGTGGGCGATTAACCACGACCTTCGATGCCTCCAGTGCCGGTGTTAATTATTACACCAATAACGGTGGATTCTTTTCACATGCGGAGTCACCCTTTCCTCAAGATCTGGGCATCGATGGTGTGGGTGCAGATCCATTTACGGCAGGCGATTCCACACGAGTTAATGTCGACTTCATAGATCTCGATGCTGATGGTGACATGGATGCTTTCATCGGACAATCAAATGGCACCCTGATCTACTACCGCAATGACGATGGCAGTATGGTAAAAGCTGACGGCGCGGATAACCCGTTTGACGGTGTGGTTGTAGATGATGATTCACATGCACATCCTGCCTTTGTCGATGGCGATGGCGACGGCGATCTAGATGCTGTGATTGGCAAATACAGTGGAGCAATCGCATATTTTAAGAATGAAAATGGAGCATTTGTTCAACAAAACGATGGAGCAGATGACCCTAATCCATTTGCAGATGTCAATGTGACTAATCGTGCCGCCCCTACCTTTGTAGATTGGGATGCCGATGGAGATATGGATCTTTTTGTTGGTAACAAAATTGGGGAGTTGGCATATTTTAGGAACGATGATGGCACCTTTGTAGCAACCGATGCAGCTGAGAACCCTTTTGGTGACCTGGTAGTTAAGGACGAGGAGTTTGATATGGTCCCCACCTTCGGCGATGTAGATATGGATGGTGACCTCGATCTAATTTATGGCGTCAGTACGGGAATGCTGTATTACATGCGCAATGATGGCGGTACATTTACCAGTGTCCCACGAAATACAATCGGTATTGCCACTATTGAGTCAGGGAGTATAGATCATGCTTTTGTGGACATTGATGCCGATGGTGATCAGGATGTGGTAGCAGGAAATGGAGATGGATTTCTCCAATTGTTTACGAATACAGATGGCTCGTTTACCGAAATGTCCGAACATGCGATTGACATGAACACGGTTAAAGTGGGTTACATCGCCTCACCCGCCTTTGCAGACATCGACACAGATGGAGACATGGACTTGTTTTTGGGAAGCTACCAAAGTAACATTACATACTTCGCCAATGATGCCGGCGCTTTCATGGCAGATGAGATGGGCAATCCTTTTGCAGGGTTAGATCCTGGCGATAATGAAAACATTGCCTTTATCGACATGGATGGCGACGGGGATATGGATGCTTGCATCGGCAATAAATTGGGAGAGGTTAAATACTTCGTAAACACCGATCAAGTGTTTGCCGAAGCTCCCGATGATAATCCATTTAAAGACGTTCTCTTTGAGGTAGAAGGACAAGTCAACCATCCAGTCCAACCTGCCTTTACAGACATGGATGGAGATGGAGATATGGACGCCTACTTTGGACAAATTGATGGATCCATTAGGGTTTTCGAAAATATGGGTGATGCCGGAAGAGGAAGTGCGGTTACCTTCACAGAACTCACTGGAGGAAGTAATCCTTTTAATGAGATGGATTTTGGAAGAGCCGCTTCACCAGCATTTGGAGACATAGACGGAGATGGAGATATGGACTTGTTGATATCTAACGCCGCCGGAATAACCTTTCATTTTGAGAATGGTGGCATCTCCACTGCAGCCAATGATTTCCAATTCAGTGAGGAACTTAACGTGTTCCCAAATCCAACCACCAATAATATTCAGGTGGAAATGCCATGGATCAGGAGTGAAGCAAGAATTCAGATCATGTCGGTAAATGGCAGATTATTATCAGAGCGCATAACTACTGCTATCACTGAGCCAATTAGCTTATCAGGTCTGCCTGGAGGTATGTACTTAATCAAAGTGGAGAGCGCTGAAGGCCAAGCCATTAAGAGAGTGTGGAAACAATAGAATATGCATCGAATTAGGTAGCAAGGGCGCCATAGGTATTTATGGCGCCCTTGCTGTTGGTTTACTTTTCTTCCCTAAAATGCACAATAATGACAAGCATTCCAGCGCAGCATTCTGACCTCGTCGGTGTCCTTGGCATGGCCCATTTGGTTATTCAGATATAAAATCTGTAGGATTAAAAAACCTGCATTGATAGGAGATTAAGCATGAAACCTAAGCTGAAAAAATCAATCGAACATGGGTTAAGTTTCTTCTGTAAATTTCTAAACCATAGGCACGTTTAGCTCCTCTTCCTCCTAATAATATTTATCTATTCCCCCATACCCACTGATTAACTTATTGGCTCTTGTCTTCGCAATAAAATTATCCAATCGTTTTTCAAATTCAATAGGTCGCTTCCTTGCACTTTCTACATATGCAATTCTAATACGCCGATAGGAAGCTGATAGGTCATTATAATTTTTCCAAACAGTTTCCTCAGACCTCAGACGATCCAATATGTCCTGAGGAAAAACGAACTCTTTATTAGCAATTACCTCCAACTGATTCACAATTGTGGGATGAACTAATCCCTCCTTGAGTAGCCACCTCAAACGCTCGATATTGGGTTGAGAAAAGCTTGATTTGGACCTACGATGACAAAAACGTTGAATTGTGGTTTGATCATTCAACGATTTGACCGTACTATCTATCCAATTAAAACACAGTGCTTCTTCTACTGCATCGTTATAGGTAATTCTCTTTTTTCCAGAAGCCTTATTGGGGTATTCCAGCCAAATGTCAGCTTGTTTATCAAAGTTAGATTCAAGCCACTTTCGCCATTCTAGTCTGTCATGGAAATATCTGGTTTCAATTCCCTTCATGCTACCAACATTGCATGCAACCTAGGGAAATGGTTATGGACCTGGAAGAGTGCGCATAAAAGGTCTTATGGACTATATTATTAAATCACTCAACAGCGGGCATAAAGCAACTACGACCTTTAACACATTTAGCTGGAGCCACCAGTCCATTGTCAGGTCCTGCTCCACCGGCCGACTTAATACACCAACAGATTGTATTGGCTTCATCCAACAGAAACCATGGATTTTCACCTCCCTCCGTTAGACCATAAGGACTTTTGGCCTTTAAGAATTTGCAATATTTATTTTCTAGCGGATTAATGTCCATAATCACGTGATTTCTAACAAAGCAGATTTAATAATGGATTCAAACAGAGGTATTTTATAGCCGTTCAGCGTCAGTGGTCGAGCACCTTCCATGGCGATCTCAGCTGCCAACTGAGCATTTTCTGCACTTAGGAGTTTACCTAGTAGCATTTTTTCGGCTCTATATATTCTAATGGGTGTCGGTGCCGCAGCACCCAAAGCAATACAGATTTCCTCGCATTGATTGCCAGACATTTGAGCTACAACAGCTACATCTCCCAATGACCAGTCGTATGATTCCCTTGCTCCTTGTTTGATATACGAACTTTTAGTATTGCTCTTAGGTGTTGGAACGTGGATTTTGGTGATTAGGTCTCCCGGTTTTAATATATTTTCGGTAGCAACATCTGCTGCTGGCGACACGAAGAAATCCTCAATGGGTATCACCTCCTCTTTACCTTTCGCATTAGAAATGTGAATGGAAGCATTGTAAGCCAAAAGGGCTGTTGCAACCGATGAAGAATGTAAGCTTACACAACTGCCATTATTGAGAATGGCATGATTTTCATTCTCTCCACCTCTTCGATCTCTTGCAAAGCACTCGGATCCTCCCTTCCTCAAACATTGATGATCTATCGAGCGAAAATACCAACATCTTGTACGTTGTGCCAGGTTACCAGCTAGCGTAGATGAATTACGTAACTGCGGGGTTGCTGCGTGAGCAACGGCTGATTGCAGCGCCCCAAAATGCATGGCTACATCCGAGTTGTTCTCAATATCTGTTAAGGTGACATTGGCACCTATCTTCAATCCATCTTTCTGATCAAACTCTATTTGATCAAGACCGGGAATGGTCTTTACATTGATGATGCGTCTAGGAGACAAAAGACCTTCTTTTACAAGATCCCATACATCAATGCCACCTGATTTAAATACAGATCCCTCTCCTCCTGCCTCGTACACTTCTTCTGCTATTGTCGAAGTTGCTTGTTCAACCGCATCTTCTATCGATTTGGCATCATACCAACTGAATTTATTCATGGTTTAATCTTTATTCGTAAACTTTATTTAGTGCCTTCAAAATACGTGCTGGGGTGATTGGCAATTCATAAATTCGCACACCAATTGCATTATACACCGCATTGGCAATAGCCGCAGCAGTTGCAATATTGGCGGGCTCCCCAATTCCATATGCATCCGTTGAAGATCTTCCAGTATATTCTTCTACGACAATGGTCTCGATATCAGGAATTTCCATGGCAAAGGGTACTTTATATTGATGCACATTGGCATTCATAAAATGTCCCGTACGTTTATCCATCACCCGATTTTCATACAATGCATAGGAGACACCTTGGATCACACCACCATTAATTTGGCTTTCTAGTAAAGACAAGTTTAATGGTCGACCGCAACTATGGGCTGCGACCACGCGATCAACTTTAACAAATCCCGTATCTGTATTGACAGAAACTTCTGCAAATTGTACTGATCCTAAATCACCATATGCCAATCCCCAATTGGTTTGAAACCCACCATAGTCAGGGGTACGGCTGGCTGTCGCCGTGATTTGACCTATTTTCATTCCCTTCAATGCCTCCATAAACGGCATCTTCTTAGTCACATCTTCAGTATGAAGGATTTGGCCTCCTTCAGCTTTTAACATCGATGCGGATGTTTCCCATTTTTCAGCCACTTGGTTAAATAGCTTCTTTTTAACCTCGTATGCTGCATTGCGGGTAGCTGGAGTAATTGAACCTGTCACCTTGCTGCCTCCACTACCAGGTCCATCCGGGAAAAGTGTATCTCCAATCCGCACAGTAATGTCTGTAGTCTTTAAGCCAAGCTCTTCAGCTACTACTTGTGCAAGAATGGTTTTTGTACCAGTACCGATGTCCTGGACACTTGATCGGACCTCCACAGATCCATCGTTCAGCATCCTTACTTCTACACTCGAATTTAGGTCTACAAACCTTGGCCAACATGATTGACCTACTCCCATACCCTTCTTAACTACACCGCTGTCAGCTCCTGCTTTCACTCTTCTTGACCAGCCAAAACGCTCAGCTCCACGCATCCGCTCAACTTTTCTGACCTCACTCTGGTCAATCATATCTCGATATGCCAATGGGTCCATACCCAACTTTTCTGCCAATTCATCTATAGCTTGTTCTACACCAAAGGCCCCTTGCACATTTCCAGGAGCCCTCCAGGCAGCACCAGGTCCAGCATGGGTAAGCACATCATATTGTTCAGTCTTGAAATTGGGACATTCATACAGAACCTGCGCCACGCGACCGACACCGGCACCCAGTCCCACTCCGGCTGTGCCGTACGACTTTTGCTCGATCGAGGTCAGCGTCCCATCCTTCATAGCACCGATCTTTAGGGTGTGAATTGAACTGGGTCGATTGCCTTCAGCGAGATGTTCTTCCTTTCGATCAATCATCAACCAAACAGGTCGACCAGTTTTACGAGATAGCTTGGCTGCCATAGGACCAAAGCTCCCTGCGCCATGTTTGGCACCAAAGCCACCTCCCATGTAATCGCATATGACCCTCACCTGACTCTTTGGAAGATCAAAATATCTTGCCAATTCATTGCGGACTCCTGCTGTATTTTGAGTCGAGGCATACACAAGCATCTCGTTGGGTTTCCAATCAATCACAACGCCATGTGTCTCAAGAGGCATATGGGTGTGTACTTGAGTACGATAGGTGCGTTCCAAGGTCACCTCTGCTTCTGCAAAGGCCTTCTCTACATCGCCCCTTTCTCCACCATAGAAGCTGCTTGTACTAGGGCCACGAAGATTTCCTTCACCTTTGGTACCATCGTGCACTACTCCTACGTCTCCACCGTCCTCCTTAGCTTCTATTTCTGCTTCAAACACGGGAGGTGAATCAGGTTTCATTGCTTCTTCGATGTCCACTACAAAAGAACGTTCATTATACCTAACCTGAATCTTTCCCACCGCCTCTTTAGCAATATCTAGAGATTGTGCGGCAACGGCTGCAATGGGCTGACCAACATATTTAATGTCCGGATAAGATGAATTTCCATCACCTTCCTGACTGTTTGTAATAATCTCTACGGCATACACTCCGGGCATATTCTCAGCTTCACTCGCATCAATCGAGCGAATGGCCGCGTGCGGAATATTGGCTCGTAAGAATTTTGCGTAAAGCATGCCTGGCAGCTGAATATCACTGGTATATTTAGCCTTACCGGTCACCTTTTCGTAACCGTCTATTCTATTGCGACGTGTGCCCACTTCGACCAGTTCTGCATTAATGGGCCAGGCTGGTGGTTCCTCCTGAGGAATTTCTCTTTCAATTTTATCCAGGTTATGCCCGGGAATTCCAAAGGGAAATACTTCTTTTCTTTTGTCCATCTTATTTCATTTTTTCAGCTGCAGCCATAGTGGCCTTAAAAACATGCGGATAGGTACCGCAACGACAAAGATTTCCTCTAGTAGCATGCTTTACATCATCCAAGGTTGGGTTGGCATTGTTGTCTAACAAGTGAACACTTGACATGATCATACCTGGGGTACAGTATCCACACTGACTGGCATCATGTTCAATAAAAGCCTCCTGAACAGGATGCAATTCTTCACCTTCAGCCACACCCTCAATCGTGGTCACCTCACTTTGACCTATATCTAGTGCCATCGTCATACAAGCATTAACAGGTTTTCCATCTAGAAATACCGTGCAAGCCGAACAGGCTCCACGATCACACACCACCTTTGTACCTGTGAAGCCCAAGTGGTCACGTAAAGCAGTAGTCAAAGTTGTTCTGGGTTCAACGTGCAGCTTATGTTTTCTGCCGTTAACCATCATCTCTATCTCTGTTCCATCGGTGCCAATAAGATCTCCTCTCGCATAAGTTGGGGTGCTTTCGAAAGCTTTGACACCAGTTTGGAGGACCACTGTCCCCGCAGTAGTCAAACCGGCACCCCTAATAAATCCTCGTCGGCTCAAGCGGCGTTTGGCCTTATCCTTATTGGAGGAATGATCATCCTTTTTCATAGAAAACCTTTAATCGTTAAATGATGCCCTAATTTAATACATTCTTACGTTTCATGCAGGCTTGCAATGCTGATATTAATCATCAATGAAAACTTTCGCTGCACTAGCTTTGAAACACAACCATACATATGGGTTTCATATCATCATCCTATGTGTAAGTTTATTACTGAGATTCTGTGTTTCAGAAACTCAAACGATCAAGTAGATCGTTAATCACCTGCTCACTCCATCTTTGCCAGCGCAATATCTTCCTCAACCAGCTGCGTGGTCTTCTGCCAGTCCACTATACCAACGCGATTTGTCCAGATGGGATTGATGTTTTGTTCCATAGCCAACCCAACATATTGCTTCCAAGCCTCCAGGGCCATAGTCAGTTCTACAACGGCTTTCTCCTGATCTGTCTGATCTCTAGATTTTCGGTACAAAGCTACATAGGTAGATCCAGCAATTTTATGGGCATAATATTTACCCATGTGGGCAATGGTCTTGATGTCGTGCAAGGTTGCCTTTAATTCTTGATCTTCTGTTCCTGGAATATTTGCCAAGTGGGTCAGGGCATTATCAGCGTGTTGATGTAAGGCCTGCGCTACATTAAGTGGAGTAGACAACTCAGTGGTCCCCCCAGTTGCTTTCATCTCTACAAGATCGGGAATAGATTGATTACCGGCTTTATCGTGTACAGGAAAATCTATAAATGTATTGACATCATGAAAACCAGATTCGTTACCCGCAATTTTAGGGCGGCTGCGACAGCCTTCGATATACCACATGAAGTCCACCCGGCCCCAATGAAAACCAGTTGTCACCGGATAAATCATCGATGCTTCATGCCATGCCTGATACAGAGTACTGGCATCAGTGTGAGGAAATTTCACTTGTAAGATCTGCTGAAATCGCTCATCAGTAATCTGTGGATCATAACTTAGCCGCCCCCACATCAACCAGTGATACCAATGCTTGACTATTTCCAACTGCCTTGGTTCTTGTGCTTCCTTAGTCGTAAACTCCCTTCCCCAAATCCATTGATCTGATCCATAATACATGCCTCTTGATACAGCATGCGGAATATTCTGAATGAATTCGCGGACAAAAGACGGTGCCCCCCAACGAAAATAATATGCGTCGTCATTCCGGAGGGTCCAGATGGTCTTCAGTGATCCAATATTTTTGACAAAATCCTCATGGTATGGTTGCCTAGTTGCACTAAATACATGGGCCTTGGCATATTTAAAACTGTAGATAAATTCAATATTTTCCTGTTCGCTCAGAGGCGCGAATTTTTCAGCAATGTATTTCGGGTCTGCTTGATGTTGTCTATGAATGAAGGTGAAATTTCGATCGGGCATATCTTGAGCTACTTCCACCATGGCCCTGCCGTAAGTATCAAAGGCCCAGTCCTCTTTCTGCTCGAAGCTAATGCCATGCATATTCTCACCCGTGGTAAGACCTATGCCCGCAAGATCTGGATATGTATCAAATAATTGATAGATGCTGCGCCGAAAATAGTCGCGCGTCACCTCATTATCCGCATCTATAGTAATCCCGTATTTACCATCCGTGCCATTGACAAAAATGTTCCAAGTCACGAAATAAAAATCAACATTTCGACGCTTACCATACGCCATTACTTTTTTCCAGAATTCGATCTTTTCATCTATACCAATCTCTTGGATGATCTCATATTGATCTACTATTTCAGGAGCATCCAATCCGGTTGCCTGAAGGGCATAATACTCATCCCAATCTACTGTGGATCGATGCACATCATCAAGTGCAATATCGGGATATTCAGGCACCTTGACCAGCGAAGCAAATGGATGTAAACTCCAACAGGAGATAAAGTTGTAGCGATAGCGAGCCAACTGATCAATATAGGCTGTCCAAAAATCATAATTCCACATCTCCTTCATATTTACTTGCGCTACATCGCTTGCATCAGTATAACTTGGGGAGCGCGCATCTAAGGGAATATTGAATTTAGTTCCCCTCATTTCCATATATGGATTTTGTTTGATCTCTTGGATATCCTCCCATTTGCTGATGGCTACTTGCTCACCAATTTCCAGTAGCCCATACATGATTCCGGCATCATCAAGTGCCTCAAGGATAATACGTTTCCCTTCCCTGCGAATAGCAAAACCCTCAGTCTTCAAGTCTTCAGTTCGACTATGCTGGACGATCAGATTGGCATTATTCGCATCGGCATCCACCAACTGCAGATCCTTACCCAGCAATACCTTCCTTATCTCAGCTTTGGCAAATTCAACTTCCGGCCCCGCATCATCAATATAAATCCCAATTTCTGATCGTTTGCTAGCACAGCTTAGTAAAGTGGCAAGAACAATGATCAATAGAAGTTCCATTGTCAATTTCATATGCATAAAAATAATATTCAGCTACCTTCGATTGTAAAATAGTAATAAGTAAGTCACTCGGTTGCTGCCATCACCACCAAAATTGTCAAGCAGATCGCCGATGAAGCCAGTACAAAAAATGCCTTCTGTACTGAAAATCGGATGGCCACTTTGCCAAGAAGTAGCGGTGCGAGCGCCCAACCGAACCCCCCAATTGAAAAGAATAAACCAACAGATCTTCCCCCTAATTCTGGACCTAATTCGGTGTTCACATATCCCAAAAGCTGAGCAATAAGGATAGGAAAAATTGGTGCCATGACTAAAGCAATAATGATAATGGTAATGAGAGTAGTTAGTTCGGATCTCGACAAAGCAAGAACAACCGTACATAATATACATCCCAATGCCAATGCTTTGAGAACCGGAATATCCATACCGGCAGGCATTAGAAAAGCTGCCACCAATCTGGCAGCGGTAAACGTGAGCCAAAATACGGATAGAAATGTAGTTGCCCGCCGAATGGACATCCCTTGATCGATCATCAGTGTAGTCGCCCACAGCGCTGTACATGCCTCAATTCCAACATAAAAGAAAAAGGCCAAACATAATATCAGCACCTTCTGATCTGCCAACAATGTTCCGATACCTAGACTTGAGTTTTCTGCAGACTCAATGATCAAGGGCTGCCAATCTACCAGAAATACAAAAAGCAAGGGCATGGCTATCAAGAAGGCAAAGGAGATAAACGTCTTCCTAAATTGAATCTTAAGTATCATAAAAGCAGAAGCTATGGGCATGATAAATGCACCCATACCAAAAATAAAATCCCCAAAATTCATGGCTGATGAGAGTGGAGCGCCATCCCTAAATAGAGGTAGAAAAGCATCGCCCTGCAGTACATTCAAGACATTGACCAATGCCGACCAGCCTACTCCGAGCAATAGTACTGCGACTAGTGCAGATGCATATTTACTGGCCCTTGACAGCACCAGTAGACTGGCGATCAACATGAGAAAAGCTGTAATGATGACAAGCTGGCGTCCAAATGCATCGGCAAAAATTCCTGCAGCAAAAGCCATAGGTATCGTGGTAAAACCAAATGCACTAAGAAGGCCTCCCACCCTATCCTCTTTGATCTGCAGCTTTTTAGCCAATGGCACTTTCACACTGCCTAATAACGCATGGCACATGCCAGCCACAGTGAGACCGAATATTTGCATTACAGTAAGATATACATCCATGAGGTGAGGTTTCAATAGTTTCATCAGAGGAATACTCCTCGTAAATAGCTGATGGAAGATACAGAAACAATAGATGAATGAGGTCTGCATCATCACCTGGAAGCCAGACCTGGCCTCTTCGAATGCTTCAATCACATGTCTACCGCTGAAATGTCTCCGTTTTCTTAAATTGCCTCCATCTTAGTAGCTGAAACCATGTCATAATTGGTTTAGCATGCATAATTATTTAAAGGTCTGTTCGAATTATTGATCGCTGGTAGGGTTTTCACTTTTGCCATCTGGAAGAGCTGCTTCAGTTTCATGGATGAACCTGCCCTTTATTCCAAGAGGGTTTTGATGCACCTTGCTATAATTTGAGCGACCTAATTTATATCAGTGACTTATGAAAAAAATTAACCTAATCCTTTTCACCACCTTGCTATTCACTGGGCTTTTGCATTCACAAGACAAGCAGATTGATGTAGCATTGAAGGCACTTGTGGACACCTA
The DNA here is from genome assembly GCA_013001595.1 of Saprospiraceae bacterium. Lineage (GTDB taxonomy): Bacteria > Bacteroidota > Bacteroidia > Chitinophagales > Saprospiraceae > JABDMH01. The sequence continues at coordinate 2,080 of JABDMH010000083.1, read as the reverse complement.
TGTGAAGGCAAGAGAAAGTAAAGACACCAATATCCTGGCCAGCATTCTTACAACAGATATAGATCAACTTGTCTCTTCAGGAAAATGGAGAAAAGGAAAAACCGTGGCAATGCAAGGAATGTTGAAAAGTTCATCCTCCAATCCAGGTAAAAGGACCATCATTGTCGAACAAACCAGGATGCTAACTGAGGAAAGCGCATTAGCCGATGCTAAGTACCAGATACAAAACGAAGAAGGATCTGCGCGAAATATGTGGAGCACCTTTGTCTGTGTAATTCAAGATGGTGAGTGGAAAATCACTGCCATTCGCAACATGCTAATACCACCGCAATAATATATGAATATCAAAACACGATGGATGGTGATGGGGCTCACATGCAATCCCTTTTCTTTCAAATGACAGTGGTGGTATGAAGCCAAAATAAACCAACGTCAGGATCATAATCCTGTAAAACAGGTTTTAAATAGGAGTCGATGGCAGGTGTTATATATAGAAAAAGCCATCCCGCCTTACGGCGGGATGGCTTATCACCACTCATGCTTCAGACATATTATCTGATATGAATCATCTTCTTCGTCGCCGTAAAGGCTTCAGTATCTAATTGGTAGTATAGTACTCCCGTGGTAGAGATGTCAGACTTCTTCAACTGCATCTCATTGTATCCTTTGTAAAAATCACCTTCTTGGATATGAAGGACTTTTCCAGTCACATCATAGATGGTGAGTTTTGCAAAATCAGCTGATGGTAGATTGAAACCGATAACTGTTGCCTCCGTGAATGGATTCGGACTGTTTTGATACAGTGCAAACTCATCAGAATCAATGGCCTTGTTGTTGAAGCTCAAGGCTACATTGGCTACCTTATCTAGGCTATTGTAAGCTTCCGCTTTGGTCACCTTAGAGTTGATAGTCATCGCATCACTCAACTGTCCAGTTTTCACAGCTTCCACCACGAGTGAGAAGATCACTTCTCCGTTCGGTAGGGTAACTGCTTCACTGGCATTCCAGCTACTGGTAATGATTCCTTCTTCCAGCCTGTTAAGGCCGTAGTTTTCATCAGTTAAGTTAAGTGCTTCGCTATCCATAACATTCACCACCTTCAATGCTGATGGGTCAAAGTTCAATGTATACTGGTATCCTGTGATGTCACTGAAGCTACCTGCGCCAAAGTTCACCACATACTTGGATCCTGCATTCATTTTCACATTATCAACATTGAGCACTAGGTGATTGGCACTTCGACCAGCCGAACGCTTAGGATCAGCATCCAGATTTACATCTCCTATCTTGACACCCAACCAATTCAATTGCATTGGTGCATCATTGATGTTAATCTCATATTGCTCCTTGTTGCTCACCTTATCAAAGAACCTCCAAGACTTGCTCTCAGGCAATTTATCAATCTTACCTAGAATCATCTTTCTCAACTGTATTAAATCCAGGGTGGAAATCTTACCGTCATTGTTGACGTCAGCTGCTACTTCTCTATGCTGGTTTTCTAGACGCTCTTTAGCTAAGATGTGTTTCTGCATCTTCACTAGATCAAGTGTAGAAATACCATTCATATCATGCAGATCCTTCACTGGTGTAACCTTGATGGATTCTCCCAAAGCAGTTGCAAAGGCATATGCTCCAGAGGCAGTAGTTAGATAGTCAAGTACTTGACCATTATCTAATTCTGCTCTCACACTTACCTCTTGAATGCTTTCATTCAACTCATTTTGGATGTTGCCAGTCACTGCAGTATTCGCAGTGATGTCTCCACAGCCACCCATATTGTTCTGTACTACCAGTAGCACATCACAGTAGTCAAACGAACCTTTCTCATCGATTACCCACAACCTAATGGTTTGAGTACCAACGTGATCACATCCGATGTCGATGCTGTCTGCATCTTCTTCCCAAGTTTCGTCATCAATGCCATCAAGTAGTTCTATGCGAAAATGAATCTCATCTTCGCTATTACAAGCAGGTGCACTGCTGCGATCAAACTCGTTGGCCCAGATGGTCACCACGGCGGTATCGATCTCTCCATCCTGATCTACATCCCAAGGTGTAAGTTCCGCAGTCAAGCTGGTAA
>JABDMH010000005.1 GCA_013001595.1 Saprospiraceae bacterium | reverse complement strand
TGAGCGATCTTCAATACCGCACCCAATCTCTCTTGTACTTGGCAGTATCTGAAATAGCTGGCAAATTCTTCCATAAATAACCATCTTGCTTTATTTCGGATAACTTCTGATCAAGAAGCTTTCGCATAGATATTGAAGTGGAATCCTCGGGCTTAAATAAGTTTTCTTCCTGGCGAGGATCTGTCTCTAAATTGTACAGTTCATATTTTGTAAAACTCATTTGTCTGATGTACTTCATGTCGGTATCGGAAAACCGATGAGTCACTGGAAGCGTATCAAAATCACTACCCAAAATAACTTGATCATTCCAACGCAGGGCCATCTCAGGTGACGTTCTATAGAAAAACCAAAATAACGGATGTTTGCGTACAAATTGACTTCCTTCGAGCAGCGCAAGTATACTTTGACCATCATAGTTGAGGCGTGAAGGAATGTCAAACCCGGTAACATCACAGATTGTCGGAAAAAGATCCACAAATGACACAGCTTCTGAAATAGTAGATTTCTCAAACTTGTTCTTCCAGGATATGATCCCTGGCACCCTGATGCCCCCCTCATAAACATAGCTCTTCACCGCCCTTAAATTACCATTCGAAGCATGTCGGTAAGATCCATTGTCTGATGCGAAAAAAATCAGTGTATTTTCCAGTAATGCATGATCTTGCAGATCATCAAGAATCCTCCCGATCGCGAGGTCCAAATTTTCAATGTTGGCTAAATACTCAGCATCCTTTCTAGGTTCATCGGGATAGTGGTCGATCAAATCTGGCGGTGAGGCAATTTTGGCATGCGGCTCATGAAAAGCCACATACATAAAAAACGGATCCGGTGCTGACCTTTCATGTTCCAGCCAAAAGGATACTTCGTTGGCAAGAATCTGGCAAGCATAACCTTCCATAGTATCTAAAGCCTCACCATTTCGAAGAAAATTAACTGGATTTAAATGCGATGGTCGCGCATTATTCTCTGTGCCCAGAGAGTATTGGAAGCCTTGATCAATGGGTTGAGGATGTATTAAATTTGAATCTTGTGGTAAGCATCCGAGGTGCCACTTTCCTACATGTGCGGTTTGATACCCCTGCGAAGACAAGGCCTCCGCAATGGTTAGCTCTTCTGCGCGTAAATGCATGGGGTGATGAGCCGGCCGATAGCTGTACATACCAACACGGGCTGGGCTACGACCAGTCAGCAAGGCTACGCGCGATGGTGAACAATTAGGCCCACCTGCATAGCAATTGGTAAATCTCAGACCTTGTTCAGCCAGTTCATCTAGATTAGGAGTCAAAGCTTTGCCCCCATAGCACCCCAGATCGCCATACCCCATATCGTCAACGAGTAATATCATGATATTTGGAGGTCGCTCGACTGTAGGTTTACTTTGCTGACAACCCACTAATAAACTGGCCAGCACTAAATATTGCCAAAAAGATATCTGTGCGCAAAAAATAAATTGGAAACAATTATACCGCTGCATTTCCTAAAAGTAAGCATTCCGCCTTTGCTCCACTGACCATTTATTTTCAAATATACCGAGGTATAAAAGACCTATTCCATCAACACAATCATAACGATATTCTCCTGTGTGGCTGCGCAGCATACCCCGGTTTGGAACAAATAAGTGCTTTATCGTTTCATGGGTCAATTCATCAGCTAACTCTTTTGCCTCAGCAACTTTATAGAGGCTGGCATATCTCCGCAAGAAATGAATGATCCGACCATTGTTTTCTGCATACTGAATCCGATTATGTCGCTCATTCCATTGTGACTGAATGGTGGCAAACCATCTATGGACCGCCTTTTCAAATATGCGATCGGCCGTCAGCTCAAACATATCCAAGCAGCATTCGGCAAATTGCATTGGATAGTCATGTCGTGGAAATAACGGGTGCCAGATATCTGTGTACTTATCTGGCTTGTAAGGATAATCATCTTCCTTCGGAATCGGTTTGGCATCCTCTACTGATAGCCCTCCAAAATACTGGCGTATCTCTTTATCGTAGCCATACTTCAGCCAAGGCCTTAGGGCTTGACTCGCGATTTCTATCCATCGGTCTTTTACTTCCGGCGGCACATATGCCGTTGATTTGATAATATTTGAGGCCCATAAACCAATTTCTGTCGTGGATGCATACTTATCCCATCGGTCCTTGGAAGGACTGTTCGGTACCAGTCCAGTATCGGGATTACGATGTGAAACACTGTAGTTAATTATTTTATCAGCCAGTGCCAGCCACCTTCTTTCTTCAGTTTTGGAATAGAGAAAGGATAAGGCATGCACCAATATCGATCCTGCTTCTATAAAAGCATATTCGCTCAGGCCATTGGCGTGTCTATTGAATTCGCCCGTCGTATCAACGACATGTCTTTGGACCACTTCAGTAATGTGTCGTTCAATCCGCTTTGGAAACCACGCATGCAAAACCTCCCATGGCGGTAGAATGGGTCGCATTTCATGCAGGTGACCACTCTCCCTTGCCAGATCGAACGCTCTCGGATGATCACTGCTGCCAAATTTCACCGCTGTATCCATCAACACATGGTAGTAATAATGATTTCCCCATAAAATGATACCATCCTTATTGGTACACCGCTCTAAATAAGCCTCGACATATTTTTTCGCAGATAGCCGATAGTTGCCCCTGCCGATTCGCGAAGAAAGGTCTATACAAGCAGAAATATCAGGCAAACTCCAATATAAAGTAGCACCAGCAGGAGCATCAATAAAACGATTCAAGTAAACCCTGCAGGGTATCGAATCTGGTCGAGAAAAATCGAAAGGGTAGGTCTGTGTATCTAGGTTCCAACTTGACAACCACATCGGTGTTGCTTCTTTTCCGTATTTATCTACCAAGTCATTGGCTATGCGATCGTAGTGCTGCCGAAAAATGCTACTATGTATTGGGTGGCTATTTTCCTGTGTCTGTCCCTTCTGTGATAAACCACTCATCAATAGGAGCAGCATCCACCAATTCAAGTTGATCGACATATTTTATTTAGCTTATAACCGCTACGATCATTGATCAGGCATACGCACTGTGCCGGAATAGGAGCATTTACGCTCGACTTTGCCAATATGTGTGATAATATTTATTCAACCGTCTAAATTTAGCACTTTAGCCCTCATTGTAGTATAGCCTTGACTTTTTACGAGTTGGGGCAACACCTTTTCTCCTTGGTGAAATCTACTGCCCAAACCTAAAAATCCATGTTGACTGGCGTATCAACCCGTCAATAACGTTGCTCTACACGGGCTGCAAAGTGAAAAAGAGCATGCGCATTGGAGAATCGGAGAATTCTAAGAGCCAGTGAATCTATTGGGAGTCTTGATCGAACCCACCTGCTGTATACCCAGCGCATCATATCTCTGATCATCCGCATACATGACGACTAAATTGGGAGATTGCGATAGTTCTTTAATAGTAGAATTGTAGCTCAGAAGCAATATGCCAAAACATATAAAGATGAGTGCCTTGACGTTGGTCAAATAATTACTCATATGGATCAGAAGCGACTCATTGATAGGTTAGCCAGGCCGTTGCTTGACAATCTTTGTTAGCGACAAACCGAATCCATCTGGCTTCAAAGTCACCAGCAAAGTCGTGGGCAAATTCCTGACCTGGATCAAGTACCACATTCAAATAGTTCATCCAAGGTCCATGTCCTACCGGGTCAATCTGTATTCGAAACGTCACCTCTTCATTAGAATGATTGGTCAGCACAAGGGAACGCCTATCATAGAATCCAATGAGATATGGATCGGAAGGAACATCCTTCTCCACTCCAGACGCTAACCAAGGTCCACCCTGACCTATTGGCTTTCCAAGCTCCCATAAATCGTCAATTACCCCGACCCACACCGCTGCCTTTCCATCGGTGGATCTTACAACGTGGGGATTTGAAATTTGGTCTGGAGAAATGCCTGTCATCACCAGCATGCCGCGATAGGAGGCATAGTCATGAATACGAAACTGATGCGAAGCAATTGGTCTCACCTTCGCAAAACCATCTGCATTCTCTGCTGGTAATTCATAAAAAGTACCATGGCAATTAAATAGATCTCGCTCCGTGGCCACCTCCCGACAAATGCGCAGTGCACCTTCTTTGGTTAACACAGAAAAGTCTTTGATACCGCGGGGAAAACGCCACCTACGTCCTTGATCATCGACAACCAATACTGACGATGCTTCAACCGAAATCACATCCTTTGGGATTGCAAATTTATCTTCAATAAACTGTCGAGTCTCCTCATCATCTTTCGCTTCCAACTTTAAGTGCTCATCGAGTTCATAGTAGCCTATAGATCTCTTGTTTCTTCCACTGAATATTTGACTATTCACTCCTAGCGTACGCCGGTTCTTACCAAGACCATACAACTGACCACCAATGGATTGCCTATCTGAGCAAATGGCCAGTCCTTCAAAAATCCCAGAACTGGTTGGTGCTCTTTTTTCGGTGGCAGCATAGTTAAAACTCACCGTCGCTTCGACATGAGCATTTGATTTAACCCTAATCCACTCACCCACATCGTTCTGATCAAAATGAATAGCTTTAGCCCGTTGGGGCTCTACCGCAACAGTTACTAGTGGGGTCCAAATATTATTACCTAGGCGATCGACTTCAAATTCAAATTTGGTCGGCTCATCGCCATTACAATAAATCCATACGGTACGTTCAGGCCAACCTGCAAATAGAAAAGGTTCGGAACGTTCATCAGCTTGAACCTCTTCTTTTAGCCACACTGCCCCATGTGCAGTGTGAGGACCCAGTTCATCAGGCCGATTTATACTCGTAAACCAGAGATTCGAATTTGATTGACCAGGTCCTTCTATCCCACCCTTCTGTTTTCGTTTATTGAGAAACTCTTTCTGAGCAGAATCGTCGCAGCCAAAAACCAATTGATCGTTCCATCTCGTAAAATCTCCAATAACCTTCAGGTATGCCGATCTTGGTCTGATACCCGAGGTCTGTTCAGACGCAAAATCCTTAGGAAATTGCCAAAACATACCATGCATAGTCATCAAATAATCGGGGGCCATCTCTGTACCAACATTTCTGATTCTTGGCCATTCTGTATTCCATCCGTGGGCTCCGTCGTAAGAATGACTAGCCTTTGGCAGCCGAAAAAAGGACCAACCATCTGGATCTCGCACGCCAAGAATCACCGATTTGTGATCCCATCCAGTAGCCCAAATTGGGTCAGTAGCAGGATTGCTGTTTCCATAGATCCCACCCGGTCCGGTCACCTCCACGAATTGATTCCTTCTGACCACTTTCCAGGACTTCCCATCCCACTCTGCTAGTGCTCCCGATTCTATATCAAACTTCTTCAAGGCTTCCTCAGTCGCCTCACCATTATTAGAATAGACCACGACACCCTGTCCACTGTAAAGTCCTTTTCCGTGCGCGCCAGGCAGCGTTGCATTTTCAGGGTTGACTTCAGTTGGATTATAATGCTCCACTTTGCCGTCTTTGTTTCCATCCCTATAGAGCATTTTTACGGCAAGGTCGGATACCCCGACGTCATAAAATCCCTCTTCCATGGTGCCGTAGTATATATAATTGGTGGGATCGGTCAAGTGACGGGCATTTCCTGTGTGTCTGCCCTGCATGACATCATAGGGGATCGTCCGAACTTTTCCATTTTTATCGATTGCATGTGGTCCAATAAACAATTGGTTGCTTTCCCGATGTATCATTCGGTTGGCAGGTGTGCCTCCAATGCTTTCCTCCCTAACCTTCAATTCAAGTGAAGGAGTGATTTCATACAATTTGTCCGAAGAGCCGTGGGGAAAATGTGGACTGTAAGTAACCACCCATAATCGTCCAGCCCAAGGCACTACTGCTCCTGTTCCACATTCCCCACCTTTATTGTAATAGGCCAAGTGTGGATAGATGCCACTAATGGAAATCGGTTCTTGCCCAGAGGCATAAGGAAGGAATAAGATGAATAACAGACCTATGAATTGATTTTTACCAATGGACATACTTCGCAGAGCTTTTAATTTGAGTAGAAAAGGATTTGTAATTAGTCAATTGTAGGGAATGTGTGCATGAGTACCGGATAGCTAGAGTTTGCCTTCAGATTTGAGGGCTCTTTCAATGTCAAGGTAACTTTCTAGCCTTTCTGCTCGATAATTCTCTTTGCCCTCGCTCCGTTAGTCTATAAAGTGTTCTTGTATTTCTGGGAAGTCTGGACACAAACCCCTATCATCAATCTCCATCATCCATTTAGTGAGTCTCTGCTCAAGTTCGATTCTGATAGACTGAAAGGCATCTTCATATGCCAAATTACTAATTTCAAACGGATCGGATGTTAGGTCATACAGCTACTCCAATGGTAAGGGGTCACCAGTGTCTTTTCAGCACCCTGCAATTTGTTATAATTATCCAAAATCAAGAGTGTGCTGTAGTAAGGCAGTCTTGCCTTGCGATACTCAGTAGAGCACTCGAGAATCGATGGCCCGTTATTAAGGTTCTTGATGTACCTGTATTTTTTGGTACGTATGGCACGAGTTTTAAAATGTACACCACCAATTCGAGCCAATGAACTAAATATTGCTTCTCTTTCTTCTTCAATTTGCTCACCTAAAAATACTTTACCATGCATGTATGTTGGTTTTCTGACACCAGCCAGTGCGTGTGTTGTGGCACAAATATCCACGGAAGAGATCAGCTGGTCACTCGTGCCGCCCGACAGAAAAACCCTTTGTGGGTAGCATCTGCTGAGGTATCCTGACAATAAAAGGTATTCTGGTACCACTGTCATACATCCAGTACTTGACCTTTAGTGTAGGTCGTCCATGATCAGACAGAAAAAAGACAATGGTATTTTTAAGCAGCCCCAATTTTTCAAATTTTGACAGGATATCACCTACCTCGCGATCTAGCAATTGTATATTCTCCAGGTATGCCGCCAAATCTTCTCGCAATGGACGCACAGCCGGATAATATGGTGGCAATTCAACCTGCTCGGGAGAAATGAGATTTGTACTGTCTTTCTTGAAAATTCTATGGGATAAAAATAATTTCCTTTAGCAAAAAACAGTCTATTGACATCGATCTCCGTAATGTCTTCATATTCAACTGCATCTCCCTGCAGCTTGAACATATAGTCATCTTTTTCTCCTCCAACTGTTTGATATCCATGATCCCTCATGATCTGCGCAATCGTCTTCACACCCCTTGGCAAGGCCGGTCTGAGCTCATCTGCATAGCACATATGCATCGCTCCAAATCCATTTTGATACATTCCCGTCGCTAATAGAGAACGTGACGGAGAACAGACGCCTGCAGCAGTAAAAGTGTGGGCAAATCGCATGCCCTCATTGGCCAATGCATCAATATTCGGTGTTTTAACTAAGGTATTTCCATAACAAGCCTGATCCTGAGACATGTCTTCTGCAATGATCCATAACATATTGGGGCGTGCATCCTGACTGAAACTGCTGGTATAGATGGATAGGAAGAAGAATAGGACATAAAATCTGGTAAGTACAATCATTTTGGTAGAAGTTAGGAGCGCCGTCCGATAGGCACCATGATGTAAACACGAAAAAGCATAAATCAAAGCGTAGGTTTAGTCGCTCACAATCCATCATGCTACCTTGCATGAAATCAATGCAACTCCCATCGCAACTCCCGCACCGAAAAAGCATCTACCTGAACCCTCATTATAGCTCACACTTGAACGATAGCACTTTCCTGGATTGGTAAAAACGGGTCTTCTTTGTCGGACATCAACCGACCAAGTTGGCTCGCCATCTTTGATGTCCGTGAAATACTCATAACTAAATACATCTGATACGCTATTCTTTGAGACACGTGCCATCACCATGTGATCACTGATCTGGTATGCGCTGCGGTCATCATGCGAATCGATGTATATATAGTCGTCTCTAGCTCCATGATGCAAACCTTTATTTTATATCTTTTCTTTTTAACCATTTTCAATGTTAATTTCGGTATGAACTAATCATTCTCCTCCCGATTAAAATACGTGACAGGTTTTGTGTTTAAACTCTTTAGTTATGGTTGTTTCATATTTGATAATATTAAAAATCCAATACCTGTTCCTGACCATCTTTACGAATTTTAACAATGCCACTCTTGTACTTTGATTTTAAGTATGGGCTGTCAAAAACCATATCAGGGGTGTAGTTTATATATTCACCATTCACCATAGGAATTTCGTTATTTGCCAGGTTGAAATAAAACTCTGTTCCTTTTAAACTTTCATATTTTAGTACATGAAAGCCTGGAACAACCGTCTTTTCGAGTGTAACAGGATTTTTTAATATTGCAGCTATGAAATCTTCGAGGGAATTATAGTGAGTACGTCGTGAGCTCTCAAATATTACCCCGGCATACTTATCTTTTAAATGAATCAGGTTTCTATCCTTGTCCCACTCATAGCTGTCGCTTATAACTTCACTTTCATTCCCTGGAGAGGCCTCATCTTTTAATATTGTCCAGCCCTCGGCATATTCACCCATTACAGGCTTTACACCCAAAAAAGCATCGCCGTGTTCCACAAAAACCCATCCCTCTTTTTCTACTATCCTATCATGTTTATTACCAATGTAAACACCATAATCAAGATTTGCCCGGGATTTATTAGGATACCAATCAGGATTTACGATAGTGAAGCCCCTGCTCTGTTGTACGATCATTACATTTTCGTTTTGTACGCATCTTGTGTATCCGTTAGCAAAAAGTGTATGTTCTCCTGAATCATTTGTTTTTAAAGTTGATGGGAATATGCGAGGGCCATTTTCACCTTTAAAGGTAACACCCTGCCAGCGGTTTTGAATACTTAAATGACTGTGAATTGCCAGTGGGTGATCCATCTGACAGCCCATAATATAATCGGGTGTTATCCAACTGTAACGTACAAAACGTGCTTCGGTGTCACATATCATACTTCGCTCGGTTCCCATTGGGCGGGGCATTGTTCCTTCTTCTTCACCGGGCTGACGTGAAATTGCTGCAAACTCGCCACGACCTTCGCGATCCAGTGCAATATGCCAAATGATGGGTTTCCATTCGTAATCACTAAGTAGCTGGGCAAAAAAGTGTGTTGACGAACTCCCATCACCGCCACTATAAAAGCGTGCAAACCGATACATAGAATCGGCCCAGCGTGTACCGATTTTTTCGCGTGTTTTAGCGCCTCCTCTTACTCCAAGCAGTTGCTCTTGTGCCCAGTCGGTCCAAACAACATCCAGAAAATCTTCAGCTTTTTGCTTTAGTTTTTTATCATCACATAAGTCGTAAATATCGGTAAGGTAAGATACGGTTACCGCCATATAACCAAAAGACGCCATTTCAAGAAAAAAGCCTTTTTTTGCCCTTTCGGTAAAAAATTCATCAAAGTATTTCACCCATTCATTATAGTGGTCGGCGGCTGTATATTCTTTCCCATCCTTATTGTTTGCTCGTCCGTGCGGTCCCCTGAGCCTGTCTTTTCCATACATATGATGAAACCAGTATTCTTCGCCTGCTCCTGTGCCGAGGTCAGGATATACACGATCCTTAAAATCCTTTTCATTCATAAAAATCTGGGATGAAAGCAGGTTACTGACTTTGGCCACAATGTCATGGTTTTCGCTACCTACCATCCACCAGGTACTTTCCCTAGCCAAATGAATATCATTCTTGTATTTGACCTTTTTCCAAAGCAGCTCCAAAAGGGCTTTTTCGGTTTCAGGATATAAACGCCCCGGAAAACGTTTGCTTTTTGCGCCAAAAGCATAGTACATATGATAGGCAATCTGTTTAAAAGCCAGGCACCAGGGGTCATTTAATCTGTATTTCTCCTGTAGTTTCGTATCATCAGTTGTGAAAAGTTCAAACAATTTTTCATTTGTCTCATCCAGGTTTTTCCCCAGATACAAATCTGCAAAGTGCGGACAGAAAGCTTCTCGTAATCCTTCTCCTGTGGCATTTTCAAAAGCGAATTGAATGCGTTCTTTTTTTGTATCAGCAGCTTTTTGGATATATTTATTCATATCCTTTGAATTATACACATAGTTCTTCTGTAATATCGGCGTTTCATATTGAGCCGACAATTTGAATGTTGATGCTAACAAACTCAGTATCATGATTACGATGGTAATTGTGTTTTTCATCTCATGATAATTTATAGTATTCAATGGAACTTGCTTATAATGATTCTCCCTTGTGTTAATCCTTTTCCATGCTCGTTTCATATTGGTTTACTTATCCCATTTTTCAATTTCAATAAATCTAAAGCCACATTTTTTTTCGTCAATTTCAACTCATGCCTCAAAACTGCATAGCCCTTCAGGTGGAACAAGCTCATCAAAGCGGCATTCGGATTCGGCGGCTGTGTGAGTGAGACAGCTCAACTCTCTCACCTCTCTCTTTCTCCTGTATGTGGTCCTGGAGCTTTTACTTCCACCACCCGTTGAGTCCACGTCGGTCCCTTGGCGTAGAACAGCTAGAGCCAACGTAGTAGCGGAAATATCCAGGGACGCTAGCAGCTGGTTACTAGTATGGCCGGGTTCGAAACCTTTCATCGGTAGTATCTGTTTAGGAATCCTGATAATGAATGGTATCCGTGTACCACTATCATACATCCAATATTTTCCCTTAAGCTTAGGTCGCCCATGATCCGATAAAAAGAAATAGTGGTATTCTCCAAAAGTCCAAATTCCTCAAATCTATCCAGCATATTCCCGACCTCTCGATCCAAGAGTTGAATATTCTCGAGGTAAGCTGCCCAATCATCCCTGAGTGGTCCAACATTGGGATAGTATGGTGGCAGTGCAATCTGGTTTGGAGAAATGGGATTCAGTGAATCGTTTTTGAAAATCCTATGGGTATAGTGTGAATTTATTCTTGCAAAAAAGGGTTTTTTAGGATCAATTTCTGCGATGTCCTCAAATTCGAATGCTTCGCCTTCTATCTTGAACATATAGTCCTTCTTTCCCTTTCCTACAGTTTGATATCCATGATCCCTCAATATTTGAGCTATGGTCTCGATGCCATCCGGAAGATTAGGTTTGAGGTGGTCTGCATAGCGCATGTGCATAGCACCAATTCCATTTTGATAGATACCAGTAGCAATTGCTGAACGCGAAGGTGCACACACTCCGGCAGCGGTAAACATATGTGTAAAGCGCATTCCATCAGCAGCGAGTTTATCAATAACTGGAGTTTTCACTATGCCGTTTCCATAGCACGCTTGATCTTGCGACATGTCTTCGGCAATGATCCATAATATATTTGGATGTTGCACCTGACTGATACTGTCTACTGGTGCCAGCATAAGTAAATAGAATAATATGCAAATTAAGGACTCAATTTCATATTGATATATATTTTACTCGAAATAATTGGTCCTTATGACCTAATAGCCATCGTAAATATTTATTCAATTAAAAAATTAATATAGTGCTATGCGGAATCGCCTCAATGAAAATGCATCCTCCCCGGAAAAGAGATAATGACACGTCTGACCATCATCATTCATCCATTTGGTCGGAATACTGCCAGTCTCTCCAGGACCCATATCCCATTCAAGGTCATAGAAAGCAGTGGTCCATGGTCCCCAGGGCTCGGGAGCATCATAAATGGCTAAACCTCCAAGAAATCGAGTACCCTGTGCATCTGCATATGGGGTTGGAATAATCTGACTCCAGAAATATCTGTCCAAACCCTCATTAAAAGTCACACTTGAGCGATAGCATTTTCCAGGATTACTGAAAACAGGCTCACGCTTATAAACGTCCTCGGACCAGGTTGGTCCTGATTCTGATATGCCAGTAAAATACTCATAACTGTTTTTATCTCTTATGTGAGTTTTATCAACCCTGGCCATCACCATCTGATCGCTTATTTCATATGCACTGGCGTCATCATGAGAATAGATATATACATAATCATCTCTTGCTCCATGATAGTTTTTTCCAAAATTTAAGAAGGTAGGAGCACCAAAGCTCTGTGGAAATTTCCAATTGCTCCACTGCCATGTTAAGCCATGATCTTCAGACCATGCCAAAGACGAATGTACGGCATTGCGCACCAACATATACAACACTCCATCTACCATCAGCATACCACTGGCTTTTTCCCCAAATTTGCCCTGGCCAACACGCTCTCCACTTGCTGTTCTAATATTGGTGGCCTTGAGATGAGGTGGTTCACCTGTCACTTTTGAAAGACCGAGGCTTAATTTAATGCCCGTGTGGGGTTTAAAACCGTACCCGTCTCCATATGCTGTATAGAGTGATCCGTCATCTGCCCAAGTTGCTGGCCAGTTATCTCCCCCAGGAGCCATCCTGATGACCTCATCTGCTGGAGCAAATGTAATCTCCTTTATTACCGGACTCCTTTCGTAAGGCGGCACTTCCACTGCCTCCATTACTGGTTCAAATAGATATTTATTTACGGCATACCAAAATGCTTCCTCCAGCCCCTCATCCGCAAGATCATCTCCAAATCTTGTCACAATCAAATCGAGACTGGGCACGACCAGCAACAGTTGATGTTGAGCACCTGCTCCGGCAAAAGCATCACGTGGTACATATTTCCATACACCATCGAAATTCGAATACCAGCCTAAAGTAGTAGCAGGAACCGGCTCAGTAATATCACCAATCATTGGGCGCTCTGGCACAGCTGTCTCTGCATAACTCAGGACCTGCCTGACTACAGACGAATCAAGCAGTTGACTGCCCTCCCAATTACCCTTATTTAACATTAACCGACCGATCTTTGCAGAAGCACTTGCCCCAATCGATCCACCTCCCCAGCCAGGCACAATATCTAATCCATCAATTTGATAGCTGCCCCCATATCCAAAGCGGAACTCGCTCCGCCCGATGCCCATGGGACTGTACAGGTTTGTCCATAAGTAATCCCTAATGTTGGGCTTAGAGCCCCGGTCCCGCAGCGCTACTGTCACCACATAGTTGAGCATAGCTATTCCAGTATTGCTATAGGCGTAATTTGTACCAGGTGTGAACAGCACTCGCGCACTATCTCTAGCCATCGTAAAAGGATCGGGATCTTTACGCCAAAACATGCCCTTCCATCCCGGCAAATCCATATGGTGGTGTAGACCGGCCTCCTGCATTTGCTTGGCTTCTTCATTAGTCACTTCAGCATCCTCCAGGCCAGATGTATGATTGGCGAGGTGCCTCACAGTAATCATCTGCTTGGGTCCCTTTTTCCAAGCAGAAACCTCTAGGCAAACGGCTTGATCAGGATGAAGAATACCATCATGTATTGTCCTGGCCAATGACATACCGCCCACTAGAGCCTTCGCCAAAGAAGCAGTGTAATGCAATTTTAGGGAGTCCGCAGATCCTGGAGCAGACCAATCCCATACTACCCGGTCGTTTTTCACAATGAATAGTTTCTTCGTACCCTTCGCAGCCAGTACTTCGGTCATTGCTTGTAGCCGGGAGGTAGACATACCTTGAGCAGCCGGATCATCATATATCCAAGTAAACTCCGATTGGGCTTGTAGAGCCGAATGAGCACCATTGATCCATATGATGGCGTATAGGAAGAAATTTATAGTGTAGTTATGGAGATTCATAAGTGGTCATTAATTATTGGTCGCAAGGAATGTACAAAATGTGCGCAACTCCACCTATTCATTGCCCAGGTCGAAGTTGACTGCTTACAATTTCACAGATGCCAGCTACTTTTGGCAATATTTCAGTAGCCAGCAACGTAATATATCTCGGACATGTAAGGTTCTTTGTTCTAAAGACCCTCAGACATCACTAACTATTTTCCGCGATCTTTTTTTTTGGCAGTATTATTGACTCTTTGCGGCAATATGCTAGCAGTGAATGTTTTTAAACGTAGTCACCTTGCAACGAAAACAAGTACTCTTATCTCTCGTCCTAGCTTATATCCTGTCACTATTAACAGCCTACTTGACACTTTCTGCCCAGCCGAGTAGTTTTATTCATCTGGATCAATTTGGATATATTTCAGATGCCGTCAAGGTCTCGGTACTCAGTAATCCTACCTATGGCTACAATGCTAGTCAAAGCTATCAGCCCGGTTCCCTTATCGAAGTGCGAAGTTTAGGATCAGATGCCGTTGTGTACTCAGCGGCTCCTCTAATGTGGAACAATGGAAATATCCACGGTCAATCTGGAGACGAGGGGTGGTGGTTTGACTTTTCAGCTGTCACCGATCCCGGCACGTACTACTTAGTTGATCCAACGAACAACGAAAAATCAGGCCCCTTCCAAATCAATGACAACCCTTATCAGGAAGTACTCGTTGCTGCTTGGCGAGCATTATATTATAACCGATGTAATGCAGTGAAAGAAGTTCCTTATGCGGAAACGGGCTGGATCGATGGTTTAAACTTTCTGCATCCATTACAAGATGCCAATTGCAGGTATGTGTATGATGCAACCAATGCTGGCCTGGAAAAAGACCTCTCAGGAGGATGGTTTGATGCAGGTGACTATAATAAATATGTCACTTTTGCACATCATCCGGTACATCAATTGCTTTGGTCATACGAAGAAAATCCATCCCTTTACGGCGACGATTGGAATTGGCCGGAAAGTGGCAATGGACTTCCCGACGTCCTTGATGAAATCAAATGGGAAATTGATTGGCTCATGAAAATGACCAATGCAGACGGATCCGTCCACATCAAAATGGGCAGTATAAGCCACAGTGAAAATGCTTCGGCACCTCCAAGTGTCAATACTGACCAAAGATACTATGGACCTACCTGCACCTCAGCATCTGTTGCAGCGGCAAGTATGTTGGCTCATGCAGCAAAAGTATTTGCCAGTCAGTCCGGACTGCAGTCCTACGCCCAAACGTTACAAGATCGGGCCATTGCTTGTTGGTCGGTATTTAAAATAGCTTTTGATGCCAATCAACTTGAGACAAACTGCGATGACGGCACTATTAAAGCCGGAGATGCCGATAGAGATGCTACGGAACAAAGAGACCTGGGCATTACGGCAGCCGTCTACCTCTATCAATTAACGTCGGCTGCGGTGTATCATGATTTCATCAAAGCTCAGTACGACCAAACCGAGCCCATTGCCAATGGATGGCTCAGTCCATACCGGACAGATTTGATTGAGGCCCTATTCTTATACACCACCTTACCGAATGCTGATCCCGCAGTAGTCCCCCAAATCGAGAATGCAGTGCCAGGACCAGTAAACAGCAATAACGATGGCTTTTATGCCTTAGGTACAGATGATTTGTATCGGGCAGCGGCACCAGATTGGATGTACCATTGGGGATCAAATATGCCCAAGGCCAATACGGCAAATTTATGTCAGATCATCAAGAAATATAACTTCGTGGCATCAGCTCATAGTGACCTAACTGAAAAAGCTGCCGAGCAACTCCATTATTTTCATGGCGTCAATCCACAAGGTCTGGTATACCTATCCAATATGTATCGATACGGAGGAGACAGATGTGTAAATGAGATCTATCACACTTGGTTTAATGACGGCACCCAATGGGATCACGCCATCAACTCTCCGATCGGTCCTGCTCCAGGCTTTGTGAGCGGTGGGGCTAATAAAGATTTTAGTGTTGGTGGTCTATCACCACCATCCAATCAACCACCTCAAAAGTCGTACTTGGATTTCAATACTGGCTGGCCAGATAATTCTTGGGAAATCTCTGAGCCGGCCATTTACTATCAAGCTGCATATATCCGCCTACTGGCCAACTATGTGAACACCCAGACCGTGACTTCAGATATGAATTTGTCGCTTTCTAAGACCTGTATCCGTATTCATCCCAATCCTTCGAATGGCATATACTACATTTCAGGCATCCTGGATAATTACACCCTGGAGATCTATGATGAAGGAGGCATGTTGCATCAAAACATACCCTATGTTGGTAGTCAAACAGCCATCAACCTCTCGAATCTACCCAATGGCACCTTTCTCGTCAAGGTAGAGAACAAGGATAACGATATGTTGTGTGTGCAAAAAATAATTAAACAATAACCTGCCTTTGGCAATGGGAAAATAATTTATGGTCAATGTTCTTGAACCACATAGGCACATAGGCACATAGATCACATAGGGTTCTAGTCGATTTTTAGCCGATATGCTACTATCCCCCTAGCTGGTCCTACATACCATCCACGATTCTTTGAAGTGGTCTTACCCTTATGAGGCACTCCGTGCCTATATGGTTCCCAATATCCTATTGGGCTTTATTTTGAACCACAATGATGCAATGGGCTCAACGTTTTATTCATACTTGCAATCCTCCTATGTGTCTCTATGTGCCTATGTGGTTCCCAATATTCTGCTGGGCTTTATATAAGGCGGTGGATACATAGGGCTGATAGTACTACCTGCGACTCTGCGCTTCTACCGTATTAAAAATGCTATTTCCTGTGATGGTCAATGCAGCTAAGCTGGCTACATCTAGAGATTCGGCTACGGCATATTCACCCGTGGACACATAGGCTCTTGCTTTCTCCTTCGCCTGCTGGAATTTTTCCCGCTCCCGATGATAATAGTCCAGTAAAGGTTTTAATTCTTGCTCCAGGGGAGATCTTCCGATGATGGCCATAAAAAGGGAATGTACAACTTCTTCTTCCGAAGCTTCTTGCGAAAGCATCTCTTGCGCCAGCACCCTGGCCGCTTCTACAAACTGGGGGTCATTAAGCAGAACCAATGCCTGTAGTGGAGTACTTGTGGTCGTGCGCTTAACCGTACAGGCACTTCGATCCGGAACATCAAAAATAAGCATGGAGGGAGGAGGTGCTGTACGTTTATAAATAGAATAAATGCTGCGGCGATAGAGGCCTTCTCCAGGTTCTTGCTTATAAGGGTATCTCCAGGATTTATTACTTAATTCATCCCATAGACCCGCCGGTTGGTATGGATAGACACTGGGACCGCCGATTTTTCGCACCAGCAGACCACTGACTGCCAATGCCTGATCTCGCAACATCTCTGCAGTTAATCTGGGACTGGGTGCTCGAGCCAAGAATACATTTTCTGGATCTTTCTCTAAATGCTCATCAGTGATCTTCGAGGATTGTTGATAAGTAGCCGAAGTCACTATTAGTTTATGTAATTTCTTAATGTCCCAATTATGATCCATAAAATAGCTGGCCAGCCAGTCAAGTAACTCTGGATGGCTGGGGAGCGCACCTTGGGCACCGAAGTCATCAGCAGTTTTGACGAGGCCAGCCCCAAAATGCATTTGCCAGATTCTATTAACGAAAACCCTTGCGGTTAGGGGGTTGTCGCGATGAAATAACCACTGCGCTAAACCAAGGCGATTTCTTGGTAAATCGTCTGTAAAATCACTAATTGTTGTGGGGGTACCAGGCTGCACCTCATCACCATGTGCATCGTATAACCCCCTTTCTAAAACAAACGTTGGTCTAGGTTTGGGCAGGTCTCCCATCACCATGATTTCATTAATATCATTGACTTGATCGTTCAATTTTTCTCTACTAGTCTTCAAAGCCATTCTAGCAGATGAGGTCTCCCGATCTATTCTTTGCGTAAAATAGTCCCTGCCCCATTTTTGGTCCTTTATAAATAATGTCGTTGCCTCATCGGGATCATAACCATACAAAATCTCAAGTGGACTAAGTGCCTGAGCATAGATCTTCAATTCATCGATGCCCCCATCTTTGAAAGTGATTATTTTATCTCTGTACCCTAATTTAAATCCATTAAATCCATAGGTGTGAATATTCGACTCAAATAGGATACCCTTATATAAATAGTCTGCCCGAACTTCAGTGTTCACCTCCTTTCCATTCAGGTAGAGATGAATCCCTTCTGCACTGCTACTTCCATCATAGGTTAGAGACACTAGGGACCATCTATCCACTGGCAATGAGTCTATACTCAATACTTCCAGGGCATTCTGTGGCCAAGAATGGGCAATTATGAAGCGCAGCCGATTGTCTTCGAGATGTAGAGAATACCCTTTGTATCCTAAACGGAGTTCTTCGCAATGATTGAAGATACCAGCTTCTGCATAGGTGCGTTTTGGGTAGAGCCATAGCTCTACAGAAAATGGATCTGTACGTTCAAACCAACCCACCTTTTTATCAAGTGTGATGGTATTATAATCATTTACGAAAAAAGCATTTCCCTTAACACCTGGTTTAATAATGGGCTCCTTCAGGATGGCTCGTTTCGCCGGATCATTCAGATTCTTAGAATGAAAGATCTTACCGTCTCTTGGTGTGAGGTGATCAAAATCGTGATGTGCGACCATCGCCGATCGCCTGGACTGGGAAATGAATTCCTCCATGTCACCTACAATTTGCCTCCATTCACTGACCTTATCTTCTGCAGAGGCTTCTGCGGTTGCGACAGCTGCTTCCTGTTCTATAATACTTTTATCGAGAAAATCGATCATTTTTTCTTGGTCGGCGGTAGTGAGTAGCAAGGCTGGACCCGGTGTCTGGTCGGGACCATAAACAGCTGTTCCGAATTCGTGCGTGCTGTTGAAAAACCCAAATAAGCTATAGTAATCTGCTTGAGAAATCGGATCATATTTGTGATCATGGCAGCGGGCACATTCCACAGACAGACCAAGAAAAGCCTTTCCAAAAGTATGCGTTCGGTCTGCCACATATTCTACACGAAATTCTTCGAATACAATACCGGCCTCAGAATTTTTCTTGTGTAGTCGATTGAAAGCAGTGGCTAAAATCTGCTGTTGGGTTGCCTCTGGTAGCAGATCACCAGCGATCTGCCAAGTGCCAAAATCGTCGTAAGGCATATTTTGATTGAAGGCATCGATCACCCAATCTCTCCACGGCGAAAATGTCCTGTGTTTATCATCCAAATATCCATCACTGTCCGCATAGCGGGCCACATCCAGCCAATCGGCAGCCATCCGTTCTCCATAAGCAGGGTCTGCGAGTAGCTCATCCACCAATTTAGCATATTCATCCTGACCCAATCGATGTTCGTACTTCTCCACTAACTCAGGTGTCGGAGGTAAACCGGTTAAATCAAAGGCCACTCTTCTAATCAATGTGGACGCTGCTGCGCGATCAGAAGGTGTCAATGCAACATCTTCCTGAGCCTCTATGATGAAGTGATCTATTTCATTTATTGGCCAAGAGGAGACCTGTTCGGGAACGGTCGGTTGATCAATGGGTTGAAAAGACCAATGGTTTTCATAGTGCGCACCCTGGAGTACCCATTTGGCAATGATGGCCTTCTCTCGTTCTGAAATTTGGAGTTTTGCTTCTGGTGGTGGCATCATCAGCTCTGGGTCATCGGTAATCAGGCGACTGTAAACCTCACTCTTTGTCAAACTTTTAGGATGGATCGCTACCCGATTGGGATGGTCAGCCAGGGCAGCGTAGGCCGAAGAAGCCTTATCAAGGCGTAAATCTGCTTCTCTATTTTCTTCATCCGGACCGTGGCATGCGAAGCACCGATCCGAAAGAATGGGTTTTACATGGAAATTGTAGGAGACTTCTTCCGGAAAGTCTTCGGCGATATCCGACCATTGAGTAGGCAATTGCTCTCGGCAGCCTATCATCATAGCAACCAGCCCCATCAGTAAGCAGATGCTAAGAAACGGTTGATAACGAAAAGTGATGAGACCACCACTTAAAGATCTCTCATCTTTTGAATCAGGTGTTTTCAATGGAAAATTCAACTCCATACCATTATAAAAGTAACCATTTCCTACGTGGCTTATTGGTCCGTTCAGTCCCTTCTCATTTGCAATGCGCAACGAATTACCTTCATGTCCTGCTAAGTAATCCTTTCTTAAAATTGCTCAGTATCTTAGGCCCTTCATCGTCCTTATCAAATTATCGTGAGCCTTCCCGTCCTATCCGAACATCGCAACCTACGTTTCACCACCGTCACCGCCTTGTACTTTGCCCAAGGCATCCAACTGGGACTGATGAATGTCGCCATTCCCGCGTATCTGGCGGCAAATGGGGTTTCACCGGCTCTGGTGGGTTCATTTATTGGGGCTAGCCTCCTACCGTGGTCCCTCAAGTTCTTTTGCGCACCTCTAATGGACCGATTCACCTATTTACCGTTGGGTAGAAGAAGACCTTGGATCATGTTGGGAATCGTTGGCGCATTTTTAGGCTATCTCGGTATGTCCCTAGTGGTCGATCCCCTACATAATTTGGTCACGCTGACTGCTTTTGCGGCCTTGGCTAGTGCTTTTACTGCCATCTTAGATGTAGCTGTTGATGGTATGGCCATTGAAGTGCTTCCTGTGGAGGAACAACCCAGTGCCAATGGATTCATGTGGGGTGGGAAGGTCATTGGATCTGCAGTCACCACAGCTGGAGCTGCCTTTCTACTGAATCACTGGGGAATGCCTGGTACCTTTTTTATGATTGCATTGGTGGTACTTGCTTTTGGCCTGTTTCCCATCCTATTTCGCGAGCGCCCAGGGGAGAGACTTTTTCCCTGGTCGGTTGGGCAAGCGTCTGTCGTTGCATTAGATTTGCAGCTGGAAAATTGGGGAGAGATTTTCACAAAGCTTTGGAAAGCCATTTCCTTACCATCAAGTCTGTTGCTGCTGCTTTTAGGATACCTCATTGGCATCACCTATGGTCTATTTGATGCGATCATGCCTGTATTTACGATCCAGCACTTGAAATGGTCTGATACCGGCTTTTCTAACCTTGCAGCTACCGCTGGAATCATTGGAGGACTTACGGGCATGATCATCGGTGGTGTACTTATTGAGCACCTTGGTCGCTTGCGTAGTATCCAGTTGTTTCTTGGCTGTTACTTTCTTACCGTTTTGATCATGGGGTTGCTGCAAAGCCAATGGGCCAATGATTGGTTCGTCGATGCGTTTACGATCATAATTTATACCCTACGGACACTTGTCCTAATTGCCCTTTTTGCCTTGGCTATGTCCTTTTGTTGGAAACCCATCGGTGCTACTCAATTTGCTGTGTACATGGCCATCGCAAATTTTGGTATATCCTCTGGTGCAGCAATATTAGGCCCGCTTGAGGCCTTACTCAGTTTTGCACAATTGTTTTATGCACTCGGATTGGTGACGGCACTTATCATCTGCCTAATATTTCTACTCGATCCCGAGCGACATAATCTGCACCTAAAGGATCTTTAAACCTGAGTTCGATCAAAATAAGCCCATAATTACTGCTCAAACTCAGGTTTTGAGACTAGGTGAAATCTCGATTAAATATCAGACTGGTAGTGCCATTGTCAACAAAAATATTCTGCCCAGTAATGGACCGAGCTAGATCAGACAGTAGGAAGGCTACCATGTGCCCAATGTCTATGGGATCGATGGCATGAGCTAACACCTGCTGATTTTCCAAAAAATCTTTAACCCATTGTTCAGGATCATCACTCCATGTCTCGATCAGATCATAGTTTTGATCTGCATGTACGTAGCCTGGAGCTACTGCATTCACGCGCATACCCAGGGGACCGAGGTCGCAAGCCATGCCGCGCGTTAGCCCTACTATGGCATGCTTGGCACTTGCATATATCGAGTATCCAGCCTGGGTCGAATGTGCATGCACGGAGGAGATGTTCACAATATGACCTTTCTGGTCAGCCTCCAGACATTGATTTACAAAAAACTTGGATAAACGCCAAACCGCCTTTAAATCGACACCCATTACCCGATCAAAATCCCCCTCTTTTACCTGATGTACGGGTTTGCTAAGTCCGATTCCGGCACTGTTTACCAGGCCATCCAGCACGCCAACTTCACTTATAATTTGCTCAAACATTTGCTGTACCTGGTCCAACTGGCTGATGTCTGCTTGCACGAAAAACGCATCAGGATACTTCTGCTTAGCTATCTCGATTGCCTTCGCATCAATGTCGTTAATCACCAACTGGGCACCAGCTGCATCAAGTGCTGCGCATACACCACCTCCCACACCAATACCAGCACCTCCCGTAACTAACACCTTACGATCTGCTAAGTCTATTCCAAGATTCATTGTCATACAGATTTACATGATGCCATAGGTTTTGAATGCCTCCACAGCTGACATGCCATTTTGAATCGCCTTCAGCACTGTCTTTTCACCCGTCGCCTTTTGCCAAGCCAGTTTTATGATGTCCGTTTCGTGGGCGGAAGGGATCACACAAACTCCATCCATATCTCCGAAAACAATGTCCCCCGGCTGAATGTGCACACCAGCAATTTCTATCGGTATGCGAAAGTCCAATACTGTGCCTCGAGATCCTTGATCTTGGGCATATCTACCATGAGAAAATGTCGGGAAGTTGAGTGCTAAAATACCGTCCGTATCCCTGCTGTGTCCATTCATAACTACTCCGGCTGCTCCCAGATGCATTGCCCGGGCGGTCATTAGCTCACCCCATAGGGCAAATCCGGGAGAAGCCCCCGATGCCAGGTAGACTTCATTTTGTTTCAGATCATCCAGGGCCTCCAACATCAGACCAAATGGCTTTTCTCGCGCTAAATATCGGTTGGCATCTGTAAGATCTTGATGCCATACCGTCATTGCCCTTCCCACCACAACCATATCTGCTCGCAAAGGTTGAATCTCCGGAGGAAGAAATTGATGCAGTAAACCTGACTGATCCATTACATCGCCAACCACAGCTGAAAACAAATGGCTCCTCATCAATTCAAAAAGCTCCACATCGTTTTTCCAAATAAGTTCTTGCATTTGTTCTATTTATCGGATTTCCATTGAACAGCCAAAAGAATTCACTGAACGACTTCTTCCGTAGATAGTTGATAACTTATGACTTGATCATCATTGATTCCAAAGAGAATGTTTGTACCGGTATTGGAGGTTAATTTGACTACACTCCTTGCAGAGCCTCTTACATCTAAGCCGGTTTTGCTGATCGAAAGCGCAGAGAACTTCAAATCTCCATCATTTTGCAACATGACGCCGTGATTGGCATCGATCTCGCCAATCTTAACCCGATTGTAAATGCTATTACCAGCCAAGATTAAATCTTGATCACCATCACCATCAACATCCAGATCGGTTATGGCATAAATGGGAGCCACCTGCGCCTCCATCGGCAACTTCACCGAGATTAATGAATCTCCGGAGACATCCAGTACGAAAGAAGCCAATTCCACTATGCTGTCAGCCTTCGCAATGGGAAGGAGCTCCAATAGTTGGTCCATGGTATACTTTCCATAATCTGCATAAGAGGTAAAATGCTTTTTCAATCCTGGTAACTGACCCAACAGATCGTCTCGAGAGACAAAGGGATAGGATTGATCTCCCATGTAGGTACTCAGTATCGGATCAATGGTCCCATTGTCATCAAAGTCTCCAGAATACACGACCATTGGTCGCTCCTGAGAAGCCTGAAGCTGGCTGTTTAGTCCCCAATTACCCACCACGATTTCCAACTCCCGATCACCATCCAGATTGAGTGGATGCACACTGCTGTACCATCCATGCAAAGGGTAATGATAGGTACGCTGCCAGTGACCATCAAAAGACCAAACTTCGACGCCCTCCCACTCACCAGCCATAACCAGGTCAATTCTGCCGTCCACATTTATATCTTCCGCAACTACGGAAGCTACCCTATTACTTGCAAAAGGCAGGTTTTGCATGTCGCTGAAAACTCCTTGACCATCATTAAGGAGTAAATAGTTTGTATTGGGTTTCGGGTAATTCAGCGCTTCATATTGTCCACCTACAAATACATCGATGTCTCCATCCGCATCATAATCGCCAAGGGCAAGTGTGTTGGCTTGGATTCGGACCTCTGTAAGATGCTCAGACCTCTTGAACTGCCCCAATCCATTGTTGAGATAGATGCGCAGTGGATAATGATCCTCTCCTTCAACCGCAAAATTACCGCCGGAGGCAGCTACCAAATCGAGGTCTTCGTCTCCATCCAGATCTGCCAAGGCCAGAGCCACATCCTCATGTTGAGCATCTCCACTAATAGCTGGTTGAGAGATCTCCCTGAAAGGAGAAGCGGCATCGCCGAGAAATACACCCATTTGTTGTCCAGCAGCACCTCCACAAATGAGATCATCAAGTTCGTCTCCATTTAGATCTCCAACTACCAATGATGGTCCATTTCGAGAATAATAGGTCGGCAAAAGCGACTGATGGCGAAAGTCATTGAAATCATCCTCCACATGCTCAAATAGCGCCAGATTGTCGCGTTTAAATATCTTTTGTTTCTCGGCCTGCATTTTGATCGTAGGTGAAAATCCACTGCCTTTTTCCAAAGTGATTTCAGTGTTCACCTTTTCGACATCAAATTGCTCTTCTGTCCCATCAGACCATCGGACCAACAGTGCATCAACCGACGGGTTTTTTCCTAAGCCCCAATGAAGTGTGGGTTCAACAGATGATTGATAGCCTCGACTCAAGTACAATTCTCGCGTCATAATCTCATCATCAACAAATAAACACACTTTAGACCCAATAGTGGTGATGGAATCAGCTACGAGTGTAATTTTCAAAAAATTGCCTTGATTTTTCTCTACGGCTTGGTTCCGGTAGACGCCTGCAAAATCATTGACATTATTTACCACCAGATCAAGATCTCCATCATTATCAAGATCGGCATAGGCAGCTCCATTTGACAATTCAATTTTATTAAATCCCCAAGCAGCACTATGATCTTCAAATCTGACACCATCTACGTTTCTAAAAACTTGATTTGGAACTTCTATCTTGGGCATATGCTTAAGCAGCTCTTCAATACTCTGGTCAGTGGTCATATCTTCATCACTTAATTTCATGTCTACAGCGAAAGACATAAAGTCCATATTCGTGTAATCGCGTAAATAGCCATTAGTTACAAACAAATCTTGTAGCCCATCGAGGTCATAATCAGCCAAAAGGGCTGACCAGGACCAGTCGGTATTGGAAATTCCCGCCAATTGTCCGACTTCCGAAAATGCACCTCCCTCATTCAAATGAAGCATGTTGCGCATATTTTGCTTATAGAATCCCTGCTTAAGTAATAGTTGATATTTATCAAAATTGTCAGCTCCCGAGGTCAATTTGATGCGATAATTGTCACTAGGCAGCATATCAAGTGTGACCACATCCGTCATTCCATCATTGTTGATGTCAGCAGCATCTGATCCCATGGAAAAAAGGGACGTATGATCAAGATATGATCTTAATTGCTCTGAAAAAGAACCATTCCCATCATTAATATAGAGATAGTCTTCTTCATTATAGTCATTGCTAACGTAAATATCAGGCCAGGTATCGTTGTTAAAATCTCCTATGGATACTCCGAGACCGAACCCTAGCACCGTAGATTTGATTCCCGCATCTTTGGATATATCGGTAAACTTGTTGCCATCGTTTCTATAAAGCTTATCTCCATAGTCCCCATCTCTGCGATTCTTATAACCTAGCAAATTATTGCTGAAATTGGCAAATTCCTGTACCGAATGATTTAAAAGATACATATCCAGATCACCATCTTTGTCAAAATCGAAAAAAGCTGACTGGGTGGAATATCCCTGATCATTTAGTCCATAAATGGCTCCTTGTTCTTCAAATATTACCTCACCATTTTCGGAAGTCTTATTGATAAAGAGTAGATTCCTGCGTGCATCCGGATCCTTTGCAGCTGAG
This sequence comes from Saprospiraceae bacterium, assembly GCA_013001595.1. Taxonomy (GTDB): domain Bacteria; phylum Bacteroidota; class Bacteroidia; order Chitinophagales; family Saprospiraceae; genus JABDMH01. The sequence goes on along the minus strand of JABDMH010000005.1, from coordinate 4,489 downwards.
CGGCAGACATAAATATCGAGCCATCCATCATCATTAATGTCGACCATATTTACACCGGTGTTCCAAAGTCCGGCAGCTTCAACTCCGGCATCTTTTGCGATGTTCGAGAATTCCCACTCACCTTGGTTAAGATAAAGATGACTAGCCACAAGGTTGCCTGTAAAATAGATGTCACACAGACCGTCATTATTTATGTCGCCAAGGGCTACACCACCCCCATTATAGAAATACCCGTATTTCAACACATTGAATTCCGGTAATTCCTTCAGTGTATTTCTAAAAATTATTCCCGATTTCTTTGCTGATATTCCAGTAAATAATGTGTCTGCTTTATCATTACAGCTGATGCAGGATAAAATTAAAACAAAAAGAAATAATTGATTCCTCATGATTATTATACTTAAGACAATGCTAAGATCTCTCCCAATAGTGAAATGTTAAACCAATATCGCACCAAATCGTGCAAATACTTTGTTGAAATCGCACGAACTAGATTAAGGTCATTATTATTGCTCTTCGTTTCATTAATACAACAATAACTTCAGACTTGTGCTAGTACTCTGCTATAATTCATAGGCAAGTGTAGTAGTTTAAAAATACAGATAAGTCTATCCAAATATTGCTAGAACCTGGTAAAAAAAAAGTACCAACTGGAGAGTTGGTACTTTTAGAAATCATATAAATTTTGGTATTACTTTTTGTCCCACCAGAGTTTTGTGCTGTTTTTGTCCTGACCACCGATCTCCGGTGATGCAATGGCAGCTTCGACCTCAGCCCGGTTGTTACTAAATTCACTGCTCTCGTATTTCATTCTTCTCATCAGGTCTCCCACGCCTACATCCAAATTCTCTGAGTTAAGTCTGGTATATTGTTTAGGATATCCTGTTCTCCTGAGCTCTGCAAATGCTTCAAATCCATCTGGATATAAAGCCAACCACTTTTGAGTGATGATCTGCTCTAATTGTCTCTCTTGATCGCCACCAGTCTCAAATGCCACTGGAATATCACTCACTGCAGGGCTCTCTGCTGAAGCATCCGCCGGTACATTAGAACTGGCTATGTAGGCATCAATGGCTGCATCATCAGCCGCTGCCCATCGTTGCATAGAGGCTCGAATACCTTGCTCATACAGTTCTTGAGCTGTTCCGCCCATATTCCAGCCTACCAATGCTCCCTCGGCCCTCAAAAGATAAACCTCAGCAGCACTCATAACTTCAATAGGAGGATTATTCGGTTGATTAACGGGTCGAAAATAATCGGCAAGATCAGAATGACCTAAATTATTGTTAGGATTTGTATTCTGCACTTGAGATTGACCATTTCTGAGTCCCTCGAAGGGACTACCATCGTCATCGGAGTCACCATTTGCAGCCGGCGCAAAATAGACGGGAAGGCGAGGATCTTCGTAACCCTCTAAAATACTTTCCATCAATGTACTCATCCTGAATTCACTCCATGCGGTAATCTGATTCAAAGGGTGAAAAGAATTTGCCGTTGTCAATACGGTAGCATTTTGCTCATTCGACGTCATGACACCAGCTGCAACAGCTTTCTCTGCCTCAGCCTTTGCCAGTCCTGGATCAACATATCGAATGCGCATAGCCAATCGTAGTCGAAGACTGTTGGCAAATGTGACCCAACTCGCTACATCACCACTAAAAATCAAGTCATTTGATCCGAAGGCACTTCCACCTAGGTTGGCGTTCAGGACTGAGACTGCTTCATCAAGAGTAGGAAAGAAGCTTCGGTAGATAGCTTCCTGCTGATCATAGGGTACGCTGAGCTCCCCATTTCCAAATTGGCTGTACGGTACAGGACCCCAAAAATCAGTGACTCTGTGATAAGCCTGCACTCTCCAAATCTTCGCCACGGCATTTTGCACGGCCAATCCCTGCTCGGCAGTAAAATCTTCCACAAATTTAACATTTGGTGCTTTGTTATAGAAGTTGACCCAGGCAGAATTAGACCAACGACCAACCTGTGTATATCGATCCGAAGGAAAATTAGGATGGGTTACCGCAAAATACTGACAATACATATCAGCAAATAGGTTTTGGGAAATTTGATATCCCGACGCCCCACGCATAATGTTATATTGCGCCTTGGCAAAGGCTAAACCAATCAGCGAGGCATCTACCTTGTCAGCAGTCAGTGCCAGCGGGTTGGTGTTCAATTCATCAAAATCATCGGTGCAGCTGAACCCAACTAAGGCAACTGCCAGCATGATCAGAAAGAGTTTTAAGAATTTCATATTTATATATTTTAGTGACTTAACAAAGAGAGATAAAAAAAGTTGGAAGGCTCGGATAAAGTTTTCGCAACTAAGTTTATTCTTCTATTAAAATCCAAATTTCAAATTTACCCCGTATTCTCTTGTTGTGGGGGGTCCAAAATTTTCTGTACCCTCGGCAGCTCGACCCGTGTTTTGAAAGATCTCCGGATCTACATTTCCAGCCTTATTAGAGAAAAAGAACAGATTTCGTCCTATGAAAGAAATCTTGGCATTAGTGAATGGTGTATTCGCCAAAACTGAATTTGGCAGGCTGTAACCCAATACGGCTTCTCTTAGACGCACATTGGAAGCATCGAGTACAAAGGCCTCACCGACTGGTGAATTTCTTCCGCCCAGTAGCGTCCACAATTTTTCTGAATTGGTGGTTAGATTATTTGGAGTGCCATCTTCCAGAACTGCAGTTTCGCCTTCAAAGACATTTTCGCCAAAAATCAGTCCACCATCTCTACCTGGAACTGTCGCTTGTGTAGCGCCGTCTGCCCACATAATGGCATTCGAGAAAGAAACAACAGAACCTCCCTGCCTGATATCGACCAGGAAGCTAAAATTCAGATTCTTGTAGGAAAATGAATTTCTTACACCTGCCAAAAAGTCAGGATTAAAGTTAGCCGTGAGGGCATCAATTCCTGGAGTAATTCTTGGCAGTCCATTTGACTCTACAATCACTCTACCTTGATCATCTCGTGCAAATCCGCGGGAATATAAGTTACCCCAAGGTTGCCCAGCTTCTACGCGAAACTCACGCAAAAATCCACCAGAGAAAATCAGCTGATCAAATCCCTCAGCAATTTCCAAAACTTCACTATCATTTTTTGCAAAGTTGATGGTAACATCCCAGTTAAAATTACTAGACCTCAGGATACCACCCGTAATAACGGCTTCAAATCCAGTATTTTGCACATCTGCACCATTGGTGAAGACATTTGATGCACCCGATGCAATCGGTACACTAACTGGAAACAACTGGTCCGTGGTATTGGATTTATAGTATGTTAGGTCCAGTCCCAATCGATTATTAAACAACCTTATATCCGCACCTACTTCAATAGACTTGGTTGTTTCAGGGAGTAAGTTTGCCAATGGAATGGTAGTCGCCAGTGCCAAAAATCCTCCTCTTCCTCCGCCCGTCACAGAGGCTTGTCTAACCAGACTGTACGGATCGGTGTCATTGCCCACTTCGGCATAGGAACCTCTAAATTTCAAGAGAGATAGCCAGCTGGGAGTCGATGACATCAGGTCAGACGCAACAACGGTCAGACCAACCGAAGGATAAAAGAAAGATCTATTTTCGGCACTCAAGGTTGAGCTCCAGTCATTTCGACCAGTAATATCCATGTAGATGGCATTCTTCCAACCTAATGTCGCAAAGCCATAAACCGATTGAATTTCACGCTCTGAAAAACCTTCACTTACTTGGATGTTCGCGGTGTTACCGTATGAAAAAAGATTGGGCACATTCAATGGACTGTTTCTACCATTTGGATTGCCTTGAATGAAACCAGATTGGTTTCTTCTGACGTTGGCACCTGCACTAACATCGAGTGAAAAATCACTAGTAAGATCCTTATTATAGTTTAGGAGAACGTCTGAGTTCCACTCAAATCCACGATTATCCCGAGTCTGGTAAAAACCCAGATCTGCAATAATGTACGTATCGGTCGCGAAACGATCCGATCGATGAGAATTACTCCTATCAATGGCTGATCGAGCCAGGAAGCTCAAATTATCCGTGATGTCATATTTCAAAGAAATCAGACCTATCACCCGCTCCTCGAGCTGCTCATTGGTAAGGTTATTTATGGCCCAATACGGATTGGATGGAGCATTCAATCCGGGCACCCAAAAATGGTGTGTATTCACACCTTCGGGATCCGTAAATTCATACTCTTGGGCATCTTTAGTGGCGATATTGGCCGGCATTTTGTAGATCGACCGGACCGGGTTCGAATAGGTATCACCAGTTGGCGTAATATTATCAATATCACGTCGAATATAGTTGATTTTGGTATCCAGCGTAAGTCTATCTAACAATTTGGTACTCATGCGCACATTTAAGTTATGTGATTGCATGGCATTCAGTGGTACTACACCTTCGGCATCGGTAAATGTGTAGGAAAAGTACGCTGTGGTATTTTCCGTTCTTGTCGATATACCCAAGTTCGTAGAAAAATTGTGCCCGGTTTGGAAGAAATCACT
>JABDMH010000134.1 GCA_013001595.1 Saprospiraceae bacterium | reverse complement strand
GGCGACATCAATTTCTGGTACCCAAATGCTATAGAACCAAGATGATAGTGCCAGCATGACTAAAGCAACAACCAATAGTGCGAGCCATAGTTTTTGAAGGTTCTTATTGGTCTTCAAGATCCAATTGAGATCATCATTTACTTGTGCCTCAGTGTAGGCTGACCAGAAAGGTACACCGATGATGGTGAAGACACTGGTAATAAGTCCGAAGTATTTGAAGGCTACCTGATAGGCAGGCACCTCATTAGGACCAAATAGCTGGACAATGATCAAGTTATCTGTGGAGAAAATGATAAGTCCCGTAATACCGATCAAGAAGAACTTGAATCCTAGACTACTGAGTTGGTAGAAATACCGTTTGTCGATATGAAGTGTGCTGGGAGAGATCGATCGATATCGTGTACGGTACAGAAATAGCGATGCCAAGGAGAGCACTACCACTGGCGAAAGTCCTACTGCTAAGGCCAGATAGAGTAAGGAACCGGTTGTTAATTTGGTGAGTGCAATAATGATAACTAGCGAGATGAAATTGGCAATCAAATTCAACAGACCGACAAGGGAGGGGCTCTGATGAGCAAGAAAAACAGGATGGAGTAACTGAAGTACGAAGGTGGTACAGAAAAAAGAGAAAGTTACCAAGGCCACCAAGCTTAGATTTTCAATACTGCCTGGCGGTACATTTAGAATAACAGACCAATTGATAAACGGATTAACAATTAAAAATAGAATCAGGAGCCCGGCTGCTATCGCAGTAATGATTGCATAGGTGGAGCTCACCAAAGATCTTGCTTCGGCAAGGTCATTTTTTGCCAATGCTTCAGATAGTTTGTTTCTCAGTCCATGACCCAGACCAACATCAAAGAGGGCAAACCAGGCAATGACAGATGATAAGGTCAGCCAGATGCCATATTGCTGCTTATCTACATAGTGTAGCGTTATGGGTACCAGCAAAAATCCAATGATGATGCTGGTTCCCTTAATAAAAAAGGAAGCCAAAATGTGTTGCTTGATTTTGACACTGCGTGGATGCCCACGTTGAAGCAGGTTTAGAGCGGCATTAAATTGTTGTTGAATAAGGCCTTTCATACTACACCTCAACTGGTTGTCTTCTCAGGGGTGTCCCGCTAGGATGTAAGACAGGCTTTAGTTGCGTTGGCTTTGTCATGGCATCCAATTCGGGAGGTACATTGGTCAAATAGCGTGAGAATATCAGCGCAAGTAAAAGACCATGATATAGAGGACTGAGTTCTACCAAAGTAAAGTTGGCCACAACAAATGCTAGGATGGCAAAAAAGGAGCCCCAATATTTAGATTTCTTTGCGCGAATGTAAAGATGCCGTAAGAGAGATACCACAAAGCCACCATAAATTAAAGCACCCACTAGGCCATAGTAGTAAATCAATTTGAGCCACCCCACATGAATCTGAGAGGTTCGGCCCTGAATCAGTTGTAGCATTTCAGGAGTATCCGCTCCACCAGTACCAAAAATCGGGGCATCAAAGTATACTTGATTGAATACCTTGAAGGCATAGATTCGGGTGCCAGCACTTTCGGCAAGAAGACGATTTTCGATAAATGTGGATATGTTAAATCCCACGAGAGAGGCAGAAAGCCCCACAAGTCCGATGATGCACGCCAAACCAAAGAGTAATTTTAGTCCAGAAAACAATGGACTAGGCTTTCCCATGAGTCGTTGGCTAACAATCACTAGAAAGTTTAGTATGATCCACCGAGCACTCGATAGGATACTAATGAATCCGGCACAAACTAGCATAATCACTCGCTTAATTCGACCCATCTCATTAATGCCGAATAGAATACTAAATATGGCCAGTGAATCAAGCCCTACGCTGATGCCACTAATCCATGAATAGATGGATGTACGATATCCCTCTGCTAAAAACTCTACATCTTCGGTGTAGTCAGGACCTAGGGACATCACATATTCGCTGTATCGCTCAAATGGAATGGAAGCCATATTCCCAACCACTTCACTTCTTAGAAAAAGCGGATCATAAACCTGCCAGAGGGTCACCAACGAGGCTATGATCAAAATGAAAAATAGACTTTGCAGGGCAATTCGAATATGCCCTTTATGGAACAAGGTATTTTCCAAAACAAATATGAATGCAAATGACTTGAGAAAGGGATCCTCATACAGATATTTCACAATACTGACTTCTTGAAACTTATCAGCAACAAATAGGCTTGATGCAAAGACATACAATGCAAATAGGCCAAATAGGATCAGGTATGGAGGGACCACCAAATTTTCATCTTCCCTAAACTTGGTAATGACTACCTCTGCAAATAGTACGTATGCAACTAAGCCAAGGAGGTAGTTAGGGTTGACTCCCAGCAGGGTGGTCACCAGATAACTATACAATGGATAGCTACATAGCAGCCCCAAAATCAATATAGATCGCAGTCTATTCATGGAAAAACCCTATGCGCTTAGCGACCTTCTGATGGCACTTTTTTGCGGAGCTTCTTGAGCATCTGAGTCATATGAGAAATAGCCATGCTTAAGTTCTTTTCCGGGCACTCCGTTGAGAACTAGGAATAGATTTTCAATCTTCCCTTTTGCTTGAAATTTTTCAATTTCTTGTACATAGGAGAGCTGAGAAAATCTATGTTTCATTACAAATAAATGGATGTCTACCAAATGGCTGAGCAGTAGGTAATCAGACACCAAACCGACCGCAGGGCAATCCAATATGATGTGATCATACTCGTCCTTAAGCGACAGGATCAGAAATTCAAAACGTGGATTTTGAATCAGTCGGTGTGGATTTGTCGTTGCAGCATGGGTAGTGATGAAATCCAACTTGGGATATTTTTCATGATTCTGAATGATCTCACTTGGATGACTGACCCAACCGTTTAGATAACTACTCAGGTTTTGCGTGGGTTTGATGCCGAGGTTTCGCGAAAGCTGTGGGTTGCGAAAATCGGCATCGATCAGCAGTACATCGTTTCCAGCCGAAGCCATACTCAATGCCAAATTCGTAGCTGTAAACGTTTTCCCTTCACCAGGTACCGTAGAGGTAATGGCAGTCACCTTCTGCCAGTAGTCAGGCATAAAGAACTTAATGTTGGCATGAAGGTCACGCAGTGATTCCTTTGATTGCCAATGTGATGCGATCATACTTTTGTTTTTCCGTGCCTCATGATCATTGGCAATTTGGGCCAAGACTGGCAGGTTGGTGGACTGCTCTAAATGCTTGATGCCAGATATTACCATAGCATCTGCATTCTTCAAATAGACGTAAGTGGCAGGCACAACCATGCCTATCAATCCCGACAACAATAGAATGAGCAGCGGGAGAGGCGCTACGGGTCCATCACCTACCATTCGTGCATGATTTAAAGTGGAAATGTCAGGAAGATCTTCAGCCCTTGCAATTCCAGTTTTTGCCAACTCTTGATTGAGATAATTGTATAAATTCTCATAGAGCTTGGTTTTCCTTTGATAATTGATCAACTTTTTCTCACTACTCGGAAGGAGGTCTATCGTACGTTCAAGGGTAGAAATGCGTGTATTGTGATCATTGAGGGCCATTTGTGACGAAGCAATCAGGTTCTTCACATTCTCCTCCAGTGCTTGTTGCGTGTTATTAATCTGTTGGTCAAGTATTTCTAAATCGTAACTCTTTGGTCCCTTAAGATAGCTCATGCGGGTTCGATCTGTGCTGAGCCTTTTCAGTTCGAGCAAATTTTCATTAAGAAGTGCATCATTTATGCCCACCACTGAAGGTGCGATAATTTGGTTGACTCCATTGCTATCTTGCAAATATTCCAAGAGGGAGTTGTAGTACTTGAGGTTAAGTTGAGATTGGGCTTGTTTGGATTGAAGTTCTTGAAATTTTTCCAGCGCATTCATCCCTGATTGTGTCAAGTTGACCGCATGGGCCTCACGACGAAAGATCTCGAGAGATCGTTCCGCTTTGCTCAGTGAGTCACCAATGCTGGCCAGCTGCTCCTTAATAAAAGACTCTTTGCTAGATGCAATTTTGTTGCGATCTTCAATCTTTGCATTGATGTAATTGGTGGTCAAGCGATCAAGGAAGTCGATCTCTTTTTCTACTGCTTCACCTTCGGAGGAGATCTCAATGATGCTTGCTTGGATATCTACTTGTGCAATGTCCAACTTATCGCGATAAGTATTGACCAAATCGTGCATGTCATGAATCCTAAACAGCATTTCTTTATCAAGAAAATCCTCATCGGGCAGTGTATCGGCACGCTTATGGACGGTTAAGTGATAAAAGTCTGTTTGAGCCACGGATCCAAAAGTATGGATCGCTGTGTGTCTTAGAATGGACTCGTGATGCGTGACAAGGTTTTTTGCTGCATCTTCGAGATAATATTCGTTGGCATCGATCCTGATCCTATAGGAGTCATCTGAAATGGGTTGAATAATTAGATCCGTATTGATGAGCTGCTTGCTACCTTCCGCCAATTCGACCTGATATGGAAAGTCTTTGTACAGTTCACGTTCCCTTAGGGCATCCTTGGTATGGTACGAAATCATGAAGTCCAGATCCTCGAGACTTTGTTCGATGATACCCACCGATTTGAGGATGTTCATCTCGTTGAAGAGGTTTTTTTCAGTCTCCACCAGACCCATGCCACCATCCATATATTGACTCTCACCGAAGTAGCGATTTTTGCCGCTAGGATCAATTAGGATCGTGGTGGTAGCTTCGTAGGTAGGGGGAACAATCTTTATGTAAGCTATGCCCAAACAGGTGAAGAGAATGATGCTGGCCAAGACAAGGAATTTATGGTGCCACAACTTCTTCAAGAAATCCCGGAGATTCATTTCATTGCGGGGGTAATGCTCGGTTTGTATACTTTTCATGATCTATGGATTTATGGATGGATCGCAATTATTTCGTTGGGCTATATATTATTCTCTTTTAAGGTCGATAAAAATATTCGCTAGTAGAGCAAGGGTCGACACGACGGAGAGTACGATGCCAACTGATTCTGCTCCGACATCAAATGCCTTTGCTTTAATCGGTTCGACATAAATAATATCATTCGGCTTAACATAGAAGTATTCAGTACCAATAAAGTCGGAATTATATAGGTCCAACATAGCGGTTGTACTTCCCGATTCCGTTCGTCGGATTAATTTAACCTTTTTACGATTGCCAAAATCTGAAAAATCTCCTGCCATACTAATGGCTTCGAGTAGCGTGGTCTCATCATTATAAAAGTAGACCAGGCCAGGGTTTTCAACTTCACCAAGTACGGTAACACGCATGTTTGCTAGTTTGACGTTGGCAGAAACGAATCTAAAATGCTTAGCATATGCAGAATCAAGTGCAGTTTTCACACCCACGGGTGTTTTGCCGGATACGTTGATCCGTTCGATAAGTGGCAGATAAATGAATCCCTGGCCATCAACCTGGTAGCTGTTGTAGTACAGTGCCTCAGGCCCAAATTGGCGTCCGCCGTTATTGTTGAGGTCATTAGATGAAAAGGCCCTTTGCAGGAATTCTGACGTGTTTCCTTCAAAAGTATTGATGTGTATAATCAATAGGTCCTTGGGGTGTATGACATACTCGGTGGGAGAAACGCGATCGGTTTTTCGAATGGCCTGGTTCTTGCCACTTTCTAAATTCTCTTCACCGGCATTGAGCGTAATCAATTCTCGATGATTGACACAAGAAGTCATCAACAACAGCACTGCCAGAAGTCCATACGGAATATGGATTGCTCCCTCTCTCGATTGCATATAATGAACATTGTGGTTTGAGTGATCTAAAAAATGCGGAGCTATGTCGGAAGGAGAGGTAATCCGGACAACTTAGTTTTGAGTGGTTTCACCTTTCTTCCAAACCGTAAAAGTAAGGATTGAAACGTACAAATGCAAGGATTTCAATGGATTAGCCCATCAATGGGGGCACCGATTCTAGAGAATAATAGCGGATCCTTTGCAGATATATATGCAATTGTCGTATAATATTTCCGCTCATACCATGGGTAAACATCATTTGTAAAATAGTAGTTATTTAGATTTTGTTTTCGGGATCATATTTAAAATTCTGTATATGATGTAAATAGATATGCACGATTAGGAATATATTTTCTATTGATCTCTTAAAGTGCCGTGTGTTATAGATCCTTAGTAGAGGCCAAAAAGATTTTATGCCTTCATAGATAAAAATGTCCCTGGATCAGGGGCCAACTTCTTTTTTGAAAGGGTATGGAAAGACCATATGTAAGAAAAGCTGCACTTATAAGATCTATGTCTGGTGAAACGCATAATGGAGCTAAGTGATGCCAGCTTTTAACCTATTGATGTAAGGATTGCTGTAGTGCATTGATCTCAATTACACTGCTGTCAATGAATTGTGAAGAACATTAAGTTATCCTTAACCCTTTTGCCATTACTTCTGCAGTCTAATGGGTACACAGGGTTTTTAATTTGGTTCTCGTTGACAGGGCAGTCATAAAGTTGGCTGCCCTTCTTTATTAGGTCATCGTCATACATGATAGCTCTTGGATGATCTTTCCCAAAAGTTCGACTTCCTCACAGTATCTAGATTGTATGATGCGCTTCGCCGAACGAGTTGGTTTCTTCCCATACAAAGCTCTACATTTAAGGCATCATGAAAGATCAGGACTCCTTCGTGCTCTGGCAGCGTTTGTCTCGTGGAGACCAGATGGCTATGAAGGAAATCTTCACCCTGTACTTTGACGATGTATATCGATCTATCTTCCGATTTGTGAAGCAGCGAGAAGCCTGTGAAGACTTGGCCCAGGAGGTCTTTTTGAAGCTGTGGAGAAAGCGCGAAACCATTCAAATCAAACAGACCCTCAAAGGGTATATAACCACGATGGCTTATCATGAGGCCATGGGGCACCTTCGAAAATCTAGTCCGGTACAAACGGCAGAAGACCTAAGCCACCATGCCGGTGGTTACGATGGCAATCAAGATGTAGCGAAGTTAGAGCTAGAGGAAAAAATCGTGCAAGCATTAAATGGATTGCCTCCACGCTGTAAGAGCATTTTTGTGTTAAGTCGTTATGAAGGAAAGAGCTATCGGGAGATCGGTCAAATCATGGACATCTCTGTGAAAACCGTCGAGAATCAAATGAGTAAAGCGCTTAAGACATTGCGAGTTGATCTTCATGAATATTTAAATGTACTCCTTATGTGGTTGATAATCAGTTTCTTATGTTAAGTTTACCCTGCTGTTTGAAGAGGCGACGTATTTTTTTCACTTTTTTTCCCAAACAAGTAGGGGTATAGAGGGCTTTGCTGCATCCTAAACAATAGAAGATGGAAAGAGAATTATTTAAAAAGCTGGTCATAAAGGATTTATCCGGGGAGCTGGATGAACAGGAGACTCAAGAGTTGAGGACTGCTGTGTTGAACAATCCTGATCTAGCAGCTGAGCAGTCCATCATGAAAAAGATTTGGAATGGGGCAGCTGTCTACGATGAGGTGCCACCTGCCTCGAGTGTCGATCAGGCCTGGTCTCGTTTTTCGGATCAAGCTTTTGTCGAGGAAAAAGGCACCCAGCCTGTGCACAAGATGTGGTCACCACTTATGCGGGTGGCAGCTGCAGTAGCCATCCTGGTCACATGCTTTGCTGCTTGGTTTATGTTGTCTTACAATGAATCGGAGACGATGATAGTGGCCAATATGGAGACAGAAACCAAGCAGGTAGTCTTACCTGATGGGTCTTTGGTAGACCTCGATCAAGGAAGTTCTTTGACATATGAGTCATCATTTGATGTGCGAAAAGTCGAATTGAAAGGAAGTGGATTCTTTGAAGTGGTGCATCGCAGTGACAAGGATCCGTTTAGCGTACATGCCACTGAGACGATCACTACTGTTCTAGGCACATCTTTCGGTGTAATGTCTAGTGAAAAAGGCGTAGAAGTGTATGTCAAAACAGGTAAGGTGGCTTTTGAGCACCCTTCTTCCAGTGAGCGTGTTGTCCTCACACCTACCAACGCAGCGAGCTACGACATTGAGTCCAACAAAATCTCTTCGATCGCCGAAGCAACAGCAAACCATCTGTCCTGGCAGACCAACATCCTGAAATTTGATAATGCATCTTTCAGAAAGATCCTTACGGATTTAGAACGTCATTTTGATGTCCATTTTGATGTCGAAAACGATCGAATTTTGGACTGTCCATATAGGGCTACTTTTGAGAATGTCGGCCTAGGTGATGTGTTGGAAGATCTCAGCTTTGGACTCAATCTAACGTTTGATAAGAAGAGTGAAGATGTATACATGATAACGGGAAAAGGGTGCCCGAATTAGTAGAAATGAAACGTTTGGCTTCAGTCATATTATTCCTGCTCCTAGCATCACTGTCAGATACGTTTGGCCAGACTGGAGATTCATATCGTAAGGTACGCGTTGAGGATCTACTTACGGAAGCTGAAGATCATTATCAAGTTAGATTTTCGTATAGTAAAGAAATCGTCCCTTACGATGAGCTGGTGGCTGTGCAAATCTCGACTACTTCACTAGTTGAACTATTGCAAATGCTAGAAGAACAAACTCAGATCATCTACCAGAAGCGAGGTAGTCGTGTGATCTTGAATGTGGATGCATTTGCAGCCGAACAAGAGGCCATGGCTGTGCAGGTGTCGGCTCAAAGAGCAACCGATGAATTACAGTCTCAAGATGCAATGCTCAAGGAGGCAAATTTGGCTGAAAAGCAAGCTAGATCAATTAGCGTACCGGCAGAAAAAGAGCAGCAGGGAGCATTGGCTCAGCAGACGGATCATTTACGAACTCAGGAGGGAGACAAAGAAGTTGTTTCCGTCGCCAAGATTGCCGATGCTGATCATCAGGAAGAATTAAGATCGGAACGAGCCTACAGTGAAGAATTGGCTCGGCTTGAACAGGACCAAAACACAAGTGTATTACAATTGTCTTTTGTGCCCGTACCTAGATTGGTCGAGAAAAAATTAGAGAAGAATTACCATTTATCCTTCAATGCATTGGCTGGCTACAGTGGCAATCTAGAGGGTGTCGAAGTAGGACTCTTTTTAAATGGTATAAAGTACGATGTGTATGGCATCCAAATGGCAGGCCTAGGTAATTATGTGGGTGGTAATGTGCAAGGCGCACAATTCTCTGGTTTCGGCAATTATAATGATGGAATTATGCGGGGACTACAGGTCGCTGGCTTTGCTAATATCAATGAGCAAGCAGATGCCATTCAGTTAGCAGGAGCCTTTAATCTGAACAGACGGATTAGCCGAGGGATCCAAGGTGCAGGGTTCTTCAATGCAGGGAGGCATATAGCCGGTATGCAGTTTGCGGGATTCTTTAATCTGTCCCTAGGAAGCATCAATACTCAGACTTCTGGCTTTTGCAATGTAGCGGAGGAGGTAGATGCTCAAGTGAGCGGTCTACTCAATGTAGCTAAGAAAGTGAACTATGTGCAACTGGGAGTAATCAACATCGCCGATACGGTAGCCGGCGCTTCCTTTGGATTATTAAATATTATCCGAAAAGGATATAATCGGGTAGAATTTTCCACAAGCGAAACACTTTATGCCAATTTGGCCCTCAAGCTTGGAACAAAACACTTTTACAATGTTTTTCAAGTCAGCACTAACTTGAAAAGAAACATTGATCGTACTGGTCCAGTTTGGGGCCTTGGTTATGGATTTGGTTTCTTCAAACAGATAGATGAAGGTGCTCGATTTAATCCCGAATTAGTGGTGATGCAGATGCATGAAAATAGATTAAGAAATTATAATCTGAATCTATTGTCGCAGCTTAAATTACTATTTCACTTTAATAAAAGTAAAGGGGTGGAAATATTTGCCGGACCAGTATTTAATTATTCAATTTCAAAAGTGTATGATCCTGAAAATAACATCTATGGCTCTCAAGTAACACCCTATACCTTCTGGAATAAAACATATTACCGAGAAGACAAGCCAATAAATACTAAGGGATGGATTGGATTTAGTGCAGGAGTAAGGATTTAAGTTTTATCACCATAAAACATATTTTGACTTGATGAAATGAGCATGACTCAAATGGGAAAGGTATGCTCGCGTGAACGATAAAAATTAATTAATAAAAAACTAAAATACTATGAAAAGATTATTATTTGTACTGCTTGCATCACTGAGTACAGTGTTATTATTCGGACAGCATGAGACGTTGTTCTCCAAGTCTAGAGTCATAGGTGGCTTTGGAGGGCCGCTCATGGAATTTGGAGATGTTAAGGGAGAGCTTTCGACTTCTGTAGGGGGAGGAGGAGGAGTGATTATCGATAATTTTTTCATCGGTGCCTATGGCCTTGGTAGTGTAAGGAACCTCAGATATAATATTAACAATGAGGATTTTAAGATGGACCTTGCACATGGTGGCCTGTGGATGGGATATGCTCCTCAAACTTTCAAGTTGATCCATCCGTATACAAGCTTACGTCTGGGATGGGGTTTTGCAGAAATTCGCAATGACCCTTTTCAAGCAGGTGATCCATTTTATAGCAGTCACTCAAGTGGAGATGCAGTTTTTGTGTTGACTCCGGAAGTAGGTGTAGAGTTGAATCTGACTAGATTTTTTCGCATAGCTGGCTCTGTTGGTTATCGATGGGTGAATGATGTGGATCAACTGGAAGACTTTGGTAATAAGGATTTTCGTAGTGTCACCGGGCAGCTGACACTTCGCTTTGGTTGGTTTGGCAGAAAAAGCGCTGGTCAAAGAATAGACAATATTGATGGTTAGTATTTATAAAAGTGGAAATTATGAGACATTATTTCAATCTGAAGTTTTATGTACCGATCATATTTATCGGTTTACTGGGTCATTTTACTACTGGCTGTTTTATTGATGATGCTTTCGACTGTGAGCGAGGAAACGGCAACGACATTACTGAAACATTTAGTGTAAGAGATTTTACAGGAGTGCGGCTGACGATGGACGCCAATGTTTTTATCACCCAAGGGGAGGTGCAAGATGTCACCATAACTGCCCAAGCCAACATAATTGATGAGCTACAGTTGCGTGTCAGAAATGATGTGTTGATTATTGATACTGATCGCTGTATCCGCGACTTTAACGAGGTAGACATATTCATTACTATCCCCGAAATCAGAGAGCTTAGTCTCTCAGGCAGTGGAAAGATCATTGGTGAGAATACTTTTTTGGTCGAAGACATCGAACTCAACCTCACCGGAAGTGGTGATATAGATCTTGGATTAGAGGCTGAATATATTCGAGGAGCAATTTCTGGATCAGGAGAAGTCACGCTCGAAGGAAAGGGACGATCGTTGGACTATCGCATTTCCGGATCAGGCGATCTTAGTGCGTTTGATTTGTTTGTGCGTCAGGCCGATCTGACCATTTCAGGTAGTGGAGACATGGAGGTATTTGTGGAAGAATTTCTAGATGTGAGAATCAGTGGCAGTGGAGATGTGATGTATAAAGGCAATCCCGAAATTGATTCGAGGGTTTCAGGTTCAGGAAATGTCATAGATGCCAATTAATCTAAAGGTAGCAATCCTTCAACTGGAGGGTTGGCACATTCCTGGGTACTCTGACTATTAGAATATTATTGAATTGGACTCTGAGACTATGTATGCAGCTGACGGACATCGTAAATCCCTGGCCATACCTAGCAGGTCTTGGTGCACTAGTTTTATCATGGTGAGCCTCATTTTGCAATAGTATGATAATAGTCAGGGTGCTTACTTTTCAGTTAGGGATTAAACACATTATGAGTCCCATTCTATTTTTGGAGAGCGGAAGGTCCCAATATCTTTCAACCATACTTGTCTTTGGCCTAGCTCAATGACTGGTCAATCTAACCTGGAACACCATTTTGATTTCGGTAGTAGATATATGCCCACATAGCGATAAAGAGGATGAGAAATACAAAAAAGTAAAGTAAACAATAGCCTTTTTTACCTTCATTCTGTATGTGCTCCATTGCGTTGTTAGATTGTGATAATTAAAGCAACTCTATCTGGTAATGATGATCTCATTGCCATGGTCTGCGCAAAGAAACAGTAATTCTGTATAACTTCAAAGCTGCGATTTAGAAACATGGCTAAATGCTAAGAAAGACAAATCATATGATAAAATTACTTAATATGAAATTTTATCGTAAACTTGCATTGGCACAGTTTATGAGATAGAACTAATCTGTACTCAAGAATGTTTCTCAAATAAGGAAAGACTTTACACATGTTAAAACAGAATCTTAGCCAAAAGATGCTGCAAAAGTTGAGTCCGCAGCAGATTCAACTGATGAAGCTTCTGCAGATTCCTACAGCCACACTTGAACAAAGAATTAAAGAAGAACTGGAAGCTAATCCTGCATTAGAAGAAGGACAGGAAGTAGGTGAAGAATTTGAGCAGGAAGAAGTTGAGAAAGAACAAGAAGACTTTGAACTGGAAGAATATCTGGAAGAATACATTGAGGATGATCCCAGTAGCTATCGTGTAAAGTCTGAACGGCATCAGGCAGAGGAAGAAAAAACCATACCCATAGCTGTAGAAGATACTTTTCATGACCATCTGGAGACTCAATTGGGTATGTTGGTTCAAGACGATGAAGAGGACTTTCAGATCGCCCTTCAAATCATAGGTAGTATTGACGAGGATGGATACCTTCGTCGTGATACCGCAGCCATTTTGGATGACCTGATGTTTGCCCAAAACATCATTACCACTGAAGAAAAGGTCTTAAGTCTGTTGGCAAAAATTCAACAATTTGATCCACCTGGAGTGGGAGCACGAGATCTACAAGAATGTTTGCAGATTCAGCTCAGGCACAAATTTCGCTTTGCCAACGGAAATCGTAAACTGTTGGACTGCGCATACAAGCTCGTCTCCGAATATTTTGCTGAGTTTACTAAAAAGCATTATAGCAAGCTAAAGAAGCAACTGGCACTCTCTGACGAGGAACTCAAGGATGTGATCGATGAGATTCTCAAACTAAATCCAAAGCCTGCCAGTGGCTACTCCACCCAAAGACAGAAGACAAATAACTATGTGATTCCTGATTTTATCATTGTGAATCGTGATGGAGAGTTGGAATTGACCCTCAATTCAAGGAATGCACCTGAACTCCGTGTCAATGATCAATATCGCGATATGTTGCTCAACTACCGCTACAATAAGGAACGGAGAAAAACAACGCGGGAAGACAAACAGGCCATCATTTTCATTAAGCAAAAGATAGACTCTGCGAAATGGTTTATTGATGCCATCCGTAAGCGTCAGCATACTATGTATAAAACGATGTATGCGATTTTGCAGTTTCAGTATGACTTCTTCTTGACCGGTGATCAGCGAAGGTTGAAACCCATGATTCTTAAGGATATTGCCGACCTCACGGGCCTTGATATCTCGACTGTATCACGTGTAGCCAACAGCAAGTTTGTCCAGACAGAGTTTGGCACAAAGCGATTGAAGGAGTTTTTCAGTGAGTCTCTGCAGACGCAAGATGGAGAAGAAGTGTCTACTCTTGAAGTCAAAAACATATTGACAGATATCATTGAAGAGGAGAACAAACGCAAACCCTATTCTGACGAGAAGCTAAAAGACATGTTGAGGAAACGTGGTTATAATATTGCGCGACGTACGGTGGCGAAATATCGAGAGCAACTGAACATTCCGGTTGCCAGACTACGGAAGGAGCTGTAGGATTAAGATTGAAAGCTATAGAAGGAAAAGTGGGCTCCCAGATTTGGGGGCCCTTTTTTTATTGGGACTATAAGCACGACCGAACCAAGTGCTTGTTTAAGATTGATTGAGTAGTTGTTGCCAAAACCTGGCTTGCCCCGACACTTTATTATTTCCACACGATCGTCAAAATATAGGGAATCATTTGACAGGTGATTGTTACGTGGATAAATTCCGTCCTACCATTCTGAATTTGACAGATCCTTTCTTGTACCAATGCCACCAGACTTCCATACTTTTCATACCTTTGGCCCCCGCTAAAATGATTTTTTAACCTAACCCGTAAAAGTCGGGTACAAATAAACTTGATTTTCAACATGTTAGAAGAAAAAGATCAAGTAGACGAAACCTCCAAAGAAACCGCTGAAACAAATGTGGTCGAGGAGTCACCAGAAACCGATACTGTGGAAAACCCATCTGATCAGGACAAAGAGGTGAAAGAGGCACCGAAGGATAGTGCCGGAACTGAAGAGGAAGAGGTAGACGAATTAGAGGAAGATGAGGAAGAACCAGCTACCACATCACATGATGACTTTGATTGGACCATAGGAAAGCGAAATACGCTTTCGTATACCGACAAGGAGATCACGGATTATCTAAAGGACTATGAAAACTCTCTCTCGACGATTTATGAGAATGAGATCGTTAAGGGAAAGGTAACTGCAATTCACGAAGGTGATGTGGTTCTGGACATCAATTACAAATCTGATGGACTGGTGTCCCTCTCGGAATTTCGAGACAATCCAGACTTAAAAGAAGGAGACGAAGTTGATGTATATGTAGAACATCAGGAAGATGAGCGGGGGCAGCTGGTATTATCTAGAAGAAAAGCAAAGCTGCTGAAAGCCTGGGAGAATATCGTCGATAGCTACAAGAATGGTACGATCATAAAGGGTACAGTGATTAGTAAGACAAAAGGTGGCCTTATTGCCGACTGCTCTGGGTTGGAGACTTTCCTCCCTGGTTCACAAATCGACATTAAGCCTGTCATTGACTACGATTCTTATGTAGGCAAGACTATGGAGTTTAAGGTGGTTAAGATCAATGAAGCCATTAAGAATGCCGTGGTTTCACATAAAGCACTTATTGAAAGTGATCTCGCAGATCAACGCGATGGCATCATAGCTGGTCTTGAAAAAGGACAGGTGCTAGAAGGCATCGTCAAG
The DNA here is from genome assembly GCA_013001595.1 of Saprospiraceae bacterium. Taxonomy (GTDB): domain Bacteria; phylum Bacteroidota; class Bacteroidia; order Chitinophagales; family Saprospiraceae; genus JABDMH01. Next base: position 3,258 of record JABDMH010000134.1, on the reverse strand, counting down.
AACATCACAGACTTTGGTGCATTCATGGATCTGGGAGGCATTGATGGACTACTCTACATAACTGATATTTCTTGGGGCCGAATTAATCACCCCAATGAGGTGCTCGAACTGAATGAGAAACTAAACGTGGTTGTGCTCGATTTCGATGAGCATAAAAAGCGCATCTCGCTGGGTCTAAAGCAACTTCAACCTCATCCATGGGACGTATTAGATGAGAAGATGGCAGAAGGATCTACAGTTAAAGGAAAGATTGTCAATATTGAAGACTACGGAGCTTTCTTGGAAATCACGCCTGGTGTAGAAGGACTCATTCACGTAAGTGAAGTCTCTTGGAGTAATCAGCCAGTGAATGCCCGTGAGTTTTTTGATTTAGGACAAGAGTACGAAGCAAAGATTGTAACGATCAGTCGTGAAGAGCGCAAGATGTCACTTAGCTTAAAGCAATTGACAGCAGATCCTTGGGAAGAGATTCAATCTAAATTTCCCGTCGATAGTAGGCACTCTGGTGAAGTCAAGAACCTCACTCCTTATGGCGTCTTTGTTGAGCTAGAGGAAGGCATTGGAGGTATGGTCCATATTTCTGATTTATCATGGACGAAGCGTTACGCACATCCTTCGGAGTTTGTCAAGATTGGAGATACCATTGATATTGTCATTTTGGAGATAGACAAAGACAATCGCAAGTTATCCTTGGGTCATAAGCAGATTGAAGAAAATCCATGGGATACTTTTGAACAGGTATTCCCGGTCGGATCGTATCATGAAGCGACCATCATCAAGCGTGAGGATCGAGGTGCCATTGTACAATTACCTTATGGATTAGAGGCTTTTGCGCCCATCAAGCATATCAAGAAAGAAGATGGCAAACTTGCGGAGGTAGACGAAGCATTGACGGTTAAGGTCATTGAGTTTAATCGCGATGACAAGCGAATTCTGGTAAGTCACTTGCGTTATTTGGAAGACATTCAGCGAGAAGCGTATGATCAGGTGAAAGATGGATCCAGAAAAGGTAGGGTGGAGAAAGAAAAGCCACGACGCCAGCCCCGCAAATCACCTAAACAGGCACAGATTGAGAAGACCACTTTGGGCGATCTTGATGCATTGGTACAGCTCAAAGAGCAGCTCACTGGTGAAGAGCCTGCCAAAGCTAAGAAGGTAGCTAAGAAGAAGGAAGAAGCTCCGGCGGAAGTGAAGGAGGTCAAAGAAGAGGTGATCGATGCCCAGGATGCGGCAGCCGAGGAAGTTGCTGCACCTGAGGCTGAGGTCAAGCCGATCGAGGAGGTGAAGGAAGCAGCACAGGTCGAGACAGCCGAAGTCAAGGAGGAGGTTGAGCAGGCCGAAGAAAAGGTGGAAGAGGCAGCTCAGAAGGAGAACGAAGAGGATGGTACTGAGGAGGAATCTACAGAAAAGTAGGGTTTGGACTATTGACTTTTTACAGAAGAATGTCGATCTTGGTAGGCCCTACCGGGAGATTCACGAAAAAATTATTTTTTTATCTGTAGAATGTTTGCTTTTGTAAAATTCTACGGTATATTTGCAGCCGCTTTGGCACTAGGGGTAGAGAGGAAGAGCGGAAAAAGAGTGCTGGCGGACTAGGAAAACGAAGTGTTTTCATTAGTTTTTTAGAGGTGGTATGAAGATATATATTACCACCTAATCTGGGTCTAAAGTAGGCCAATCAGAAGAAAGAAAGTTCATTGACACGAATGGGTAAGGTAGCGAATAAACAAAATGAGCAAGCGTACAGAATAAGCTTGTGGATTGATCATTTATGATTGATTGACGAGCCCACTAAGATTAGTAAGAATTTACTATGGAGAGTTTGATCCTGGCTCAGGATGAACGCTAGCGGCAGGCTTAATACATGCAAGTCGAACGGTAACAGATCGAACCTAGTTTGATGCTGACGAGTGGCGCACGGGTGAGTAACGCGTACACAATCTACCTCCAAGTGGGGAATAGTCTAGGGAAACTTAGAATAATACCCCATGGTATTATCGGATCGCATGGTCTGATAATTAAAGCTCCGGTGCTTGGAGATGAGTGTGCGTCCTATTAGCTAGATGGTAAGGTAACGGCTTACCATGGCAGTGATAGGTAGGGGGCGTGAGAGCGTGGTCCCCCACACGGGTACTGAGACACGGACCCGACTCCTACGGGAGGCAGCAGTAAGGAATATTGGACAATGGGCGAAAGCCTGATCCAGCCATGCCGCGTGCAGGAAGACGGCCCTACGGGTTGTAAACTGCTTTTATATGGGAAGAATAAGTCTGACTTGTCAGATCTTGACGGTACCATAGGAATAAGCACCGGCTAACTCCGTGCCAGCAGCCGCGGTAATACGGAGGGTGCAAGCGTTATCCGGAATTACTGGGTTTAAAGGGTGCGTAGGCGGCTATGTAAGTCAGAAGTGAAAGCTCTCAGCTTAACTGAGGAATTGCTTTTGATACTGCATAGCTTGAATAAGGTTGAGGTCGGCGGAATGTGGCATGTAGCGGTGAAATGCATAGATATGCCATAGAACACCGATTGCGAAGGCAGCTGGCTAGACCTTTATTGACGCTGAGGCACGAAAGCGTGGGGAGCGAACAGGATTAGATACCCTGGTAGTCCACGCCCTAAACGATGCTAACTCGATGTTTGGTTCTTGTAATTGAGCATCCAAGGGAAACCGTTAAGTTAGCCACCTGGGGAGTACGTCGGCAACGATGAAACTCAAAGGAATAGACGGGGGGCCGCACAAGCGGTGGAGCATGTGGTTTAATTCGATGATACGCGAGGAACCTTACCTGGGCTCTAATGCGCGCGCCATCCCGAGAAATCGGGAGTTCCTTCGGGACGCAAAGCAAGGTGCTGCATGGTTGTCGTCAGCTCGTGCCGTGAGGTGTTGGGTTAAGTCCCGCAACGAGCGCAACCCCTATCTCTAGTTGCCAGCACATAATGGTGGGGACTCTAGAGAGACTGCCGGCGCAAGCCGCGAGGAAGGTGGGGATGACGTCAAATCATCATGGCCTTTATGCCCAGGGCTACACACGTGCTACAATGGCGAGTACAGAGGGCAGCGAAACCGCGAGGTGGAGCCAATCTCAGAAAGCTCGTCCCAGTTCGGATTGAAGTCTGCAACCCGACTTCATGAAGTTGGAATCGCTAGTAATCGCGCATCAGCCATGGCGCGGTGAATACGTTCCCGGACCTTGTACACACCGCCCGTCAAGCCATGGAAGCTGGGGGTACCTGAAGATGGTGACTTTACTGGGA
>JABDMH010000127.1 GCA_013001595.1 Saprospiraceae bacterium | reverse complement strand
CTGCAGATCATTGCAAGACCATCTTATTTCAATGCCATTTTGACCCCTTCAAAAGGGGTCTTGGGCCCGCGTTTGTGATTGAAGCATTTATAGGTGGTATACGGTTTGTCCTACTCACAAATTACCTATCAAATCTGCCACCATGGTGGGAGATGATTGGCACGCTCAACCTTTTGCTTTCTTGAATCTGATCTTATCTCGAGGCTAGCGGAACCGAAACTCTCATCCCCCCCAAGATGCGCCTACGATCTGACCTAGGATTACACCTTTTTGCCGCGAATATTTTGACCTTCGAAGGGGTTTTTGTTCCGCCGTTGATTATCGGATCATCACAAATATTGCATGGAAGTTAGGTGCAATCAAAAAACTGCAAGTTAAAAACCAGTTCATAATTGAACTTAATTTGGAAATTATTATCAACATTTTTTGAAATGCAACATGCTATTTATCGGCTCCAAATAATATGTGCTAGTCTCTAGGCACACTAAGCTTATCTAGCAGCCATTTTTGACCTGCAGCTAATTGTTCGGGGTACATCCAATGTGCACCATCTTTGTAGAGATCCAGTCCCTTAGTAACATTTACGACATTGTATGCTGCATAAATGGAAGTAGGGGGGCAGACATTATCATTATATCCGAAGGAATATAGGCCCTCAGCCTTTACTTGACGGGCAAAATTTATGACATCATAATAGGGGGCGGTATTAATTTTATCTGCTTCGTTGGTAAATTCATCGCGAAAAAGATGCGGCCATCCACCTGCACGACCGTGTAAATATCCAGTGAGATCACATAATGCGGGATAGAAGCTCATCAAATAATCGATCCGATCATCGAGTCCCGCAGTTATGATAGACAACGCTCCTCCCTGACTACCTCCAATGATGCCCAGGTTTTGACCATCAAATGCTGGCAGACTATGAATAAAGTCAACCGCCCGTACGCATCCGAGATATACTCGTTTGAAATAATACATTTCCGGATCATCGAGGTTGGATCTCCAATACCCATTGAGGGCTCCATGTCTTAGATTGTCATATACTTCTGAGTCATACAGATTCACTGGTATGCCATGAATACCGATCTGAAGACTAATGACGTCCTCGTTTAAAAAACTACCATAGTAAGGACGAACACCGGCACCTGGAACATTTAGAATGGCTGGATATTTTCCTTCTACTTTGGGCATGCTTAATATGCCATAGATATGACCATCTGCATTTCTAAATGAAACGTGGTATACATTGCTTCGATCGGTACATGCATCCGGCATGAGGGTCATTTCTGGCTCTAGGGGTATTTCGCCCATTTCCAAAATGTGCTTTTGCCAAAACGCCAAGAAATCATCCGGGTAGGGAACTGTAGGTACTATCTTATCCGGCTCCACGGCCGCTGTCCCACTATTGCTGTAGGTTTCTCCATTTTCCTCGTAAGAAACAATGCAGCGTAAAAATCCTGGTTGATCTAACGCATCAGCGCTGATCGATGTGGTGCCACTGTCAAGAATGACTTGATCTTCCACTATTGGATCCATTTTTTCCAAACCAATGGCATATTTGATCTCAGCCCCTTGGACCAGCTGACCAAATTTATAGATCGAGATATTAAAGGTTATGGGTTGGTTGATGCGATAGGTCATGTCAGGCTTAGACGGACTTACCATAATTCGAATCAGATCTCCTTTTTGAGATTGTGCCCATCCACCAATGGAGGCAACACAGAAAATCCAAATGGTAATCAAGGAACCCTTTAATTGTTTGTTCATTATTGGCTAGTTCTTATAAATATTTCTGAAAAATTAAACCCTGTGCAATTTATAGGGGTAGACGCCACCTGCATTCCACTGGCAGACATAAAGGTTTTTATCCTGATCGATACATACATCGTGGCAATGTTTGAAAATGGGTTTCTCTTGTAGCATTAATTGTAAGACCCCATCTTCATAGTTGGGCTTCGTACCTCCGGGATTGGATACGACCTGATTTTCTTTGTTTAGAATGGTGACAAATCCTCTGTTCATCAACATGTTGTAGTTGTTTTTTTCCATGCCAAAACAGACACCGGAATACAGTTCATCACCATGGATCACGGGTCTGCTAATAAAGGCGCCAGGGAGATAGTAGGTCTCGAGTAATTCCCCATCCAAGGTAAATCTTTTAAAGGCATTCTTGATCCTCGCTGAGCAAAGTAGAGTTGGATTTTTGGCATCGCGAGTATCCAAGGCCACCCCATGTACTTGCTTAAATTTGGTCGGCTGCAGAAAACTATCTCCGCCAAATTTGCGAATAAAATTGCCCTTTGCATCGAATTGTAATACAAATTGAGCACCGTACCCATCGGCCACATAGATGTCACCATTTGGCCCAATGGCGGTCTCCGTGGGTTTAAATGGTGCATGCGCTTCATAGGCACCAATGGCAGCAGGATGATCTAGTTCCATGACCAACTTTCCCTCTAAGGTGCACTTAACTACTTTACCTAAGCCAGGATCAGTGATGTACAAGTACTCTTCTCCACCTTCGTCATGAATCGTCAATCCATGACCTCCCGGAAAATCTAAGGTCCAGCTATCAAGGTATTTGCCACTCTGATCATACATGATGATGTTGTTCTTGGCATGATTTGTCAACATAATCATTCTTCGCCTCCGGTCCATTACCATTTCATGACAGCTATTCACAGGATGATCGTCGGGATTCAGATCACTCCAGGCTCTTTCAATTCGATATTGGAATGCGCCATGACCAATGATCTCATCTGAGAGAATGGTCGATTTATGTAGGATTTCAAACGGAATATGGGGCATAGCCAGCGACAGGGATGCAGTGGTGGCGTTCTTCATGAATGACCTTCTGTTAGACATATGGAGGTTGTGTTTTGGTAGCGCAAGTGATGATGATCTTTCTGAGAGCGTAAGAAATAAATCTACAACATTGATTGCACTCCGGAAAATGCATCTTCACAAAATGAAAAGATCGACAAAATAGCCATGTGCGATATCGTGATTTTTGGGCGGGCTCAAGTCGATCTTTGATGTTGTCTTCTCATTTTGAATTGTATTTTTAGCGTAGATCTATTTCAACAGTCTCCTAGCCGGATGTGGAAAAAACTAATTTTCCTGACCTCTATTATCGCTGTTTGCTCCATTCCTGCTGTTGGTCAGGGACCTTTTCGATTGACGTGGGTGGACAATATCTTGACCATTTCTGGAGACAACTTACCTGGTGGGATGATTGAGATTTGGTACTTAGAAGCCTACTGTAGACCTGGTGCGCACGACAGAGTCTGGGATGAGACGGTGATTGGGCATACGACAGAGTTGGTAGGGATCAACAAGAAGCGAACAAAATTGAAACTTCGCTGCAGCTTATCTGATGGAGTAGTAGTTACTCATAGGATTAAGGTTGTACGCGATGGGATTGAATATAAAGTTATCGCCATAAATCCAACGAAGAATTCTTCTGATGCACACTGGGCTCAGCCATGCATTCGGGTGGGGCATTTCACGGGTACACAGGATGATCCAGACAAGTATGCATATGTTGCCAACAGCTTCATTTTTTTAGACGACACCGTAGCATTTATGCCCACGAAGGATTGGGCATTGGAAGCTAGATATATACCTGGTCAAGTTTGGCGACCTACCGACGTCCCTGCAGCAGATGTTAATCCTAGACCACTCAATCCACATATTCCCAGCAACGGCTTAATTGGATGTGTTTCGGGCGATGGAAAATGGTTGATGGCAACAACCTGGGAACCCTGGCACGAGTTGTTTCAGGGAGTCATCCGTTGTTTGCATTCGGATTTTCGTATTGGGGGCCTTGCCGCTGGTGAGAAGAAGAAATTGAGGGGGAAAATTTATCTGATGGAAAATGATGTGCCATTGCTCCTGCAGAATTATCATCGTGATTTTCCTTGACATCGATCAGAGCTCGACCTTATCGAGACAGCTCATGGATTCGACTACCCATTTTAATTCTTGCCTGATCCCATAAGTGGGCATCGTAAACCCAGACATCTAAATTGCCGATGGAGTTGGGACCAAAGGGACTTTGGATTATTTCATTTACGATGGTATCTGCTGCATCTGTGCTTCCAGTCAATTGTGTAAGTAAGCGCATATATTCATATTCTTGGACGCCGTCACGCATGGCTTTTAGGCGAATGGATGGACAGGCCTCACGTACGTTGGGTACGATTCCCGGGCCATAAATCAGCATGCCATTGCCGTTCAGTTTTTTATAAAAGAAATTTGCATCAGAATCTGAGCCTACCTTGTAGGCATCTTTCCATGTTTCTGGATCATACCAGGCTCTTTTCCATGCAGCGCCGATCCCCCAGCTTATCCAGGAATAGGTTCGATATTTCCAACTTGCCCAGCTGATGGCCCGGTCATTGATCAAAGGAAGGTCGATGAAGGTGGAGCTTCCTACCCAGCTGTTCACCTTGGATTCATACAGCATTGGACCGTACAACCAATCTTCAATGCCTTTTTGTTGGTATTTCTGCATCATCACCGCGTCATAATTTAGGGTATGAGAAGCCCAGGAGTCGATGTCATGCTGAACAATTGCCATCGCCTCCTCACTGTAGCCACCATCTATGCGGAAACGGGCTTCCGGATAAAATTCATCGAAGAGCTTTCCGTAATACACCATGCGATCCCAAGCTTCAGGAAAGTAGGATTCATCCAGGCCGTTTAGATATACCGTGAGTTCAGTCTTCGAGGGTGCTAAGCGGGCTTGAAGGTGGCTCCTCACCTCCTGAACGGCCTCTTGATACAGTCGGCGGTTTTTGGTTTGGCGCTCTTCTTCTGGTCCACCGATATCCGGCCAACCACGACCACCATGCTTACCCTGGACATTGAATGGAAGGATGAAGGACTCAATCGGCTCTCCATAACCGGGACCATAGTGATATCCAAAGTTAGAGCTAAAGGCCTCTCCCGAAAAATACTTTGCCATACGATGGTCGAAGTACTGCCAGTCGAATGACAGTTTTTCATCAGACATGGTCATCACAGGTTTATAGGTGGGATCCATTAAGGAAATTCTATTGCGCTTAAACAGCTGATAAATCTTGAGCGCATCTGACTCATTCATTGAGCTGAGAAAACCTTCATGCTGCAAACTGGCTTTGAACTTGTTCGCATTGGGAAGGGCAAAATTCCACACCTCCAGCTTGATCGGAATATGAGCAGATTCGTTTCCGATGGATACTGTGAGCTCACTTTCATAGAAGCCTGGCGGACAAAGACTTTGATCAAAAGGTATGTATTGATCCACCCAGATAATCATCGATTGCTGGTCATCAACCCGGTTGTTAAAATCAGGGAGTTCCAGTGGGTAGGTCCATCTGCGTAGTACCAGCGAGCTGTCAGCTTGTAGTTGATCATAGGGAATTAGTGCATCCGGATACCACCCCGTACCCAGGGATGCTTGTGGATATCCCGTACTCGGATTCTTGACCTCAACAGCCCATTCCAAAAAGAGCTCCGGTTTTATTTCCCACGGAATATCCAGCCTTGTAAATGCCTCCATTGCTACTTGAATATGTTTTAGTGGATTTGTGCCAAGGTTAGACAATACAATCTGAAAGGAAATGTATTCTCCACGGGCCCCCTTGAGGTCGACCTTTTCTCCATCATAAATCCAGTTTTCAATCAGGGGATTCGAATATGTAGGAGGCTCTTGATTAACGGCATCAAATCTATGGTCTATGATCGTATTCTGTGATGGATCCAAACGTATGGATGCGGGTAATACGGATATGCTCCAGGAGTTTTGTAAAGTTGATTGCATGGCAATGCTACGTCCAAAGACCATGCTTCCGAAGATGATCGCCAACAAGGCCTTGATTATTTGTGGCATGAAAATGATATTTGTATTTGTTGATATGATTGGAAGAACTAGAAAAGTATGGGGGTTTTTAATTCGAGCCATTATAATTCGAAACTTCGGCTTTATGCAAGCTTTTTAATGTACTGGGAAAACCATCAATTGACTCAATGATTCATCCTCACCCATCACAATATATTTCCCGTCTTCGGATGCGAACATGCTAGTGAGATTATAACCTCGCCACCGGATGCCCTGTTCAATTCCGGGAGCTCGCATGATGAATTCAGGATTGCCCAGATCTTGAAATCCAAGGTCGTTGTCAAATGAGAACAGATGAGTGTAGCCAGGTGGTCCACCGGCCAACCCATAAAGCCTTCCATCGGCTGCAAAAGTAAGTGCACGAAGGCGATTCATCATAATCGGCTTACCCAGATTTTTTGTTTGCCCGTTCTCAGTGCTAAGGAGAAAGAGTTGACCATCTCCCCCATTGCCCCCATAGATGAGGCCTTGTTCGGACTTGGCCCAGGAGTCGACTGCACCGAGGGTCCTCCTACCCCAAACTTCAGGGAGTTGGTCAGGGAATGTCTCAAATGTTTGTGAGCTAGGCTCATAGGAAAATAGTGCATTGATGGGTGCGCTGCCCCAAATCTTGCCTGCGTTGTCTTCAATGAGTGACTTGCCCAAATAGTCTATTGGGTCAAGGGCATAATCATGGAGAATACGCTTGGTCTTTTCATCTGGTACAAGGTTATCAAAGGTCAGCATGATGTTTTTCGGTATGTCGTAGCTGAAGAATATTCCGGAAGGGTAAGTGAGACCGTATAGGGAGCGATTATTCTTGGATAAGGTCAGTGCCAGAATTCCTTCACCAGGCACAGGAATTCCTAGGTCTTTGATGATCAATGTCCCATCCTGATGAATATTTAGCTGTAGCAGGTGCCCTGCCGAATCCAAACCGATTGTGCCTATGTAGGACAGATTATCACCGGTGGCAAAGCCTGAAATCATTGACTTCTGATTCGAGACTACTTCTTGAAGATCATAGATCTGCAAGACTTCTTGACTCGCAAGCGATGCAGTAAAGAGGAAAGGAGATTGATCAATGGAACTGGCCGTTCCACCTACCACGATGTCTCCTTTGATCATCAAAGATGAAATGGCATTTCGATAAATCGGTAGTCGGGGTAGAGCACTGTTGGGTAGTGATACTTCAATGGCAAATGAACCATCTGGATTAAAAAAGGAGTACTGCGCAAAAGTGCTTTGATAGGACATCAGCAAGCTGAATGCTGCGAGGATGGTGGGTCGTCCCATTATGCTTCGTAGGAAATGCAAACTTACTGTGGTTTATATTTTATTAGGAAGGGCTTACTCATGTTGTCCGGCAGTCTGCGCCGACCGGCGAAATAAATATGTCCGAATTCATCTCTGACATCGGAGCCTGTCGCCTCTGCAATCTCATGAATGGGAAATTCATAGAGGACAACCTTTTCTCCACTTTCAATGTCGAATTCCATCATCAACGTTTTGTCCTGCTTAATAAAATTACCATGGCCCCCAACGATATAATATAATTTTCCATTGAGGCCTACATTCAGATTCGGGACATAGGGCTTCCACTCCGTTCCCTGTGGTAGATCAAATACACCACCTAGGTCTTTGCAGGCACCAATGCCCGATTGTTGAGGATAGAAGGCCACTATTTTTGCCCCATAAGTGACCAAGTAGATGACGCCCTTTTCAAGATCCTTGGCATAGGCCGTTATGCCCGTAATGATGGTGGATCCAGGTGTGCCTGTAAATTTCGGTAGAGTTGAGTCAGCAAAGATCAGGCTATCTGAGACCGTTTCATATTTCACCAGCCGTTGTCTCCAGTCCACATAATAACAGTTTCCCCATTGATCTGTAAATAGGACCCGAGGCACATGCGCACTAGCTAGCCTACCCAGGTCTCTAAGGATGTTTTCTTGCGGCTGATACAGTAGTAGATGAGCCTGAGGGTAAGTCACTCCATACAAAGTCTTGGTAGCAGGATCAATGTCGATATCCTTGATACTTTCAAAGGGCAAGCCCATCCCTAGATTCTGTAATTTTTTTTGTGCCGGATCCCAAGACATGAAGAACCCTCCTGCATACCCGTGTGGGTGGTTCATGAGGTATTCTTCCCGGGATTCGCCGCCATCCGTAGAGAAGTACATCAGACCATTGGGTCCCTCAATGATCTTGGAATGAATTTTACCCTGCCACTGATGAGATCGCAAATTTGCCTGTTCATCAATAAATCCGTAAGAAATCATGGAGTCCTGTATGATATCATAGGCATACAAGGCAATTTTATCGTGATGATTAGTCACACCCACATATACTTCCTTATGTGTATGACTGATACCGATGTCGTTCCAAGTGGAATGCTGATCGGGAAATCCAGGATAAGCAATGAATCGAATGTGCTCATCATAGTATTTTCCCTGACTCCATAATACACTTGACGAAATAGCGAAGATGATCAGCAAAAAACTAGGCTGCACATGACAACTAAGGTTAAATCCAAATATGCGCATCAAATCAAAATCAATTTGCAGGGCTATTAATTATGAGGTCAAATCTTGACAAAAACTCGATTTTTATAAAACCAATAGCAGATGTACCAGAGGCCCATAAGTACTAAGAAATTGGTGATCACTAGGGTGGAAAACTCTCCTGTAAAACCAAATATCGCTTGCGAAAATGGTTCGATAATGTTCCTAAGAAAATGACCTCCACCCACATGAGCAAAGAGGTAAATAAACAAGGAATTCATTCCGACAATATTGAAAAACCAAGTCCATTTTTGCACCTTTTTTACGTCGATGAGCCAATAGGAAAAAGCCAGTGTTAATAAAGCCCAACCTCCACTGGCAAATATGAAGGTCGAAGTACAAATGCGCTTTATGATCGGAGTAATGGGATTGAGACCGTAGCCTAGTAGGAGTCCGATTGCTCCAGCGATAAGGAGTGTTCGCAATTTATCTACTGCGGGTTTTTCACTCCTGAGGAGCTGGCCGGCGAGGACACCCCAGATCGTATGGGCGGTGGTGGGAATGGCATTGAAGGATACCCAATGTCCGCGTAGGTCTTCACCTCCATACAACGTATCGAGCCAGGTCCCGAAATTTTCATTGGGTGTAAAGGACTGCTCGAAGCCTTCAACAGCAAAAGTGCGATAAATGATTTCTGTAGCGGCTATCAAGGCAAGCGATACCAGTAGTTGGGTGCGCGCCGACCTATGCATAATAAGGTAGGCCACCAGATAAGTGACAGAAAGTTGAGACAGCACATTTTGAAAACGGAAAACGATTTGACCACTTCCTATGCAGGAGAGGCCCCAACCCAATAGGAGAAGAATTAATGCGCGTTTGAGCACATGCCTGGTTATCTGGTGTTGCGTTTGCCCCTTTCTTTGTCGATTAGCCACTGCGTAAGGAATAGCCACCCCTACGATAAACATGAAATAGGGTTGAATCAGATCCCAGAAATGAAGCCCATTCCAAGCTACGTGATGAAATTGCAGGCCAATTGCGTGAAGAATTGATCCTGGATCTGCTCCTTCGGTTATTGTAGAAAATAATCGGGTAAACTCAGCAATCAGCAGAAACATGGTAAACCCACGAAAGAAATCTAGGGAGAATAGCCGTTCACTAACTTCTGGAGGTTGTTGATTTATAGACATCTATGCATTGCTTTACCGTGTGTTGAGATTGAAGTGACCATTCTAGAAAAAGGCCAGTTAATACAGTGCGGTGATCCCGGGGATGGCGGGTTCTCTCCGGGCGATTGGACCGAAGGCCATCTTCTGAGGACTGAGGTCAAGTTGTGATTCATGCAGTGCCCAATCAAAAGTTACCGGCTGGCCAGTATAGGCACTCATCCTACCCATGATGGCGGTCATCGTGCTTTCTACGATCTGCTTGCCCTCATTGAGGGCCTTACTTTGTCGAATGCTCTCGATCATTTCTACATACTGCCTTACCGATGGATTATAGACCGTGCCATCTGAAGTGTAGGGGGCGCTCCCCTTAATTTCTCCATGCCGGAAATCGAGTACCGCAGATCCCTTAGTACCAGTCACGCGCTGATTATTTCTAGGCATGTAATTATCAATCTGTGCACCCATGTATTCGACACGTACATCACTCGGGTATTCATATTCCGCACTAAAGTGATCGTAAATATTTCCGTAGTCGTAACCTATTCTAGTCTGTCTACCTCCCATACTGATGCAGGCTACAGGATGAGCACCCATGATCCAATTTATGATGTCTAAGTTGTGTACGTGCATTTCTACAATAAAGTCACCACTTAGCCAGGTCCAGAGTAGCCACCTGCGGATCTGGTACTCCATTTCTGACCATTCTTTACGTTTGGTCTTTTCGTCACTGCGCCAGCTTCTCATCGCGCTGCCCGTGCGAAAGACCTGCCCCCCATTGATCTCACCGATGGCTCCATCGTGAATGCGTTGGATCACATCGCGGTTGGATTTGAGCCTTCTCATTTGGGTGCCGGCGATCAAGGTCAGTCCCTTGCGTGCGGCCATCTCCGCACTCTCCAATACGGAGCGGGCTCCAACCGGATCTACGGCAACCGGTTTTTCTACAAAGACATGTTTTCCAGCTTCAACCGCGTAGCGCAGATGCTGGGGACGGAAATTGGGTGGTGTGGTCAAAATCACCATATCAACACCCGAGTCAATGACTCGTTCATAGGCATCGAAGCCCAAAAAAGTGGTGTCGGGTGTTACCTTATATATCGTATCCACAGGAAGACCACGTTTGGCCAGGTTCTCTTTGATGCGCTTGGGAGCAGCTTCCAGATGGTCCTCGAATAGATCGCCAATAGCTGTGAGTTCAATTCCTTCAGCAGCCTCGGCACAGTCAATTATGCCTGCTCCTGTACCTCTTCCTCCACATCCAATCAATCCAACCTTCAGGGTGTCAGCGGCTACACCACCTGCAAAGAAATGGGGGGAAAGTACAGCCATCGTACCTGCTTTGGCGCTATTGGTTAGGAATGTTCTACGGGAGACGGTGACATCGTTATTCAGTTGCATAGCATTTCGGATTTCTGTCTATCTAATCTATGATTAACTCAAATGCCAAGTATAATAAGAAAGATTGCTCAGAAAATTAACCGGTCATCCTGGAATATCGCCACTTCATGCCATCAGGCAAATGGAATAAGTTCGTATTTTACCCATATAAGATCTGCAACAATGGCAAAGAATGAATCTTCGAGAAGAGTTTTCCTCAAAAAATCATCTCTGATGGCCGGAACAGTCGGTTTGTCGACAATGACCAGCTATGCGTCCAATCAAAGCGATCTCAACGCAGATGCAAGATTGCCAAGGGAGGTATGGATCGGTGCCGTCTCCCAGATGAATCTAAGAGCCGATAATGTCCAAATGATGAATGAGCAGGTTGGCGACATCATAACTAATATGGCAGTCTATCGGCCTGATATTATTTGCTTGCCTGAGCTTTTTTACACTTCAAATGTGAGTCAGGTACCGCCCTTAAGTGAATTGGAGGACGTTTCGCAGAAGACCCTAACCTATTTTTCTGCCATTGCTAAGGAATTGCATTGCTATCTCATTTGTGGTGTACATACATTCGAAAATGGGAAAAGCTATAATTCGGCTGTACTCTTAGATCGGGACGGCCAATATGTGGGCGAATATCGCAAGACCCACACTACGGAAGGTGAGGTAAAAGCCGGGCTCACACCTGGACCCATGGAACCACCGGTTTTTGAAACCGATTTTGGCACCATTGGTATCCAGATTTGCTTCGATGTGGAGTGGGACGAAAGCTGGAAGAATCTTCGTGCAGCAGGTGCGGAGATGGTTTTTTGGCCTTCTGCATTTGCAGGTGGACAGATCTTAAACAGTAAGGCCTGGAGGCATAAATATGTCGTAGTGTCGAGCACGCGAAAAAATACCGCCAAAATCTGTGATATTGATGGACAGGAAATCAGCAAGACAGGTATTTGGAATCGAAATTTTGTATGTGCACCGGTCAATTTGGAAAAAGTCTTTCTACATACCTGGCCATACGTAAGGTATTTTCAAGACATCAGAAATAAATATGGAAGAAAGGTGCGTATTACCACCTTTGACGAAGAAGAGTGGAGTATTATTGAAAGCCTTGACGCCTCTGTCTTTGTCTCAGACATCATGAAGGAATTTGACATGAAGAGTCACGAATCACATCTTAAGCATGCGCAGATGCTTCAAGACCAAGCTCGTATCGGTTGAGGGTGTTTAAAGGGGTATTATGGTTTTTTGGTGTTGTGGTGTTTTGGTAATACCGGTCGATGGAGGCAAAACCTCGGTTTTTCCTTGTCAAGACATTTGTGTTGTGGTATGTCAGAACGCGTACCAAATGCCGTTGGGCTTTCTGGAGACCATTCACAAGTTATAGTCAAATCCGCTACCTTTTGTCTTAAAGGACCGGCCTTATTTCTTTTAGGGAGTAGGCGCTCCAAATCCGTTGAGAAAAGATAAGCTGTCTGAGCTGTATACTTCAAATCAGCATTCCAAAATGAAGTTAGCCCCTCGGGTATATTCATGGAAATAAAAGGCTGTGCGAGTTTTTTAGATTTTTAGGATTTGGAGTATCTACGAGCGTCAAAAAAGAAATACAGCCTTGACTTTTCGATACTTTGTGTCAAGACAAAGTATCAAGAAAAATAAGAAAAATGATGATTTGCTGGTTGCTCGATGCAAGGATTTAGTCTAATTCAGGTGTTACTTTCCGGAGAGCATTCACAAGTTATAGTCAAAGACTCTATCTTTTGTCTTAAAGGACCGGCCTTATTTCTTTTAGGGAGTAGGCGCTACAAATCTGTTAAGAAAAGATAAGCTGTCTGAGCTGCATACTTCAAATCAGCATTCCAAAATGAAGTTAGCCCCTCGGGTATCGTCATGGAAATAAAAGGCTGTGCGAGTTTTTTAGATTTTCAGGATTGGAGTGTCTACGAGCGTCAAAAAAGAAATGCAGCCTTGACTTTCGGATATGCTAAAAAGTGCTGACAGGCGGAGCCTCGCCCAGTACTCAGGGCTGACAAGCTATTAGCTTCGTCAGTAGTGTCAAGACAAAGTATCAAGAAGAATAAGAAAAATGATGATTTCCTGATTGTTCGATGCCAAATGCATAGACTAATAATAATAATAGGTAATCAATTTGTGAATAATTGTTGAAGTTCACTGCCATTGCGGCCTTCTCTTCTTAGCCCTTTAAAAGAAATAGAGGCATATTGAAAATTGTTGAAAACATTAATTTGTAGATTGCTTAGTGAAACCAACCGAGCACATTCCCTAAACACGATCTGCTGCTCAATCGAAACAGTCGGATGGGGAAAAGGTATGGGAGTGTCAAACGTGAATTGGGTTAAATATCTATGTAGAAGAATTCAGGTAGTATGGATAAAACAGCTAGAATGACTAAGGTGTTTGAAGTAATAGCCATCGCACTCTTGGTGGTCGTGACCTTGACGGTGTGCGCACAGCCGGAGAAGGCACGGTTGATCATAATGGCGGATATGGGCCACGATCCCGATGAGGAACAGCAAATGACGCATATGCTTTTGTGCAGTAATGAATTTGATCTCGAGGGCCTGATTGCAGTTACAGGAAGATACTTTCGGACCAACCCCCGAGATTCCATAAAATGGCTGATGCCTGAGCTCTTCGAATATTTAATTGATGGCTATGAATCAGTACATCCCAATCTAATCAAACATGATGAAGAGTATCCCAATCCAAAATACTTAAGAAGCATCGTCGCTGCTGGCCAGTCTGGTAATTGCATTGGGGATGTGGGACGAGGTCGGACTAGTGAGGGATCAAGACTTATCACGAGGGCGATATTGAAGCCGGATTCAAGACCAGTATACATTGTAGCCAATGCGGGAACTAATACGCTAGCCCAGGCACTTTATGATTATCGATCCAATCACAGTCCCGAAGAGTTGGATGATTTTATCTCAAGAATTCGGGTTTATGACAATGGAGGTCAAGACGAATCAGGTGCCTGGATCTGCCATGAATTTCCCAATATTCATTGGGTCCGCAGCATTGATCAAACAAGGGCTTACGGAGGTCCCACCAATACAAATCTGGGACCTTATTGCTGGAAGCCATATGCCTATACTACCGAGTGCCAGCATCAGTGGGCTAGAGAAAATCTGCAGGAAGGTCATGGTATGCTCGGCGGTCGATATCCCGATCGAAAAATCAGGGAGCAATATATGTTTATCGAAGGAGGTGGTACTGTTCCATGGATGGGCCTCGTGCCTGCAGGGCTGTCAGATATCTCAGAACCTTCATGGGGTGGCTGGAGTGGTCGATTTTCCTTTGCCAAGCACAAAAATGTATTTGCTGGTTTTAAGATCGTAAACCCTGATGAAGAAGAGTATGTGCCTTTTGCTGTATATTCAGAAAGGTTGAATGTATTCGATCATTGGGAGGATTCTGATGGAAATGTATATAACGATGCGTGCACCGCAGTTTTTCGCTGGCGGCAGGACATGTGGAACGATCTAAAAACTCGAGCGGATTGGTGTGTTCAGCCCTATGCAAATGCAAATCATCATCCGGTCGCTTTCTTAAGTGGAGATGCATCGGACCGCATTATCAAAATCGTCAAAAATTATGGTGAAGCGGTTGAACTGGATGCGCTGAGTTCTTATGATCCTGATGGCGACAGGTTGACGTATCGTTGGTGGGTCTATGCCGAAGCTGGCCGGAATCCTTACGATGGGGTTATTGAAATAAGCGGTGAGGATTCACCTCAGGCTTCTTTCGTGATTCCTGAGGACGCAGGAGCACGGGAAATACATCTGATCTTGGAGGTAAGGGATCATAACCCTATAGTGCCACTGGTAGACTATCGGCGCACCGTAGTCATTGTAACTAATTATTAGTGCCTTTGAATCACAAGTACCCAGAATAATATTTGACCCATCCTGGGTCATTTCGAATTTATTTTGAACACGTGTACCTTTAAATATTGGATGAGATGAATATTATTAAATACTTCTATTTTTTAGGGCTTATTTTTTTCTACTCGTTGGATATGTTTGCACAGGCGACCAAAGCCAGGTTATTAGTACTTGCTGACATGGGTAATGAGCCTGATGAAGAGCAGCAGATGGTGCACATGATGATGTACAGCAATGAGTTTGATATTGAGGGGTTGATTGCCGTTTCCGGTAAATACCTGCATTCAAGGCATCACTTGTCCAGAAGGCAGAGACTGTATCCCGAGTTGTTACATAATATTGTGGACGCCTACGAAAAGGAACTGGATGATTTGCGCAAGCATGCCCAAGGATGGCCTTCACCCGATTACTTGCATTCCATCATTGCCTCAGGGCAGTCAGATTATGGAGTAGCTGGAAAAGGACCAGGAAAATCCACTGCCGGGTCAAAACATATCATAGATGTCGTCTCCAAAGATGATCCTCGACCTGTCTATATAGTCGTGAATGCGGGATCTAATACCCTGGCTCAAGCCATTATTGACTATGAAGCGGCACATACTGCAAAAAAATTGGATGCATTCATTGGAAAACTGCGGGTTTTTGAAAATGGAGCTCAGGACGATGCTGGGGCTTGGATTTGCGCCAACTATCCGGATATCCATTGGGTGAGAAGTAATGTCCAGACCTATTGCTACGGAGGGCCAGATTTCGATCGAAAAAAGGGCGAAGACAGGGATGAGTCAACCAGGCTGGGACCTTATACCTGGGAGCCTTATGCATATTCAAGCATGGGTCAGCACCAGTGGGCATTAGCCCACATCAAAGGAGACCATGGACATTTAGGTCGGGCCTGGCCTTTACGGCAGACAGAAAATGGGCGAATTGTCTATTTGGAAGGAGGGGGCACGATTCCCTGGATGGGTTTGATTCATCGCGGGTTGTCTGATTTTAATCATCCGTATTGGGGAGGCTGGAGTGGTCGATTTACCAGAGAAAGAGTGCAGAACGTTTATTCAAAGCACGCAGATGTTCGTGAAGCGGAGGTCAACTATGGTGATTTTTCACTGTACACTGAAGCTGTAGACAACTGGCAAAACCCGGATGATGGTAAGGACATTGAAAATAATTTTGTGCCAGTCTGGCGATGGAGACGAGCGATGTACAACGATTTCAAATGCCGAATGGACTGGTGCGTGGAAGGATTTGACCATGCCAATCATGCTCCCGTGGCAGCGATAAATGGAAGCAAGGCGGAAGAGATTCACATGTTGTCGGTGAGTGCAGGGGAGGAGATTACCCTGGATGCATCCGCATCTACAGACCCTGATGGAGATGGGCTGGAGTACCATTGGTGGATCTATCAAGAAGCAGGGACCTATCGGCAAGATCTAGAGCTAACAAAAGCAGAAGTACCCACTGTGTCGCTACAGATTCCACGTGACGCAAAAGGCCATGAAGTACATTTGATTTTGGAAGTGAAGGATGACAACAAGATCGCATCTATGTATGATTATAGAAGGATTGTGCTAGGGATTGAATAAGTGCATTAGCGAGGGCCAAATGGTTGACTGATGATAAGTGCTCAATGGCATGCACGCATGTAGTTCGATGAGCCATATGCGTGCCGTTCGCCGGCTTGTAAGAAAAGTATTGAAGGGCAAGTAGGATGGGTCGGCAATTCTTTTACAGAGGTGGTGATATATGGGTGTTGCCACCAATTGGAATGAACAAAAAATGACAGTAAATATAATCGGAGCGGGAATAGGCGGATTGACAACGGCCATAGCTCTTCAAAGAAAGGGGATCAAAGTTCAGATTTATGAACAAGCCAATGAGATAAAACCTGTGGGATCAGGAATAATACTGGCAAACAATGCAATGCAAGTATATCAGAAATTAGGACTAAAAAATAAAATTGAAAACAATGGAAATCCAATATCTTCAGTGAATATCACACTGCCAGATTTGACTCCAATGTCAAGTGTAGATTTGAAATATTTCGAAAAGAAATACAATTGCCAAAATATTGCCATTCACCGAGCAACCTTACAACAAATATTGGCGGAAGAATTAAAACCTAACACGCTGAATTTGGGATATGAATTGTCTGGAATTGAAGACTCTGACAACAAGTGGCTATTAAGATTTAAAAACAAAAATACAATAGAGTCTCAGATTACTTTGGGAGCTGATGGAATTAATTCTGATGTTAGAAAGCATTTGTTTCCAAATGTAAAGATCCGAAATGCTTTTCAAGTCTGTTGGCGCGGGATTGTCGATATTGTCTTGCCACTAAGATTTCAAAATGAACTCAATGAGGCCTGGGGCAAAGAAGGCAGATTTGGGTTTGTCAAAATTGCTGCGAACAAGGTCTACTGGTATGCACTGAAATCATTCAAAAGAGATTCTAGTGAACATTCTATTGATAGCCTATCTGACTATTATTCAGGGTATAACGAAACAATTCGAAGTATAATCAACACAACTCCGACCAACACTATTCATACAGCAACTATTGCTGACCTACGACCCATTAAGAATTGGTACAAGGGGAATATTTGTCTTATAGGCGATGCAGCCCATGCAACGACACCAAATATGGGACAAGGTGCTTGTCAGGCAATAGAAGATGCACATGTGCTGGCAGAATGTTTAGATAAGTTTGATACAGAGAAAGCATTTGCTGATTTTCAGAAGCTAAGAGGAGCAAAAGTTAGTAAAATAGTGAATACAAGTTGGCAAATTGGCAGAATGGCGCATTGGGAAAACCCCATCGCAACAAGACTTAGAAATCAATTGATGAAAATGACCCCAAGAAATTTGAGCAGGAAACATTCAGAAAAAATGTTTGAACTTGAACACATATAATAACACAATAACTTTTGGCAGCATGATGTGTGAAGTCATGGCACCCCTTGGGATGCTACCCGTTATTGATAGTGATCATGTTGAATTTGGTCGATGTAGAGCCAGGGAGACCTACCAATCCATATCGGTATTTCTGTCAGAATTAGTAATAGCTGTTGACTAGTAACATGAGAATAATATATCGGATGGTACAAAGTAAACTCCATTACAATGACTGCGGATCGGAACCATTGTGCATAATGTTGAACCAATAAAAAATCTGACTATGAGTACAAATTTTTTAACCCTTTTATTACAGGTATTTATCTTTGGAATGGTTCTTTCTTCGTGTGGTAATATAAACCACTCAAAGGTAGAAGCAGATGATGGGAAGACAGCAGAATTTGACTTGAACGCAGCAAAAGAGCAAATTCAAGAAAAGACCAATCGTTTCACTGAAGCCCATATTACGAAAGACACAGCGTATCTAAATAGCAGCTTTGCGGAGGACGCAAAAATATTTTCACCAAATTCGAAAATTGTTACTGGGCGAAGAGCTATTGCTCAACTGAATGCTGAGTGGGTAAATTATGAAATTTTTGAGTTTGTGGAAGAGACGACTCACTTTTATGGTAATAAAGATTACCTAATTGATGAGGGCACCTATTATTTAAGATATGGAGATGAAAACACCATCGACAAAGGCAAGTACATTAACATTTGGAAAAATGAAAACGGAGAGTGGAAGATGTATAGCAATATTTGGAATACAAGTTTACCAATTGAATTAAGTGAGAACGAGTAAAAAACCATCTACAACAATGCGCTTATGTAAAAGCAATGTATTCTATGAAGATGTGAAAATTGGGCAATATCTTGCGCTAAGATCAGATGTATATAAATACAAATTGTTTTGGCGCTCTAGGGTCAGTATACTGCGTGTCATAGAACCGCCAAAAGCTGCCACACCAATCTTCATTTTTTTGGCTGATGGTGTAGCTCAAAGTTGTAGCTAATGCAGGAACTAGTACCAAAAATGAAGGCAGTCTTATTTTCGATAGGTACCAGAGGAGATATTGAACCATTCTTGGCAATTGCTCAGCTATTGAAAGCGAAAAATTGGGAGGTAATTTGTGTTTTTCCCGAGCAATTCCGAGAGATGGTCGAAGGCATGGGACTTCCATTTAGAGGATTCAGCAGGGAATTTCTTAATCTGTTAGATGGTAAGGAGGCTCAAATGATTATGAGTGGACAAGGTTCCATTGTAAAAAGGATGGGCTACCTGATGAAAATGGCAAGAGCCGGAATGAAGTTGTCTAAAGGCATTCTAGCTTTGCAGCATAAGATCCAAGAAGAGGAGAAGCCCGACAGAATTCTATATCACCCAAAATGTAATTACAGTCTTCTTTGGGGCATGGCTAATCCGGGAAAATCCATTTTGTTTAGTCCTATACCAGGTGTTGCTCATCCCATCAAACATCTTACAGTCGCGGGTAACTATGGAAGAACACTGAATCTCTTGAGTGTCTGGCTGGGGAATGTGATGAAATCCGTCATGCTGAAAAAGTATTCAAAACGATACCGCCGTGATTATCCAGGCTTGAAGATCACGGTGTCGTCGATTAAAAGAGCTATGCTTAAAAAAGAAAGGACTTTTTATGCGATCTCAAGTGCATTATTTCCTAAGCCTGAATACTGGCCGTCATGCGCGCATGTGGTGGGGTATCATGAAAGGGATAAGACATTGGGTTGGCAACCTGACCAAGCATTATTAGACTTTCTGGATAGGCATAGAAAAGTCATTTTCATCACTTTTGGGAGCATGACAAATTTAGATCCAAAGGAGAAGACCGCAATTGTTATAGATGTTTTGCAAAAAAATGGGATTGCTGCAATCGTAAATACCTCATGGGGAGGTCTTGAACAAACCGAAGAATTTCCAGACCACGTCTATTTTGTTGGCAACGTTCCCTATGACTGGATATTTCCAAGAGTGTATGCAATCATTCATCATGGAGGGTCGGGAACTACACACACCGCTTTGAAATATTCATGTCCCAGCTTGATCATTCCTCACATCCTAGATCAATATTTTTGGAATAGAATCAATTTGAAGCTCAACCTAGGCCCAAAAGGTCTATCTATAAAGAAATTTAACAGAATAGACTTCGAAAATGGATTATTGGATCTAATGAATAATGAATCCTATAGAAAGAATGTGCAATTAATAAGCGAACGTATGGGGACAGAAAGTAACAAAGAGAAGCTTTATGATTTGATAGTCAGTTGAGGTAGTTCTTGCTATAACTATGTAGCACCATGATAGCACCTAGATACTTATGATTCCAGCTAAAGGAATTTAGTGTTTCCCGCCCAGCCTTGAATAGAATGGAATACAGAGCTCTGCTATATACCAAGTTCAGATTACAGAGCAAATAGTGGTATTGATTGAGATTTCCAGTAATTTCCAGTAATTAGTAAATACTTTGGCCTTATGGAAATTATACCTTTGGGATTGATAAGCAGGGAATTTGATGAGTGGCGAAAGGTTAACAAGGGTATGACGATCGGTGGCTCCATTAGTCGGCACTACCGCACCTGAACCGTGTATCATTAAGATAGCCAAAGATCAAGAATGAAAAATGCAGAAGAATATTGTCCTTGTGATAAGAAAGACTGGAGAAATTGGCTTCAGTTGAACCACAACCAGAAAGAGGGAGTTTGGCTTGTATTTTATAAAAAGAAATCGCCGAACTATAATCTAAGTTGGAGCGAATCAGTGGACCAAGCCCTTTGTTTCGGTTGGATCGATAGCACAAAAAGGACAATAGACAGTACTAAATACAAGCAGTATTTCTGTAAACGAAAAGAAAAAAGCAATTGGTCTAAGATAAATAAAGATAAAGTGAAAACCCTAATTGACCAAGGACTAATGGAAGAAGAAGGTTTCAAAAGCATTGAAATTGCAAAAGAAAATGGATCTTGGACAATTTTAGATGAAGTGGAGGCACTCGTAATTCCAGAGGATTTAGAAGCAGAATTTGCCAATTGCAAGGGCTCACTGGAATATTTTGATAGTCTAAGCAAGTCTGGTAAAAAGGCTTTATTGTACTGGATTGTTTCTGCCAAAAGAAGAGAAACAAGACAAAAGAGAATTTTGGAAATCGTGGAAAATGCGAGTAAAAATTTGAAGCCAAAACAATTTAGATAAAATAAAAATGGCTTGCAACAAAACCTATACGAAGTGCCTTGCGGGACACAACGCATAGCCATACCGTGAGCAAGGTCAATACCCATTAGATACTTATGTAATATGAATGAGCTTTTGTATCTTCTGCTATGCAAGCAAAACCAATGAAAGACAAAGAAGGAATCGATTGTCGATAGATTTTGTGACTTTGGCATCTTGTTACAAGTTGCTTTATGGGTGCTCATAGGGATCTAGAAGTCGGCTAGTCGATGTTATTGCGAAGAGTGAATCTCTCCTTTAGTCAGACGCTCAATATCATGATCCGTACCCTTTAATTGGATCATTTTAAGAATGAAAAATTTTGAAAGATTAGTTACTGATTAGGCGTATAGTATGCGGAAGAATAGGAACAAGGTCATTTTATTGGGTGTATGTATTTTGGGACTCTCAATGCCAGTCTATTTCAAATACATCAAGCATTATTTAATGGATACTAAGGAGGTTGCAATAACTAAAAATCTTCACCGTACGGCTATCAACTCGACATTCCCGGGGAAGATTTCGCTGAGCAAAATCAGCAATTCGGTAATTGACTCATCTTTTACTATGACCCGTGCAGCATGGGGGATTCATTTAAATGGCAAAACCTATTCGGAAGAAGCTCTGATTACACAAAGCGGGTGGCAGTATTCAACCTACTATGATAAAGAGCGCTACTTAAGTGTGGCACGCCGCATGCTTCCCGATGGTGGATGGCAGAAAGCCCGGCTTGACTATCACAATACAACAGATGACAATCACAATGTTGCCTCTATCGGCATCTGTCCTATTGATGGTACAATCCATCTGGCATATGATCACCATGGAGACGAGCTGCATTATCAAAAATCGATTCAGGGGGTTACTTTGAATCCTGAAAGCATCGCTTGGGACATCCACCTGTTCACTGGCAATTTGGGTTCGTTACCAGGATCAGGTAGCATGAGTTCACTTGAAAAGGTTACCTATCCGCGTTTTGTCATTGCCCGCGACGGAGCGCTCTTCCTATTCTGGCGGAATGGGGGGTCTAGGAATGGGCGCATATGGATGAGTGAGTATTCACCGAAATCAAAATGGAAAGATCAGTGGCAGATCAGCTCATCGACAGGCAACTATTCATTCGGCGGCACAACCAGCAATAACCGCAATATGTACCTCAACGGAATTCAAAGCGATACTTCAGGAAAACTGCACATATCATGGTGCTGGCGTGAAGAAGACGGAGGCTTGGGTGATCATAGTATCAATTATGCATGTAGCGAGGACCGGGGATTGACCTGGAAAAATTATAAAGGTGTGGAAATAGCTAACCAGGCAAACGACAAACGCATCGACATATCTTCACCTGACATCTGTATATGGCAGGTAGACCCAGGCCGGGGTCTGCAAAACCAGAACTGCCAGGTCGTGGATAGCAAAGGGCGCATACATATAGGCTCGCTTCACTTGCAGGAAGGTGTGATGAGCCTTGACGTAGGTACCCGGGATTATTCCAAAAGCGCACTGTATGATTACTGGCTGGATGAAAGTGGTAAATGGCACAGGGCGATGATTACTACAAAAGTTGACACGTCTTTGCGATATAAACATAATCGTCCTCAATTTATCGTCGATAGTGAAGACAATGTTTACTGTATTTGGAACTATAATTTCGATCTGCTAATTGCCGTTGCAAAGCGGTCTGAAAATTACCGTACGTGGACAGAACTTATTCATGAAAGTGGGCCCTTTACCAGTGAGTTCCCACCAGACCATTATCGGATGATGCAGGACAACATAATTTCCATTTTTGCGCAGGATAAGCCATCTCAGGATGGACAGAATTCAGCCGTTCGCGTTATCGATTATCGAATAGAAGGATTATGGAAATAGTGGCTGAGAAAATCAGAAAAGCAGATACAAATAACAGTAGGGTTAAGTCAAGAGGTGTTGTAAGGACTATACTATAGCTTCTGTTAATCAATAAGAGCACCTCAAAACATGTCGGAGGTTTCCAAAAAAAAATGGGGATAAATAGATAAACAATTCAAAACGCCTATATATGAGATTCGCAGTGCAGCTACAACCTACGCCCATAAAATTTGATGAATATCGGTTGAAGAAGAGCTGTTATCCGTATTTTCGTGTTGATCTGCAAGTGGAGCAGCGAGGCAAACCTTTGAACCAGGCGAATCCTATTGCCAGCATGTTTATGGGTGCTCAAAGGGATCTAAGTTGGGGCTGGTGGATTTTGTTGCAAAGACTGCCGTTGAATGCAAAGTGTAAACAAATCAAGGTGTTTATTCGCATGAAACCAACCTTGAATACTTCGACCTAAACAGATATGGTATGTCTGTAAACCACAAGTTAGCCGTTATTTTTTTCGCTGACATAGCGGGTTACACTTCACTGATGCAGGCAGATGAAGGCAACGCGTTGATCATCCTGAATCGGTTCAAGGAGATTGTCGAACAGGAGGCAGTTCGTTATAACGGTGAGATGGTTCAATACTTCGGAGATGGAGCACTACTCTCTTTTAACAGTTCGTCTAAGGCTGTCGCCTGCGCCATTGCTATGCAGAATGAATTTCAGAGGGAACCCCAGGTCCCGGTCCGTATCGGCATGCATTTGGGAGATGTACTTTTTAAGAACGGCAATGCCTTTGGCAATGGGGTCAATGTTGGCTCTCGCATAGAATCTCTGGGTGTACCCGGTGCCGTGCTTGTGTCAAAGGTTATTCGCGATCAAATCAAGAATAAAGGAGATTACCAATTAGTGACTCTTGGCACCTTCGAATTTAAAAATGTCGAAGAGCCGATGGAGGTCTATGCACTGTCCAATCCTGGTCTTGTTGTTCCCAGCAGATCGGAAATGAAGGGAAGATTGAAGAAACCGAGTGCTGGAAGGGCCCCAATGAAACTCATCTGGCTGATTTTGGCCATACTGACTATTAGTGGCATTCTTTGGATAAACCTGGCAAATAGAGCACAGGCGCATGATTTGTTGCCAGAAGAGATACGTGAGGAAAAAGTAGCTGTGGCGGTCTTTAACAATTTCACCAGCGATCCCAATTTGGACGCTTTGGGGAATATGGCATCGGATTGGATCAGTGCTGGCCTACGGGCATTAGGCGTGAAAACGACTTCCCCAGAGATGATGAGAAGATACAAGGACCGGGTAGGCATTTTGCCAGACAATCCGGATAAGGAAGTGTCCCTGATGGAACTGACCGATGCCCAATATGTCGTTACTGGTTCATACTATTTTAAAGGGGATTCCCTACAAGTCAACTCCCGATTGGAATCTACTAAAACAGGGGACAACATCTACGATTTTCCCACTATTTGGGGATTAACCAGTCAAGAGGAGCAACTGATCACCGAGATCCGCGAACAATTGAAAGGCTATTGGACGTTAAAAGAATCCGACAAAATATCGACCATTAGTCCTCCTAAATTTGAAGCTTACCAAGAATTTCTAAAGTGCGGTTTATTTGACAATAAATGCCTATCCCAAGTACTAAGCATTGATTCTTCATTCATCCTGGCCAGAATTCGTCTTGCCCAAATGGCAATGTTTCATCAAAACGATTCTATTTACAATGCAATGGGCGATTATTTGAGGAAACATTGGAATCGATATACAGAGTTTGAGCAAAACTTCTTGAATTATGTTGAGAATCAAAGCAACGGGGATTATCAGGTGGCCCTCTTTGCCATGAAGAAAAACCATCAGTTGGATCCCAAAGATCTGAATACGCTGCATCATGTTGCTTATGGATACTTGTTGCTCAATAAACCATCAAGGACCATAGAATGCCTCAAGCCTATTTTCGATCAATATGACATATTCAAGGATCAGATTCAGGGGCAAACCGTCAGTGCTTATTTATTTGCACTCAACCGCACAGGTCGACATGCGGAGGTGATCGAATTTTCGCGACTAAATCCAGGATGGTCAACGCACCACCATGTCATCAGGGCTTTGATGCTCGTTGGAGATTTTACAGAAGTTCGCCGCCATCTGGAATCATTGATACCTTCTGACTATCTTAGGTTCACTCATATGTTTAATGAGATCTTCGGGCCAGAATCTGTCAATATATTTGCCCCCTATTTACGAGCCAATTTGGATTATTTTGCGGATCCCAACCCCAGCCGAAATTATTATGTTTGGACAATTGTCCAATTGTATAATAGAGACTCAAAGGCATTTGCCTATTACCTATTAAAAGAATGGCAAAAAGCAGAAAAAATCCTATTGGAACTGCGCAAGATTGATTGGGTAGCTAATGCCAAGGGGGTCACAGTTGATAGCTATTTACCCATCACCAATTGGCACATGAACACCTGGCGGGAGGGCTTGTGGGGCTCGACCTATGCTCGCCAGGGGAAAACGGACCTCGCCCATGCACAAATCGCAAAACTAGAATCATTCAGGGCTTCCTTTCCGGGAACCCTAAACCGTTTTCAAAAAGGGATTACTCCCTACTGGCAAGGGAGGATCCATGCTATTTTGGGTGAGAAAGAGGAGTCCGTGGCCCAACTGGCACAATCGATGAAAGAAGGAAGGTCTAGCATGGATCATGGTAATCTCATATATGCCTGGGACCTAGCCAGTTTGAAGGGATTTGAGCCGTATGATGAGTTGGTGAGGCCGAGGTAGGAGTTTGCGAAAATAAATTTCCTCGGCATACAACAATATGCTCTTCGAACCATGATTGCAAAACTCGTAATATGACTTATGATTTTAACACAACGGTTTATCTATAAAAAGTATCAATTGTCAAATTAAGGTATATATCCAGGATGATGTGCCTCAAATACTTGAACTGTACTTTGGATCAAGGGAAAAGTGGCTTGAAAATGAGCTGAAAAGAGTTGTTATTTTATAGCTATATTGATGCTGACATGCTTTGTTGAGCACTACCCTTCAAGCCTATGATCGTTAGGAATGCTATTACCATTTGCCTTTTGGATGTTCGGAGAGCTCTATGTGCAGTAAGTCGATGTTATTGCGAAGGCCGCCATTCTATGTAATTAGTTAATTGTGCAATATGAAGGAACTTTTGATCATCTGGTATAGAAGCAACGCCTATGAAATGCAAAGAAGGTATTGATCGTCGACAGGTTTTATGACATCACTCGAGAAGTTGGTGGCCGAGATGGTTTTGCTGCAGTTTTAGAATTTTTGATATCGTCCTTGCCTTTGATAGAGCCATATTCTGATGATGAGCTATCATCTCTATTTTAGTGCGGACATGCTCTATAGAGCGTTAGCATACAGACATTTTATGCATAGGAATGCGCTGTAAATGCTAAAGCTGTCAATAGGATATTTGATGGTGAATCCAATATTATACTTGCATTTAGATGCTAAATAGGCAAAAGTTTTGTATTTGTCTAGGCGATAAATATTATTATTCTTAACTAGTAAAATTTGTGATTAATGAAAATCAATAAAAATGACGTTCCGGTTATAATGGAGGCCCCAGGTACAAAAATGCGTACGAAACCTGGATTTGGAGGCATGGATGTAAATTATCACGAACTTCCTCAGGGAACTGATTTTACACCGTTGCTTAAAGGATTAGCTACTGATAGCTGTCATTGCCCGCACTATGGGTATATTTTCGAAGGTAGGATGAAAGTCATCTATGATGATGGCAATGAAGAAATACTTGAAGCTGGGGATGCTTTCTATTTACCTGCTGGACATACTGCAATTGTAGAGGCAAATCTCAGAATGTTAGACTTTAGTCCTTCAAAGGAACACAATGAAGTGCTATCTCATGTTGGTGAAATGATGTCAAAAATGGGATAAGGATGTACTTAAAGATCCGCCTGGGTGTTCACTGGTCTTTGGTCTCGAATAATTATCAAGAGCTCCAATAGCTCTTTGCGAAAAGAAAGAGGATAAGGGAGTTAAGAATAAATATCTTGATGCGCTAAAGAGGCTTAAAAAGTAGAGGGTATGCATCCAACATTTTGTATCGGCAATGTCGGTAGAAACAGAGCTGCTGGCTATTCTGAAGAGGACATACTTTGTGGAGCGCCACTTGTATGGCAGTTCATCCATGGAATATCACCATTTTCTTCCCTGGTGCTCAAAGGTCTTTGGAGGTGGGCTAGTTGATGATTTGAAACTAGGAGTTGGCTACAATGAGGAAGAAAGGAAAGCCTTGACTCAGAGATATTTGGAGCAAGAAATGGTGGGAGCGCCTTTCTTAAAATACCTTTTAGGTCCAACTCCTTTCATTTTCCCACCTTTGTGAGGTCTTTAAATTTTAAAATACATATGATGAAAAGGAAAATTATTGCCGTTGTAGGCGCTACAGGGTCACAAGGGAAAGGGGTAGTCGATGCGTTAGTAAAAGATGGGACTTTTCGAGTAAGGGCGATTACCAGGAATCCAGATAGATATTCAGGTAACGGAGAAGAAGTCGTAAAAGCTGATCTGACTGACTTGGCTTCTCTAACAGAGGCATTTAGAGACACTCACGGTGTTTTTGTGGTTACTAACTTTTGGGAAGGTGCAGACGAAATTGCTCAAGGTAAAACAGCCATTCAGGCAGCCAAAGATGCTGGGGTAAATCACTTTGTATGGTCAACGCTGCCAGATGTGGGCAAGATAAGCAGTGACAAGTTCGATGTTCCACATTTTACTCATAAAGCACAAGTTGATGAGTTGATCAAAGAAGCTGGTTTCGAAAACCACACCTTTGTTCAGGCTCCTTTTTACTATCAAAATTTCTTGGGTATGATGGGGCCACAGCCACAAGAAGACGGGAGCATTGGATGGACATTGCCATTAGACCCAAGTAAAAAAGTGATTCATATGGCAGATATAAACGATTTAGGTAAAGTTGTGACAGGTGCTTTTCTAGATCCTGAAAAAGTTGGGAATGGAAGTTATCTTTCATTAGCAACCGAACTAAACAGTTTCAATGATGTGCTTTCTACTTACGAAGACAACGGCAAGGAGTATAGCTTCACTCAAGTTCCTGGAGAAGTATTTTCAAACTTTTTCGAAGGAGCGGGAGAAATCGCACAAATGCTGGCTTATTTTGAAGCCCACACATATATGGGACCTGATTCTGAGCCAAGAATAGAATTAGCGAAAGAAGTAGCAACTGAGGGCTTTACTTCTTTGAACAATTGGATAAAATACCATATCAAGTAGGCGGTCCATTGAGACTTTGCAGTTTATTCCAAATAGATATCTTGTTTTTTTACGAGTGAGGGGCTATATACAGTCCGCCACTACTCATATATAACCTCAGACTGGACAATGACTCATTAGATATTTCTTTAATATGACTGACCTCTTGCATCTTCTAGTGTAGAAATGACGCCAGGAAATATAGAGAAGGTATAAATCAACAACAGGTTTTGGGACCTCTCTGGAGAGGCTGATGGGCTGCGAAGGTTTTTCTAGAGTTATCGACCTTAACTTTTTGTCGTAGACTCTAGTAAACGAACTGTACATGGCTCCAAAACTATATGGGAGCACACAGTAAAAGATGATACAAATCATCAGTTCTAAGCAAAAAGTTGCTCACCTTTGCCTTTGAACTATTGATTTGAATACGAAGATGTGTGGAAAAACATTGGCGTCCTTGGGCATACTCCTGGATGACAAAGAATCTTAATCCATAGGCATTGTTGATTTTTTAGTGGTGTTATTCAGAGGGAGTGATTTACCAGAGAATGAAGGTCCCTGAGGCTCTACTGCATACATGTGAGAAGTCGAAAGTTGATATTCCTATTTCTTTATTGAGACCCGATCTTCTGTTTCATTGGGTAAGAGCCGGCAAATGAAGGTTGATGCGGGAAAAGAGTGAAGCGGACGGATTGCAAGATGAAATCTTGGATGAACAAGGTGGTATCATCCTATGAGTTATATAATTAAAAACTATTGTAAATGCTCAATAAAAGACGCTTCGTGAATGAATGGCTCCTATCGGTCATGGCTTGGATAGCAATCGTCTACTTCTATGCGCTGTTGACCGTTTTTGGCTTTAAAGGATATTTTGAGCAAAATCCGATTACGGAGTACATGTATTCTGGGTTTTTTCACCTCGAAGTTGTGCTTACCGGAGTAATACTGGGGACGTTGTTTACCGCCGTCAACCGTGTTACAGACTTCTCAGTAATTCGAACGAAGCCGTTCGGCTTAATCATCTTTATAAAAAGTATTCTCTATATCCTCTCCCTTGTACTTTGCACAATAATCATCTATCAAATATTCTACAGGTTGCACATTGTTACCCAAGAAGATTTTCAATTTTTTCAGGACTACCTTTTCAATATTCGATATATGGCGTCGATTTTGTCCTATTTCTTCTTCTTCATATTCTTGATTAATTTCATCAGCCAGATTAATAGGAAATTTGGACCAGGCGTTTTGTTCGATTTGCTAAGGGGAAAATATTATCACCCAAGAAAAGAACACCTCATTTTTCTATTCATTGATTTGAAGAGCTCAACGGCCATTGCCGAGCGATTGGGGCATGAAAAATATAGTCAGTTTATCAGAGAATGTGTCCATGAACTTACGCCCGTGCTTATTAAGAATGAGGCAAACGTGTATCAATATGTGGGAGATGAGGTGGTGCTTCATTGGAAGACAGAAGAGGGACTTGACCAACTAAAGTGTCTGGACACTTACTTTGAATTCAAGAGAAGATTAGATGAACGTAGACTTTATTTTCAAAACAAGTATGGACTGTTTCCTGAGTTTAAAGCGGGCATGGACACCGGTGAAGTTACGGTTACTGAAATTGGAGATATAAAGCGTGAGATTGCTTTTCATGGTGATGTGCTTAATACAGCCTCCCGGCTTGAAAAGAAATGTAACGAGTACGAACGGTGGCTGTTAGTGACAGAAAATCTAATCGAGCGATTTAAAGGAATTTCTAGTGCCATTGCCTACCAGTTTGAGTTTCTGAATGACATTCCTTTAAGGGGCAAGCATGAAAGGCTCAAGTTTTTTGCGGTGAACCATCCTTGAACTGCACTTGCATTGGGATTAGTCGATAGAATTTTTTGCCAAAGTCTTTGGATGGGAATCATAGGGATTGACCTGGTATAGGAGATATTTGATGACAACTAAGGTCAGACCATCTCCTGGTCCGGAGTTGGCAAGCATTCAGTCGCATCGTCGTGCCGTCTGATTCATGAAGAAGACATCGTCCCTTTGAGGCTCAATGGCATTTGCCATTACAGCAGTATTCCGATCGAACACTGGGTGAAGCGCATCTTATGTACTATTTTACCACTCACGATTTCAAGGACGGTAGACTTAAAGTGTGGAATGGTGCATAGTCAGTAAAAATCTCCTCCATGAACTTGAGTAATGCATTAACCCTATGATAAAATTCTTTAGAAGAATCAGACAAGAACTGTTGGTGGAGGGAAATTTCTTCAAGTACCTGATGTACGCATTGGGTGAGATCATCCTGGTCGTGATAGGTATTCTCATCGCATTGCAAATTAATGGATGGAATGAAAACTTGAAAAAAGAAAAATTAAAGGCTTCTTATGAGATTTCCTTGAGAAATGACCTCTCATCAGATACGCTATTGCTGGGTAAATTGATCAGAGATAATTACAAGCTCGCTGAAATCCTTAGTAGCCAGCAAGTGCGGTTCTTGGGCCCTGAAGCGCCATTAGACACGCTGGTAGCCATTCTTAGAAATGAATTTGATCCTGAATTAAATACACGTTTTAAGTATAACAGAAAAACTTTCAATACATTGATCGCATCCGGCAACATTGACCTATTTACACAAGAATTCAATGAAATGCTAATGGCGCTCATTTCAGCGCAAGATATTGAAAGAGAGCGAACGAATTATTATACGCAGATTTACACAAACAAGATATCAAGGTTTTCGGATGATTATCCAGTCTCAAGGCGGCAAGATTCAAAAATTGTTAATTCTATATGGGCTGATGCAGATAAAAGGGAACTAGCAGCCAGATTTATTAGTTTGACGGATATTAAGGGTTTTAGTCACTATACTTTCATCTCAGAGATAGAAAATGTACGTGACCAAACATCTGCGATACTAAAACACATCCATAATTAAAGTACTAAGGACGGGGAGCGCATATTCTGAATACGATGATCGGTTTAATGACCCATTGATCGCTCCGACTGCCATCCTACTTCGATTGAACATAATATAAGAGAAATGCAGTTGACGGAAGAAATAAAGAAATATATCGACAAGTGCCTAGTGTGTTGGCTGGCGACCGCTTCAGATGATGGAATTCCGAATGTGTCACCAAAGGAATGTTTTACACATTTCGGTAGCGCTGGTATAATCGTCGCGAACATTGCTTCACCCCAAACGGTGCGCAATATTCAACAGAATGAAGAAGTTTGTGTGAGCTTCATCGAAGTCTTTGTACAGAAAGGATTCCAGATTAAGGGGAAGGCAACGATCGTTGGAAAGACGCACGCGGAGTTCTCAGAAATGGAATGCATATTGAACGAAATGACGGGCGGCAAATTTCCATTCAAAACGATCACAAAGATTACAGTGGAGCAGGTTAAACCAATCATTGCCCCTAGTTATCTACTGTATCCTGAAACAACAGAAAAGGACCAGATCGAAAGTGCTAAAAGGTCTTATGTAGTTCAGCGTAACTCCGTAAACTCTGAATGATGCTCAAAACGACTGATTTCGATTTGGAAAAGGGCAGTCCCAACTAGCTATACTGCTGGTGCTTTATTTGTTTATTCTTGGGTAATTTGATCGCACTTTCGCGAGCATCAAACCCAGCACTTAATTCGTTATCTATAAAACGTAATTAAATAGTGGACAAATGAATACTTACTTATGTGTTCGGCTTGTCTGCTCCTGGTTTCTTGTAGCAAGCAAAATGCTGAACTTTCTAAAGTGGAGGCTTTGATTGAAGCT
This sequence comes from Saprospiraceae bacterium, assembly GCA_013001595.1. Classification (GTDB taxonomy): domain Bacteria; phylum Bacteroidota; class Bacteroidia; order Chitinophagales; family Saprospiraceae; genus JABDMH01. The sequence continues at coordinate 119,471 of JABDMH010000127.1, read as the reverse complement.
CTTAAAGAAGGTAATTGGGAGACGATAAAGGCTCCAGATTTCAGTGATTACAGTATAGCTGAGCTTTTGGAATTTCGAAATGATAAGTCACAAATTTCAAGTTTCCCAAGCAATCCAATATCCTCTTTCTATATGGAAGAAGTATCGCTCGGAATGTATGTGCTGTGGACCATTGGATCCATCCGAATGAGGACCATTGAGGATCCTGATTTCTACTTGTTCGCTTCTTTGAATCCGAGAATCGTTCGGGGAAGTACAGGTGAATTGGTTGATCAGGAGGTGGTTTTTCCTGAAGTATCGGCAGCATATTTTGCATGGTGGAATTCTAGTCTTTCCACTGATGCGAAACTGCAAATAAATCCTTTGGAGCAATTGGATTTGATCTGGAACTAGCCATAGAAAGTTCCACTAGAATATCCCAGCTTTTAGCAACACACCTTTGTAGCATGAAACTTTGTAGCTTATAGGCGATGATCATGATCGGGCTTTGTTAATTCGAAAGTTTTTGATGTGCCGTAAGATGCAATGAGAGGAAGCCTGTACTGTAAGGGGTAAAAGTATCGTTTTCAATGTTGCAATTTACATGACCACTGGAAAAGTGAATCCTTTTAGATTAACCTGTAGAAGTCGTACTTTGCTGCGTGGGTAGGCATATAGGGCTGAGATGTGGCATGGCTACTTTGATCATTGCGACACATGATTGCATCGAGGCTCACAGATAACGAGGTGAAATGGTTATAAAGAATACCCGGTATATGCATTTTTCAAGGTAAAAGGATGATCGTATCCATCAATGAATAGCGAGTCACATGGATTGATAAAAATCGAAGAATGACAGGAATAACCTTCAACATCTGGTCGGTGCTTATTCTGCTTGGAGCGGCACAAGGACTTTTTCTGTCACTTTTCCTATTGGCGAAGACTGATAATCGGCGTGAGAATAAGTGGCTTGCCCTTCTGTTGATGGTGGTTTCATTGCATTTGCTGGAATATGCGGCTGATATTTCGCAGGTCACCCTAAAATTTCCTTTCCTGATTGCCATCACATATCCCCTGCTATTTTGCATGGGCCCCCTTTACTATTTGTATTGCCGTTATTTGTTGGACAAGAATTATCATTCTACCTCTAAGTCATTACTGCATTTTGTACCTGCAGTGCTGGTAATGTTGATTATGCTTCCGTTTTATCTGACATCAGCGTCGGAGAAAATTTCCTACATACAAGGGTTTGCAAATAATGGGATATTGGAAATACCAACTGGACAACTTGTTTTCATGGCGACGCACGTCCTTCAGACCATCGTTTATGTGGTGTGTTCATACAAATTCATAGGGAAAACGGAAGACAATCTGAAGAGAATTTCATCGGACGTTCTTACTGTGAAAAAGCTGGATTGGCTCAAGAGTTTTAACTACTTCTTTGCCATTTACCTGTTCCTGTATTTGATTATAGTGATTGTCCTTTCGGTTGTCCAATCGTATCAAATCGAGATTGACTACATCATGGTATTGATCACATCCATAGCGCTATACTCAATCGGTTATATTGCAATTGGCAACACGAAGATCTTCACCGCTACGCAAGAAATTCAGAGCACTTCAATCAAGAAGGGCTCTCCATCAACTAGAAGTGGAAATAGGTTTCCTGAACTCAAGGAAAGACTGTTAGGATATATGGAAACGAATAAGCCATATCTGAAGAATGACCTAAAGATTTCAGAACTGGCGGACTCTCTGTCGGTTCCTTATTATCAACTTTCGCAACTGATTAATGACGAGTTATCAGTCAATTTCTATGATTTCGTGAATCAGTACCGCGTCGAAGAAGCTAAGAAATTGCTTGTTGAAGACACACGCGACTTTAAAATACTGGCCATTGCTTTCGAAGTTGGGTTCAATAGCAAAGCCACTTTTAATCGTGTATTCAAGAAAGTGACCGACCACACACCTTCCGAATTCAAAGCAAAGTATGCCATACCTCAATCATAGGTTGAGATTCACCATGAGTCGACATAATGAGACCATTCTTTGAGACCTGCTACACCCGATTCAAGAGGTCTCAATTTACAAATTGAGTCGATTTACTTGATTCTTCACCTCATTTTTGCCATATAAAATTAATACAGAATGATATGGCAATTTCTATCAAAGTAACCGTTACTGTAAATGCACCTGTAGAAAAAGTTTGGGAGATCTTCATGGACCCTGCATACCTGAAGCATTGGCTCACGGGATTTATATCTGTTGAGCATTTGAGCGGTACCCTGGGCCATGAAGGCAGTACCAGTAAATTGAAATTCTTAGAGCGGGGTAGAGAACTTGAAGTAATCGAAAAAGTACTGCACTTGAATCCTTTGCAGCAGTATTCTTTCAGTATGCAAAGTGATGCAATAGAGTCACTTGCCGATGTTCGCTTTGTTTCTAGAGGCCAGATGACTGAAATCATTCAGGCGGTGCAGTATTCACCACAAGGATTCTTAATGAAATTGCTGATGCCTTTTATGAAAGGAGCAATGAAAAAGCGAATGACAAATGACTTGTCCAATCTTAAAGCATTCATCGAGTCACAAAAATGAGCGTAACTCTTTCACAGGATATGAGTTGAAGCGTTTAGGAAAGACAAAGTGCCATCGCACCAAATGAGTGAGCTGGATTGGTTGTCTTTAACTGTTGATATCAGCGAAAGACGTTTACTAAACCATTGATTTGACAGACTTGGAGGCATTCGACCACGAGATCAACGGCTCAGTAATCGCTCTCACCGACGAAAAGCTGGGATGTCAATTTTGCCCTTAGTGGATGTCTTGAAGGTTGGTTGCTGATCAAAGACGCGCTTACAGATCCTAGTATTTGAAAAGCTTCGATAATTGCATACAGAAGCCCAGTTGTCGGATAAAATACTAGGATTGGTAAGCCCGCCCTAAAGAACTCCGTCAAGTGGGTTATTAAATTCACATGGGATGCTCAGGAGAGCTAGTGATGAACAGAGCGGGATTGCTAAGCCACTGATCTGACAGACCTAGAGGTTTTCAATTACGAGATCAACGGCTCAGTAATCGCTCTCAAAGGCCAAAGGTATGGCGAGATTCTTGGTAGGGACACAGATTATGGCGGCTTGGGAATAGTATTAGTGGATAACCGATGGGCAGCAGAACATTAGCCGGTGAAAGTCGTACTTTGTAGCATAGAAGCATCAAATACAGGTTGTTACATTATTGGGCAATAGGCGATTGTGCCAGTCAGAGTGTAAGTAGAGATTTACTAATAATTAAAAGTGGAGCAAAACAAAACAAATCAGACAAATGAATTGACAGCACTTTTTTTCAGAAGTGAGTATGGTAAAATGGTTGCTGTTGTAACAAAATACATCGGAACAGAAAATGTAACGACTGCCGAAGACATTGTTCAAGAGACATTACTCAAAGCGGTAAACCATTGGCAGTTAACAGGTATTCCAGAAAATCCTCAAGCGTGGTTATATACGACAGCTAAAAATCTGACATTCAATGTCCTAAAGAGAAAAAAGATAGAGGCAAAATATCGGTCAGAACCGATAGATGTAGATGAATCAAGCTCAACAAACGAGGTCATGACATTTACAGCAAATGAAATAGTAGATCAACAGCTGAATATGATGTTTGTTTGCTGCCATCCTTCTATTTCTGAAAACACACAGGTGGCATTAATCTTAAATATACTTTGTGGATTCCGTATTGCTGAGATTGCACATGCATTCTTTTCCAACATCGAAACCATTAATAAACGACTAGTAAGGGGGCGTCAGCAGCTACGGCAGAATTTTGATTTTGCTAGCCAACCAAACGTTAATGAAAGACTGCCGATTGTTTTAAGGTCCATTTATCTGCTGTTTAATGAAGGGTACCTTCCATCTCAAAAGGAAGAGGTGACTAGATATGACTTATCTCTTGAAGCCATTCGACTAGTCAACATCCTTCTAAAAAGTCCATTGATTCATGATAAATCAGATTCGCATGCGCTTTTGGCACTAATGTATCTGAATGCTTCTCGATTTGATGCACGAGAAAATTCAACCAATACAATAGTAGAAATGAGCGACCAAAATCGAAAAAAATGGAATCGAGATTTAATAAATAGGGGTATTGATGCTTTAAATCAAGCTATTAAAGAAAATCGAGTATCCATTTACTTGATTTTGGCGACTATATCTGCCCAGCATTGCATCGCACCAAGCTTAGATAAGACAAATTGGAATCAAATACTTTCCCTGTACGATGATTTGCTGGAACTTAATGACTCATCAATTGTCAAATTAAATAGATCCGTTGCCCTGGCCAAAGTCAAGGGGAATAAGACAGCTATTTCTGAACTGGAGTCTATTGAAGTGGAATTTAAGCTGGAGCAAAATCATCTTTTCCATGCTACATTGGGTGAATTATATAGATTAGATAATGAGGGTATCAAAGCCATCGAACACTTCAATAAGGCAATTAAGTTGGCAAAGAATCAGCGTGATGTGAAATTTTTGCAAAGAAAGTTAGTTTCAGTTGTCCCTAATGGTCAAGCTCAAGTGTCATAGGGGTATAATCTTTTAACTAAAAAAATTGTACTCATGAAAGAATTCATGCTATTTATCAGAAATGAAGGTAATCCTGTCTCCGAACTTTCTCCTGAGGAGCAGCAAAATCATGTTCAGAAAGTGGGGAGCTTTATCAAACAAATGATCAGTGCGGGAAAAATGAAAGCCGCCCAACCCTTAAAAATGGAAGGTGCAATTGTTTCATTTGAGAATGGCGCCTTTATGGATGGTCCTTTTAATGAAACTAAGGAGGTGATTTCGGGCTACTATCACATTTTGGCTGAAAGTTTTGCTGAAGCAGTTGAGATTGCAAAATCAGACCCAAGATTTGAAGATGGAAAATGGAGGATTGAGGTCAGACCGGTAATGAAGGTAGAAGGAATAAACGGATAGCTAAAGGCAATGATTTGCAATGAAAAGAAGACTGTATGTTATAAAAAATTATTTTCCTTTGCAACGTGGGATGAACATCAAGCTCCCTTATAACGCCATTAACGAAATATGAGTAACAGCGATAAAGAGCACTTCCGAGAACACAGTCCTTTTTATTTTCCTTTGGAAGTTACTCCAAGGAAAGGTCGACTACCCATACCCAGGGAAGACTATGAAAACAAGCCGAGTGGCGACATCTTCGGTAAAATTCAAGATGCTGGCATGAAGTGGAACCATGAGGAGGTCAATCAATCTGAATTCCTCATTATGAGTACTGCAGGGGGATTAAAAGACGGGGACGAAACATTGGCGCTGGGCATGCACTCCGGACATTTCGAATTGGGAGATGCGGCCAAAGTGGCTGCAAGTGCTTTCAAGGGCCACTCAACCAAGCCTTATTATGTGTCCGTCTCCGATCCATGTGATGGACGTACGCAAGGCACCACCGGCATGATGAATTCATTGGCTTATCGCAATCATGCCGCCACAGTTTTGGGAGATCTAAGACGTTCTTTGCCGAATCGCAAAGGGGTCATGGGCATCGCTACCTGTGACAAAGGCCTGCCTGCCATGATGATGGCACTGGCTAATGAATCTGATCTACCTACCATCATCATGCCCGGTGGGGTGACACTGATCGCCAAAGGAATCAAAGATTTGGGTTCGGTCCAATCTTTGCCATCGCTTGTTTCTCATGAAGAAATTTCATTAGAAGAGGCTCAATCTCATGGATGTGCTGCTTGTGGGACACCAGGCGGAGGATGCCATTTTTTGGGCACAGCTGCCACCTCGCAAGTGATAGCCGAAGCCTTAGGAATGGCATTGCCACACTCGGCACTGGCACCTTCTGGAGGCAAGATTTGGTACGCCCTGGCTGAGGATACAGCCATTGCGCTGATCAATCTGGCGAAAAACAATATAAAGACGAATCAGATCATCACTCAAGATGCTGTGTACAATGCGATGGTCGTACATGCAGCTTTTGGTGGATCGACAAACCTTGTTTTACACATCCCAGCCATTACTCATGCGGCAGGCCTACCCATCCCCACTCGAGCCGATTGGGAGAAGATTAATCGACAGACACCACGGCTAGTTAACGTGCTCCCAGCGGGCAAATACTCCACGGCACACGGATATGCCGCCGGAGGAGTACCGGAAGTAATGATGCACCTGCGGCGATTGGGTCTACTGAGAGAGGACTGTCTCACAGTGACCGGCAAAACACTAGGCGAGAATTTGGATTGCTGGGAGCAGGGCCATAAAATGTACCCACACGAAGCAGAGAATAAAGGAAATCGACGTCAACAAATACGATTTAACCTGCAAGCATTTAATCCCGATGCACATCCAGATCAAGTAATACTGTCTCCTGAAGAAGCGAAGAAGGCCAACATGAAAAGTACCTTGACTTTCCCCTCTGGAAATTTGGCGCCGGAAGGATCGGTCATTAAAAGCGGTGCCATCGCTCCAGAAATGATTGATGAAAATGGGGTGTATTATAAAAAGGGAGTAGCCAAAGTATTTGTCGCTGAAGCAATGGCCATTAGGGCAATAAATCAGGGAGAAGTTGCGCCTGGTCATATTATTATATTGATGGGTACCGGACCTGGTGGCACCGGAATGGAAGAAACCTTTCAAGTCACAGGTGCCTTGAAGCAACTATCCTTTGGGAAGGAAATCGCCCTAATTACCGATGGACGTTTTTCTGGCGTTTCGACGGGGGCCTGTATTGGACACGTCGGTCCGGAGGCACTGGCAGGAGGACCGATCAGCAAGGTTCAAGATGAAGACATCATTGAAATCAACATCGATTGCGATAACCTAAGTGGCAGCATAAATCTGGTAGCCTCGCACACCGATCCCGACGTTGAGCTCAGTGAAGCTGATGCAGCACAATTATTGGCAAACAGATCGCCCCACCCGCAGCTCCGACCACATCCAGAACTGCCTGATGATATTAAGATTTGGGCAGCCACCCAAAGCGGCATCTGGAAAGGTTGTGTCCAAGATGCAGATCGGATTGAAAAGCTTATGAAAGCCGGGATGGAGGTGCTAAATAGAGAAGACCGAGATAAGGCACGGATGATCGTACCTTAAGATATTGCATCTATCCTCACAATTGTACCGATCAGCTTTATTCGAAATTGGAGTTTTAGTTAACAAAGTAATTCCAATTAGGACAACAGCTCTATGGGATGAATTCTGCCACTTACAGGTTTAAGGTCGTACATGACGAAGGTGTCAATACAGCTCATATCCTCATTTTCACCGTGGTCGTCTTTCCCCTGCTCCGTTTCCAGAAAATTGTAGAGCGTTTCCTTCTTGTCAAAGGTTACCCAAACGATGACTGAATTACGTGCTCTGTCTACACCAACCTGACGAGCAATTAAGCCATCAAGCTTTTTGTCCATTTTTTCACTTGGATTGCTTGCAATTCTTATCAAATCGTCCAATCTGCCTGGTTTTGCGGTTGAGACAGATACAAAGGTGTAGGTAGGATTGTTCATTTACGTTGCAATTTTACTAAATAAATATGTTTTTGATGCAAATGTAAGTATGTATTTCAAAAACACAGTAAAAATTGTAAATTTATTCATATTAGATCTAATACGATTGAATGGACTATACACTACTCAAAGAAGTACTAGCGTATGTAGAAGAGTTTCAAGAAGGACACTCTTCTAATAGAATTGAAGACTTTACGATTTGGCTAAACAACAAGTTGTTTTCTCATGAACCTTCAGATAGACGCTCGCATCATGATGACCTCCTGATTGCCTTCAAACTGATGTTTTTGAATAAAGAGCTGAAAAAGCAGACTAAAAGCATTTTATCAGAATCAAACGTTTCATCAATAGATGAATACAGTTTTCTCTTGCATCTAGACTACATAGATAGTTTCAGAAAAATGGAGATCATTGGGATACACAATCTTGAAGCCCCAACGGGAATAGAAATAATAAAGCGACTTCTGAAGAACAAGTTGATTGAGGAATTTCCGGACAAAGATGATAGAAGGGCAAAACGAATCAAGGTGACAAGAAAGGGAATCCGTGTCCTGAAGTTAATTAAGCCTGGCATTGATCGAGTTTTCACCAAATTCACAGAGCCGCTGAGCTTGAATGAGAAGATTCAAGTCAGCGCAATTTTGGACAAACTGACCGGATAACAACCAATACAGGCCACATAATCGTGATGAGCTGTTCGGGACTTTAATCCAGGATCATATTAATGAAAGACGAGATATTTGCTCTGATTAGGATGTATGGATATGTAAGTGCACATGATTTGAAATTCCTATGCTTTCATAAATACGCGATGAGATTGATAGCATCCTGATCATCTTGGCATCTTAAAAATCATGTTTAGACAATTACTCCACCAGAGATAGCGGTCGAATCTTCAAATCCCGCCATGCCATTTCGAAGGGCCGTTCACCATCAATGCCATGAATTTGCAGGGCAATGAATCCCTTGGGGTGAGTACGATAGACATCTTCGTTCGCAATGTCTTCGATAAGGCGTCCATTTAAGAAGGTTCGCATCCTGGGTCCTTCTGCGAGGATGCGGATTCTATTCCAGGCGTCGGGAATATAATAGTCGTGACTATCTTTTAATTTCTCTTCTGAGGAAAGCCAACCAGTCCCAAGCGCTTCGCCGTAGAGTACACCCGTCGTGATTTTACCTAGACCCATATTGCGTCGGATTTCTAGTTGTGGTCCCCATACTCGGCCAGCCCTAAAATTCGGATGGTCCTTTTCGCTGACCGGCCGTGCGGATGAACGAAATTGCACCCCCTGATTGGTGATGGTGTCGACTTGCACATCACAGGTAAATTCAAAGTCATCAAATTCTTGAAGTGAGCAGAGAAAAGAATTTTCACTGCCTACGGTGGTGCGACCAATAATCGCTCCGTTTTCTACCTTATAGGAATGTGAACCATTCATTTGTACCCAACCATCTAGATTTTTACCATTAAACAATGAGATCCAGCCATCAGCATTGGGAACAGCTTCCTTGGGTGCTTGCCTGTTACTCAGATAACTTTCCGGTAGTGCAAACGCCATGACATAGTCACCTGAAGGAGTCCCGTTTTTTCCACCACCACCGGCGACCAAGGCTACATACTGACGACCTGCCAAAGTGTAGATGGATGGTGTCGCATAGGCACCTACAGGGAGCTGATATTCCCACAGCAATTTACCGGTAACTTTTTCAAAGGCGCGAAATTTTTCATCGGCAGTGGCGGCAATAAATACGATGCCTCCAGCCGTAGCTAAGGCACCACCATAATTCAAAGTCCCAGTATTGCGAATGCCTTGCTTCACCAACTGCGGATATTGACCCAAGGGTTTTCTCCAGAAGAAGGTACCCGTCTTCAGATCAATGGCATTCAATGTGCCCCAAGGTGGAGCCACCGCTGGAAATCCTTGATGATCCACCAAGCGATCATAGCCTTCATGCAGATATCTTACTTTTCCTTTAGGGCCTATGCCTTCCAAAATCTCTTCATCACTCAATATGTATTCCGTCACCGCGTCAATATCTTCTTCTTGCAATTGCGGAAAAGCAGGCATGATGTTTTTCCCATTGCGAATCATCGCTTGGATTTCTTGAGCAGACTTTTCGGGGTGTTCGATATTGGGATACGTTGGGGGCACGCCTTTACGTGCCAAACCATGACAAGAGGCACAGTTTTGTAAATAGACTTGTCGCCCCTTCTGTAGTGTACTGGCTTGGCTAAGGTCATCTAAATCATGCACCTTATGCAGCTTAGAGATCGTCGCTGCATTGTTTGCATTTACGTAGAGGATGCTGGTATAAGGATCGAACGACCCTCCATGCCATTCGACGCCACCAAATAGCCCTGGTGCCGTGATGGTACCTGCTGCTGAAGGTGGTTCGTAGAGTGCTCCAGCTCGATACCTTTGGAAATCCTCATAAGCCTTGGTGTGGGCCGCTTCAGAGATCTGGGTGAGATCGGCTTCGGTCATTCCCAATTGATTTAAGGGAGGTGGTTTGAGCGGAAAAGGTTGGGTAGGTGATGCCTCCTCACCATCGATGGTGGAAGGCGGCACATTCAATTCTTCGACTGGGAATAAAGGCTCGCCGGTGTCTCTATCGAGAACAAAGGTCAGTCCCATCTTCGTAAGCTGCACCACCGCTTCTTGCTGGCCTTTTCCCTTTCCAATGGTGACCAAAATTGGAGCTGAAGGATTGTCGTAGTCCCAAATATCATGGCGAACAGTTTGGTAATGCCAGATCCGTTCGCCTGTTTCAGCCTCCAGGGCCAACACACAATTGCCAAATAGATTATTTCCTTTTCTGTACCCACCAAAAAAGTCATAAGCTGGAGAACCAGTCGCGCAAAAAACCCAGCCCCGTTTTTCATCTACTGTTAGACCTCCCCATGCATTTGCTCCTCCATAGGTTTCCCCTTCTTCAAATTGCCAGGTATCGTACCCAAATTCCCCCTCTTGGGGAATGGTGTGAAAAATCCATTTAAACGCACCGGTTGTCGCATCGTATGCCTTAATGTGTCCAGGTGTCGATTGATAACCTTCTGGTACACGGGACGTGACAATCAATGTATTCTTGTACACAACACCTGGAGTTGTCACCTCTATGGATACTTCTTCGGGATCCATGCCCATGTTTTGTCGGAGATCAATATGACCTCCAGTACCAAAATCGGTGATGAGCTCGCCGGTCTTGGCTTGGATGGCATAGACCCGGTCTTTTACAAAATGAAAGATGCGTTGGTCCTTGCCATCTTCGGAAGCCCAATAGGTCACTCCCCGGCTCCGGCCTCTAATAAGTTCTTGGTCTCTGTTGTATTTCTGCGAGTGGAATGTCCATACTTCTGAACCTGTAGCGGCATCAATGGCCACGGCCCTCAGGGTTGAAGTCGAAATATATAGGAGGCCATCGACGATGATGGGATTCACTTGCATAGATGAGCGCTCACTGGCGTCTCCCGTTCGATATTGCCAGATGGGTTCAAGCCGGTGTACATTGGCGGCATGAATTTGCGCCAGCTCGGCATATTGATTCCCCTTGTGATCTCCCCGGTAGACCGGCCAATTCACATAGTCGGCTTCTTGGGATGGAGAAATGGGAGCGCCTTGGTCGCCTGGACTAGTTGTATCAGCATCTCGTCCATCTTGTGCGCAACGAGTGCTTAGTATAAGCAGTAGCACCAAGCAAGATAGCTTCTGAAGAGTTGGATTCATGGATTTGTTAATTATTGATCTGATTGGCATTTGAAATGATTAGTACCGTTGGTCGTTCTCAATATCTTATATCACCGATCATGATTTGAAGAAATCCAACGGCCATCTTTTGAGTCTTCATTTTCTTCTAGCTCATAATCAATCATCTGATCAGGAATCAGGCATCCTATTTCGCAATTCTTCCTCTAGTTCAGCATTCCAGTACTTGCAGCCCAGCTCAAAAAATACCGAAGTATAGGGTATGGTGAAGTCTGTCTTGATGATAAGTACACTAAATTGTTGCGATGCCTTATCTAGCGTTGCAATGATGTCTTCATGAAGCATTTTGTATGATGTAAGAACTCCTGTCAAATTGTGCAGTTCATTCCTAAATGCCGTGATGCCAGCAGCAGAGGATTCTTCAACGAAATCGATCTCTTTGTCTAGATAAACTGTAGGCGCAATGTGGTGCTGCTTTTGGATGATATTCAACACATGCGTAATGGTCTCTAAGTGATCCTTGTCGCTGAGTATGGTGATGATTCCGGGACTACTTTGCAATGGATAGGCTTCATCAACCACCACGATCCAATTGCGGTGACCAAGCAACTTGATTTGTTCATCCAAAACAGAGCTCCAAGGCTCGATTGTTGGTTCTGTAATTATGATCGATTCATTTTGGTCCTCAGCACAAGAAGCAAGTACCAATGAAGTAATTAGGAAGGTAAAGATGCTTCTCATATGAACGTTTTTCAAGATTATAAAATCAGAGTAAAGACCTTGTCGAATTTCTTTGAACAGATTGTCTAAATCTAAGTTAAGTTCAGGTATTGTGCGCACATCTCAAAATCTATGGTTTGAAGGATACTTTTGTACAGGGTTGTTGCCGCAACAAATCAGCTATTAACGGTAAGACATTTCTTATTCTTATCTTATAAATTAGCGTCTAGATTTTAGCTTTAAACACACAACATTGGAAAGAGAGAAATCGAAGATAGATAAGCAAATTGAGGAGATGTACGGCAAAAGATTAATAATCCTTTAGGATATAGGTGATGATTAGGAAGTATTTATTGATAGTATATCCTTGGTTCCCAATTGTCGGACTCGGCCTATATCTGATGGTTTTTCCTTTTGCTGCATCGCATTATCCGGGAGGTTCCATTAACATCCCCCAGGACCAGGGCTACAGTTTTTTTCACAATTTCCTATGCGATGTGATGAATCCCACTACCCCGACCGGGGTGGTTAATACTGGTCGCCCTTTAGCCATCGTATCGCACCTCATCTTGAGTTTTGCCATGATTTCTTTTTTCTACCTCCTCCCCAAGATCTTTGACCATCAGAATAGGAGGACGCAAATGATCCGTTGGTTTGGCATGCTTACGATGTTCGTTTTTGTATTTATGTATACGCCTCATCATGATTATATTGTTACTGCCACGGGTATTTTGGGAACCATGGCCCTCGTTCCATTCTTCATAGAAGTGCAGCGGTCTGATCGGGTAAGTTTGAGGAGACTGGCTTATGTCTGCTACACCCTCAGCATCATCGTGTTTTTCATTTTTGAGACAAAAATTGGGTTCTACTATCTCCCAATGCTGCAGAAGATCACTTTTGTTTTTGATGCTTGGTGGGTGGTGTGGGTAAGCTTAATCGTGCTGGCCCGCAATCGAGCGCACTTGGGATGGCAAGTTTCGCCTTCGAGAGGATAATTGTTTACAACTGTTTCCATCTGCTATCCAGATCATCGTACTTTTGATTGCAAAGCATAGGGGGGTGCCAAATTTAAAAAGAAGACGGATTGCAGCCATAATGTTCACGGATATCGTGGGTTATACGGCACTGATGCAGAAAGATGAACAGGAGGCCTCTGCCGCCCGCAGCCGGCATCGCCATTCATTTAAGAAACACCATGCACGCTACCATGGAGAGATCATTCAATACTTTGGCGATGGCACCTTAAGTGTGTTCCAGAGTGCAGTGGAAGCGGTGGAATGCGCCATTGCCATTCAACGCGATCTACAAAGAGATAAGCCGGTGCCACTCAGGATCGGACTGCACATGGGAGACATTGTGTTTGAAGGCACCGAAGTGTATGGCGATGGTGTCAACGTCGCCTCCCGTATTGAAAATCTGGCTGAACCAGGGACCATTCTGCTCTCCGCAATGGTACAGCGGGAGATCACCAACCAATCTCATATTTCAACGACGTTGCTGGGTCAGGTCGAATTGAAGAATGTCAATGCCTCAATGGAAGTGTTTGCAGTGAGCAACCCGGGAATAAAGATTCCTAGTCCAAAAGCTTTTGAGCTCGATAAGACTTCAGCGACCAAGTCAATTGCAGTGCTGCCATTTATAAATATGAGCAGCTCCAAGGATAACGAATATTTCAGCGATGGAATGACGGAGGAGATTATTAATGCCTTGGCCCAAATCAAAGAACTGAAAGTCACTTCGAGAACATCTTCCTTCCATTTTAAGCATCATGATAAACCCTTGTCGGAGATTGGCAAGGCCTTAAATGTGTCCACTGTTTTGGAGGGCAGCATTAGGATGTCTGCGAATAAAATTCGCGTCACGGCACAATTGGTGGATGTGGCTGATGATTTTCATTTTTGGTCTGAGACGTTTGATCGTGATCTCGATGATATTTTTGCTGTGCAGGATGAAATAAGTCTGCTCATTGCCGATAGATTACGTGAACACATAGGCCATTTTGATATAGGTGATCACCTGGTCAGCCATCCGGATGTATCGCTAGATGTCTACAAAGATTACCTCAAAGCCCGATATCACATCTTGAAGATGGGCAAGCATGATTTAGAAAAGGGGCTTACAATGCTCAAAGACATTATTGAGCGCCAACCTGATTTTGCGCTCGCCCATTTGGGCGTACATCTGGCTTATACCTTGCTGGGGACGATTGGATTGATGCCAGCTGCTGAGGCATTTTCGAAAGGGCAACCTTATTTAGATCATGCGATTGAATTAGATGAAGACCTTCCTGAATGTCAGCTCAATTTATCCTATATGGCATTTCTGAACGAATGGGATCTTCAGAAAACCTATGGCCATCTGGAAAAGTCTTTTGAATTGCGGCCTACTGTCGAATATTATCAGAGCATGGCATCTACCTTGGTCGCAGAAGGCAAATTTTCAGCAGCCGATAATTATTTAAAAACGGCTTTTCAATTGGATCCCTTTTCACCCATCAACCATCATTTGAAGGGATTCATCTCCTATTGTTCCGAAGACTACCATGCAGCCATCGAGTCTTTTGATAGTGCCTTGGATCTCAAAGGAGATTTTTCAGCTTCGATCTTATACTATGGCCAAGCCTTGCTCATGATGGGCAAGAAGCAGGATGGCCTTTCCCATTTCACTCAGATCACACCCGACATTACGGGAGATCTGGTACGACTTGGTGGCATGACCCTAGCCTATGCTGTATCAAACTATCGAGAGGAAGCTCTTGCGGGGGTTTCAAAACTGGAAGCCATGCTGGAAACAGATTTGATGGGTCGAGCGCTGCACTTCTTAATTTTCGCTCATGCGCTTTTAGATGAGCAGGAAAAGTCACTGCAGTACATCGAAAAGGGAATTGCTTCGCGACTTCCAATGATGGTATATCTAAATATCGACCCCATGCTTAATAATCTTCGGGTACGACCTGAATTTCCGCAACTGATGCAACAGATTTTAGGTCAGGAGCCATCGATTCTTGCGTCAGATCGCAAGTATCAGCAACCCTTATTTAGCCCAGTGGAGCTAAGTAAGCGCGAAGTCGAGTTGGTGGGGTTGATGGAGCAAAGCAAACCATTCCTCAATCCCAAACTTAGTTTACGTGACTTGGCAGAGATGTTAGATATGCCTCCAAATCATTTGTCACAATTGCTGAATGAGGGTGTAGGCAAGAACTTCTCTGACTTTGTCAATGCCTACCGGCTAGCGACCTTTAAAGAGAAAGTTGATGATCCAACTCAGCGACATTTGACCATCTTGGCACTAGCTTATGAGAGCGGCTTTAATTCCAAGACGGTTTTCAACACCTATTTTAAGAAGGAGATGGGAACCACTCCGAGCGCATATTGGAAGGAAATGACATCCAAATAAGTTCCGATTTTCAAATCCGAACGACTGGCCTCAACTTGCCAGCTAATTTTGATGCAACAATCAAAAAAGTATGAGCAAGATGAAGGCAATCGCAATTACCAGGTATGGATCTCCCGATGTATTGAAACTGGAAGAAATTGCCAGGCCAATTCCGAACCAGGGAGAAATATTGATTGAAGTGAAAGCAGCCAGTGTCACCGCTGCAGACACCATGATGCGCAAAGGCATACCATGGTTCGGTAGGTTATTTATGGGGCTCACCAAACCTAAGCATCGCATTGCCGGCACAGGATTTTCTGGTGTCGTCATAGCGACCGGTAAAGGGGTGGAGAAATGTAGCATTGGAGAAGAAGTATTTGGCGAATCTGTGCTAGGGGCGGGCACCAATGCAGAGTTCCTCTGTATATCTGAAGATGGTGTGTTAGCTAGAAAACCCAGCCATCTCAGTCATGAACAAGTTGCCAGTGTATGCGATGGCCCCCTTACTTCCTGGAATTTTCTTAAAGAGATGGCTAACGTCAAACCAGGCCAGCAGGTGATGATCAATGGGGCATCAGGTAGCCTTGGCACCGCCGCTGTGCAATTGGCGAAACATTTGGGCGCAAAAGTCACGGGTGTATGTAGTACAGATAATATTGATCTGGTGCGGTCACTTGGGGCGGACGATGTGGTTGATTACACCCAAACGGATCCGACGAAGTTGTCGAGGCAATTCGATGTGATATTTGATACCGTGGGCAAGCTATCATACGCTAAGAGTAAGAATATACTGGCTCCGACAGGAACCTTCCTTTCGCCCGTATTGAGTGTGTCGCTATTATTTCAAATGATGTGGAGTAGTCTTTTCGAAAAGAAGAAGGCCAAATTTTCAGCTACGGGACTGAAGCCGATTGCTGAGCTTCGCGACCTATTGAATGAGCTTACGGATCTATTGCAAAGGGGAAAACTTCGGACGATCATCGATAGAACTTACCACTTGACCGAGGCGAGGGAGGCTCATCAATATGTAGACAGCGGGCGTAAGAAGGGTAATGTTGTGCTCAGCATGTGAACAATTGATTTCTAAGTCAGTAGACACGCAAAATATCGGAATGACGGAAGATGTTTTGATTAGGCAGCTGAAGGGTCTGCTCGGCATACAGTTGGGGTGGCACAGAGATGTCACCCAAATAGAGTTCGCCCAAAAGGGCTTTGGCTTGTTTTGTAAACAGTCCTTTTTTAGGCATCGCCAGCGTTAAAGTGGCGGTTGCATTGATGGTGGGTTGGTGTGGATTTCCAGAGGTTAGGTCCAGACCGGAGGGAGTATCCAAGGAAAGGATCGGCGTAGACTGTTGATTGGCCCAGGAGATAATGGCTGCTGGCACTCCATATGGATCTCCTTTGATACGATATCCAATGATGCCATCAATAACCAGATCGGCTGGAGTAGCTTTTCTCATTGCTTCTCCGGACTTGATGGGGACGGCCATGCGTTGAAGAATTTTGAGCTGATGAGTTGGAACTGGGTTCAGCTGATCTTCAGCTTTGGTCAAAAACACTGCTACGTCTGCACCCCAATTACTCAATCGTCTGGCACAAACTAGGGCGCCACCACCATTGCCGCCGGTGCCAGCCAAGATGACAATTTTTTTACCTGCCGCATCACCTTGAAAAAACCTTTCTCGTGCCAGAATGGCCAGGCACCTTCCTGCATTTTCCATCATCTGGATCAATTCGATGCCATATTCTTTCATCATCAGTCGATCTACCTCGATCATCTGATCGGTATCTATCTGAAGGTATCCCTGTTCAATTTCTTTGATGTAGTTGTTCATTCTTGCCAAGTGGGCCCTAAGCGATCTTCATAATCTTCACCGGATTGGAACGACCCTTCACATCTACTTCCATAAATGGAATATCGACTGGCAGGGGCTTCTCCAGTTTATCATATACGGCTTCGCTAATGAGCAATTGACTTTTGTAAGTCTTATTTAGTTGTTCAATCCGGCTGGCGATAATTACCGGATTTCCGGTCACAGAGTATTGCTTTCTGGCTTCATTACCAACATTGCCAGTCACTACCAGGCCAGCATGCAATCCAATGCCGATTTTCGTTTTCGGAATAATTCCGGCATCACTACGCTCTTTTACTTCTTCCAAAATTTCCTTCGCTGCCAGAAAGGCGTTTTGGCAATCATTGCCATGTGATAGTGGGGCACCGAAAGTGGCCATAAATCCATCGCCGAGCAGTTGATTGATATTGCCGCGGTGCTGTTGCACCACATCAATCATGAATCCAAATACTTCATTTTGATAATGAATCAATTCTTCGGGACTCAGCCGTTCTGCCATGGGCGTAAAATCTCGAATATCAAGAAACATAATACACACAAATCGCCGTTCACCATCTTTAGTAGAACCCTCTGACAGTAGTTCCTGGGCTACGTCGCCCGATACTTGCTGTCGCAAAAGCTTTATTATTTTTTGCTCTGCGTTGACCAATTTTCCCTTGGTCTTATTGAGGTCTCGATAGGCAATGACCAATTGCTTGTGCTGGCGGCGCTTCTGCAAATAAAAATACAAGGTGACTATGGTGCCTAATAGTATGATGCCGGCAATAAGGATAAATTGGTTGCGTAATCGAACTTGCTTTTCGTTCTCAAGTTCAACTGCTTCAATATTTAGTTCGGCAATTCTTTTTTGTTGCTTTAGGAGGAGGATCTCGCGCACTTTTTGACTTTGTTCAGCGGACTGTTGTAAACTATCTGCTTCCATTTTTAGAGACAGTTCTTGATACAGTTTATAATAGGCCAATGACTTTTCAAAGTCTTTTTCCTTAGCATAACTATCGGCAAGATCTTTAAGGTTTTTCTTCTCTTGCTGGATGTTCACCTGAACTTCTTTCAGTGGCAATAAGCGCGTGGTGTCTAGACTCGGAATCGGGGTGGTCAATTGCTCTTCCTCTTCCAATTCGGCAATGGCATTATCCAAAAAGTCTTGAGCCTCTTCATGTTGGTTGATTCTATCCAATAGTGCAGCGATCTTGAGCTGCAGGTTATTAATCTCTTCCTGATCGCCTTTATCCCTCAATCGATTGATCGCATTTTCGTAATATTCAATTGCTTTGCGAAATTCTCCTTTACGTTCATTTGCCTGGCCTAGTTTGATTTCGGATTGGATGGCTACATCTTTCGAAGCATCACTCACCAGGGCACCTACATTTAGGTCACCCAGCGTTTTGGATAAAAAGCTCTGCTTGACCTTGCCTTGCTCTGCCAGGGCTTCTATATCCTCAAGATATCTATTGATTTCATTTGAGTAGGTTGCATTGTCGGTTTGGTCTGCCAATGTTTGAGCGGCCATGAATTGCTCCTGAGATTCAAAATAGTTCTCGCGATCAAAATATACTTGACCTAAATGCACATAAGCTTTAATTAAGGGAGTGAGGTCTGGTGTGGTAAGGCTGGAATCGTTTTCAATCAGGATGTTTTCTCCCAAATTGGTGGCTTGCCTGCCATAACGCATCGCCTTGCGAATATTAGCCACTCGGTAGAACCTGGTCAACTTATTCAGCGCGTGCAACTTCTCGATTCCGTATAGATTTTTTAGGGCATCTTCAGTTTCGCGTATGGTTAATTCCTGGCCAAAACTAGTGGAGACAGATAGTATAAGAATCAGTGCACAAAAAACCCTTTTCAGGTAATAGTGATCTCTCCAATTATATTTAAAGAGATCGGACATATACCAGACCCATCTACAAGCAATCGCAGCTTTGTGGGTAGAATGAATTACACGGGCCATAAAGGCAAAGATAATCCGATTCATTTTGGACTAAGGAGTATTTAATTTAACGAGTTCGCTGTGTTAGCCGATTTAATTTGATTGGATTTACCTAGGAGCCTCTGCCATCCAACGGCGTGTCTGGATGGTTCTGAAGTCCACTGATACATCGTTGGTGAGTTTCCTTCCCGGTGTGCTTCTCCCATTATCTACAATTGCTTCTAGTGCCGCAGTCATATTTTGTACAATGTCCGGATGCTCCGAGGCCACGTCCATTTTTTCAGCCACATCATTTTCAAGGTGATAAAGTCTACGAATGGTTTCTTTTCCTCTGGAAGTAGTCCGCTGTGCTGTCGGCATTTGAAATACCAATTTCCAGGGACCCTGTCGATAGGCAAACTCTCCATGAACAGAATGATGGACCATAGATTTCCGTGGTGTAGGTTCATCTTCGCCAAGCATCGCGGCTAAAAAGCTGAAACTGTCTTCAGCAGCATCACCAGGTAGGGCATCATCCAGCAATTCAGCGATGGTGCCGAAGACATCTGTGAGGCACAGCATGCTACTATTCTTACCACCGGCTGCTACCTTTTCAGGCCAACGCACCACAAATGGAACTCTATGACCTCCTTCCCAAATATCTGCTTTGTGGCCACGGAACGGTCCGCTGGGTAGATGTCCTGCATCGATCAGTTCCTGCCAACCCGTATAGCCGGAATGGCCATTGTCTGCCGTAAAAATGACCAAAGTGTTGTGCAAAACATCAGCATCTTCTAAGGCTTGCATTATTTGTCCTACTGACCAATCCGTTTCCATTACAAAATCTGCTATGGGTGCAATGCCACTTTTACCTTTAAACCGATGGGATGGTACCACTGGCTCGTGCGGAGAAGTCATGGAGAAATAGAGAAAAAATGGATCTTCCTGCTTTGCCTGCTGATGAATGTATTCGACAGCTCGACTAGTTATGGATGGGAGAATCTGATCGAATTTCCAGCTGGGAGCCATGGGGGCTCCATCGAAGGTCTTGGGCATGACCACCCCCTCATCAGGATCGTAGTGATAGGTATCGGTTGGTTGGGTAACAATGCGGTCATTTTCTATGAAAGTAAATGGGGGAAAATTTGGCACATGGGTTCCGAAGTAATAGTCGAAACCCCGAGTGGTGGGTCCTTCGGGTATGGGCTGGTCAAAAATCCACCTTTCCTTTTTCAACACATTGGGTACTTCCTCCATGCGGCTTTGTTTTTCGCCCTGCCAATTCCACCCCAAGTGCCACTTTCCAATGCATGCCGTTTGATATCCTTGATTTTGCAAAAAAGTAGGCAAGGTAAGTTCATCAGCTGGAATCAAGGGCGGTTCATAGCAGGCCAGTACCCATTCCTGCAACGGTGTCCTCCAGCAGTAGCGGCCCGTAAGTAAGCCGTAGCGGGTGGGTGTACATACGGCTGAACCACTGTGTGCATCGCTGAAACTCATCCCTTGGCTTACCAGACGATCTAGATGAGGTGTAGGGATTTTGTTTTCAGGATAGTGAGCTTGAATATCACCTACCCCAAAGTCATCCGCCAGTATGAAGACGATATTGGGAGGATCGAAACTTTCGATTTCAGGTCTAGTATTACACCCTATCAGGAGTATGATGGATGATAATAGGATCGTACATCTCATGGATTTATTCATAGCAATTGGCCAACTGAAGTGAAATGAATTAAGTGCACCTCCGGGAATTCTGAATGATCTAAAAATTTCATTATAAATTTTGCTGAGCTCATAAACGGGTTTTCGGAGGTACCCTTAAGCTAATAAAAATGATCTCTTCTTCATGAGGCATCAATTAGGAAGTGGGATCGAATCCTAATCGTGGTTCTCTAGATTACCGGCTAACCTAGAAGTAATTGATTCGAGCTATCTTAGTTCTTAAGTAATCATATGGTGACTGCATGAAAAATAGGGTTGGATTAATTACGCTTTGTGTATCTATTTGTATTTCGACGCTGCGTGGGCAAAATCCAATTGTGCCAGATAAAGGGGTAAATGATCCGCACATTCACATATTTGAAGGTAAAGCCTACCTATATGCCACCCATGATCGATCAATAGAGAGTAAGCGCTTTGCCATGGATGACTGGTGGGTTTGGTCATCAGATGATCTCGTCGATTGGCGCTTGGAAAGCGTATTGAAGCCGGAGGAAACTTACATTGGAAAACCTTTTGATCAATGTTGGGCAACGGATGCAGCCTACCGAAATGGTCAGTACTATTGGTATTTTTCAGAGGGAAACCAACAATGTGGGGTCGTCGTTGGAGATTCGCCGACTGGGCCATGGAAAGATCCTTTGGGGAAGCCTCTGCTTTACCACGAACTTACTCCAACGGATGAATACGACATGTCCATTTTTCAGGAGGACGATGGTGAATTTCATATTCTGTTCGGAGTCTGGGACTATTATATGGCTCCACTCAATGACGATATGATCAGTCTGGCAGGGGACCCTGTGGAAATAGTGATCAATAATCCCATCGGACCATATGGTCCAGATTCAACGGATGACAAACCTTTTCTTCACAAATATAATGGCAAATATTACCTGTCTTGGGGTGCCTTTTACGCCATGTCTGATCATTTGTATGGTCCTTATGATTATATGGGAACCATCATGAATACGAAAAGCTTCGCACCTGGTTATAAAAAGCCAACCTGGCCACACGGGCCTTTACAAGGACGTCATGGATCTTTCTTTCAATGGCACAATCAATGGTATTTCGCCTATTGCGATATGAGTCAGACAGGTAACCGCAGATTTCGCGACACCTTCATAAGCTATGTCCACTATAAGGAAGATGGTGAAATTGCACCCATCCGGGTAGATGGCATCGGTGTGGGACGCTATGAGCTTCAGCAAGGTAGAATTGAGGCCGAAGACTATTTTAAAGCAGAAGGGGCGGTAAAAAAAGAAGTGGCAGATGGTGGTTTTGTCATCGATCACATTGATCCTGGAGATTATTTGGTTTATCCAAATATCCAAGGGATTGGAGCCGGGAGCGAACTGGAAATGAACATCTATGTACACCGCGACATGCAAATCGAGCTTCGTAGAAAGGATTCCACCGGTGAATTGCTGGGTTTCTGCTCTGTAGAAAAGGATTCATCGGGATGGCAAGTCATAAAGTGCCAGCTTGAGGAGGTATCAGATGGAGTTGATCTCTGCGTGGTCTTTCAGGGAAAAGGTGATCAACTTTGCTGGGTTGATTCTTTTACCATTAGGTAATATTACACCTGAAATAGGTAGCTATTTTTTATTATTAGAGCAATATGACCATGGAAATGTTTGCCGGTACTGGCGGGAATCATATCCAAAATCGTACTTTCCCGAATTGACTCATCCATCTTGCTTACGGTTGGTACTAAAATTTGCCAAAGATCAAGGTCGAATGAATGATTTTAATAGATCCGATGAAGCATAGAACCGAGCTTTGGTTGATATGGGTGACTTTGATAGCGATGTCATGCGCCCCTGTGACTCAACATGTACACATTCCCGAGGATGAGGATCTTCAAAGCGCTGAACCACAAATTGTTGAGGAGATAGAGGTCGATTCTGTTTGGGCAGCAAATCGAGTATGGTTTGACTTGCAAACGGCCGGCAATAGACAGTTTGTGGCCTATTATGATCGAAATAGGATGATGACTGTGGCGTCTCGTGAATGGGGAAACGAGACCTGGACGAGAAAGACCCTTTCGAGTAAACTCATGTGGGATTCTCATAATTCCGTGGTCATGGCGCTGGATAGGAAGGGACACATCCATGTGAGTGGAAATATGCATACACACCCCTTGGTATACTACCGAACCACTCGACCCTATGATGTCGAGAGTCTACGGGAAATCAATCAGATGATTGGTGAAGACGAAGCAAGTGTCACCTATCCAAGGTTCTTTTTTGACCAGGAAGGCAGTCTGTTATTTTCATATCGATCTGGGACTTGTGGGAATGGCAACATTCTGGTGAACCGGTATATTTCAAGGGCGGGGCGCTGGGAAAGATATTTAAAGCAACCCCTTTTTGAAGGCATTGAGGCAGATGATGATCGGGCAGCCTACCATCGTTGGAGCAAAGACTCAGATGGAAACTTTCACTTCATTTGGATGTGGAGATGGACTCCAGAAGTCGCCACTAGTCATCAGATTTGTTATGCTACAAGTCCAGATCTCAAGTCATGGAAAAACGGTGCTGGACAGGAAGTGAGTTTGCCTTTTCGGCCGGATGATGCTCAGGTCATCGTAGATGGTACACTATCGAGGGGAGGCATGCACAACAGTCGGTACCAAATTATTATATCTCCAGATGACCGACCCATCATCGCATATGTCAAATACGATAAGGAGGGCATGACTCAATTGTACCTGGCAGCCTTTTTGGACGGACAATGGAAATTGAAAAAGATCTCCGATTGGCAATTTCGCTGGAAATTTTTTGAGGGAGGGGACCAGATGACTGCTGGAGCTACGTTTGATTTGGTCGGTTTTTCTGGTGCCGGAGCGCTGGTGATTGATTGGGAGACTGAAACCGGAAACAGCGGTCGGTATACCATAGATCCAAATACGCTGGCAAATATGGATGATGCCACATGGGTGCGACCAAAGTATCCCAATGCTATACACACAAAAATTACGGATTTACCCAATATGGATGTGCGATTGGTAGATGACCGCGCAGGAGTTTTGGACAATGGTGAGAAATATACCCTTAAATGGGAAACTCGTCCACCGAGCCACGGTCGTCACGCACCAGCCGTCATTCCCGAAGGCCCGCTTAGTCCTTTAATGCTGGTGAAAATTAACTGATGCTTTCCATGGGTAGAAACCATGTACTGACTTTTTTTTGGGTGTTCTTGACTGGCTTGCTGTCCAGCGGGCAGACCACTGAATCTCAAAAGGGTGCGTTCGACAAGCTGCGTGCTGAATCTTGGCAACAGGTCTTCTTTGATGATGGATCAGAAGATTGGCAAGAGCAATGGTCTCTGGATGGCCTCCGAGGGATGGTGAAGAATACGAAAGAAGGTATGGTCTTTTCTGCGGGACCCATTCGCGGAGATAACGGATCTCACAATGTATTGTGGACTAAATCTTCTTTTGAAGGAGACATTAAGATTGAATTTGACTACACCCGGTTAGATGACATTAGTTATGCGGTGAATATCCTATACATTCAGGCCACAGGCATCGGTGAGTATCCATATGTAGCGGATATTATGCAGTGGGCAAATCTCCGTGAAGTTCCCTACATGAATCGGTATTTTAGACACATGAACCTATTACACATCAGCTATGCTGCATATCCCCTCAAGGAAGGCAGCAATCCTGACTATGTGAGGGCCAGAAGATATCCGGTGAGACCAGGACAAAGCTTTGGTAAGGACACCCGCCTGTCACCAGATTATGAAAATACCGGATTGTTCCAGCCTGGAGTAGGCTACCATTTTATCTGTATCAAAAAGGGTGATCAACTCTTTTTACAGGTGAGCAATGATGAAGTAGCACGACTTTTCGCCTGGGATACCTCCACCTTCGAATCCATTACCGAAGGAAGGGTGGGCATACGTCATATGTATACACGGGCTGCTCGCTATGCGAACGTTAGTATATCTGTGTTGGACTGAATCTTACCATGGACCCATAATTGTAACTGGGCATTCCTTCTTAACACGTGCTGATCTGCTGATAGGTACATATTATAATCATCAATTATATTATTTTAGCAGCTGAAGTAGGCATCTATGTCTATTTGCACCTTGTATTGTGTCAATTTATGCAAACAAAAAAGTAATGGAAATGACAAAGTATTTTGTTTTACTCTTTGGAATATTGATGGCTGCCTCCTCATGTGTCAGCAAAAAAGTATTACTATCCACCCAAGATGAACTTGCTAAGGTCCAGAAAGACTTAGGTGAATGTGGTGTAGACTTAAATAAATATATGAGTCTTTTGTCCGCTTGTCAGCAGGAAAGAGATCGTCTGAGCAATAGCCTGAAAAGTGAGCAAACCAATACGCAAGTCAGACAGGAGCAAATCCAGGACCTCAAAGAGCAAATTGCAGATGTGCGGTCGCAGCGTGATGCCCAATTGCAACAATTGGAGGGTCTTACTCAATTATCCCAATCTGCCACTGAAAACATCCAGGAGACCCTAGGTCAATTGGAGACAAAGGATAGATATATTCATTTGCTACATGCCGCAAAAAGCCGAACAGATTCCATCAATTTGGCATTGGCCGTAAATCTTAAAAGCGTACTTGCCGACGGGTTAGCCGATGAAGATGTAGAAGTCAAAGTTGATAAGACCGTCGTATTTATCAACCTTTCGGATAAGATGCTCTATACCAGCGGTAGTGCGCAAATCTCAGATAGAGCTAATGAGGTGTTGGGCAAGATAGCCACCATCGTAGAATCTCGACCAGATGTAGAGGTGCTCGTGGAAGGATACACCGACAATGTGCCCATCCAAAATGATTGTATGCAAGACAATTGGGACTTGAGCGTAAAGCGAGCCACCTCAGTGGTCAGGGCACTGCATGAAGTACATGAGATTGATCCCAATCGATTGATTGCGGCTGGACGTGGAGAATGGAATACGCTAGCATCCAACGATACTGCAGAAGGTAGATCAACCAATCGTCGTACCCGGATCGTGCTCATGCCGAAACTGGATCAATTTTATGATCTTCTTAATCCTAACATGGTCGCAAAATAGATGCCCAAATACTGGTGCAACAAAGATGATGCTTCCTGCTATGCGTTGGCCTGATTTAAAGACAGACTGCCTGTGTATCAATTTTTTCGGCTTGGGATTGTGCAAGCAGGGGCTGTAGTTCGCATAATTGCCCATATGAAAAGTAAACACTCGTTATACCTTATAGCAGTCCTCCTTTGGCAGTCCTTTTATGCTGTGGCACAGCATACTGTTTCTGTTGACCAATCTGCCTTTGATTCCGCATGTGGCATTTCCATCGACTTGCTCAAAAATGGCTTGGAGGCCACTTGGCAAATCAATCAGCATGAAGCTTGTTTCATAGATTTTGATTTTGGCAACGCCTCACCATTGATTGCCGAAATGGGTATGTCTGATGGACTGGGCAATAGGCGAACCATTACAAAAAGTGTGGATCCAGCATTTATCCTGACTGTGGGTGAACGTGATCTTGAAAAAAGAGATGGATGGACCATCTTCTTTGATAAGGTGCATCATAAGCCTTATGATAGCTATTTGGCTGAACTTTCGGTGAGAAATGTGAGGGTGAAAAGTAGTGGAAAGCGGTGCACGGTTGAGATTGACTCACTAAATGCCGGGCCTTTTAAGGGAGCGCTTGCTTTTACGTTCTACGCAAATAGTCCATTGATTCATGTGGAAGGGGTGGTGCAAACGGATCAAGATGGAAGGGCAATAGTCTATGACGCGGGCATTGTGTCAGCGGATCCTGATTGGAAGCGTATCGGTTGGACAGATCTCAAAGGCAATCTGACACAGGTAGAAAACATGATTGCAGAAGCAGAAGTAATCAAGTCACGTTTTCGCACGGTCGCTGCCGAGGCGGAGACAGGCTCCTTAGCCATTTTCCCAACTCCACATCAGTATTTTTACCCCTTAGATTTTTCGGACAATTTCGGATTCAATTGGGCGGGGAGAAACTACAGAGATAAAAGCGATCGGTTGGGTTTGGGTATCCGCCTGCCTTTGGATGGTGACAAGAGATATGTACCCTGGTTTAATGCACCTCCGGGATCAGCACAGAGTTTAAGTTTTTTCCTGCTGGCTTCTAGTGGTGATGTGGAAAGTACGTTGGAAACTGTGAGGCAGTATACGAGGAATGACCAATTCAAAAAGCTGCCAGGATCGGTTACCTTTTCTAGCCACTATCACATTGAGCACACGTTGGATTTGGTGAGTAGACAACCCGATCCAGAAAATTGGAAGCCGGATCAAATCCTACTTCCCAATGATTTGATTGAACCAGGATTTGTAAAGGTTTTCAAAGGGATGAATGTAGAAATCGTGCACTTAGCCGAATTTCACAACAGCAGAACACCACGTCTTCATGCTGGAGACCGATTGCCCTTACTCGAATTGATGCATAATGAATGCGAAAGACTGTCGGATAAAGAATTTCTCCTCTTACCAGGGGAGGAGCCCAATGTTCACTTGGGTGGCCATTGGATTAGCTTCTTTCCTAAACCTGTGTATTGGGTATTGAATAATACTGAAGGAAGATCCTTTCTGGAGGAAGATACCCACTATGGTCGGGTCTACCATTTGGGAAGTCAGGCCGAAACACTTGAGCTTTTTAAACGGGAGGGAGGTTTGCTCTGGACTGCTCATCCCAGGATCAAAGGATCTACGGGATTTCCAGACCAATATAAAGACCAAGAATTCTATCGATCCGATCGATTCTTGGGTGCAGCTTGGAAAAATATGCCTACAGATTTATCAAAGGAACGTCTGGGCGATAGGGTGTTGCAATTGCAAGATGATATGGCCAATTGGGGTGAAAAGAAACTCGTACTGGGGGAGGTGGATGTGTTCAAAGTGAATCCTGATCATGAGCAGTATGCCCATATGAATGTGAATTATTTACGTTTGGATGAGATCCCCAACTATTCAGATGGATGGCAATCGGTCCTTGATGTGCTTAGGAATGGCCAATACTTTACGACTACCGGTGAGATTTTGATCACAGATTTTTCACTTGATGGTAAGCTTAGTGGTGAAACCCTGCATGTTGTTGATGACGTGACAGTTAATGTAGCACTTGAATGGACGTTTCCACTGAACCATATTGAGATCATATCTGGTGATGGCGAACATGTATATCGGCATCGAATAGATTTGTCGGATACCGAAGCCTTTGGTGAGGATGTTTGGAACCTTGACATGGATCTAAGTGGACGTAAATGGGTTCGGTTGGAAGTATGGGATGTTGCGAAAAATGGAGCCTTCGCTCCACCAGTGTGGCTCATCAATTAACTTTAGCATATTAGACCCATTTTGGTTCTTCTGAGGTCCAACCCAATAAGTTCAGCCTCCCTGAGCCTGCGTCAATGGGACATTTTGCCGCTACCCTTCAACTTTCTGAATAGCGTTTTGCCGCCGAAACTTGAATTATTTATTTTTACATCTGGTAATTGAAATGTGGATTCGCGTCCTTTTTGAAGTGTACTAAAAATGCATGACAGTTATGAATTATATTGCTTTTTTACGTGGGATCAATGTGGGTGGACATCATAAAGTGCCGATGGCAGAATTGCGTGAAGAGCTGGGAAAGGTAGGTTGTCAAAATCCGGTTACCATCCTGAATTCTGGGAATATTATCTTTGATACAAACGGGGAAAACCTAAAAACGATTGAAGAGCAAATAGAACAGCACCTTGAAACATACTTTGGATTCTCAATACCTACCATTATCAGAAGATCTTCGACACTAATTGATTTGTATCGGTCTGAGCCGTTTCAGGATATTCACTTAACCAAAGAAACTCGACTATATATTTCTTTTCTCAAAAAGGAAGTGAACAGCGAGTTGACATTGCCATGGACTAGTGACGACGGTTCATATTGCATTCTGCAGCAGAGCGATGGCAATGTTCTAAGCACATTAGATCTGTCGGTATCAAAGACACCGAAAGCTATGGAGGCCTTGGAACAGTTTTATGGCAAGGAGATCACCACGCGAAACTGGAAGTCCATAGGCAGAATAGAAAAGAAGATATCGGTTTCCTCCCAATGATCAAAAACGTATCGATTACCTTATCGATTTTTACATGGTTCACATTTTCTTATTAACTTATTGACATGAAACGAAGAGGATTCTTACGCAATGCATCTCAGACCGCCATGGCTATGTCTCTGCCTTGGCAAACCAGCCATTTCTTGTTCAATCAATCAATGGGTTCTCCCCTGGTAAGCATCTTTGATGACAAAGCTACCTCCCTGTTTACTAGTAAAGGGAAGGTGCCCAACAATGATCGAGTGATTGTCGATTTGATCAATTCCTTTTCCGTAAATCGGGTTCGGGTCTCCAATATGATGGATGCTGCGGTGAAGCAATTGACAGGAAAATCAGAGTTGGGTAAAGCTTGGGAGTCGCTATTTCCGGCTGGCAAACTCAATGAGAATACGACAGTGAGCATAAAGATTAACCTCTCGTATGGCGAACCAGTGGAGGAAAACAATTGGAATGAAGTAAGTTGTCCCTTTGGCCCAAAGGTGGCCCTTTCTGATGCAATCGTGCATGGCTTGTCACAGATGTTGGATGGCAATTTTCCGGTCGAAAACATTACGATTTTTGATACCCTCTATTCGGGGGGATCACGCCGATTCTTTCCTCTAGTGCAAGGTTATCGGCCAGTTCAGGTAGATGAAAAGGACTTGTACATTGATCGTCCTAAAGGGGCCTATGGTATTCATTGGGTGAATCCCAGAAATAAATTGGAAATCCCTGAGGATGCCCCGGAGTTTACGGCGGCACCAGGCTATCCTAAGGAGTACAGAGCACATCAAAAAGTGAAACGACCCGTATTTGAAAATGACTACATGATCAATATAGCCATTGCCAAAGATCATCGGGAAGCCGGGGTGACAGGTGTCATGAAAAATAATTACGGATGTACCAATAATCCCATGGGTACCCACGGATCAACCTGGAGGCGTTTGGACAGCCCCTACCCAGGTACCCGGCTATGCGTTCCGGTCTTCTATAAATCACTGGACGAGATCACTCCTTGCATCCTCAATGTGATGGATGCCCTGGTTGGCGTATATCATGGAGGCCCCTTGGCAGGAAAGGTTTTTCATACCAACAGTTTAACCATCAGTAAGGATCCACTGGCGATCGATACCTATCTTCTAAACTTGGTGAATGAGTTTCGACAAAAGAATGGATATGCTGCCATCGAAACAAAGGATGGCAAAAACGAGGATGGCCATTTGAATGCTTCTTTTCTGCGTATTTCAGAAGAGAGGCATGAAATCGGAAGTGCTGCTCAGAATAATTTAAGTAGACACAATCTCTCTCAGCAAGAAGAAAAATACCACATTCCAATCATGGACATGCCGCAATCCCGTGTTGGCGATGTAATGCAAACCAAGGGGCACTATCAATTGCCGGTCTTCATGGATGAATCCAACAGGCTGCACAATATTCAGTCGTGGATAGAAGATACTGAAGGCAATATGCTGAAGAAACTTAAGTCTCAATCGACGACAGCTTCTTATGCTGAAGTTGTTTGGAAGCCGCGCATAAGTAAGAAAAAGAGGGAAGCCAATCCAAGATTCGTTTGGAATATGGAAGTTGATGGCGCCCGCTATACTCGGATCGTACATATGTAGAAAGCTCAATGGCTTACGGCCGGAAGAAGTCATCGCAAATCCACACAGATGATCAATTTTACTAGATGTGAAATCGATTGAGCAGCTATGCAATTGATCGATCACCCTTTTAGTGCTTATAGGAAACTTGCTGGCTTATCGAGATGTTTTTATAAAAGGAGCCTGCACAACCACTGCATGCGTTGACCGAAGCGAGGAGTGAACTTCAAAGAATTATGATCTGACTAATAGATTGCGCTCAGATCCATGATGATTGCCAATTAATACCCGTGGACATTCAGACGATGGGCCTCTTCAATATTTGGAAAAAAGATACCGACATGATAAATACCGTACATCATAACATCTCTTGGAAATATGCATTCATCATGCTGTTGATCGCTTCAGTGATCATCAATTGTAGCAGAACCAAACAAGCTACAGAGCCGAGAAACCGCATCACCTCTCCATCAGATATCACTAATTTTCATCCGGAGATAAATATAAAGATCGGATGGGTTCCCTATAAGAACCAGAAACTGGTGCAGACGGGACGGAATGAGTGGAAGATCGTGCCGCATGGAGAAGACGATAAAGAAGGCTTTGTGCCAACCATGGTTGTCTCTTATCCGGAATCGTCAGAGTCTATTGTGCTAGATATGAATATCAAGAATGAACTTCTCGGCAAATTGATTAAGCACAGTGCGATGACTATGGAGCCTATCCGTAGACCGTTTGTCGAATACTTTGAAGAAGCCAAGTGCCAAAACTGCCATCCACATGATGTAAAAGTAGATTTTGGCTACATGGATGAAAAGAAACATCGGCCACGTCCTGTTTTAGAAGAGACTAAGGAGTCTTTTTCAGATTGAATCCAATCCAATCACATCATAGAAGAGAAGGAGGGATCTGTGAAGGTTTGGTTGAAGATTAACTTCTCTCAATAAAGTTTTATAATCCACAATTGGATTGGGTCAGCCCATCTTCATGGGATGTCCAATTGTGCTTGTCTTGCATACCGCTAATTAGATGCCAGCGGAGTATGTATCTTAGCTAACTAAGGTAAGAATGATGTCCATGGAATCAGGTAGAGAAGGTTTGCAACGCGTGGTGGGAGTATCGGGTTTGTCATTGACCATTGTCAATGTGACGATTGGTGCAGGCATTTTTGCATTACCAGCCGTTGTGGGCATTGAGTTGGGTGCCTTTAGTGTATTTGCATACGTTTTTTGCGGCATTATGATGGCTGCCATCATGCTGTGCTATGCTGAGGTTGGAACCCGGGTCACGAGTACTGGCGGCAGTTATGCTTACATTGAAGCCGCTTTTGGAGATTTTGCCGGTTTTGCGGTCAGTTGGCTGGCTGTTTTTGGTTGGAGTGTGCTGGGGTCCGCTGCCCTGATGAACATCATTGCTGATTCACTTTCTGTTATTTTTTCTTCTTTTTCGAATCCATGGATCCGTGGGATATTGTTCTTTTTTCTCCTTGGGTTCTTGGCTTTAACCAACATTCTTGGGACGAAGCGTGGTGTTGCGTTTATCAAATGGATCACCATTGTCAAGTTATTGCCGCTGCTAGGTATCATCATCTTTGGGTTTGGCCTGATGAATACGGAGAATTTTGCCTTGGATCATTTACCCACATTGTCTACGTTTGGCAGTACTGCCCTGGTACTATTTTTTGCTTTTGCTGGCTTTGAAATATCACTTGGAGCCAGTGGAGAAATTAAAGATCCGAATCGCACCATTCCTACTGGCATATTGCTCGGTGGCTCCATAGTTCTTCTCATATATTTGCTATTACAGACCGTAACTCAGGGTGTGTTGGGTTCCCATATGGAAGGAGTAAAAGATGCACCTCTCGCTGCTGTAGCAGAGCAGATCGTGGGAGCGAGGGGAGCTACACTTTTACTGATGGCCGCTGCCATCTCTTGTTTTGGATCCGTCAGTACAGATGTACTTAATTCACCTAGAATTCTGTATGCTGGTGCATTGGACGGATTATTTCCAAAATTTTTAGGCAAGTTACATTCGAGATTTGCCACACCACATTGGTCGATCATATGCTATGCGGGAGTCGTTTTTCTTTTTTCAATTTCTGGTGGTTTTAAGCAATTGGCTGTCCTGGCAAGTGCAGCCATCCTGGTCATTTATTTGCTAGTAATTTTATCAATGATCAAAATGCGTTTGGAAAATAAACATGATTCAGAAGGAATTTTCAAAGTGCCTGGTGGCTTCCTCATTCCAATTTTTGGTATTGCTTGTATTTCATGGCTACTCATGAATTTGAGCAAATGGGAAGTGCTTTCAGCTTTCATCTTTTTGGTAGCTGTGTCTATGATTTATCTTCTTACGAAGTGGATGAAAAGCAGGAGTATCTTGCCATTCTCAACCGAAATTCCAAAGTGACGGACGAGTAATTGAAAAAGTAAATGACCTCGCACGGTTTGGCTAGCTCGGAAGTATATGGTTGGGGATTTTAGGTGTGAATTTGTGACAATTGGTCTGGTACATTCGTCTTCATTGGATGAAATAGTAGGAGGGGTCAGATATCTTGATGGCATAGATCTACAATGGAGCCATTTTTGCGTTTATAGATCCACCAAATCCATCTTCATGCTCATCTTATTTATGTGGATAGTAGATGCCCTGATACATATGGTACATGATGTAGAGAAATTGATTGGACGGTATGTAGCCATAGCCTTATTATTTGGTATCCTGCTGATCTTTTCTTGTACAAGAAAAGCGAATAAATTGATCCATACACTGGTGATGGGCCAGATCTTATCACAGGAGGGAAAGCCGGTCAGCGAGGCAACCATCCAGATTTACCAAGCGATCTTTAGACCGGATTTGACGGATAATAATGAAGGTTTTTCCAAAGTAGAAAGTGAAGACGCACGGGCAACAAGTGACGAGCAGGGAAATTTTATGTTGGTTATGGCCACTGAATCGGGATTGAAGGAAATCCAAATTGGCAAGGGCGGTCAGCTTTTTATATGCGGGCACTATATTAATGAATGGCATGGATACCCTTGATCTAAGAGCGATATTGGTTAGATCGCCTGCTAATCTGACTATGAAGGAGGGCATTGACCTACGAATCGATGTGGAGTAGGGGAGGAAGCAAGAGACCCATTGATCAGTTTTCGTTTGCTACCAAATAGCTTTCGTGAATCAGTTAGACCACTATACCCGTTTTCGCAGAAAGTATATTCCTTAATTCTAAGGTGGTTTCCGCATCGATTAAATTTAAGGCTTTGACGTGGCATAGTTTTTCTACCAGATTAATCCCTGCCAATGTGTTTGTGGCGACGCCCGTGACAATGTCTGGGGTTAGGTCAAAGGCATTCATTAGTCCCAGTACGGCGTAGGGATCTGATGCGGCTAAAACGGTACATCTAATGTGGTTGCGTAGCGCTTCGATGGCGATGTCACCATTGTAGGGTTCTAGCGGGGATGCCCCGATTTCAATAATGGCGATGTCGGCATGGCAAGAAGCGATCTTTGAGAGTAGTTGCTGTAAGATCTCACGATATTTATTTCTCGGATAGATCGAGGACGGTAAACCAGCATCGACAAAATCCATCACATCGTCGGCACCTACATCTTTAATGGCTAATATGTCCTGATATCTTCCCGCCCCCGCTAGTTTAGCACCTACTACTTTACAACCTGCGGATTTAAATAAATTAGTGATGATGCGGGCAGAGGTAGTCTTTCCTGCAGACATTGAAGTGCCCACAAATAATACCACGGGTGTCTCAAAGGGTATCTCGTCTACAGCTTTCACAAAACTGCGCATGGTTATTTTTTGCTGCTGCCGCAAGACATGCCCCTGATAAGCGACACACATCATGTTTGGCATGAAGTGAGATTTAGAAGTCATCTTTCCCATAAGTCCTGCCCCAGTCAATATATCCATATGGAGATCATCTTTCACCTTGCGCCATGTACCGGTTGCCTCCAAGGTAGCGTAGCGTTCACCTAAAACACCTACCACCAGTTCACCGCCAATAACTCCTCGCATCCTGCCATTGGGAAGTTCCAATTGAAGCGCCGTACTTCCGGGATCCAAGATCTTGGCGACCACATAGTCACCAGTATCCCAGTGTTCTCGATTCAACTTTTTGACAGAGAATTCACGTTCAGTGAGATCAGAAATTCTAGTTAAGGAGGTAAAGATGTAAGGAGAATTTATCATGGTATTTTATTGATCTTTTTCTATGGAATCAGATAGCAACAGCAGTGTGAGTAAGGCAGTACGTTCAACCAATTGATCTCCGAAAATGTACTCATGACTGGCGTGGGCTCCATCTCCAGTGGTTCCTAATCCATCCAAGGTTGCCGTGTAAGTGCTGGTCGTATTGCCATCTGATCCTCCTCCCGCGATCGCTTCCTCTAGACTAAGTCCGAGCAGTAGGGCCTTTGACTGTGCCAATTGCCAAAGTGCTTGGTTGCGAAGAGTTCGTTCCAACGGTGGCCTACCTATCCCACCTTCGATCTTGATTTCCACATCAGAAAAGGTTGGTTTTAGTCCTAGAATTTTGTCCGTGATCGTGATGCCATCCTGATGGTTTCGCACCCGTACATCTACAACTGCTTTGCTTTCGGGTGCCACCACATTGGGAGAAATGCCTCCCTGAATCGTGCCCACATTTACGGTAATGCCTTTGTCCAGGTCATTCATAGCATATAGTCTTTGCACCTGGTGCGATAGTTCCACGATCGCATTGACACCTTTTCCTGGATCTAATCCGGCGTGGGCTGCTTTGCCGGTCACCGTTATTTCAAAACGTCCCACTCCCTTTCTCGCTGTCTTAAGTTTTCCTTCTAAACCCAACGGAGGTTCCATGATGAAGGCACGTTCTGAAACCTTGGCTAATCGCTCAATTGCATAGCTGCTTTCCCTACTGCCAATTTCCTCATCCGAATTGATTAGAATAATCGGACAAAGAGATGTATTCAACTCGTTTGCTTTGAGGGCCTTGAGGGCAAAAATGAGCTGGGTCAGTCCTGCCTTCATATCGTATATGCCAGGTCCAGTTATTCTTCCGTTCTCTTCCATAATGGGCATCTGCTGTAGGGTGTTTTTTTGCCAGACGGTATCACAGTGACCCACTAATAGTTGTAAGGGTTTAGTTTTATCCCGCTGGTGGGGCCGAGCATAGAGAAATCCGCCAGTCACCTTTCCTGGCACATATTCAGTATGAAAATTCAATTCCCTTAATGAAGTCGCAAGGCGCTGCAACATATCTTCTTGAGCACTGGCATCGTGTGATGGCGATTCGATGATGACCAGCTCCTTAAGATAGGCCACCATCTCTACATGAACCGATTGCAGATAGTCCATGACCTGGGTGGCAGTATGGGCATCATCTTTCATCGCTTAAAGTCTTTGGGAAATGGAAAATTGTAGGTGTTCGAGATGTTTGCAAATCTGCCCATGGCGATGTAGGCTAGCAAAGGATACTTTTGCAGCTGATCTGCTTCATCAAGCTCGGATATCCTCAAATACCCCTTTTGGACAAATGCTTTCCGAATAGATCCCGTGATCAAACTGTTTTCCCCAAAGCCATCTACTATTTTAAAGAGGTCACATTCGAAATACAGATAGGCATCACATAAGAGGGGTGCATGCATACTCGTGGCCTCAGCGATGGGCAAGGCTTCAATTATACCTGCGGATTTTGAAATGTCACCGGAGCGTGGTGAAGCGCTCAAGGAAGCGGTTATGATCTGATCTGGAGTAGGAAAGCTAACCGTGAAGCAACCGTGTTTCTTAACATTATGATAGGTGCCGTGATTTGGTGTACACACGAACCCAAAGTAGTTGTCAAATCCCATCGGTGTGGCCATGTGTTTTGGGGCCAAATCGTATCCATCGTTTTCCTGAGTGCCAATTATCACCAATGGTGCTACCATAAAAGTGCGATCCCAAATAGGGGTGTCGACATCAAGTTGAACAAGATCAGATTCCGCTAGCTTTTGCATGTCTGTACATTTGGATTTGTGGCTCTTAGAGCTCCCATGCTAAAGCTCAAGTAAAGGCAAGCGAATTGCAATGACGGGGATCACTGATGGTCAAGATCTGGATTCTATATTGCTACTATTGCAGTAAGAAATCTAGTTCTGCGATGGCTGCACTTTTACCTCCACCGGCAATGGCTATAGATTCAATTCGAAGGTATCTTGCCAGGAGAGCCGTCGAGAATTCATGTTGCCTAGTGGTGGGATCATTGATGAGGTTTCCAAATTTAAATGGTTCACTGACTTCCCAAGATGTACCATCAGTGCTGATTTTTACTACTCCTTTTTCTATCATACCCTCTAGATACTGTTGAGGTGGTGTGTAAGTGAAGCTACGTATTTTGTATGTTTTTCCCAGGTCAATAGCAATGAACTGATGCTTCCCTTGATGTGCGCTGGCTTTCCAATAGGTGTCTTCATTTGCATCAAATGCAAGGTTGGCATCACATTGTGCATCACTATTGCTTGTGTCAAAAAGGATCCAATTTGCTTTGGTGGGCCCAAAAGATTGTGAGGCGATGCTACCC
The DNA here is from genome assembly GCA_013001595.1 of Saprospiraceae bacterium. Classification (GTDB taxonomy): domain Bacteria; phylum Bacteroidota; class Bacteroidia; order Chitinophagales; family Saprospiraceae; genus JABDMH01. Next base: position 82,470 of record JABDMH010000127.1, on the reverse strand, counting down.
AGTTCATTATTCATCTGAGCGGTGGCTTGCACCGGCCCATTATCGCATAAAAAGGCTTCTGAATATATGGCTGAGCGGTCATCAGGTATGGAGCCATCAGTCGTATATCTGATCTGGTAACCTGCATTTAGGTTGGTAGCAGGATCCTCTCCATGGGGCTTCCAATAAAATGCATCTTTTTGTGCTGCAATGGTGACCATCCCGTGCACATCTCGGTGTATGGAAAGTTGTGGTGGATGAGCTTTATAGTAGTGCGCAGATATATGGGCAATGGCGGGTTGGAGGCGAGCTTGTAATACCTGAATCCTGAACTTTGCAGAAGTAACTGGCGGAAACCTTAGTATTCTTTTGTAGCCCACATTTGATGCTTCTGCGATTTGTCTCCAAGCACCCTCGATCCAAGCTTCCAATGCATGCTGCTCTATACGTTCGCTGTGGGTGCGTATGGCTTCCTGAACGACGAAGCGATTGATGGTCGTTGGTTGTGTTGTTGAAATAACCAAATTGCCGTCATTCATCTGGTGAGAGGTGGAGAGATAGTCATCAAGCACATCTGTCGGACCTGCTGCCCCTGTGAGCAGGTTCTTACCATAGGTCTTCCGAATGCGTTCGCCTACCTCCTTGAGTACCCTTACGTCGGAGGGAGAGAACTTCCCTTCTCTGTTGGGTGGAATGTTGAGCAGAAAGGTAGAGTTTCCACCTACTGATCTTTCATACATGTCAAAGACATCGTCTGCACTGCGCACCCGCTGTTTGTCATCATCTCGATAGAACCATCCTTCGCGAATGGAGGTATTGGTTTCCGCCTGCTGGTAGTGTAGGTGCTTTGCGTTGGAGAGTTGTGTCCTACTGCCCAAATCTGGTGCCGTAAGGTCTGCAAAGCTGTTCATTTGGTTGGGATCTTGCTGATAAGGGATCACGTTGCATTCGGTATCTCTTGTGCGTCCAGATTCATTGCCACACCAACGAATGTCTTGCTTGCCGAAAATGACAGCTTCTGGTGCGAGTGCATTGATCAGTTCTTTCCAAGCCAGATAGTTGTACTTCTGGCCACCCTTCCGTTTTGGATGCGCACCATCGAACCAAACTTCATGTATGGGTCCATATTCGGTGAGTAGTTCGAAGAGTTGATTTAAGAAGTATTCATTGTAGTCATCGACTGAAAAAGTAAAAGTGGTCTGGTTCTCAAAGGATCTTCCGGCGACAGGCCGTGGTATGGTTCTTTCTGTGTAAGGGCTAAGGTTTCCATAGAGTCCTTCCTCATTTTCAATCTGATGCAGATCTGCCGGGGAGAGATAGATGCCCAACTTCAGTCCATATTTTTGACAGGATTTAGATAGCGATTGTAGGACATCGCCCTTTCCATCTTCGAATGGGGAGGACATCACTCCGTGTTTTGTATAGCGACTTTGCCAAAGGACAAAGCCATCATGGTGTTTTACGGTGAGGATCACCATTTTCATTTCTGCTGCTTGCATCGCCTGGCACCACTGATCGGTATCCAGCTGCTTGAGGTCGAAAATTGACGGATCCTCCATTCCATTGCCCCATTCCATTCGGGTGAAGGTGTTGGGCCCAAAATGGATAAAAGCGATAAACTCATTTTTTAGCGCTTCGTATTGATTTGTGGTGGGTACGACATGGGCCGCCTTACGCACGATGAGGTCCATATCATCTGTGGCAGCGATGGCAATCGTATTGCTAGCAGAAATTGGGTGTGATACCTGCCCATACCCTACCACAAAAGTCCAAGAGAATAGCAAAATGAGAAAGCGTTTGATCAATGGTTTTGTGGATTGAAGCATAGTAAGACGACTTTTTTGCAAGGTACATGAATGATGGGTTGCCCATCCCAAAATTTTTGGACTTTATCTGGGCATTAATATACATCTTGGATTTGTAAGGTGTGAAGGATCAAGGGGGCGATGTTCGGACTCTCGATTTCTGCTGGATATTTAGTCAACTTACTGAGCGTCGAAGCATATTAATTCAGCATGAAAATCAGTCTCCATATAATTTTCTACTTCGCAAATCAGGCAGTTGATTAGGATTCATAGCATTCGTCACTCTTAGAACTAAACCTGAACAACTGACGAATCATATTTGGTATATTTGGTATTAAATGATGAATAAAAACTAGTGACGAAAAGTCTAGCTAGAATAAACAACCTTTAGTTTACATTCTGACCAATGAAAAAATATGATCTACTGTTACTCCCTGGATTCATACTCTTGCATTACTAAAGGTATCAGGTCAAAATGGTCCTGAGCTCATGTTCGATAACACAATCCATGCAAAGATCAATTAGTACTGAGATGATTGGAAGAATCCTTGTTTAGTAGAAGTCTAGATACAACTTTAGTAACCAGAAATCGAAAAGGCTAAAGATCAGTCTTAAGTGGCCATCTCTATACTGTAGAGTCGAATAAGTTTCTTTTTTCCCCTAAGCACGGTTTCCTCTGCAAATTGGGCTTCGAGGCCCTCCGAATTCTTCATCTTGAAAAGTAACTTCTCTGAAATCAAGAAATCCTTGCCAAGCCGTTTGCATTTCTCCTGTATTCTGGCGGTAGTGTTGAGTACGTCACCTACATAGACGATTTCCTTCCTTAGTTCACCTATCCAAGTAACGATGACTTGTCCCCCATGCAATCCTGCTCTAATCGTTGGAATAGCTCCATATTTATTTATGTAGGCTGATCTTAAGTCTTGAATGATTTTTTGTATACCAAAGAAACAATTAATCATGTTGTTATTTTTCAACCCTTTTTCATAGGTCCAACTTAAAATTATCTCATCACCTACGTACTGATAAATAGGGGCGTCCGTTTTTTTATTGCCTCAGTGATATCCGAAAAAAAAGTCCCGAAGAAACATAGCAAATTGTAAATGCCCCAATTTCTCAGCAATTGTGGTTGAGCCCTTAAGGTCAATGAAACAGAAAATCAGTTCCACCTCTCTTGGTGTGTGATATCTTCCCAATACAAAATTCCATAACGGCCCCTTCCCGTGAAGGCTGTTTATCTCACTTAAACCTGTGGCCAATATTGCTGTCAGAAAGACTGAAATGAGATTGACATAGTACATTTCATCTGTGAAATAGAAAGCTAGTTCTTCCCAGAAGTATGTAGGGTTTTTTATGAAAAACCAAATTGAATTTGTAATGGTTAGCCAGAAAGAGATTATGATTGTATAGCAAAAGGAACGAACCAGAACCAAATATATAAATTGCCTTCTCCTAAACCAGTTTTGGACAAAGTCTTCAAAGATGGATATTGATCCCATAATCAATGCTCCTGTAAAGGACGCACGGATCAACAATGGTGCAAATGACTGGGGATCATCTCTGGTTTTCATACGCTAAATATTCAATTAAGCCATAGATTAATCCGAAGATCCAGCCACCCAGAAGATAGTTTCGAATTTTTCTTCCATTGGCCCCAACTATGGTAAAGTTCATTTGATACGGTTTAGAATATTACTGCTCACTTTCGAAACTTGGTACATAGATTAGTACAATATGTAATAGTATTTTGGAAGGCACTAATTGATTTCTACTAAGATAACCTTCTGGTGTGTACCCCAAGGAATTGGAGGAAGACAGCTTAGTGACACCTAAGATCTGTTGGAGTTGCTATTTGAGAGGGGGGGTGCTTATTCAAAGATATTGAGAGTAGAATATAGGTATGACAAATCAAATCGAATACACAAAAGGCCGGCAAATACTGGCCTCACGTCGGAATGGAGCGATTCGCACTCCCAAACCTCCTGCCTTGGGTGGGATGCGCTTACTTTTTGCTGTTTAGGAAATCGTTTGCACCATGATTCTTAATCTTTCGTTCCAAGCTAAAGCATCAGTGCTATCCTGACCAGCTTGAGAAAACAAATATTGCCATTCAATGGCTGGACCTGTTAAATCCTCTATGATTTGTAATGTCTTTTTTTAGGTGGAGCTTGCAGAAGAATTATGACTAAATTGAGCATATGCGTTTTTGTTCTCAAAAGTTGGTCGATCAGCTGAAAACTACTTCCGAATTCACAATCTACCATGGTTGCACCCAAGTTTTTGCTATTTTATTGGCATGTTTGATGGTCAATGCTGGCTGCGATGTAGATAGCAGGGTCATAACTAATGTAAAGAAACCGAATATTGTATTCATCATCACGGATGATCAATCTCCTTTCACCCTTAGTGCCTATGGAAATGAGATCTGTAATACACCGAATATTGATAGGCTTGTCCTAGAGGGAATGTCTTTGTCATCAGCGTATCATATGGGTTCATGGCGGAGTGCCGTTTGCATCCCTTCAAGAATCCAAATCATGACAGGAAAGCATGTTTGGCATACCCTTGGACTGGCAACTAATCATATCGACACTACGGAGGGAAGTGTTGCCAATGATCTCATCGAACGTAACAGGAATGCTGCCAGAGACCTGATGCCAGCTTTATTCAATCAAGCGGGTTATGTCACTTTTCGCACCTGTAAAAAGGGGACTAGCTATGCTGCAGCCAACAAACTCTTTAAGCATAATTATGAGCGATGGTGCGTCCATGCTGACGATACCAGTGGAAGCAAATGGCACGGAGATCGGGCAGTTGAATTCCTTGATCGTCAAAATGCATTGCAAGAGGAAAAGCCCTTTCTGATTTATATGGGTTTTTCGCATCCACATGATCCAAGACATGAGAAAGTGGAATTTTATCAAAAGTACGGAGCTCATGATAAACCTCCAGCAGAACCCAATCCGCTCGCACCTCCACTTCCCATAAATTATCTTTCACAGCATCCCTTTAGACATGGAAATGATAATGGTAGAGATGAGGTCAGGGTCCAGGGGGTCATGTCCCGAAGAGATGAGGCTACGATTAGGAATGAAATTGGGAGGAATTATGCCTGTATTGAGAATATCGACAATCAGGTAGGCCGGGTACTGGAAAAACTCGCAGAAATTGGGGAGGTGGAAAATACATTCATTTTCTTTGCATCCGATCATGGCATTGCCATTGGACGACACGGTTTGACAGGTAAGCAAAATCTATACGAACACAGTTGGAGGGTTCCCATGATCGTGAAGGGACCCGGAATTAAGCAAAGCAGTACGGCTCCCGGTAATATTTATTTGATGGATGTTTTGCCTACCATTTGTGAAATGACCGGTATGGATGTTCCCTCGACTTGCGACGGACTAAGTTTTCTACCTGTACTTCGAGGAGAAAAGGAAGTGGTTAGGGACGTGCTCTACGGAGTCTTTAATATTTTTGCCGAACATCTCGGTGGTTCCGGCAACGGTTCCCGACCTGGAATACGCGCAGTGAGAAGCGGTAAATGGAAACTCATAAAATACGATGTTTACAATGGAGCTGTTCGAGAAACGCAGCTTTTTAATCTCGAAACCAATCCCAACGAATTATTAGTTCAGCATCAGGACCTCAACATAATTAGAATGACGGGTAATGTGCCCGATCCGAATCAGGTTGACTTAGCCGAAGATGATCAGTTTGCAGACAAATTGGAAGAGCTGGAGGATTTGTTGCTTCAGGAACAAAAGAAGTATGGTGATCCTTATCGGCTTTGGAATCAAATTGGAAAGTAGGATATGGGTGGAAAATTAATTGGATATGAAAGAATATCTAGATCTCTTAAGCGAAATCAAGAGATATGTATTTCCTTAGATATGGCAGATCAGGTAATTATTAAAAAAAATCGTCCACCGTTATCATTAACATAGATTGCTTGATTTTTTAAAAACTCTAGTTGCAGCAATACAAGATAAGACACTTCAATGAAAGAAATGATTCCCTTATTTTGCTCTTTCTAATGATTACCCATTGTACAGGATGTAAGCCTAAAAGATTAACTGATGAAGCGTGAATTTTCTCGGAGGAGTTTTCTCTCCACACTCACTTCCGCGACGGGCGGCATTGTCTTCACTGAAAGCATGGTTGGTGCATCGAGCTACCTTGCGAGCCAGAACGGGTATGGTGTGAACATGGAAATGTCTTGGCAGGTGGGGATTGGTCGACGAAAAATCACACCTAAGACTTCGGTCTGGTTGGCCGGATATGGCACCCAGCGTATAGCATATGGAAAGATCCATGATCTCTTTGTCAAGGTACTAGCATTTAGGAGCCATACCGGCAAGCGCATTGTGATGGCAACCACAGACAATCAGGGTATGTCAAAGACCGTTTACGAGAAGATTTTTTCAGAAGTACATCGGCAATTTGACTTAGAGCGCTCTGAGTTTATGTTGACTTTTTCGCATAACCACTCCGGCCCTTGCCTGCAGGATGATCTCGTTGATTATTATCCCAGTGATGAAACCCAGCGGAGATTGGTGTCGGAGTATTCCGAATGGATGAAGGATCAGGTGGTGGAGGCCATAGGAGAGGCGCTTCAAAATTGGCAGCAAGCAACCTTATTTAAGGGGGAGGGAAAATGTACATTTGCAGTCAATCGGCGAGATAATGTAGAGTCGGAAGTTCCACAACTGTTGGAGGAAGGTAAATCCCTGGAAGGAGCGGTAGACCATTATGTCCCAGTAATGGCCATAAAAGGCGAGCGTGGAAACCTGATCGGTGTTTTGTTTGGATATGCATGCCATCCCACCACGTTATCGATCAATACCTGGAGTGGAGACTTCCCTGGATTTGCACAGATTAATCTGGAAGCATCTCATCCCGGCACTGCCGCTATGTTCTTTAATGCGTGCGGAGGAGACCAAAATCCCATACCCCGACGTACGGTGCAGCTATGTAAGAAATACGGTCAACAATTGTCAGACGCGGTTGAACTTGTCCTAGATGGCCCTATGGAACAAATATCCTCAGATATCAGGTCTGCATTCCAGTATGTTCCTCTGGCCTATCAGGAATTGATTACTGAGGAAAAACTTGTACCGATCGCTAATGGCAAAGATAAGTTGCATGCCAGATGGGCAAATCGAATGTTAAAGAATATTAGGGATGGTGCTGTATTTCAGGAATCCTACGATTACCCCGTTCAGGCTTGGATGTTCGGTAGTGAGTTGCTCTTGCTAGGCATTGGAGGAGAGGCAGTTGTTGACTATTCTTTGCGATTTAAGAAGGAGTTTGACCAGCAGACAACTTGGGTCTGTGGGTACACTAATGAAATGGTTGCATATATTCCTTCGCGTCGGGTGTGGGAAGAAGGTGGGTATGAAGGAGGTCCACATATTGATGAGTACGGTCATCCCGCATGGAGGTGGGCTGGAGACATTGAAGACCGCGTTTCAGAAGCCGTTCATCAAATTGTGCGTCAGGTCCAGTAAATGGAAGATACCATTGCTTGTGCCAGTGTATATATCTTCGAGTATTAAGCCTGGATGTCTGCTCAATAACGTGGATATAATGTGAGATAAGTACAATATTTCAGTGGAATGTGCTGAATCCTTTTGATTCCTGACATTTCAAACTGCTAAAGGACTCAATGAAAAGGATATATAAAAATGAGACCCTTTATTTCGAAAGATGAAATATGTCACTTGATATGTGAAGTAAAAATAATACTAAGGGAGAAGCGGTATTGATTAAAACTAAAACTACATGAGCAGTCGGGGTACTATTGGGTTTTAAACAGGACAAATCCGGTCCTGCAATTATGACCAACGGACCGGAGAATTACAATTCATATAATCTTAATTTAAAAAGCATGATTGTAAGAAGGAGAAATTTTATTAGGAACAGCTTTGGAATTATTTCCGGAGTAGGAGCAGCTGCGACGGGAATGGGAGATTTTAGTTCTTGTCTTTCCATGCAGGAAGGGCAGTTGGCTCAGCAAAAAGATTGGCCTACCGATCCGGAATGGATTCAGATGAAATACGGACAATGGGGTGGGCCAGGAGTGTCTCAGGGTCCTGGGCCTATGGATGATATCCTGGTAAAGAATCATGCACCTCGTCGATCAGTCATTGCGGAAGAAACCATCATTAGCAAAGCGCGCTTCCCGGTTATTGACGTCCATGCGCATAGATATCCTGAAGCAGAAGAGGGTGAAAATATCAAGGCAGTAATCACAGATTGGGTACATAGTCAGAAGGAAGTAGGTGTTGACAAGACCATTATACTTACAAATGCCACCGGCGGTGAATTTGATGCATTGGTTGACTTGTATTTGGAGCCCTATCCTGAGCAGTTTAGATTATTTTGTGGCCTTGATAAATCAAATATTGATGACCCTGACTATCCTGAACGGGCCGCTCAGGAATTGGAGAGATGTTATGAAATGGGTGCACGGGGAATAGGTGAACTTAGCGATAAGGGTTTTGGCTTTACAAGAAATCCTGATTTGGCACCCGAAGCACGTTTGCATCCTGATGATGATCGATTGGATCTTTTTTGGCAAAAGGCAGCAGCACTTGATCTCCCGGTGAACATCCACATTGCAGACCATCCTTCTGCCTGGACACCTCCAGATGTATTTCAGGAACGAACACCCATATTCCAACAATATAATAAGTACGGAGGGAGTGGGGAGACTTATGAAGAGATATTGCAACATCTGCCAAACCTACTTCAAAAACATACTGAAACTACTTTTATCGCCTGTCATCTGGCCAACCAGGGAAATGATCTCAAGCGTCTATCCAATCTGTTGGATCAATTTCCTAATCTTTTTCTGGATATTTCTGCCCGAGATTACGAAATGGGTCGAATGCCGCGAGGTACTAAAAAGTTCATAGAACGATTTCATGATCGTGTTTTGTTTGGCACCGATATGGGTATGGACAAAAACATGTATCTAGCCTGGTGGAGATTATTAGAAAGTGATGATGAATATATGACCGGCCGGATCTGGTGGCCTTACTATGGCCTCGGCTTGACTGCAGATAGTCTGGAAGCTTTATACCGGGGTAACGCGCTCAGGATCTTAAACTGGCAGTAGCTCTATTTCTGATATTAGAATCAATTGAACCAGAAGATATCAATTGAACCATAAAGGATTTTCGCAGGCAACCGGTGATCAGGGCTTGCACCCAACTGACCATTCTCCTGACAAAAGCATTATAGCTAACTTGTAGCATGCATGCATTTGTAAAGTTGGTTCTTACATCACTCTGTCTGCAAACTGTTGTAATTGGGCAAATCCCGCTTTCTGAGAAAGATCTCACCGTTTTAGGAGTGCCTGCAGACACCATGATGCGGAGTTATCTAACCAACATCGTTGATCTCCAGTTTGTAAGAAGAGATTCCATTTTGTCCACATTTAGATCCGCCAAAGATTGGGATGCACATGCCCACACCATAAGGGATTCAATGATTTCCTGGACAGGTACTTTACCAAAACGCACGCCGCTCAATGCACGTGTAACTGGTCGAATCGAGAAAGCGGATTATGTAATCGAGAGAACCATTTTCGAATCACGACCTGGTTTTCTTGTTAGTGCTAATTTGTATTTGCCTAAAAATATCAAAGGTCCACACCCAGCTCATCTTAACGTCATTGGTCACGCACAAGATGGAAAAGCCAATGAGCGCTACCAAAGGATGAGTATTGCTCAGGTGAAAAATGGATTTGTAGTACTGACCATGGACTTGTTGGGGCAAGGTGAAAGAGGGAAACTATCTACGCACAAGATCATTGGGACACAGGCGTTTATCAGTGGTACGCATATTTTTAATATCATGGTTTGGGATGCCATTCGGGCCATCGATTATCTTGTCAGCAGGCCAGAAGTTGATCCTGAGAGAATCTGCATGACTGGTAGCTCTGGTGGAGGAATGATGACGACCTATATTTTGCCTTTTGATGATCGGATTAAAGTTGCCGTTCCCACATGCAATCCCAATACTTGGTCGTACAGGGTTCACGCCAACCTTGCTACCGATCATGAACAAGTCTTTTTCGGTGCATTTGAAAGTAGTATTGATCCTCGCAGTGATCCCTTGTTTGTGCAAGTTCCTAAGCCTTTGTTGATCAACGCCACCACGGACGATAATTTGAATCCTCCCCGGGGTGTATGGGATTTGAGCACCTGGTTGTATAAGTCCTATGCAGCTCACAATGTACCTGAGAAATTTACGACCACCATGATAAAGGCTGGGCATGACTATAATCAGGAGCAGCGTGAGATCACCTATGCATGGATGTCGCGATGGACAGCTGCAACAGTGCCGAGTTTCTCAGAGGAGAAGATCACCATAGAGCGGGAGGAGGATCTATGGGCAACACAGGCTGGTAGCGTATTTCATGAGCCTGGAAGTAGGGAGGCTAAAGAACTGGTTTTAGACTATTTGAGTGACCGTCAAGCTAGATGGGAAAAAATAGATACAGAGACGGCAGTTGAGGACCACAAATCAAAAATGACGGCTTTGGTGGAGGAAGTGCTAAACATGAATTTTGAAAATGTCCACCCCATATGCGATTTCCTCGATAGGAGAAGGGTTGGAGATGTTGAAATTCGTCCGTTTGTACTGACACCAGAATCAGGTATATTGTTACCTGGTGTATTATTACATTCTGCGACAACTGCAGTAAAGAGAGACATGATCCTCTATCTACATGAGAAAGGCAAACAAGAATTGCTAGAGGATGCGGATGTTGTTGAAGGAATGTTGGATGATGGCCACAGCTTTTGCCTGGTTGATCTGCGTGGAATGGGTGAGACATCTCCCGACATGGCTGATAAATTTTGGGATTTTCTGATTGGCAAACCAATATTTGGACAAAGGGTGAAAGATGTGTTGGCCATTGTGACATGGTTAAAAGATTCGGTTGTGGAGACTCGTGATATAAAATTATGGGGAGTGGGGATGTGTGCGCTCTATGGGGCTTTTGCAGGTGCTATCAGTGATGATGTTGCTGGTTTTGTATTTGAAGAACCTTTGCTCTCCTTTGAAAGTGTGGTCAAGGTTACAGAGCCGAAATTCAATCATGAGGTACTGCTGCCTGGTGTATTGGAAAAATTTGACTTGACACAGATTTATCAAGCACTTTGCCCACAGTCGGTTTTGGTCATGAATCCATTATTGGGTGACAAGTTACATGCTGACGGTGCTAGGATGGAGCGTATCAGCAGCGAAGTCTTAAGAACATATCGGGGATCAGGTAGACAAGAATTCTGGAATATGAGCCATGTTCCCAGTGACGAACGAGGGAAGATTATCTCAGAATGGCTTGACTAAATTTAGAGAAAATGACAACAAAGCATTTCGCAAAAAAGGGACGATAACTAACGACCACATTCCGGTAATCGGAGTACTGATTCTGACAACTGGAATTTACTAGGAAAAATAAAATGCATTAATAATGACAAAAAGAAGAGAATTTATCAAAAAGGGAATTGCTGGAACCGGAGGTGTTGCCATTGGAGGATTGGGATTTACAGCCAAATCGTACGCATCCATTGTCGGGGCAAATGAAAGAATCAATATAGCCGTAGTTGGAATACGGGGCAGGGGCCAAGCTCATATCAGTGCCTATTGCAAGCTGAGGGACAGTCATAACATTGTGCTGAACACATTGTGTGATGTCGATGAGGAGGTTTTGCAGACTCGTGTCAACATGGTAGTTGAGAATGGCTGCGAAAAACCCGTGACTGAGTGGGATATGCAGAAGGTATTGGCGGACCCTGATATACACGCCATATCATTTGCCACTCCCAACCACTGGCATGCACTGGGAGCCATCTGGGCTTGTCAGGCCGGAAAACACGTCTATGTAGAAAAGCCTGCTATGCATAATATTAGGGAAGGGCGTAAAATGATTGAGGCAGCTCGTAAATACGATCGGAGGATGCAAGTTGGTTTTCAGAACCGGTCAATATCCAATGTTATGGAAGCCATGAAATTCTTGCACGACGGAGGTATCGGAAAAGTATACATGGCACGGGGACTTTGTATCAAACCGCGAGACTCATTTGGGATCGCTAAAGATAGCGATCCACCATCCTCGCTGCATTATGACCAATGGCTTGGGCCTGCCACCTGGCGATCCTATAATGAGAAGCGCGCTCACTACAACTGGCACTGGTTCTGGGACACAGGCAACGGAGACACTGGTAACCAGGGACCACATCAGTTTGATATCGCTCGCTGGGGACTCAATAAGAATGAACATCCAATCTCAATTTATTCTGCTGGAGGCATCTATGGTATTGACCCAGATGAATGTGCCCAAGAAACTCCCAATACCCAAAATTCAGTGTTCAAGTACAAAGATGGAACTATCTTGGAGTTTGAGACCAGAGGTCGCTATTCGAATGCCGAATCCAGTCTCAGCACACGGATAGGAAATGTATTTTACGGTGCGGAAGGATACTTGGAGATTGATGGAGGCACCTGGAAAGCATTTCGGAAAAGAGAAGAGGAACCCTTCTCTGGTTCCCAAGAAGCTGGAGGGAGCAATGACGATATTTCATTAACCGGTGGTAGTGATACGTCCCATTTTTCAAATTTCATCGATGCGGTTCGATCTGGTAAGGATGCAGACTTGCATTGCGATATTCGCGAGGGATTTTTCTCTACGGCACTTCCATTGCTGGCGAACATCTCTTATCGACTGGATCGGAAAATGAACTTTATGGGAGCAGATATGGACAGGGAGTTATTTATGGATGATCCAGCAGCCAATGCAATGTTGACACGGCAGTACCGACCGCCCTATGTGGTGCCAGAGGAGGTCTGATTTTACTTTTATAAATTTTTTATGAGTCGTTTATGAATTCCAACTCAATCTACTGGCTAATGTATGTACTGCTAGTTGCGGTCGCGTGTACTTCAAAGCCCGCGGCAATGGACAAAGTGGATGCGAGCCCCCAAGTCTTATTTGAAGCAGATAGTGCCAACAAGCTCATTAATGTCAACATCGATGGCAAGCTCTTTACCTCCTTTCGGTGGCACGATAATTTGACCAAACCGATATTATACCCGATTTATACCAGCGATGGTACGGAAATTACTCGGGGATTTCCACTCAATCCGAGAGCCGGAGAACGAGTTGATCACCCGCACCAGATTGGGATGTGGTTGACCTATGGTAATGTGAACGGCACGGACTTTTGGGGGAACGGTTCGCGTGGTCTGGGAACGAAGAATTCGAATGGCGGATTCATAAAGCACCAGAAAGTTGATCGCTTGTCGGAGGGAACCGCTGAAGGTATTTTGATAACTTCTGAGAACTGGGCAGATAGTGTAGGCACTGAGGTCTTGAAAGAGCGCACGGAATATCATTTTGTCGCCAGGGATTCTGTCCAGTTCATTGATCGGATTACTACCTTAACTGCGGGTTCTGGAGAAGATGTATCCTTACCAGATACCAAGGAAGGTATGTTTGGCATTCGGGTGGCCCGGCAATTGGAATTACCGGCACAGGGGGAGATGACATTATATAGTGCTGACGGACATCCAGAAAAAGTCGAGGCTGCAAATCAGGAAGATATCTCCGGTAATTACCGAAGCAGTGAAGGGATCAGCGGACTGGAAGTTTGGGGAACCAGAGCCCGGTGGATGGATCTGTCCGGGACTATCGATGGTAGAAAGATATCGCTGGTGATTTGTGATCATCCTGACAATCCAAGCTATCCGACATGGTGGCATGCCCGAGGATACGGACTTTTTTCGGCTAATCCTTTGGGTGCCAAGGATTTTACCAGAAACGAGGAAATGGTAAACTTTTCAATAAAGTCAGGAGCTTCTGTCACCTTCCGGTACCGGGTATTGATCAGTTCTGGATTTTATTTGTCAGAAGAGCAGATTAATGTCCATGCGGATGCTTTTGCCGCTAAATATTGAGGTCCCTAATTGCTGTATAAGGATAATGATCCTGCTCCCTCGATTCGATTTTTTAGACCTCTTTGGTTCACTTAAACGTATAAGAAGCCAAGTCCAGGTGAAAATTCACGATTGATAAGGGGAAAGGGTCTGAATTATTCTCTTTAACATCTAATGTAACATAATGAAGAAATCTATTGATCGTCGAACATTTATGCAGAACACTTCCGGAGTGCTGGCTTCATGTCTGATCGGAACTACTTGTGTTGGTGCTCGTGGTTTGACAGGAGTGCAGAAATTGAAACAAATTAAAATTGAGCAGGTGGGAGCGAATTTTGAACGTGAACAACTGATTCCATATCGATTTAAAGGTGGGGCAACGACGGATAAATGGACCGGAATAGCCTGCTTGAAAAGTGAATCCGGTATTCGTAAAGTTGGGCTGGGACCACAAGGCACCCTATGGTCTGATGGTAACGTGGCAAGAGCCCATACAGAAGCAGGTGCAAATGCCTTGATGTTTTCGATTAGTGAGTATGCCCTACAATTGATCAAAGGTGAGACGTTCACCGACCCGATTCAGCTGCAAGAACATATTTTTCCTGAGGTCTATGCTTATGCAAAGCAAGTTACCCAGAATCCAGAGCTGAGCAAGACTTTTGCATTGAATGCACTGGTGAGTGTGGATAATGCAGCCTGGTTGTTGTTTGCAGCAGAAAACAATTTCGCAACTTTTGATGACATGGTCCCAGCCCAATTTAGGCAAGGCATAGGAGAAAAACATAAGGGTGTAGCAAGTATTCCATCTTTTCCAACCGGCACCAAAATAGAAAAGCTCGTTGCCGCTGTTGATGCTGGTTTTTTCGTATTGAAATTGAAGATTGGAGCAGCAGGGACTCAAGAAGAAATGTTGGACAAAGACAAGCAGTTCATGACCGAACTACATAGAGCGATTGGGTCACGAGAGACGAAGTATACCAGCAATGGCAAAATACCGTACTACTTTGATGCCAATGGCCGCTATCACAAAAAGGAAACTTTGTTGAGGCTACTTGATCACGCGAAAAAGATCAGGGCATTTGATCAGATTGCTGTACTGGAAGAACCATTCCCAGAGCCGTACGAAGCTAATGTTGGAGACATGGGAGTGCGGGTGGCATCGGATGAAAGCTGTCACACCGTGGAAGAAGCGGAGCGACGCATCGAAATGGGGTATAATGCATTTGCGGTAAAAGCCATTGCAAAGACGCTGAGTATGACCCTGAAGATTGCACAATTAGCCTATGAAAAGGGTATACCCTGTTTCTGTGCCGATTTGACCGTCGGTCCGATTCTGGCAGAATGGAATAAAAATATTGCTGCCCGACTTCCACTATTTCCGGGTGTTGGCGTAGGTCTTCAAGAGACTAATGGTCACCAGTACTACAAAGAATGGGATAAATTAATGAGTTATCATCCTTCGAAGAACGCAGAATGGGTTGTTGCGAGAGATGGTGTTTTTCACACGGGTGCTTCCTTTTATGAACAGAGTGGAGGTATTTTTATGCCTTCGGATCATTATGAGGCCATGTTTGAGCATTTGTGATTATAAGATCTCAAAGAGAATTTTTATCCAACTGGTTTGATGATCTGCCAAAAATAAGATGAAGGCCGGATGAAGAAATTTAAATACTCGCGCAGGGAGCTGCTGAAGCAAATGGGACTTTTTAGTCTGGGTCTAGGTCTATCAACCAATAGATTAATAGGGTCCGGCCTTAGTGCTACGGAGATTTTGGGTGACGAGCAAGACATAACGTACAACCACTATTTTGGAGATGTCCACAATCACAATGCGATTGGATATGCGAAGGGTAGTTTGAGGCGTTCTTTTGAGATTGCCGAAAATCAACGATTGGATTTCTATGCACTCACACCGCACGCTCATTGGCACGATATTGAAAAGTATGAGGGCGCTATTGAAGAAAAGTGGTATCACGGCTTCGAAGTGACAAAAGATCGATGGCCAGACGTCTTGTCCATCGTGCGGGAGTTTCATAAACCTGGACAATTTATCACATTCCCAGCATATGAATGGCACTCTTCAAGTATGGGAGATTATCACTTATTGTTTCCAAATGAAAATCCAGTGCTCTATCTGGCAAATAGCTTAAGTGAACTACAAGATTTTGTTCGGCGGTCAGGAGCCATTATGATACCCCATCATCCCGCTAATATACAGGGAAGGAGAGGAGCCAATTTTGAGATGCGAGATCCGAAACTGGCGCCTTTATTAGAAGTTTATTCAGAGTGGGGCAATGCCGTTTCTGATCGAGGACCATACCCCTATATTCGGCATTCACCGGGCGGTAGATGGACGCAGAACACACTCCAGTACCGGCTCTCACAAGGTGATCGATTTGGAATCATAGCCAGCACTGACGATCATTTGGGGAAGCCTGGTGCTTATTCACAGGGACTTGCCGTAGTCTTGGCCAAAGACCTATCTCGTGAGTCGATTTTCGACGCCTTCTGGAATCGTCGTACTTATGCGGTTACGGGTGATCGCATCTTACTAGATGTGACCCTCAACGGAAAAATGATGGGCCAGGAAATTGACTTTATCCGAGAGCGGAAAATTGCTGTTGATGTCACCGGATGGGACCAAGTCAACATGGTAGAAGTTGTCAAAAATAATCGAGTGATTTATCGCGATTTTCCCGTGGATAGGCCAAATTCACAAGAGAGCTGGAATAAACCTGTCATTATCTGGTTTGAGTATGGATGGGGACCATGGGCCGATTTAAATATGGCTACGGTCACCGATTGGGATATTCAGTTTGATCTGGAAAATGGTATACTTGAGTCGGTACAGCCAGCATTTCGCGCCGGACCTTTTGAAGAGTTGCACCGAGACCAGATGCTGGATCAGCATACACAAGGTATTCGCCTTAAATCATTTACCGCTCGACGTCAGGAATTTGAGGATCAAGCGCAAAAAGGCATTGCCCTGAAAATAAGTGGGGGCCCTGAAACTAAATTAGGAATCAAGACCACCTCTCCAACAGAAAAAAGTTGGGAATTTACGCTTGGAGAATTGTGTGAAAGTAACCAAGTGCTGTTGACGGGTCGATTTCCCAAAGAGACGGCTCTTCTGCACAGACCGGTTTTTGAGGAAAACTACAAGACAAAATTCGAGTTCGTTGATCAGGATGAAGGCCACAAAACCACATGGTATTACGTCCGCGTGACTCAGGCCAATCGACAATTTGCCTGGTCAAGCCCCATATGGGTGGATGCCGGATAGAATCTAGCAGTTTGTTGTCGTTAATAATCTAGTAGAAGGCTTACGTTGTTATGCTCCTTATTGATGAATTGTTTCATCCGTTAGTTGACCAGCTATTTATTGCGAATTATTGTACTTGTTCAATGCTTCCAGGGAGTTAATATATTGTGGCACTTTGCTTTGGCTGTACAATGCAGATGAAAAGAATACTCTAATACTGTCAGGAATTTTTGGGTCGTTCCAGGGCAATATTTCTCCTGCTGCAGTTTCATCAGTCCTTTGTAGAATGACGTCGGCAGAATAGATCTCGTTTTGGTCTGTATACGCAAGCATCTCTCCCAGTATTATTTGCACAGGATCTTTACTGTCCATGTTAGCGAAACCATAACAAGTAATTCCTTTACCACTGTTTGTTCTTAATTCGAGTCGAATGATCCTGCGATTAAGGATGACTTCGATACTACCTGAGTAAGGGAAACCAGGATTTGGATTGTCTAAGTCGACTTCTCCCCGAAAGATTTGTGTCGGTGACACTTCGATATGATGGATGTGAAGTACTGCTCTGATGATCTCGTTATTATGCGGTTTGAAAGAATAGTAGTACCAATGGCTATCTTGAAAATGAACACGAACCGTTTGAGTCGTTTTATCCTCAGACTTGCTCTTACTCCTTGGACCGGATGTTGGCGAGTTCGTTGGATGGTATTGAGATGGCACGGGGATATTCTTGTACTGCTTTACCAACCGATCCAAACCTTTTTTGCAGGAAGCATATTGATCCCCCTCGACTTCATTATAGAAACCTATAAAATAAAGATAGGCCATCAAATATCTTAACGTAAGAGAAAGGATTGTTGAACCGCGATTGAAAGCTCTCATTGCATTGATTAAGCTTTGTGTCTCAAATACAGGAATCATCTCGTTGATATCAAAACCCTGTTTCATATATTTTTCTTCCATTAAAGTACTCCGGACAATCTGAGCAATTGATCCCAATGGCGGCTGTTGGTTATTTATTTCAATTTTATTGCTATAGCCGAAGTACTTATGTTGTGTGGAGTTGTCCAATGCTTTTCCCAGTTTCTTTTCGCACTTCTTTTCCAATTCCAAGAGAAGATAATATAACTGTGCTCGATTCAATTTTACCATGGCCTGTGGTTTATTGACCGCTTAATTTACTCTATTCCTACCTGAAAACAAATGTTTCGGTTGCTTGTAACTCTTTGGAAAAAAGTTGAACTCATTCCAAGTAGTCCAACACTTCTCTTTTTCTCATAACTGTTTTTTGGGATCAGAATCTCCCTCATCTTTACCTTTCAAAGGGACGAGATCATGGACGAAACTGCCATTTCTACCATCGCTGCACTAACCGAAAACATCACCGGCACGCAGATTAAAACACTGTCCGGAAATGCATTTATCTGCAAGCCTTCGGATAATTTATTCCATCAAGGAATTTTGGGCATACATGGTCGCATCGTCTCCAGCACTATGGTAGTCGATGTGGAGGTGCTGCGAACACATTCCGAAACCAAGGGTCTTCTAGAGAGATTCTGCAAGCATCTGGCCATTCTCCAAAATCACCCCTTTACCATCTTGCCCGTCGATCAGGATCAGAATGGACCCTCCCGAATCAAATTGAGATTTCAGTTTGACACGGAGGAAGTCGGTGACAGAGATTACGTAGTTAGCTGGTTGGAGTCATGTATGAAGTGCACTGAGGCTTTGCGGCGAGATCTTCCTGTGTTGGACCAATTGGCCATAGAGAAGAAGTATAGCACTGCCAATTTGGAGTATGTATATCCATTCCATGATCAGAAATTGATGAAATGGTTAGATGTGCATCAAAGTTGGTTTCATGAAATATCAAGCATCATACGAGGGGACTACCCCTTAGTTATCCTTTGTGATGGTATTCTCTGCCAGCAACTTTGTTGGAGGGCTCTGGCCACACACTTAACAAATGACCGTAGGTCAATTGGGTTGCTGAAGGCCGACTTCGTCAAAACCAGTTGGAAATTGATTGACATCCTTGGTGTTTGGCAACGTAATATCGACTTCAGCATTGATGTGCTCGCTCGTTTAAGTGAGACCGCGCTCACTCACGAATTCTCTATGGTATGCCTTGGACACTTGGCAGAGCAGGAGGCAAAGAAGATTGAGAATGCGGTCACCCGTATTTTCCCAGATCAGAATGTCTCTACTGAAATACTGCTTGCCCTTTCATTGGAGGTCTATGGCCGTCGGTACGGAGGTATTGCAGTGAGCGATAGTGAAGAATTATTCCAACAGATGCTTACAGCCCTGCAGCGCTTCGGACCCGTAAGTGAACTTGTATTGATTTCATTAGTCAAGGCCAATCTTAGGCAACTTCCTGACTTGATGGATCCCTCCAAAAACCTAGAATACTTATTCGCTATTTCTAAATCATAAAAATTATAAAGATGATATGTCCAGTCAATTCTAAGAGTAAATGGAAAAGGTCAGCTGATGATGATCTGATTGCGCTAACCACAGGAAGTGGGCCATTTTATGTGAAAAAGGAAATTCTCGAATCTATCGTACATGGTGTCCGAAACCGTGAGGTGATCCATCTTAGCGGTGGTACTGGCACTGGAAAGTCAACCTTAGGTAATATTCTCCCTCGTAATTGGCGGTCTCTTTGCTCAAATATGGGAATGGATTACCAGTCGTTGAAGGTCTTTACCATCCCCCTAGTTCACTACCAAGGGCCTGATGAGCTATTCACCCGTCGAGCCATTGCGGAGAATCGCACATTGGATGAGGACCAACCACCATTGAAGGCTGCCAAGGAAGCTATGAGTCTCAACGATGACCACGACATCATTATGTGGTTTCAAGAACTCGGACGAACCCACACATCAGTCCAGCACGCATTGGTGACCAGTTTTCTCAATGATCAAGTCTATGATCATCGGGGCCAAAATCTGGGTAGCCTCAATGCCTGCATACTCATGGATTCGAATTATCAGGATCGAGAAGGTGGCAATTATCTTTTGCATGATCTGGATGGAGCCTTACAGTCAAGATTCACCCTCCAATTGACTCTGGGATACTTGGAAATGCAAAGGGAAAAGGAGATTCTAAGAAAGATGATCTCGATTCCAGAAGAGGAACTGGGAAGGCTCTTGGATTTTACCCACTTCCTGCGAGCGAAGAAACAAGAAGGAGAGTACAAGTCAGTGCCCTTTCCAACTTTTCGCCAATACAAGGCGCTTGGAAGATGGGTTCGTAGGCCCAGATATCAAATAAAGGCTGCGATCACCACGATATTTTTTGGCGGTGCATCAGTGTCTGAGAAAAATGGACTAGTACAGGTATTGAATCAGTACTTCAAGGATGTTGATTCCGATTCTTCCACAAAAACATCATAACCATGAAGAGAAGATTTCCCTGGTACGGCACTGCTATGGAAGATGGCTTCCGTACAGATGTTCCTTATTCAGTAATGATTGCAGGTAGACGAATGTTTGTTCAAAAAACGCGAGCTAAAATGGACGCTGCTCGCCAGCGAATGAGGATAGCCCGAACGATTGATCATATGGCTGCCTCAAATCCTCAAACGCTTTTCTTCTACCAACAAGTACCACCATCACTTACGGCCGATGCCAACATTGGGCTTTCCCTATTTTTAGAAGCCAAGCGATCCTGGACCTTGTCTTCTCGTGAAATCTGCGGTAGGATGGGGGAGGGATATCATTATCTCGATCCTTTTTTCAAGGTGTTTGATAAGTTCCTTCTTTTTCACTGGCTCACAGCGGACTCAAGCATCTCAGAAGAATTGGAGACCTATCGCTGTGTGTCCGCTAGCACACTAGAGATTGAGCAGATTGTCACCTTAGATAAGTTATGGCTAGCCGCATTATTTTATTCCGATCTAAAGTTGTGGAAACATCAGGCAGATGAACTTATTTCGATCAAGCGTAATTTTTTTGAAGTCGCCGAAAAGCTCAAAAAGCGGTATCTATCAGCTGCAAGTGTCTTCTCAAGCCTCCAAACATACAGGCTAGCTGCCAGCAGGTTCGTCGATGCCTGCTGTGAAGAGCTTCTCGATCGGGCTGTAATGCGGCATGAAGGATATTTTCCCATTGAAGAGGTCATTTACGAGGATCTTGAATCCACAGACAATGATTGTCATAAAGTGATCATGTTAGAGCAAGGTGGTTTGATGAGTAGCAACAACCAACAAGCATCATCTGATCTTCCGATCATCGGTACTGATATGAATACAGCAAAGCAGACTGCAAAAGATCTTTTTGACCAAAAGGCAATCGCAGATTTAATGAAGGCCATTGAGGAATCAATTGATCATACCTCCGAGCGTGAAGCACCTCGTGTCGACCTTTTAGAAATTGAGCCCTTTCAGGCGACTTCCATGACACTGGAAATGGAGGAAGTTGTTCAGCTTGAAGTATCTTTTGGAGATGAAAAGGTATCGGGTGCTGTGGTCGAACGTCTGGTACCTCCCACAGGAGATGTTTTTCGGATTGAAAAAATGAAGGTCCACACAGAGGTCGTAGCTAGATCATTGTCCAGCGTATTATATGAACATGAAGTAAGCGATTTATCCTGGAAAAGGTCTGAGTCTGGTATTCGACTGAATGCCAAGATGCTGCCGCTCTTCCGAACAGAATCTCTAATTTTTGAGCATCGAGTTCCATTCCGTGAAAAAAGATTCGATGGTAAACCGGTCTTGCAAATATTATATGATGGCTCGGGCTCCATGGGTGGTGATCGATTTGAAATGGCTAAACTCTTAACTGCGACATTCATTAGGTTTGGACAGATGAGAGGCCTAAATATCGAAGCTGCGGTTTATGGTAGTCGAGGGGTTGATCATCTAGATTTTCTTCATGACCGTACATCAAAACCGACCTTAGAAGAAACCTTTGATCGGATCATTAGCTCCCAGATTTATGGAGGTCAACGTGATGCCCTAGCGATAGGGAGTCTCCTCAAGGGAACACTCCGGAAATATCGCTGCCGATCCAGCCACTTGATTTTCATTACAGATGAAGGCTTTTGTCAATCGTTTCCCGGCTCAAGATTTTGCAGTCCTCTAGAAGAGGTCACCGAAATGATTAAAAAGGGATACAACGATTGGTTCAATGATCATTTTGAGGTGACACTAGTGAGTTTCCGACCAGAAGGTACCAGCACGCTCAGGGGTATTGTAGACCACATAATCTATGTAGAGCCCAATGAACTGTCAGATTTGATGGGCCTCGCTACCAAAATCGGATCCTATGTTGCCAAACGAATATTTTGAAAAACACCTTATGAACTTTCCAGATAGCTACTATTACGCAGATTACGACTACGACGATGATGGGTACCGCCAACCAGTTCGGAAGAATTGGCATCGGGAAATCGAACCATTGCTGGATCACCTCCGAAAGTTTGATCGCCAGGTAGCACTTATGCTTGATGGCAGATTTACCACCGCTCAATTTTATCGCGTTAGGGATCTTCTCTGCGAAAAGATATTAATCAATACGGTAAGGGTGCAATCCGTGAGTCTAAATTGCCCCAGAGAATTACAACAGGCATTGACGTCTTTGAATCCCCAGTTGGTGATCAATGTGCGGAAATCTGGGGTCTTGCCAAGCCATTTCATATTTCGAAAAAGTGGAGCTTTTCACCCGATCATCTTAGAAGATGTGTATAGGAGCGTGCGTTTTCCCAAAGAAGTTGATGCCAGATTTGCTTCCATATATACGATATCAGGCGAGCGGAAAGCTGTTAGCATGCATCCCTACCGATCAAATATGCTAGGTCTAACAAAGAAGAAAGCGAAACCGGATAAAGAGATGCAAATTGATCGAGATCTTATGACAGCAGGCAAAGTACTTTCTTATGCCTGGACCGATGATCAGACGTTGTTGTTTATCTTGGCGGATTCTCAGATACTTGACTTAAGACACACATTGTGCCTCATCGAGATGCTGTATGTAATCCTCTTCAGATTTTGGGAGCGCATGTGGTGTTCGGAATCTGATACGTTTACACCACCTTTACAGGCGATGGGACGGAAGAACCTGGCCTTGCTAGTGCGCTCAATACTTGTGATGTCTTCGGCAGAAAGGCAAGAACTGCATGCCCTTGCTGCCAGATCTTACGATCAACTGCAAAAAGAATTAGTGCCACTCCTTGATAAACCGATTAAGATTTATCCTTCCGACGATACCATACTTATGCACCAGCTGCTCTATGCCCAGTACAACCATTTCGATCAGGTTGATCAGCAAATCAAATTGAGGGAACAACCTGGTATTGCCGATGCTTGCAGTACTTTGGAAGAATCTTCCCACCAAAAAATTGCTGCGCTACTCATGCCAAGACCGGCCCTTAATACCAATGATCCATCATGAATAACTTAAGGGTCGTGAATACCGAACTAGAGGTATGCTTTTCATGACCACATACGATGAATATTTAGGGCATCTATTTTTTATACTTGCCGAGAATAGGCTGACCGGGGAAAACATTTTTTACAGTTTTGCCATCTTCAACGATCAGTACGCCTTGAACCATTACATATCGAATCCCTTCGGAGAACTCCAGCCCTCTCTCAAAGGAGGCTTTATCTATAATCGTTTGGGGGTCGAAAATGGTAAGGTCAGCATCACAGCCTACTTGAATTCTCCCTTTATATCGCATCATTGGAGCCACCGTTTCTAATCTCTTGGCGGGTAGTAGAGTGATTTTTTCTAGTGCTACAGGCAAGGTCACAACTTCCTCCTCACGGACGAACTTGCCCAAGACCCTAGAGAAAGTGCCAGCGGTTCTGGGATGTGCCAACGCTGCATAAGGCATGCCATCAGAGGCAATCATAACATCTTTTGCGGCTATGCCTAAACGGATCCATTCAGGTTTCATAGTATAGGAAATCACCATTCCTCCTTCTTTCCGATATTTATCAAAGGTCTCCTTGGTGAGTCGTTCTCCGGTGGCTACCCACTGGATTGCATCATAGCTAATACCCAACCTTTCTTGCCATCCCTCATCAAAAATGGCTGTCTGTAAACCAGTAGAACCAGCGGGATAGGGATATAATTCGGTGGTGATATCGAAGCCTTTGTTTTGAGCTGTTTGGACTATTTCGATGGCCAGTCCAATCTCGGAGCGGGTTACACTATTGATATGTACGATATGCAATGGGGCATTTGTAAGAAGTGCATTGGAGATCGCCTGTTGGACTGCCATCGTACCCCCTGGACGAACATGACTAATGATCGGAACCTGCATTTTTCCAGCCAGCTGATAAAGTCTAAAGACCTCCTCTCTACTGGCACCCCCAATATAGCCCGATGGCACACCAATCCCCAATCCTCCTGCAGCCAGAGACTCCCTTATTCCGTTCAGCATCTCGACTGTCCTGATTTTCGAAAGCTCAACGGAGAACGCACGGTAGAAATGATTCATTACCGAAGGAAACCCTCGAAAGTCACCTCCTGAAATTTCCCGCTCTATTTCTTCGAATACGGGCCCCATAGCATCTAGTCCCTTCACTCGATTGACCGCCCAATTGACACTAGCTCCATAATTAATTAGGGCCTTTCCCTCCCTGGAACGATACCATTTCTCTAGATATGGCACACCAAACTCCAGCTCCAGAGCTGTTGTTACGCCATCGCGGGCTTGATATTCCTGTTCTCGGTTGGTGATTCCGTGGACATGCAAATCGATAAATCCAGGTGAAACAACCAGATTCGAAACGTCAATATTCTGTTTCCCAGTCAACACCTCCGAGGACACGGCCATAATTCTACCATCACGGATTCCAATATTCCGTACTTCATCCAAACCAGTCTCGGGATCAATTACTCGCCCACCATCGAGTACAATGTCAAAGGTATGGATGGGTTGAGCTACGGTGAGCACGGTTCCACAAGTGCCCCAAATAAGGAGACACACGACCGTCAGCGTATATGTTCTTTGGCAAGAAGCTGAAAAATTGGTCAAGGTGGTTGGGTTCATTTTGAAGAGATTTTTATTCATCTAATGATCTTGATGGAAGACAAGCTACTCTATGTACTCTAATTCTCCAAATACTTCACTTGGCAACGCAAATACTTCTGTGAAAAAGCAATGATCTACTATCCTGGATACCAAACGACTCTGGGATCGGATTCATCTCGAATATAATCAAATGCATGGTCTATCATTTTCCTATAGTCAAAACGTGGGCGCCAGTCCAACAAAAATTTGGCTTTTGTATTATCTAACCAAGTAGGCTTAAATTCCGTCTTAATAGGAACACTAGTGAAACCTCTGGAAGCGCGTAAATAATCAGCTACTTTCTGATAGTCTATGGGTTCATCCATACAGATGTTAAAGAGTTGTTGGTGTGCCTTGGGGTGATCAATGGCAAGAAGTATGGCTGCCACTAGATCGTCCAGATGGACAAAATTTCTCAGCATGGCTTTGCCGTTAATATCCAGCATCAAGGGAATCGTATTATTTTCGAAATACGCTTTTGATTCTTCGACAGAGACGTAACTGCTCCACACCGGACCTCCGAAAACATCATCACCGAAGGACAACGTATAGCGAAAATCATCCTTTTCCATGATCCAAGGTGCGCGCAGACAGCATCCACTAATATCATACTGTATGTAATATTGTTCAAGCATTACCTCTTCAAGCACCTTAGACAGGGCATAACAGCCGGGATAGGCAGAATGGCCTTGGTTTTCAGTAATGGGTGTTGGATGCTGATAGAAAAAATGACCCACTGATGCATCTCCACCAATCAGCACAAATCTCTGGAAGATTTTGCTCCTCCGACATGCCTCGAGGAGCCAGAACATTCCTTTGATGGAGGTATCTATGAAGCTGTCGGGTGATTCCTTACTTGTTGCCAGGTGTAACACATGCGTGATGCCCTCCATGGCTTTTGAAACGTCACTCTGGGAGGAAATGTCCCCTTTGAATACTTCCAAGCGTTGCATTACTGGGATGATCCGGTTGTGACAGAATGCACGAATGGACCAAGATGAAAACCGCTCTTCCAGAAGAAATTGTTCAATAAAACGTTGACCTACTTTTCCGGAGGCACCTGTTACCAATACTTTCATAATCTCCTAATTCCTCATCAATGTAGTGTTTGTTGGCAAGTATTCTACCATGAAGTGAGTTCAAATCCCTTAATACTATGAAAGTGCCAAATGATTGGCCCGTGCACTCCAGCGAGTTGACGATAAAATGTTCCATGTTCCTTGATAGTCAAGTCGGTATGGAGAGATTCAAACTCCCGACCCGCTGCTCCCAAAGCATAATTTAATATATATGTTGGTTATTGGTTAGATACTAATTTATTTGTTAATTCCCTGATAGTCAGTGCAAAATGCGGCGATTCACTACTTGATTGCTATGCGTTTATTTTGCAAAATTGTATGCAACTGCGGAAAAATTGCCATATTTCCCAGTATGTAGATGGCCGTAGACTCAAATCAATTGGTAAATGCCCATTGAAACCGGAACAATCATGACAAATAATACAAATGGAAGCGCTCCCGTAGTGGAAGTTAATCCTGCTAAAAATATAAGTAGTAATGTTGATAAGAAATATCCAGATTATTACGACGATGACCAGCATTATAATCTGAAAACAGTTGCTTCCGAAGGGACTAATTTATTTAGCAATCCGGAAGTGGTGGGAGTTTTGGAATAAATGAAGTCCTATTTGAATGATTTTCAATCTGACAAGTCACACCGTTTTGGAGACACTAACAGATAAAATAATTACAAGTCCATTGAACTAAAAAAATGAAATCAATAATATTTTTAGCCGTACTATTTTGTGCTCTGGACTTAAGCATTTCTGGTTGTCAAGTACCTAATACGCAGGATTCACAAAAACCTAACATCATCTTTATCATGGCCGATGACCATGCTGCACAGGCAATAAGTTGCTATGGAAGCCAGATGAATTCAACACCAAATATTGACCGAATAGCATCAGAAGGAGCCTGGTTTGAAAACTGTTTTTGCACGAATAGTATTTGTTCTCCGAGCAGGGCGGCTATTCTCACCGGAAAATACAGCCATCTAAATGGGGTTAGAGATAATGTAGAAAAGTTTAACGGCCTCCAGAATACCTATCCTAAATACCTTAGAAATGCCGGTTACCAGACTGCTGTTGCCGGCAAGTGGCACCTAAAAAGTCAACCAACAGGATTCGATTACTGGAATGTACTTCCCGGGCAGGGAGAATACCACAATCCTGTATTAATCGAAAATGGTGTAGAAAAGAAACATCCGGGTTATGTAACAGATATCATCACCGATATCGCATTAGATTGGCTCAAGGAGAGGGACAGGGAAAAACCATTTTGCTTAATGATACATCACAAGGCGGTTCATGCCAATTGGGAAGCGGATGATAAATATGCCAATATGTTTAGCGATATCAATATTCCTGAACCGGCTACATTTTATGACGATTTTGAAGGACGATCGCCACAGCTTGCAAACCATCAACTTTTCGTTGGCCCTTCGCAGTGGGGCTTGCATTATGAGTATCGATTTGGAGAGATGCCCGTGGAAGGCAGCATTCAGGATAGAAAAGAATGGATGTACCAGAGATACATCAAAGACTACCTGAGATGTGTGGCATCGGTTGATGAAAATATTGGAAGGGTATTGGCGTATTTGGACGAAACTGGCCTGGATAAGAACACAATTATTATATACACATCCGACCAGGGTTTCTTTCTTGGAGAACATGGATTATATGATAAAAGATTCATGTACGAAGAATCCTTGCGATTGCCACTGCTCATTCGCTATCCAAAAGAAATTAAACCAGCTACTCATGTTGAAAAGATGGTCTTAAACCTGGATTTTGCGGAGACCATTCTTGATTATGCTGGTGTCGAAATTCCGGAGGACATGCAAGGGAAAAGTTTCAGGCAACTGGCGAAAGGACAAAGTCCCGAAGGGTGGAGAGATGGAATGTATTATCGTTTTTATGAAGAAGCCTATGGAATAGGTCCTTGTGAAGGAATACGGACACAGCAGTACAAGCTCATCCATTATTTATATGGTGATGAATTCTGGGAATTGTATGATTTGAAAAACGATCCCCATGAGATGGAAAATCTATACACCGATATCACTTACAAAAACACCATTGAAGTATTGAAAAATGAAATGAGTGAATTGCGTTTACAGTACAAATTCGGGGAAGAATGAAAAGAGAAATTGCAATTGGAGTTGACATCGCAGGGAGCCACAAAAGTTTCTATATGAGCTTGCGGGAAGCTTTATTGTTTTGTCTTGTTCCGAATTTAAATTGCACAGATATGGGTGGCCAGATTGATACTGTCGCAATATGGGATCGGTCTTTATAATCCAAAAAAGCGAAGAAACTAAATGAATGTACACCCAAAGTAATTTGCACTGATTAGTTGGATTTCTCTTCAGCGTAGCTATGCAACGTGTCTTAAGGAGAGCGGAGTGAACAATTAGTAAATTCAGGACATACTACCCTGCATGATCTAGGCTCTTCTTTGTGGTGCTGAATTGTGTAAAAATCCACATCTGACTAGGTTTACCCTTGACCAACCAAGAGATGCCAAAGGCCATTAAGGCAACCGTTTCGCCCCAAAACACACCATTGGCAAACAGCATTTTGTCGTGATTTCTCAGATAGATATAGATAGCCATAAAGATGATCGATATCCAAACGATAGCCCCGGCGGCTATGTAGAGGCCATGTTTCCATTCTTGGCCTACTCTTGAGCCCATGGTAAATTTAAAAATAGACATGGCACCCATAATACCCAGAAATCCAGCTGCACACAGCAAATGCACCGTGCCAAATATACTGTTGTTGTGGCAGAGGGGGTGCACACAAGCTTCTTGGAAATCATGGCCGAAAGATGTGGGTATCAGGCCTGTCATAATGGCCAAGACTCCTCCAACATTTGTTAGGTTGTTGTCATCTATCCATTCCTTTTTAGTGGGGATCTTATTCTTCCTATAACCCCGGTAGGTGAAAAGGAATAACCCAAAGGCTATCAGTATGCCAGTAAATAATGTGCCTGCTTCAGTATAGTAAAAATGGCTAATGGAGGACTCGATCGTAAATCCATTGGTGATCCATAAAATCAACGGCAGCATTATGCCTAATTGTCCCAAGAGCCTTCTCAATGTCTGATAAGATGCATTGACCTGCATAGATATTGCGTTTTCGAATGATGGATCCTTGCTGAAGATCCAAAATGTTTTTGCATGATACGCCCTAAGTTTACACAAATAACGGATCGGTCAACGGGTCAAAATTGGGTAGGCCACATTGCGGGATAAAATCGTTCTCAAAAACCAGACGCGTATCCGGTGACAATAAAAACGTGCGACTGTTAACCTATTTATTCAGAGGATCAGCACTGTCGAAAAACCGAGTCTTCCCTACCAATTTTTCCTTGGGAGACTTCACATTTAGCTCAATATCTGCATCCGTACATCTGTCTCATATCTTTTCTGCTTATTTCCAAGGTCGTCTCAGATT
Organism: Saprospiraceae bacterium; assembly: GCA_013001595.1. Classification (GTDB taxonomy): domain Bacteria; phylum Bacteroidota; class Bacteroidia; order Chitinophagales; family Saprospiraceae; genus JABDMH01. Next base: position 52,937 of record JABDMH010000127.1, on the reverse strand, counting down.
CAGTAAGATATAAAAAATCTAGCAATCCCACTACGTGAAATTCCAGGTTGCCTGAAAAACGAATATGCGATTCGAACCTTCATCAGATATTGATCTAATTGAGCCCCTTGCCTAATCTTAAGGAGATTTACTTTCTGCACAACCTCCTAGCCAGCTCCTCATTAACCTTGGTCAAGTATTTGGCCATCCGCTTACCTTCAGGCTTGATCAACTCGTAAGGTGGGATCTCGTAGATCTTACTCTGAAGTACCTGCAACTCATCGAGGGTCATCTTTGCCGGATTCTTCAATTCAATGTCAGATAGTCTAGGATCGGTGTTTAACCGCATACACGCATGATAGAAAAGTTTAATGTGAAACGCAAGGGTCGGTCATGAAAAGAATAGCCAGAACTATAATGACCCACGGCGTGACTACGGGAAGCTTCTTGAATCCACGCTGGTTAGTCCAAAGGTAAATATATTGGTAAGGGACGAGTCAAATCAGAGAATCTATGAATTGGGCTCCGATAACGTGAATCGAGGATGTACACTCCATCAGAGATTCAGATTGGCAAGAATGACTTTCGTATCTTGAGAATCGAACGGTTGGAAAGATATTGTGTTTGATTTTTGAGCCTGATTATTCATTACTCGTTAACATGAGTTTATCGAGCATCGTCAGCAGTGGTGGTGCTTAACTATTTTTTTCAAGATTAACGATCCAGGATAACATAAGGAAGAAGTGGGCGTTTACCTGATCCACCGGAGAAGTACAACCTTTGATCAGATCACTTATCTTGTCAATGAGCAGCACAGTAACAACTGATGAAGATTGATTTTTTTGATCCTAAAGTGTCTATCCGTATGCAAATTATATGCAAATAAAAAAGAGTCATAGCAATTCTTCGCCACAACTCTTTGATTATCTCGTCGGGGTGGAGAGATTCGAACTCCCGACTCTCCCGCCTTGGGCGGGATGCGCTTCATGACATTTGGTCTCCAAGGAATGTCTTGGCTCCACGTTTTTTGATCTTGAGCTCCAATGTTCTGGCCTCATGTTCACTTTGAAAACCTTTGGAAAAACCAAATACCAATCGGTGTACTGATCTCTCCCCAGAAACTGGAAAGTTGATAATTGATAATTGAGGGTAGTCACCAAGAGGAAAATGCCACGTTCGTCAAAATAGCAGTGTCCAGAAAATGGGAGGAGATCTCAACTGAAGATTATTGATTCTTCTACTTTCTAGCTGTACCGTTATGGTTGAAGTCTTCAGACTCATAGTACGATCTTTATAACTTTTTAAGGTTCCAATCCCCACCTGCTTAAAGTGCTTCAAACATTATATTCGGCAAATTACAGGTCTCTCGAGCAAAATTCTTTAAGATGTTGTTGTCTTCATCAGAAGGCTTATCTTTATCGTCAAAGGTAGAGGAGATGAGGACGATTATTTTGTTGTTAGCGATATTTGCATAGGTCTATTCGGGTGGAGCTAACCTCCGATCGTGAAAGCAATTGAACAAATCCTAGCTAGGAACTCCTTTCAACCTGTCGCTAGACTCACTAATAGGATTTGCCGGAAACTTGAGCAAAAATATAGATATACATGTAGGTGTAAGGCTGTTATCATTAACCAATGAATCAGCGAAAAAATATCTGTTCTATGGTGAAATGGTAAGGACTTTCCAAATCTATGGAGAATATCTAATATTGGAAGCAAAATGGAGTGGTAGCCAGCAAGCAACGAAAATGCTTGCTGTAATCCATTCTGTTTGAAAATCAGAAGGAGGTTCGCTTGCTCTTGTTTTTACAACTATGGATACAACTTCACATATAGTGAATTATCTCGTTGAGCGGTTGAAAACAAATTAAAAAGAATATGCATATGTTTGAAATTCAGTATTTTAAGAAATTTCTGAAAAAATCAAAAGATACTGACATGCATGATCTGTACTCAATTTGCGAAAAAGTCGCAATAATCCTGGATGAGATCTAATTAAACTATAAAATTGCTAACAATTATGATATCAAGATTTTTTTTAAATTTTCTATTTCCTTTCATCTTCATATTTTACAATATTAATGCAGAAGAATATTATGATATTGTGGTTTATGGTGGCACTTCTGCAGGGGTAATTGCAGCCGTGCAAGCAGCCAAAATGGGGAAAAATGTAGCGCTAATTTCTACTGATGAGCATATTGGAGGATTAGTGAGTTCGGGACTCGGCGCTACGGATTTGAACATTAGAGAAGCTATTGGCGGTCTTGCAAAAGAGTTTTACTCCAGGGTTTACCGATATTATTTAAATCCTTATGCATGGAATTACACCACACCCGAAAGTTATTTTGAAGTCGAAAATAACAGGTATTATGGCAACAATAAGATAAAGCGCGTTTGGGGTGGAAAAAATGATGACCTAGAAATTATGTGGGTTTTTGAGCCTCATGTGGCGAAAAATATTTTTAAAGACATGTTGCTGGAGTCTGGTGTCAAGGTCATTTATAACGAAAGGCTCGACCTGAACAAGAAGACGACAAATGAAGGGAATGTAATCAAGTCCATAATAATGGAGAGTGGTCGGAAAGTATCAGGTGGAATTTTTATTGATGCTACCTACGAAGGAGATTTAATGGCCAAAGCTGGAGTTTCTTATACAGTAGGTAGGGAATCAAACAATCAATATAATGAAACCTGGAACGGCGTTCTAAGAACAGGATTATTGGGGGTTGATTTCAATACTGGGAATAGTGAAGTCTCAATAGACCCTTTTATTATTGAGGGGGATTCGGCCTCTGGTTTATTACCTTTTATTGACTCTGGACCACCTGGACCGGATGGATCTGCAGATAATAGAATTCAGGCATATACTTACAGATTTACATTATCGAATAATCTTCGTAATTTCAAAACGATTGAGAAGCCTTCAAATTATAACCCTTTATGGTTTGAACATTATGCACGAGTATTTAAGAATAATCCTTGTATCGATTTGTTAAAGACTATTACTGTAACTCCACTACCAAATAAAAAGACAGACATAAATCATTGCGATTTTGTTGGGATCAACAGCGCCTGGCCCGAAGGTAATTATAAGACTAGAGATAGCATTGCTCAACTCCATAAAGACTACGCTTTAGGAAAAGTCTGGTTTCTTCAGCATGATCCCAGAGTTCCAGTACATATTCGAAAAATAATGGAAGAATACGGTCTTCCTCGTGATGAATTTATTAGTAATCAAAATTTTCCACCACAAATCTATGTTAGGGAAGCGCGACGAATGATTAGTGATTATGTGATGACCGAACACAATGTTATGGGAACAATAATTGCTCCTGAATCGATAGCCCTAGGAACATACTCCATGGACTCACATGTAGTCACCCACTTTATTGATGACAAAAACCGCGTCTGGTTAGAAGGAGCCTTTTTTACTCCAAATGGAGGAATATATCCAATTAGTTATCAGTCCATACGACCTAAGATAAAAGAGTGTGCAAATCTATTGGTGCCGGTTTGTTTATCTGCAACACATATAGCGTATGGTTCTATTCGAATGGAGCCCCAATATATGGTGATGGGTCAATCGGCTGCCGTGGCGGCGTGTATTGCGTTAGACGAGGGGTTACCTGTTCAAAAGATTCAATATGAAAAATTGAAAAATGAGTTAAGACGGAATGGTCAAATAACTGATATCAGCCAGGTTAAATAGCTAAAAAGGATTTTATGAAAGATTTTGTTAAACTAATAAATTTGGTATTGCTATCAACTTTCTTTCTTTTTGGGTGCATAAAAATAGGTGATAAGGTTTCTTTAAAGGGAAATATTTACGGTTTGCATTCTGCGAGACTGGATAGTACAGAGGCACCGGGGTGGGCTATTACGATCAGGTTGCCTGACGACAAGTATCAGGAACTTACAAGCAGCGATAAGAGGCCGGATACAATTATAGGTTCAAAAGGAAAATCAGACGAGATATATCTTTTGTGGAAAAACCTTGATTCCGGGCCAGTTGAAAAACTGACAATTAAAATGACCCGCTCCCTGAGAGAGAGCGGAGCGGCTTGGCATCTGAAAGTAGAGAATCAGGGAGATGCTGCTCTATGGGAGGTCGCTTTTCCTGTATTTGAGACAGAAGTAAATGAGGACGATATGTTTGTCATCCCAGCAGTTAGCGGACGTTTGCATCCTGCAAACGAAGCCCTTTCCTTTAATTCTGACAAGGAAGCTTCTCAGGGGGCGGGAAATTATCCCAGTGGGCTATTGACCATGCAGTGTGCCGGTTTCTATGGCACAAATGGTGGAGTTTACATAGGAGTACACGATCCTTACGGATCAAATAAGAAACTTGAAATGAACTGCAAAAATGGAGATTTTAGTCTGCAGTGGCAGTGGCCTGTGCCGAATATGGGTATGCCAGGTACTGGTTGGGACATGCCTGGAGATTTGCTAATTCGTTCGTTTAAGGGCGACTGGTACGATATTGCACAGATTTATCGCGCATGGGCTAAGGAAAAAGCCGGTTGGTGGCCACGTGGCGAGCAGGATGGACGGCCCGATACCCCTGAATGGTTTAAGGATAATCCGGTTTGGATCATGAGCAATGGACCGTGGCCAGATAGAGAGCCCCCTATTCCGACTAAACAGGCAGTTTTAAAAATAAAGAAATTTGCACGCTTCATGGGCGACCTGCCATGCGCAGTACATTGGTATAATTGGCATCAAGTTACTTATGATAATGATTTACCTCATTACTTTCCGGCAGATAAGGGATTTGTTGAAGGGATAAAAGAAGTACAAGCTGCTGGCGTTCATGTAATGCCTTATATAAATGCTCATGTCTGGGATACAGATCTGGCTGATTTTAATACCATCGCCCGGCCCGCAGCTGTCAAATCATACGATGGTTCTCTTCCGACCAAGCACTACGCTGGCAACGCCTTTGCCTGCATGTGTTCTGCAACATCTGTGTGGCAGCAAACCGTTAAGGATATTGTGTTGAAACTGGCGGGGCCTGAATTTGGAGTGGACGGCGTATATCTGGATCAGGTCTCGGCCCAGGCCGCGATGAATTGTTTCGATAAGAGCCATGGGCATCCCATTGGCGGTGGGAGCTGGTGGGTTACACAGGGATACTGGCCGATGTTGGACGATATTCGCAAAAGCTCTCCCAATACGATTCTGACCTCTGAGAGCACGGCCGAACCTTACCTCAATCGAATTGATGGTTATCTGACTTGGGTTGGATACCGAGACGGTGATGATGCCATCCCATTATTTCATGCCGTTTATGGTGGACAGGTGCAACTCTTTGGGAGACTCTACAAATGGGATTCATGGAAGGGGGTCGCTATGCGTGCTAAAACTGCCCAAGCCTTGGTATGGGGGGAACAACTAGGGTGGATTATTCCGGATGTGGTTGATGACCCGATTGCCGGCCTATATCTCAAACAGCTTGCCCGCTTGCGCTACGATTTACGTAGATATCTGGCCCAGGGAAGTATGGCTCGACCGCCGAAAGTCATTACTGACGGCACTACTATTACCAGTAACTGGGTTTTTGTTAGCGACTTGATGGTCACTACTCCAACTGTACTTTCCGGTGCCTGGTACCGGAAAGATGGCAATGCCCTGGCTCTTATACTTATAAATCCCGATGATAAACCCCATACGGTCACGATACCATTCAATGCTGCTGATTATGGTTTAAAAGGGGAATTAATGGCTCGAGAGTGGATCGTTAAAGAAGAAGCAACCCCACATCCCCTGGCAAAACCAGTTGATGCATCCTGGTCTCGCGAGATAACCCTGGCTCCCATGTCATCATTGGCTATTGAAATATTGTCTAATGCGAAAAATTAATCCAAAATGAAACAATCATGATTTTCAATTTAGCAAATCGGCACGTCGACTTAATTGCAAAAATAGCCTTTGGATCAAAGTTTAAAAGTATATGGCGAACTAAAATATATTGTGTCGCAACATATTCGAATATCAGGTAGAATCCCTTTTAAAAAAAAAAAGAATAGAACCTTTAAGAATTCAAATATTTGATTGTGAATACGATATTGTCAATACTTCTACAGAAATTATTACTCATTTCCTTTCAATGTGATTTTGATGTTATAAATAAAGGGCATGGAGGTAATAATACAAATGATTTGATGTCGAGAGTCGAAGATGATGTCATTTCTGAAAAGCCGGATATTGTAATAATGATGGTTGGAACCAATGATATGTTTTGGCTACGTAAAAAGATATCTTATGACAAATACTCATCTAACTTAGAAAAGTTAATTAATCGTTTCAAAAAAAACAACATAGAAGTTATATTGGTAAGTCCCCCGCCAGCAGATACCACATATTTATTTGAAAGGCATAAACGTGAATCATTTAAGGAATCACCCAACACAAAACTTGAAAAAGTTAGTAAAATACTAAATGCCAAATCCTTTGAGAATAATTTACTATTTGTTGATGTTTTTGCTCAATTTAAAAACAATGGAATTCCAGATCATAATAAAGATATCATTATCAGAAATGTGTTTAATAGTGGAGCTCATGATGGTGTTCATCCTACCCCACATGGATGTAAGATTATTGCAACGGCGATATTTCAAAAAATGATTGACAATGAAAAAATAAAAAAAGGCATAAAAATTATATGTTTTGGAGATTCAATCACTTTTGGTGCCCATGTTAAAGGAGAGGGAACAGCCTCAGGTGAAACGTATCCGGCATATTTAAAAGAATTAATATGTAATTATTTCAAGCACTAGAGATGACATTTTAAAATTTATTGATCAGGCAGTACCTCGGAATTGATATTGTTGGAACCTGGATAAAAGGAACTGTTCTTGATGGAACATCTTTTAGTAAAAGAATAATATAGAAGGATCATCAGATCCTTTACTGAAAAGGCCTGCAAATGCTGGCCTTTAGTCGGGGTGGAGAGATTCGAACACCCGACCCTCCTGCCTCGGGCGGGATGCGCTACTTTTTAAACTGTTCAAGAAATCGTTTTGCACCACGGTTCTTGATTTTCAGCTCCAATCTTCTAGCCTCACGTACACTTTCAAAACCTTTGGAAGAAACCAAAGACCAATCGGCAGCTCGTAGCATAAACCCTTTGTGGCAGGCATTATGTCTTCGAAGTTATTCCTCAGGAAAGTGGCACGTGCACCCAACATAATACCGAGTGACCGTTGATATATATATTATAAGGATGACACATTTGTAAAAAGGCAAGCCAAGATCGCTTGCCTTCAATTGTCAGGGTGGAGAGATTCGAACTCCCGAACCTCCCGCCTCGGGCGGGATGTGCGTCATAGCTTTTGGTCGCCAAGAAATCGCTTGGCACCACGTTTTTTGATCTTGTGTTCCAAAGCCAAAGCATCTCATCTTCTGCTAAAAGCTTCGGAAAACACATATTCCCAATCAGTGGCTCGACCGGTAAATCCTTCATGATTCGAATTGTGTCTGCGAAGCCTTCCTTTCAAATCATCGCAAGTCAATCCAATATAGTGCCTGTTCAGATTGGGTGAGAAGATAATATAGGTGTGACACATCAGATCCTTTACTGAAAAGGCCAGCAAATGCTGGCCTTTAGTCGGGGTGGAGAGATTCGAACTCCCGACCCCCTGCTCCCAAAGCAGGTGCGCTAACCGGACTGCGCTACACCCCGAGTAAAGTGTGGATATTTCGAAGTCTGATCTTCCCGCCCTATGGCAAGATGCGCTGACCGGACTGTGCTACACCCAAAGATGCCTCTTCCAAGGCTGCGCAAATATATAAAAACTTAGGCTTTACCTATGAACGAATGGTTATTCTGGTTACCCGCTTCCAATCTGGCAGGGATTGTACCAATCTCTCTAAAATACCCTCCCTAGTCAGTGATGTCTTGAATGCTCTGTCCCTTTTTGACCTAACCGAAAAATCTTCTTTTCGTTCTCCCGGATTTGCTCTGCACGAATAAGTACGCCACAAGCAATGTCTCTAGGCACTACCAGGACACCATCAATATCTCCGAGCTGGACATCAACAGGTTTGATAACTCCATCGCCGATTCTTATGGGTACCTGATAATGGGTGATCAGGCAGCGACCAAGGCTGCCATTAGAAATCCGATATTCATAAAACAAAGGGAAGTCTGCCTCCAATATCTGATGGGTATCTCTTACGCCACCATCAATACAGGCAGCTTTCACCTTTTTACCTTTTGCGGTAGCGGTCATAACCGCTCCCCATAAGGTGGCCTGCTAGTCTCTGCTGGTATCCCAGACTACAAATGCATCTTCACCCATCTCATCCAGCATCGCCGTCCGAAACTCCATTTCACCAGTGATCTTAGCATTGGGCGAACTTTTGACGGTGAATGCAAATCCGGTGACCGTGTGATATTCCCTTAGGGGTAGAATACGCCCAAGTATAAGACGCTATGGAGATTTGTGTGATCATGTAGGAGTATCCCTTTAGAAAGGAACCCTATGGACCTGCTTGATCGTAAATACTGTATTGTCAACAAAATGTCTCAATAGCAGAGACAAAAAGGTAATCTATTTGACGCTCATAGTAAATAGAATTATACCGAGATGATGGCCATTGTCATGTATATCCCAACGCTCTTTACGAGATAATTAGAAAGATTGCTTTGCAGCAATTACGATTTCTGACAAGTAAGTGCCAGACATTTCCAAAGAATACCATTGCCTCGTCCATCCAGGGGTTCGAATAGCATAAAGTTTTCTTCCCAGTCAAGAATAGAAAATCCCATTTGCATGAGTATGGCCCTGATTTTTCCAGGTGGATAAAGGGCCTGCCAAAGTTTGGGCTTGCGAAAATTCAAGGGTGAGACCAGCATCATTTGTCCTCCTTGCTTTGTCACTCGAAACATTTCGTGGAGCGCTATTTCGGGTTCCTCAAGTCTGTCCAAAAGAAAACTGCTCATTACCAAATCCTGACTTGCGTCTCCAAATGGTAGCTGTTCTGCCTTTCCGAGTCCAAATTTCAAATTGTTCAGCGCTTTGCCTAGTAGTAACTTGCTATTTAGGCCTTTACCGGAGAGATCAAGGTGCATAGTCTTACCATCCACCCATAATTGTTTGGCTCTTTTTAACAGCTGATGACTATAATCAATGCCCCATGCTTCGGCAGAGGGATAATCTTCAGCTAGCTCGCCAATCATGCGCCCCACTCCGCAGCCCACTTCGACCATGTTTGATGGTGGATTGGAAGGAACTTGTGCCTTGAAATAGTCTAATACAGATTGTGCAGGATAGCTGCCCCAGGCTTCATCGGCCAAGTGCAATGCAGTTTGATTGAGCACCATTTCTTCAGACTGATCGAAGAGGTCTTTTTCAGACTCAACCGCTGTCTTTTCTAGGAAATAGGGAATTTCCTCCTTATGAAATAGTGGTTCTTGCATTGTTGATCAAGCTCATACGAAACTACGGCAAATTTTTGCCAAGGACGAGTTATACTACGAATTCTAAGTCTACAAAATGGATCACATCTTCCTATACCTGGGTGGTATGGAATATATTCTGGCATCATGTTATCGAAACTTCAAATTCTCTACCAAATAGAACCAATCTCTTTAACGATATTAGATGATGGGAATATGAATTTCGAAGCCAATCCAATCTGTTTGCTATGAGGCCGCTGATTGTCATTATTGCGATCATTCTAGGTTTAGGTGCCCTGAAAATATATGTATGGGACACCGAGTCAATTGAGGAAACCTCGTCTGCCAAGCCCAAGGCCTCCGCATCTAGTCTTCCTGTAGATGTATATGTAGCGGCCGAAGTCTCCACAGATAATACCGTGTACGCTTCAGGGACCATTGTAGCAAATGAAGAGGTTGAGCTGCAAAGTGAGGTTTCAGGCAGACTTATAGCTTTGCACATTAAGGAAGGTGGTTTTGTCCGCAAAGGGCAACTGATCGCTAAGCTGGCCGATGATGATCTGCAGGCCCAGATGAAGAAGCTAGAATATGAAGATCAATTGGCGAATCAGATTGAACTTAGACAACAAAAGCTGCTGGACATCGATGCCATTAGCAAAGAGGAATATGATCTGGCGGTTAATAAACTGAATACCTTGCAAGCCGATAAAGAATTGCTGCAGGTTCTAATTGAAAAGACATCCGTGCGTGCACCTTTCAATGGACGTATAGGTTTTAAAAACATTAGTGAAGGTGCCTATGTGACCCCTGGCGTAGTGATTGCCAATTTGGTGCAAACAAATCCAATCAAGGTGGATTTTGCCATTCCAGAAAAATATGCAAATTCGGTTAGTGTCGATGCAGAAATCACCTTTGAGATCGACGGAGTAGACGATCGATTTATCGCCCATATTATTGCCATTGATCCCAGTGTCGATGAGGACTTGCGCACTTTAAAACTCCGGGCCAGCGCTAATAATTCCCTTGGTTTGCTTCGACCGGGGATGTTTGTTCGCGTTGAGCTTCCATTGGAGTCACAGCGATCAATTATGGTACCTACGGAGGCGGTTATGCCGATACTAAAGGGAAAGATCGCATATGTGAAGAAAAATGGCAAAGCCAATGAAGTAAAGGTATCTACCGGCTTGCGCACAGATCGGAATATCCAAATACTTGATGGGATAGAAGTGGGAGATTCTGTGATCGTTAGTGCCTTGATGACTCTAAAACCCGATTTGCCCGTATCCACACGAAATGCCTTCACAGAGCCCATTGGAGATTAAAACGCTTAGATCATGATGTCCATATCAACCCTTTCTATCAAGCGCCCGGTGCTGGCCATCGTATTGAACCTTATGATATTGTTATTTGGGGCCATTGGATATACGTCTCTCGGCGTTAGAGAGTTTCCCTCCATTGATCCACCCGTAGTTTCTGTGCGCACTAACTATCCGGGTGCCAACGCCAGTATCATCGAAGCCGAAATCACCGAACCGCTCGAAAAGGTGATTAATAGTGTGGAAGGCATTCGTACGATCAGCTCTAGCAGTAACCAGGGATCAAGTTCCATCAATGTGGAATTTGACCTCAATGTCTCTATGGAGCAAGCGGCCAATGATATTAGGGACAAGGTGGCCTACGCTGCGCGTACTTTGCCCAAAGATATTGATGGTCTACCGGTGGTGAGAAAGGCTGATGCAGATAGTGAAACCATTATCGCCATGACCTTGGAGAGCTCAGAGCGATCACTCCTTGATATGAGCGACTATGCCGAAAATGTGATTGCTCCAAGATTTGAAACCGTTCCTGGTGTCAGTGGTGTTCGAATTTGGGGTATGAAGCGCTATGCCATGCGCATCTGGATGGAACCGGATAGAATGGCTGCCCAAAACATCACTACCCAAGATATTAAGACCGCTCTCGATCGAGAGAATATTGAGCTTCCCAGCGGTAAGATACAAGGGGACCAGACCGAATTAACGGTGAAAACCATTGGCCGTTTCAAAACGGAAGAAGATTTTAATAATCTGATTATTAGAACGGATAGGGAGAAAATAATTCGACTCAAAGATGTTGGATATGCTGTGTTGGGTGCAGAAAACGAGGAAGCTATTTTACGCATTAATAATGTGCCTAGGGTAGGGGTCGCCATTAGTGGTCAACCGGGATCGAATGTGTTGGACATTGCTGCTGAAGTGAATCGGCGTCTGGAGCTATTGCGGTCAGATTTACCCGAAGATTTGCAGATCTTCAAATTTCTCGACTACACGGTATTTGTTTCGAAATCCATCGAAGAGGTCAAAGAAACTTTGTTGATCGCAGTGGGCTTAGTTATTTTGATCATCTTCTTTTTCTTTCGTGATTGGATTATTGCCATACGTCCATTGATCGATATTCCGGTGTCCCTCATTGGGTCTTTTTTTGTGATGTATCTGATGGGGTATTCCATCAATGTACTCACGCTTCTGGCTATTGTACTTGCCACCGGACTGGTTGTTGATGATGGTATTGTAGTTACAGAAAACATTTACAAAAAAATAGAGGCAGGAATGAATCCCATTCAGGCTGCTATTAAAGGATCGAATGAAATCATGTTTGCCATTGTTTCTACTTCGATCACATTGGCGGCAGTATTCCTACCCGTTATTTTTATGGAGGGCTTTGTAGGTAAGCTTTTTCAGGAGTTTGGCGTCGTTTTAGCAGCAGCTGTACTTATTTCTGCATTTGTGTCTTTGACATTGACTCCTATGTTAAATGCATATTTGGTAAGAAAAAAGGATCGCAAAAATAAGTTCTATGAAAAGACCGAGCCTTTTTTCAGATCCCTCGAAAATGGATACAAGCTGGGATTACAGAATTTTCTCACGAAACGTTGGCTTGCCTTCCCATTATTGGCTGCGGTGCTCGCATTGATTTATTTCGTTGGTCGGGCACTACCGTCCGAATTAGCTCCAAATGATGATCGCAGTGTCTTGCGGGCGAATATGCTTGCACCAGAAGGGTCTTCCTATGAATTCATGGACCACTATGTACAACGTGCGGCAGAAATGATGATGGAAGAGATTCCTGAAAGCAAAGGGGGCATCATGACTTATACGGCACCGAGCTTTGCGGGATCAGGGGCGCTGAATACGGCTTTTGCCCGAGTCACATTGGTAGAGCCGCATGAGCGAGAAAGAAGCCAATCGGAATTGACTCAATTTCTCAACCGGAAGTTTAAAGAAATGCCGGATGCCAAAGCATTTGCTAATGAACGTCCGACCATTGCCTTGAATAAAAGGGCAGGTCTACCTGTGCAATATGTCATTCAAGCTCCAGATTTTGAAAAACTAAGGGAGTACATGCCCAAGTTTTTAGACGTCGTCCAAAACGATCCTACTTTTACCGTGGTAGATATGAATTTGAAGTTCAACAAACCTGAGCTTGAAGTCACCATCGACCGAGAGAAGGCTAAAAGCATTGGTGTTTCAGTAGCAGATGTAGCTACGGCGATGCAGCTGGCTTTTGCAGGTCAGCGCTTTGGATATTTTAATATGAATGGTCGCCAGTACCAAATCATCGGTCAGTTTGATCGGGGAAATCGCGACGAACCCTTGGATTTGAAAACACTCTACGTGAAAAACAATCTCGGCCAGTCCATACAATTGGATAATATTGTAGTGACGGAAGAGGAGAGCAGCCCACCTCAACTCTACCACTATAATCGTTGGTTAAGTGCCACCGTTTCTGCAGGTCTAGCACCAGGAATGACCATCTCTGATGGTATTAAGGCCATGGATGCCGCACGTGCTCAATTTAGTGATCCGGCCATCCGTACAGAGCTTACCGGCAGCTCGCGTGACTACCTAGAGAGTTCCAAAAGCAGTATTTTTTCTTTCGTGCTGGCATTGCTGCTGGTGTATCTAATTTTAGCTGCACAGTTCGAAAGTTTTATTGATCCCTTTATCATCATGCTGACCGTTCCGCTTGCATTGGCTGGAGCAGTCTTCTCCCTTTGGTTATTCGATCAAACCTTAAATATTTTTAGCCAAATCGGCATAATTATGCTTATTGGGCTCGTGACCAAAAACGGAATATTGATTGTCGAGTTTGCCAATCAACTGAGATCGCGTGGTTTATCAATCCAGGATGCTGCATTGGAGGCAGCTACCTTGCGCATGAGACCCATTATCATGACCACTTTAGCAACAGTCCTAGGCGCTGCTCCGATTGCGCTTGCTTTGGGTTCCGCAGGTGCAAGTCGCATGTCCATGGGGATTGTCGTCATGGGAGGACTTCTATTTTCACTGGTGCTGACTCTCTATGTTATTCCAGCGATGTATATTTATTTATCTCGGGCTAAAAATTATGAGCGACGGCGCCGAATAGAAATGTTGGTGGAAACTGCCAACTAGCCAAATTAATAGCATTTACCTCGATGAAATATTTTCTCATTGTATTGCTCTCTTTTCATCTTTCTGCGGTCGCGCAGGAACTGCTATTGCTAGAGGAGGCTATTGAGCTTGCGCTCGCTAATAACCTCGGTATTCAAGCTTCGGAAATGGAACGTTCAGCTGTCGAAATGCAGGTCTACAAGTCCAATGCCGGTTTCGGTCCCCAAATAGACTTGAATGCGAATTTGAATTCCACCGTAAATGAGGTGAAACAAAATTTCATAGATGGAAGAGTTGTGGATCGATTTGGAAGGAGCTATGCACCCAATATCAATGTGGGGCTGCGCTTGCCGATCTACGATGGCGGTCAAATGCAAGCTAGGTTTGAACGGTTGGGCCAGTTAAGTGAAGTGAGCAACATAGAAACACAGATTGAAGCACAAAATCTGGTTAGTCAGCTGATCAGGCTCTATTATAATGTAATGCAGCTAAATGCTCGGGTGGGTTTTTTAAACACAGTGATTAAATACTATGAGGATAGACTCGCCATTACGGAGGAGCGCTGGCAGGTAGGTAAGGGATCCAAAATTGACTTTTTGCAATCGAAGACCGATCTAAATGCCCAGTTGGCTGAGAAAGCGCGTACGACCAATGAATTTAGGAATGCAGTGGTGAATTTAAATGCACTCCTGAATCGTCCATTAGATACTGAATTTCGTGTGCAAGATGAAGCACGTTTTCAAGATGATTATGACCTGGCTGAACTCATTGAGAGATCTAAGGAGGCTAATCCAGCATTGATGCGGATTCAACAAATGAATCTTCTGAATTATACTGCCATCAAGGAGTGGGAAGCAGCTAAGAAGCCTCAAGTTTCCTTAAGTGCAGCGCTTGGATACTATTACACGAATACAAATGCTGGATTTCTTTTGTCAAATCAAAATGCAGCATTAAATGCTGGATTAAATGCGCGATGGAGTATTTTCGATGGAGGACATAGACGCAATCAGTTGGCGATCGCTCGGATGGACAAAAACGCACTGGATAAACGTGCACAAGATCTAAGCACTTTAATCAATGCAGATTTAACAGCAGCCTTTAATCAATACCAAGCCGATAAGGAAATGCTACAATTTGAGCAAGATAATCGGTTGCTGGCGGAAGAAAACCTCTCCATATCCCTAGAAAAATTTCGGCTAGGCGCATCGACCATTCTAGAGCTGAATGAAGCCCAGCGCAGCTACGATAATGCCCTTAATCGTTTGGTAAATGCTCAACACAACATTCGAGTATCCGAATTGCTGCTCTTGGAATTGAGCGGGACGTTGATGAGATAGTATTTTTCCAATCCTTCCCTCTTACCTTTGAGCAGTCTGATTTTCGATATGGTCCTTCAATTGCTGAAGTTCTAAGTTGAGTTGAGCTACTTCATCATTTAACCTTCCCTGGACCTCAGCCAAGGGATCTGATTGACCAAGGCACTGGAGTGCGACGGGGATTGCTAAAATCGTCAGCATGTATCTATATCGGGCCGCTAGACAAGTGATTTCTTGGAGATGTGCCATAAGTTCTGTTTTTGTGATTTTATCGAGAAAATGGTTGTAGTCCTTCCTTTCAGTAAAGATGAGGTAATGCAATTCCAAGCTGATCCCCCACATGAGGGAGATATTAGAATACCTCTTTTAGGGGAGCTGCCTTAGCGTGTAAGTGCATCGGTCATCATGATTGATGTGAGGAAAAGTATTCTAGGATGCATCACTTTAATCAAACCATATCAATTCAGCAGAATTGACATGCTGATTTTTCTAGCAGGTGAAAGCGGTTTTCTGTTGCCGAAACGTTTTTCACTCCGGCAGTTGTCAGCACTCGAAACAAAAAAACACCGAAATTCTTGGTTTACAATAGGCTTGCACTTTGACCGTAATAGATCTCCCTAAGTTTTACTTGTTTTTGGTGGATCAGTAGTCCTGACCAATGGGCAGTGGATCAAGATATCCCAGGTCGACCAGGAATCTGTCGAGCCGGTGTAGCGTGGATGTAAAAGCTCGGACATTTTTACGAGAATAATTAAAAAACCCATGCCCTGCACCCTCATAGCCAACCAGGATACAATTGTTGCCCTGTGCATCCATTGCCTGGTCAAACAGTTTTACGGTTTCGAATTCGACAGTACTGTCTGCCTTGCCGTGAAAAATTATGGTAGGTCCAACATTTTGTCTTATGTGGTGATAGGGTGAAAGTTCGATTGGATCAGCACCCATACGTGCAGGCATCTGCTCTCTACGTTCTTTGGAAACGTTGTATACATCTTTTACATCCGCCAATATTAGTGCGGGATTAAATAGGGCAAGGGCATTTGGTTCTGCACTGATAGAAACATCATCGCTGGGATCGTCAAATCCAGGTATCAGTGCCGTTGCTGCTGCAAGGTGCCCTCCAGCGGAACCTCCACTTGCCATTATTCTATTGGGATCTATGCCCAGTTCCTTTGCATGACTTCTCATCCATCGGATGGCAGATTTGACGTCTGCTAAGCATTTTTTTCCTTTGACTCCATCTCGCGATAATACGCGATAGTCGGCAGTCATGGCAACCAAGCCTCTTGCTGCTAAATATTCACAATGTTTGAGAAATTGTTTTGGATTGCCCGTTCTCCATCCGCCACCAAAAAAGAAAATGATGGCGGGCCTAGCATCTTCAACCTTGTGCTTAGGTGGTGTGAATATCCATACTTTCAAGTCAATCCCATCCACATGTTTATACACCGCTACCTTTGAAGCAGCACTGTGGAGATTTGATTGTGCCTTGCCAAAAGAGCAAACTGAAATCACCAGTGCCAAGATCAGGATCCACTTATTCATCTATCTGGTTTTTTGTTCAATTTTGCTGAAGGATTGTTCCCATTCATTTAGAGCCAAGGATAAATCACGTACTTTTTCGGGATGATCAACAGCTGCATTGTTTTGTTCTGCCAGATCGGATTGTAGGTCAAAGAGCAAAGTGTCTTGATCAGTGATGAGTAATTTAAATTGGTCCTTCCTGCACACTTTTTGCTTCCGATAACGCCAATACAGATGACGCGATGGCAAACTCGATTGACGAAGCAATATCTCCTTGAGGTCTGTGCCATCGAGCATTAGGTCCGTCATATCCGGCACTTGGGCCAATCTTAAGAACGTAGGCATCCAATCCATGGTCATGGCCGTTGCGTCAGTGACCTGCGGATCGATTTGTCCTTTCCAGTAGGCAATTGCTGGCACCCTATGACCGCCTTCAAACAGACTGATTTTGGCACCATTTAGCGGACCATTATGGCCAAAGGGTTCGGCACCATTGTCAGATATAAAAATCACCAAGGTGTGTTCTTCTAGTTGAAGTCGTCTGAGGTGTTGCATAATGGCTCCGACTCCATCATCCATTGCTTCGACCATATCGATGTAGGCCCTATCCTTATCCACCACCGGCCCATGATAGGTGAATTCACGATTTGGGTAGCGATAAGCAGTATCTGTTCTGCCTTGGAAAGGTACATGAGGTGCCTCATGGGGTATATAGAGAAAGAATGGTTCGCTGCGGTGCTTGCTAATGAATTCAATGCTGTGTTTGGTGATGAGGTCGGTCACGTATCCAGGCTCAACTACGGTATCTCGATTGTGCCACCAGTCATAGATACCTGCATTGTCATAGTGTGAGTGAAAATCAATGTTCCCACTTAAATATCCACGAAATTCATCAAATCCGAAATTCAGGGGATTGAATGCCGTATCGTATCCTAGATGCCATTTGCCCATGATGCCTGTAGCATAACCCGTATTTTTTAGCACATCTGCAATGGTGGTTTCGTCAGGGTTGAGTCCGACCTGTCGCGTTGGCCCCCTCACATAGATGACACCTTCCATTCCTACCCGCTGCTGATACTTACCGGTCAGCAATGCTGCACGGGTAGGTGAGCAAACGGATCCATTGGAGTGAAAATCAGTAAATCGTAGGCCATGTGCGGATAGGCTGTCGATGTGTGGGGTCTGAAGAACCGTGTTTCCATAGCAGCTGAGACCACCATATCCCAGGTCGTCAGCCATGATTAGAATGATGTTGGGACGGGCATGTGGTGCATTGTGGTCCTTAGTATTGCAGCCTATAGATAATAGGATTAGGAGCAGGAGAATACTGTTGTGATCAGACATATCTGACTAAGGTAAGGTCTTTGTAGGTAATTGGGTAATGTTGGAATCTACCATGCTTTTTTTTTGTTAAATATTTACTAACAGTTTAATAATACCTTTTTTAAGAAAAGGGTAACATACTCCTAATAGGGGTACGCATTGGTATAGGTGTCTTTACAGTATAGAATCGTAATTAAATTTTAAATCTAATCACATGAAAAAGTCAATCTTTATTATTGCTGCGCTACTAGGAGCCATCACATTTAGCTCTGCTCAAGAAATCAAAGTAATCACCTCGGTCGAGTCTATCGTTCCGATGGGCATCGGTAGATCTCGAATCATCGATCACCAGACCACTGCTGATGCCAGTAGTTTTACTACCTCAAGAAAAGATGGAACAGATTCGAATCAACGCAATGTCAAAAGGCGAGATGCTAAGATTGCAGAGCTCGACGAGACCAAGTTGTTGAATTTCTACTCGGCTGTTGGGATCAATTTTCAAAACATTGCCAGTAACGATGCCATCATTTCTTCAAAGTTGACGGACATGCTGGCTGAGGGCTGGGAGCTTATACATGTAACCAGTGCGGTGGAGAGTGATGCAGGAGAAACTGATCCACAAGGTATTTTTGTGACGAGATACATTTTTAAGCGATAAGTTGCTTCGATCCGGTTTAGAAGACTGTGTTTTAAATCGCCTGCGACTAAAATAAGCTAGCGAGTTATATCAGGCTAGTAGTTCAATAGTCTCGAAGGATGATAGGTCGACCACCTGCAGGTACTCGACCTATTTTTTCTGTGGTGTGACCCTATTTGGGTCAAAAAACTCACAAGGGATCTTGGGCCACAAACGCATAAATGGAGCAGTGTGGACTAACCGTATATTAGCTTATGCAAATTAAATTACGAACTTAATTGGTTAATTGATTGTAAGGCTCGGGGAAAGCGATTGATGGGTATCTGAATGTATTTCCAAGGTGTCTAGGTTATTATTAGGCGCAATTGCCACCAGATGTATTTCATGAATATGTGTTATCTTGTTGATTGAACTGATCTAGGCCCATAGCGCTTGTCGTTAGAGCTGGAGTGCCGATCTACGATAAGAATCATATGGAAGAGTCGATTTATAGTGTCATAACTGGCACGGGGAGCTATATTCCAAAGCGGCGCGTACCCAATAGCACCTTCTTAGCACATACCTTTTTGGATAGAGATGGCCAAGTGTTGCCGAAAAGCAATAAAGAAATTGTGGAGAAGTTTCTTGCGATTACCACCATTGCCGAAAGGAGATATGCCGAAGATGATATGCGGGCATCCGACCTTGCTTTTTATGCGGCCGAGAAGGCCATCTCTCATGCTGCTATTGATCCAGAGACGCTGGATTATGTAATCGTAGCTCATAATTTTGGGGATGTTGGACCCATACATAAGAGGGTAGATTTGGTACCTACCTTGGCAGCGAGGGTGAAGCAAAAACTAGCGATTAAAAATCCATACGCAATTGCCTACGATTTGCCATTCGGTTGCCCTGGTTGGGTTCAAGCCGTCATACAAGCCGATTATTACATCAAATCGGGTGATGCCCAAAGGATCTTGGTGATTGGTTCTGAGACTTTATCTCGGATTTCAGATCCACATGATCGAGACAGTATGCTTTATGCTGATGGTGCAGGGGCGGTAGTTTTAGAAGCACGGCATCAGAGCCAACCGGTAGGAGTGCTAGCGCATAGAACAAGGTCAGATACCCTCCGTTATGCCAACATGCTTTACATGGATGAATCGTACAATCGAGATAATACGGATCGCACCCTCTTCTTAAAAATGCACGGACGAAAACTTTATCAATATGCTCTAGAGCATGTGCCAAGTGCCATCAAATCATGCTTAGACAAGAGTGGTCATTCACTAGAGGAGGTAAAGAAGATATTAATTCATCAGGCAAATGGCAAAATGGATGAAGCCATTTTAAAAAGGCTGTTTGGTTTGTATGATATCTTAGATATTCCATCCGATATCATGCCGATGACCGTCTCCTACCTGGGCAATTCTTCCGTAGCTACGGTGCCTACACTGCTGGATTTAATAATTCAAGGACAGCTCGAACCCCATCATATTAGCTCTGGTGACATCGTCGTATTTGCGTCCGTTGGTGCAGGCATGAATATTAATGCGGTGGTCTACCGTGTGCCCTGACATTGATGTAATGTAGGCAGATTGGTGGTGAAAGATTCTCAGGTTCGTAGGCAATAGGACTTCTACGAACATTCCCTATGTTCAATTAGATGATAATTTTTAATTTGTCGGTTCAATAATACCATTTCAAGTGAAAAACATTCAGCGACGATTATTACTTCAATTAATAAGTCTGATTGCATTTATTTGTATTTCCAAGCCTTTGCAGTCGCAGTCGTCTCAAAAGCTTGTTGAGCAGTCGAAGGAAGTACTGCGGAAAGGCATTACGTATTTTCATTCCATTAATATTGAAGGTGGGTACGTCTATCATTATACCCTTGATCTTTCGGAAAAATGGGGTGAAGGAAAAACCGATGATTATACGGTAGAAGTGCAACCACCGGGCACACCAGCTGTTGGGGCGAGTTTTCTCAGAGCCTATCGCGTATTGGGAGATCCTGAGGTCTTACAAGCTGCGGTAGATGCAGGGAAGGCATTGATCAAGGGACAGAATGACTTGGGTGGGTGGACACATACCATTCGATTCAATAAGCCGAAGGACAAATATGTAAGTTTTGATGATGACCAAACACAACGTGCCATCAGTTTTCTGATGGACCTGGATAAGGAAGTAGACCTGCCGGAGTTGACATCGGCTATTGAGAAGGCACTCGATATGATGTTGAAATCTCAGTTGGAGAATGGAGGGTGGCCACACCGGTACCCGGCTAATGGCAGTTATCATGATTTTGCAACCTTTAATGATCAAGGAATCAATGATTGTATCAGGGTGATGTTGGAGGCACATCAACTATATGGAGAAGATGATTATTTGCAAAGCCTACATCGCGTAGGAAGGTTTCTGTTAATATCCCAACTTCCACCACCACAACCGGGGTGGGCACAGCAATATAATGAGTACTTACAACCCGCGTGGGCTCGAGCTTTTGAGCCACCGGCAGTTTGTCCTTCGGCCTCCATCCATAATATACATAGTCTCCTAGATTTGTATTTGTATTTAGGAAATTCAACCTACCTGGAGGCGATCCCAGATGCCTTGCGCTGGTTAGAGGATTCACAATTACCGAATGGTAAATGGGGGCGGTTTTTGGAAATCGGTACCAATAAGCCATTATACTATGACCGGGGACGAATTCGGGTCAACAGCATCGAGGAATTATCCCTTGAGCGACGCACTGGCTACGGATATGAAAATGATCTGAGTCAAGCGCTGGTAGCCGCCACTGCACGTTTTCATCAGATTGCGAAAACTCAACCAAAGGAATTTCCTCACGAGATGTCTACCACCACCAGCGCTGAAGGTGAAGATCTGACGCCTATGGTCAAAGAAATTATTGCTTCCCTGGATGAAAAAGGCCGTTGGATCAGTTTCAATGATCAGTTTCGAAAAAGAATAAAGGGACAAAGGTGGAATGGTATATATCGATATGAAGATCGAATCTCTAGTGCGATTTTTAATAGAAATGTCGACCTCCTGTGCGGCTTTATTGAACGACAGGATGGCAAGTAGCATCAGGGGTGTCTTAACCTATTCAAAACTCA
The DNA here is from genome assembly GCA_013001595.1 of Saprospiraceae bacterium. Classification (GTDB taxonomy): domain Bacteria; phylum Bacteroidota; class Bacteroidia; order Chitinophagales; family Saprospiraceae; genus JABDMH01. Next base: position 31,248 of record JABDMH010000127.1, on the reverse strand, counting down.
AACCGAGCACTGGCATTAAAGGTTCGATTGAGTAATCCTGCTTCTGTACCCACAATGGCATTTGAGTTTACTCTTCCATCGGTAGGAATTGCATACACGTATTGGAGGTACTTTACATTGTTTCGATCAAGGATATTGAAGCAGGACAGGCCAAGGGTCATTTTCTTGCCACCAATCCTAAATACATAATCTAGTCCCAAATCGAAGCGGACGTAGGCAGGAAGCCTGCTCAAGAACTGATTTCTGGAAAATGTCGTTCGATCCTCGGCCTCTTGGATTCTGGTGAGATCTAAATACGGGCGTCCACTACTGAATACACTGGTGCCACTCAGTGAGAAAGAACCGAGCCGATATGTATGCAACCATTGCAGTTGATGGCGGCGATCGTCTTGAGCGGGAAATGTTTGAGATCTACGAATGGCCGGAAATTTCTGCGTGCTTTCACTCAGAGTGTAGGACAGGGCTGACTGATATTTCTTGTGCTCATATCTGATTAATAGGTCGGCACCAATGACTTGACCTGTTCCTCTAAAAATTCGATAATTGATATTTCTGGAGGGTGATTGATTGGATTGTGGGTTCTGAAATCCCGGTGTAGTTAGTGCATATTCCATGACTCCATTTAGTCTACGGTGATATATTTCCAAATCTACCATCCACCTTTTTTGGTAGTAGGTCGAGCCTAGCATCAAATTAAAGGAAGAACCAATCGGATATCTCTTGCCATCGGCAAGCACAAAGTAGTCTTGCACGTCGGTGAGTCGGCTTTCATAGGATAAAGAACGTACAAATTGATGTTGTCGATTTATGGAACCCTTGATGATCAGAGGAGAAGTCGATTTTATTTGAAAGCGAATGCTTGGGTCTAGGTACAGTTTTTCTGTTCTGGAGTAGTAGCTGGTGCGGGTGCCAAGCGTCCATGTGAACGATTGCTTGCCAAAGCTGTATTCTGAAAACAGTCCTGATACTACGCCATTATCTTTGCCATCTAGTAATGTTCGAGTATCGGTATCCACTTTAAAAGAACTGTATAGGTTCTGAACCGAAGCACCGATCTTAATTGAATGGTTTTCTGCCTTATTGACGAAAAACATAGTAGCAGCCTGATCGTCAATATTATTGACCTGACCATTACTAAAACTGACCAGACTAGACTGGCCATTCACTCTTCGCATCAGCTCAGATTGGACTCCGCTCTGGTCCCGGTAGCTGGTCGTATACATATTTAATTGTACACTCCATTGCGGATTTATTCTGATGCCACCATTTAGGCTCAGACCGGTGTTCGACCATGCATCATTGTTCCTGAAGATTTCTGAGTTGGTTACTTCTCTAGTTTGTTGTCTAGATAAAAAAGTAAGATCGTAGCTGTTGATAAAATCGTCTGTACTGTGAAAAAAACTGATGTCGAATTTGACCTTTTTTGACGGTGAGAAATTCAACTTAGTATTGACATCATAGAAATTAAAACGGGGATCGCTATTTAGTAGTTGGTCTCTAGTCAGGTTTTTTGTTGCCGCCTGATAAAACTCAGTATTATTATCTACAAGATCGAATACTTGATGCTTACTATTGTTGAGGTATGACTTACGTCCTGCTATAGACAGGTTCCATTCTTTACCAAGGGGAATACTTGTTTGGAGTGCAGAATATAGAAGATTGGCTTCAAGGACACCAAAAGTGTTGTTGCGGGATTCGTGTGAATTTAAATGCAGCATGCCTCCTGTCTTCCCGCCATACTGCACAGGAAGCCCATTCTTGTATAAGGTTGAGTTGGCTATATAATTGGGATTAATATTGCTAAAAATGCCGTAAAAGTGTTCAGATCGATAAATGGGAATGCCATCTATCATTACCAATGTTTCATTTCCTTCGCTCCCTCGAATCCGAATTTCTGAGCTCAGGTCATCATCTGCTTTGACGCCTGGTAGCAGTTGGTTGCGTTTAATTACATCCCGATCGATGCCATTTAGGGCAGACACTGGTAGTGATCGTTGCTGCATCTTCATGCCAAATTCCTCTGGTGTTAGCCGCATGAAGGGAATAGGTTCAGAAATCAGGACCGGTTGAAGCTCAACAGGTTTTTCATGTAGGTAGATTTTGTCGATGTGTTGATCTGTAGGTATGATTTTTGGATGATGGGCTATACTCTGAAGAAGTACGGAATCTCCACCAACAGCAAGCTCAAAAAATCCGCTTTCATCCGATAGCGTGCTTTGGTTTGTGGCTAAATCAGTAACAATTACATCTGGTATGGCTTGATTTTTTTCATTGACAAGGTATCCTGTGACTGTTTTTTCTGATTCGACTTCAGGTCTTTGCAACGCATACTGCTCCCGTAACAAGATCTGGTTATCATTAAGTGTTTTTGTAGCAATTTTCTCTCCGAAGATGCTGGCAAATAATTGGGATATGTTTTCAGCTTCAATGGTGCCAGATACGATACAGGGTTGGCTAAGTAGATGTGGCGGGTATGCAAATTGGAGGGTCTTTCGGGCTGTTAGCTTGGTCAAGATGGAGGCTAAATTATCACCTGATTGTACATCGATAATGACCTTGCTGGAGCCTAGGGGGGATTGACCAAAGGTTACCATGTGCGACCAGAGAGTCAGGAGGGGTAGTATGCATGCATACAAAGCTATGTTTGCCTTCAGATTCACTTACTTATGCGCACTTGGTTTTTATTTATTTCTGTGTTTAATTTTAGAGGCCAACAAACGCTGTGCAGTGCGTCTTCCAGGCTTTCTTCATTAAAGAAGCCTGAATAGGTTTGTTGGTAAATTGCTTCGCTGGTTTTAATCTTCACCTCGAATTGTCTTTCGATCTCCGCAAAAACTTGCTGGAGGGGTACATTCTCATAGTTAAATACGCCAGAACGCCAATCTTTTGTACCGATTGGATCAAAATTGTCAACATTCAAAGCTCCCTTTTGATCGAGCATCGACATTTCACCGGGTTTGAGGACGACAGAAGAGGATTGGTGCTCGACGCGCACACTCCCAGTATGACAGTGCACGATAAATCGATCTGATCTGCTGAAGACATTAAAACTCGTACCGAGCACGGTAACCACACCCTGAATAGTATGTACTTGAAAAGAAGCACCTTTTTGAACTTCGAAAAAAGCCTCTCCCCGTAGATTTAATGTCCTTCCATCGAGAAATTGACCTGGATCATAACTCAGGCGACTACCATCGTTGAGTTGTACGGTTGATGCATCGGGTAAATTGACCGTAAGAGATTGACCGTATGGTGACTCAATGATAGATGTATCAGGATAAACCAGTCTGAACGCGATCAGTAGAGCCAGTCCGGCAGCTACCGCACCAATGATGTGGAGCGGACGAATTTTTCTGTGTCTAACTTGATGGGTAGGTTCTTCAGTGACCGACTTATCAATACGGTCCCATATTCTTTCGGCAGCTCCTTCGGTTTTAATGGTGCGAAACTCGAGAGCACTTAAAAGTTGTTGCGCAGACGCTACTTTCTCTTTCATGGATGGATTTTTCTCGATCCATGCATTCCATTGATCCGCCTCCTCTGTGTTCGGTTGTGAGGCATAGCGAAGGAACGATTCATCAACGGTCAGATCATCCGGCTCATAGCTTAGGTACTTGTCGTCCATAATCAGTTTCTTTTACTCGCTAAACAATTCATCCAAATATCCGGATCTGGTAGTAGAATTGTACATGTTTCTACAAGTACTACTACTTGAATGCATTATGCTAACGCAAATGCCATTACCATCCCTGTCATCGAGGTGGGATCTGTCCAAAAAGCAATGACCCAGTTCATGAAAAATGATAAATTCTCGCTGCATGTGGGCAATCTGATCCCAGTAGTCTCGATCGACAACTACTCGATCGGGGCCATCAGCATTGTGCTGGCATTGGCCAGAGATGTTTTCATCGATATCCTGAATAACTCCTTCCACTTGTGCAGATTGATAATCCACCTGAATTCCTCTTGCTGCACCTTCAGCAGCAAAAGAATCAAAATAGCTTCTAAGGTCGTCATCAATAGAGACAGCTACAACGTCATCACTCTTTTCACAGGAGACGAATAAGCATACTCCGATTGTTAATATGATTAATTTAGACATGCTGCGTATTTCTTTACCCATATAAGCAGACGACATTCAAACTGTACTCATTTTTTTTCAACTTTTTTCAACCCACAATTGCTACAACCAACCACCAAAGGGAGGTCATCGTTTTTCTTAAGGCTCGAATTCCGGCAAATACCAGGTTACGGGCAGATTGATAATTGATCTCCATGATCTCACAAATGTCCTCGTAACTTTGATTCTTATAGAATTTGAGGTAGATCGCCTCTCGCTGCCTGGCCGACAAACCTGTCAGAGCCTTCTCGAGTTCTTCTTTATGTTGTGTATCGGTTTCTTTGCCGATGATTTGATGTTCTATGTTGAGTTCAAAGTCCGGAGCTTCTTCTGCAGCCGATTCATGACTTGTTTCCGTGCTGTTAGAGAGCGATCTGTATATGCGTCTGCGCAACACCACCAATAGATAACTTCTAATACTATCTGTTTCTCCAATTGTTTCACGGTTACTCCATAGATATACAAAGAGGTCATGTATACAATCTTCAATAACTGACCGGTCTTGACAAAATCGATATCCATATTGAAGAAGGGATTCAATATGATCCGAATAGATGTGTTTTAATGCGGACTTATCTCCAGCTTTAAATCTTTTCCAGAGTGCAGCGTCTTGATGTTCTACTTTACTTAACATACATAGGTGATAGGACCGAAGATACGTGCAAAGGTTTAGTGTGTATACTTAGAAAAACGCAAAGCAAAATTTGGGGATCATTTTTCTATTAAGAAAATTTTAACAACAATCATTGAGTACAAGAACAGTGCCTAGCTGCTTATGAGGGTGTATTTAATTTCTAAACCAAAAAGATTGTAAACCATGATTAAGCAAGTTGTAAAAGCCGCTACTATTTTTTCTCTCGCATTGATGTCGTTGCTAATGATATCGTGTGACAAGGAAAGTGATTCATTGTCATCTGATAGTGTTGAGAACTATATTGATGACGTTATTTTTAACATTCAAAAGCGAGGCAATGCCGGAAAGTTCGGATGCGCTGAGTTTGTCTTCCCCATGTCCATAACTTTTGACGACGGTACCACGATGGAAGTTGCTGACTACCCTGCATTTAGAAATGCCTTAAGAACCTACCGGGAGGCCAATCCTGATGCTACACATCCCACATTAAACTATCCCATTGATGTATTCACGCAAATCGGTACCATTATCACTGTTGATTCAGCTGGAGAGATGAGGGCTCTGCGTATGCAGTGTCGCAAGAGGTTTTTTGAGCGTCACGGTCATAAAGGACATCGTTTTAGAGGAAAAGGATATTGCTTCAAACTGGTCTTTCCTGTAGCCATTGTATTTCCCGGTGGCAGCGTTTTAGAGGCGGCGGGAAGACCGGCACTGAAGACCGCTCTACGGGCATGGAAAATTCAAAACCCTCATAATGAAGAACGTCCGCAACTGCAGTTTCCTTTGACCGTAGAAATGGAGGATGAAACACAGGTAACCGTGCAAAGTCAGGAGGAACTTCAGGCACTAAAAGAAGAGTGCAGTGCAGAGGAATAGTCAAGCAAAGAAATTAAGCGAGTAGTTAGTAGTTAATTCTTTCAGCACAGAAATTGTGAAATGTTTGATCGGACTATGACAGTGGTGTCATGGTCCGATTTTTGTAGTACAAGGCTGGTAGTCTGCTTTATTACACTTTAATAAATATTTTAATATTTAAAATTTGTTTTATCTTAGCTGTCTAAGAAGAAAACTACAACTATGATGCGGTTATTGGTCTTTGCCGTGCTCCTGTACGCGGCACCCCTATCTATGCAGGCATTCGATCGCACTGCCGATTCACTTGAACTTGTCAAACTCTACAACAGCACTGAGGGAAATGCCTGGTTTGATTCCTGGGAATTGAGTCAGCCTATGAGTACGTGGAACGGGGTTACCCTTAACGACAGCGGTCAAGTTGTGGTACTCAACCTCGGAAATAATAACTTAGTAGGATCGCTACCCAACCTGAACCTACCTGAGATATCGATCTTGAGGCTGGCTAGCAATACCCTACGAGAAGGACTGCCATCGTTCATTCAGATGCCGAAACTGATAGATCTAGATCTGCAGAACAACCAATTGGATGGTCCCTTGCGAGACTTTCAGTTGCCCAATCTAAATAACCTCAACCTTTCCAGAAACCGGCTTTCTGCCGAAATACCCAACTTTTCAAATATGCCGGGCCTGGTTACGCTCAATTTACGTGTCAATCGATTATCCGGCATGATACCCGATTTTTCTGGAATGACTGGATTGATCAATCTCCTACTATCTGACAATCAACTGGAAGGCATACTACCCGACTTCAATCACATAGATGACTTAATATCACTAGATGTCCACAATAATAGATTGGGCTTTAATGTGCCTGAATTGGGCAATCTTACGGAACTGTTTGTGCTAGATATTTCGGAGAATAATTTTGCTGGATTCTTACCTGACTTTAGGCGCGCTAGTCGCCTTGATCGTCTGAGGGTTAATGACAATAATTTTGCTGGTCCGTTGCCAAACTTCGGAAGATTGACCTTATTGCGTGACTTAGATGTGTCCAATAATAATTTCGGAGGAACTTTGCCTCCAATGGGTTCTCTGGAAGATCTGGAAGTGTTCAATGCAAGTGGAAATCTAATTGAAGGAGAGATACCCACATTTGAAGGCTTGGTCGATCTGGAGGTGCTCGATCTTTCCGACAACCTTTTCAGTGACACATTGCCGGATTTGAGTGGCCTCGAAAGTTTGGAAGAACTGTATGTGGATAGTAACCTGTTGGTGCACAGTTTTTTAGATGCTGGCCAGATGGACAACCTGCAAGTGCTCGACGCCAAATTTAACTACTTCACGTTTCAAGATTTGGAAGCCATCAATGGTCTTTCTCTCACAGGCTTCACCTACGCGCCACAGCGGCGGATTGTCATGCCTGACACGATATTCGCCACCATAAATGATGACGTAACCTTTGATCTGGTAGAAGACGAGAATTTCAACAACAATACCTACCAATGGTACCACAATGAAGAGTTTCTTGATGCCAGGGCTGTGAATGAATTTACCCTCAATAACATCAATGCCCTGGATGAAGGTGTTTATTACGCCATCGTTAAAAATGATATTTGGCCGGCGCTTTCCCTTTTTTCAGAAGAAATACAGCTGGTTATGGATTGTCCCATCAATGAGGTCATTATCGTTGATTCTATTTGTGCTGGGGACACACTTTTTGTCAATGACAGTGCCTATTTCGAAACTGGATTCTATACCGACTCCGTCGTAGTAAATGATCCAGCCACCTGTGACTCTGTTTTTGTGGTGACCCTGACGATCCTTCCGGTCTATGACACGACATTGCTGGACACCATTTGTGAGTCAGATCAAGTCATGTTTGGGGGGCAGATCATTACAGAATCAGGTTCCTATACAGATACACTGCAGTCCCAAGATGGATGCGATTCCGTCGTTCACCTTAATCTCATAGTAAGACCGGCATTCGAAGCCATTCGTGTCGACTCAATTTGCGCTGGCGACACCTTGTTTATTGGGCACTTTGCACATACCATCACCGGGATATATAAAGACACACTCCAGACCATATACGGCTGTGACTCTGTAATCTTTACCGACCTGACGGTACTTGATACGTCGCTCTCTGTGACCAATGTATCTCTCTGCTTAGGGGAGAGTTATGATTTTAGAGGCACTACCTACACTGAGTCAGGCACCTATATTGATGCAACGACAAATAACATCGGTTGTGATTCCACCTTCATCTTACATCTTGCAGTGCCCACGACAGACCAGTATTTTTTCACTCGAGAAATTTGTACTGGAGATTCCATTGTTTTTGGAGATACGGTGATCACTCAAAGCGGCGTTTATACAGATTCTTTGCAGACTGCTATAGGTTGTGATTCCATAGTATTTCTGACCGTAGATGTGGTCGATAGCTACGAGCTGACGTTCGATGTAGTGTTGTGCGGTGCCGATACGCTATTCTTTGGTGGCGATACAATTACCAGTACCGGAATCTATATTGATTCGCTACTGGCGCGAGGTGGCTGTGATTCGATAGTAAAAGCTCGGGTTACCACTGTCACATTGGCTGCCGCGCCTTCTATAGACACTGTATTATGTTTTGGTGATTCACTTGTGGTTGGTGATAATGTATACAAACAGGCAGATGTATACAGAGATACTTTTCCAGGAGACGGAAGCTGTGACACAGTTATTGTATCACGGGTTAATATTGCTGAACCACTTATTCTCCAGGGCGTTCAGTTGAGGCTCAATCCAGATAACGTCGGCTCCATTGTTCCAGATATTGGGGGAGGCTTGGGAGCGTTGAGTTATATATGGAGCACCGGAAGCACCGAACCTTCTCTGGACAGCATCGGTCAAGGCACCTATTTACTATCGGTCACTGATGAAGCGGGCTGCACTGTAGACTATGATTTTGTGCTGGATCCCACCACCCGTGGCAATGAATTGGATGAACTGAAGGCTGAGATCAACCTCTACCCGAATCCAGCCTACGGAACGCAAATGTATGTAGACATCAATGGACTACCAGGTACCTATCAGTTTGAAGTGTTCGACCTTTTCGGCCGTGTGGTACTAAAGAAGGAATGGGTGAGTCGTACCGGTGCAGGTGTGCTAGAATTAGACATTGCATCTCTCAGTGGAATGTATCATCTTGTATTAAGTGATGTTAGCGGAAGGTCGCTATCTCGACGCTTTGTGGTCCATTAAAATAATCGGATTGTATTTACCCGTAAAAACACACACCATAGAAAGTCATGCTGAGTGGAGTGCAACGCAATCGCCCTTCGCCTGCACTTCGTTCCGCTCAGGGTGATCATGAGCTTATTTTTTGCAAAGTCATCTCATTGACACAAAAAGGATGACTGACCCTTCGATTTCAGGTTGTTTCACTCATGGTGACTACTAGGTTGTCGTCTGCTCTAATCTTTTATTGCACACAGCACGACCCATCCTTTGCGTGCCCTTTATTCCGCCAAGGTGGTGGTTGGATTTCCTTTGAGACTTCAGCAGGACCCTGAAAAGGGTCCAACATACATTAGCACCGGGTGCAACCCGGTGCTTGATAAGGATCTACGCTCGGATAGGCGAGATCTTTGACCGAAAATCGTGACAATCCTTTTGCTCCAACGACCATACCTAGGTTTTTGAGACGACAGCAAAGTCCCATCGTCTTATAGGATGGGATGAATTCCCATTTCGATCCTATGGCGAAACCAATATATAGGGGAATCTACGTATATGTTTTATTGTGACTAACAGGATAATAGAGAACTGCAATCGTGTTTTATCCGTTTATAATTTGGAAAATGTATGCTCAGCAAAATAATTATTGCTTAATTCTTGCTTTACATTTAATATTCACATATATTTATTAAGACGATAAGAGATGTAAGAAGTTATGTCTTGGATCAGATTGAATGCAAATACTAGTTCGTGAAGACCAATCCCAGAAGCAGATTTGACTTTTAAGCTCGTCAGTTTTTTACGATCTAGATATGAAAATGATGTTTGCTCCTTAATCACCAGAGAAGCAAACATTGCAGCCAATGATGCGGCGTGTCAATGCAAATTGAGTTGAGGTAGCATAAAGGCCGAACAAAAGCATATGGTATCAATTGTATGATTGTTTTGCCCAATACCGAGCTACATATCTGAGCACGATTTGCAAAGAACTCTCCTTGAGAGTGTATCGGACATAATATATGGACCGATGTTGAGCTTTCTCTTGCCCGCTGCCCCTGCAGTTAGGTCAATCTATGGGATCGCATCAATAAAAATGTCAAACATGTTGGCTGAATTGAGGTCATTCGAATGGTCGAGTGCTAGCTAACCTTTGGGTTGGTCTGGTATCACGACCACTTCAGGTACCTTGATTGCAAGCTACACAGGTAGTTTGCGATTGGGCGGGGTTTATCCCAGTGATAAAGTACGCCTAAACTTTTGGCTGCTCATCACCTGGTTTCAATTTGTCTGCAAGGCAATGAGAAGCCGCCTGAGCGGTGGTAGGCAACTAAATAAAGGGAGGTCATGGAAACATGGTCTCCTTTTTTTTTATCTTCTACTTAGTTCTTCCTTGATGTTGTAGTTCACAATGGCTCATATCATTGGATCGCCTTTCTGCTCTCGATTGACTTAGTAAACTAACTTGTAGGAGGTTGAAACCAAGTGTATTTGATCGATAAATAGATAAAGTAGGCAAAGGCGGCCATGGCAATGCCTGTAAGCAGCATGTGCCTTTGGGGATAGATGTAGAGGATGATTAGAAGCACCGCAATCATGACAAAGCTTAAGACGAAAGGAAATTTGCTACGCCTAAGGTTGTGGCTAGGATAGGACACTTTGATTGGGATGAAATGGAGTATTCCAAAACCAAGGATGAAGATGAAATTAATCCAAAGACTGAATTGAAACACAAAAAAAAGATAGAAAACCACCAAATTCCAGAGTACCGGGAAACCATTGAAATGTTGTTGGTCTGAGACCATACCTTTCTTGCCATAGTAAATGGCTGATACCATTAAAATGTAGGTAGCCGTGAGCAATGATAGTTGGCTGGGTACCAAGCCCGCGGAATATATAAAGTAGGTGGGTACCAGGGCGTAGGTCACAAAATCAATCACATGATCGATCTGCTCACCATCCATAAGTGGGAGGACTTTTCGGACCTGCCATCTCCTGGCTAAAAACCCATCAGAGCCATCAATAAAGAGGCAAATCAATAGCCAAGTCATGGACTGATCCCATTGTCGCTCAGCAATAGCCAGCAGGGCCATAAATGCACATACTCCTCCTGAGGCTGTGTAAAAATGAACGATCCAAGCTTTTAGTTGATCTACTGACGACATACTCATGCATCTAATCTCTTCAGGAATATGAAAATACATTTATCTTCCACTTCACCATGTCCTCTTTGACCAAAAACCATGTCGGAAAGATTGCTTGGCAATCGGCAATAGTTGCGGTTTTTCTGCTTGTGGTGGGATGGGTGATTGATTACACCGGAGCTGTCCGATGGCCAGCATATCTGGTCATGGTGTTTTTCTATGTAGTCATCTTTGTGGTAGCGATTGGGGTGGGGCAACAGCGTGACAGTGATCATATCTTAGCGAATAAGTCACTGCCTTTGTGGATGGCGGTATTTACCATGAGTGCCACCTGGGTGGGCGGAGGATTTATCAATGGAACTGCAGAGTATACTTACAGCAGTGGGCTCATTTGGGTGCAGGCCCCCTGGGGATACGCGATGAGCTTGCTGCTGGGTGGACTTTTCTTTGCACGGCCAATGCGAAGGCGGGGGTATACAACGATGTTGGATCCCTTGGAGGAAGCATTTGGTAAAAAGCTCAACCTCATATTTTTTGTACCGGCACTAATGGGAGATGTATTCTGGACGGCTGCTATCCTCGTGGCTTTAGGTACTACCTTCGGCATCATACTGGGCATCAGTGCGCCTATTGGCATTATATTATCAGCCATTGTTGTGATCCTGTATACATCTATTGGTGGTTTCTGGAGTGTAGCTGCCACAGATGTCGTACAAATGATTATGCTGATGTCTGGCTTGGTCTTAGTAGTGATTGCGCTGTTTTCTGGTGAACGATCCATTTTAAGCACCTGGATTGACTATCGAGCGCAGCTGGGTGATGCGGCACTTCCATGGCCAAATCGAGCGGTTTTAGGTAGCTCCTGGGCCTATTGGATTGACATTTCACTATTACTTATGCTGGGAGGTATTCCATGGCAAGTATACTTTCAACGTGTCTTAGCCTCAAAAACAGAACGTGTGGCCGTAAGGTTATCCATTTTTTCGGCTTTTGTCTGTGTAGTTGCCGCCATTCCTTCCGTTATGATTGGCATGGTAGGTGTCACTACCGATTGGTCCACTCTGGGATTGGCCGGACCAAACAGCGGTGCAGAGATTCTACCCTACGTGATTCAGCATCTCACTCCTTCCATCATTTCAGCCGTGGGGCTTGGTGCGGTAGCCGCTGCGGTGATGTCTTCGGCTGATTCGTCGATTCTAGCTGCAGCATCTCTGACCACCTTCAATGTCTTGAGTGTAAAGCAATCTGATCAACAAGGTAGGCAGAAAGCCTTGATGAGAAAGCTGATCTGGATTATTGGCATAGCTACGTTGCTATTGGCCTTAAAGGTGACCAGTATCTATGCCTTGTGGGTCCTTTGTAGTGATTTTGTGTATTGTTTGCTATTTCCCGCTTTGGTGACTGCTTTGTTTGATCCCAGAGCAAATGGCAGGGGAGCGATTGCAGGATTTACAGCAGCCCTCATCTTGCGCTCAGGAGGAGGAGAAGCCTCCTTGGGTATTGATCCCTGGATTCCCTATCCGATGGATGGAGAATCAATCCTCTTGCCTTTCAGGACCTTAGCAATGTTGGCTAACTTGGTTTTGATTATGGCCGTTTCAAGAATATGGCCGGATAGGCATTGATTACTTGTTTCCTTTATGTAGTCGAATTTCTATGACACCATTGGCACCTCTTGATCCATAGGCAGTGGCTTGAGATCCCTTCAACACTGTTATGTTCTGTACATCAACAATGTTAATTGCCCTAGCGACTGATTCATAACTGGTGCCTAAGGCTAGGCCATCAACAACATAGAGTGGTTGGTAAGAACTTAGGATGGTGCCTTTATTTCTTACGATAACATTGTAATTGGGACTCTGGCCTTTCACATCTACACCAGGTTCCTTTCTCAATAGATCGGCCAATTCCTGGTAGGCGGGGTTGATATCGTCAGTCGTGCGCTGTTGATGTTGCGTCGTGTAGCAACTAAGCAATAGCAGTGTCATTGCAGCTACCAGCGACCAACTCTTTATCATTGTTTTCATAACTATGTCGTTTCCCTTGATGCTAATAAATATATGCAATTGGCTACATAGATGTGAAGAAAATCTTGCCTGTAGCCTCTTTGATTTTCTTCTTTACTGGTGTATTAATAATTCTCCGCACTTACTTTTGATTATTGTGTTGCAGTTATATCTTTGTGCCTGATCTTTTCAGTCTTTCCCTGGTGAGGTGGGTGAGTGGCTGAAACCACCGGTTTGCTAAATCGGCGTACTCTTCACGGGGTACCGCGGGTTCGAATCCCGCCCTCACCGCAATTGAACTTCAATTAAACTCCTGTACATCAAGCATGTATGGGGGTTTTTTGATTAAACAGGTGTCGTCTGGGTTGTCGTTTTTCAGATGTTTGGCCAAAAAACCAACTTACCAGCAAGTATAATCTCCATCCTAAATTAGCGTGTGATCATGTGAACATTGCGCTACGATCTAGATCTAACGATGAATACCGGGAAATATCAGATCTCAAACGCCGTGCCTATCGAGGTGAAGCGACATATCCACCCCTAAGTGTATTATCGCTGTTGTAAATATATAAGTACAACCTACGCAGACAATACGTGACATTCGTGGACCTTCTGAAATCACGATACGACGAGAGATGACTGACGAAGTAAATTGAAAGGTAAATTGGATGCTACCCACCATTGGCAAGCGGACTTGACATGGATGTCCACCTCGGCAATTCGTTAGATAGAACGAATCGTGGATCGAGTAACTTAAATTACCAAAGACCTTACATTATACTACGCAACGCTATTCACCGTCCAATTAACGGGAATTACTTTTCATTGGATCAATGTCACAATCCATCGCGTTTTAGATTCATACCGTTTCTATCGACAAGAGTGGACACATGTCGATTTTCATCCTACGTTTTGCATCATTTCGCCAACCCTGTCGCCTCGTTCGATTGACATTCGTCACTTGCAAATGCGCAATGTCACGAAAATTGATTTGTGTGGAGATCAATCCAAATTCAGCAATGTGACACCTACTTGATTTCTAGAGCTGTAAGGGGTACCAGAGATGGAATTTGGGTGGACGGGTACAAATCCAACGTAATATGCGTGAGTACTTTGCGTCCGACAAGTTTGAGAGAACCTTAGTGACATGCAGATAATCGAACTTTTGACTCAGTCGGTCCCGCCATTCTTCTTCCATATCAGATTCCATTTCAATTAAGATTCATGGTACACTGGAAGGTCAAAATGGCACCATATATTCGTAGTGGATCGTATCACTAGATGATTTTAGTCATTTCATATGGGATCAATATATTCACTGTCCTCGAGCCGTGATGTCTCTATGTCTTCACCACATTCTACTCAATTCAGATTTAAGAGGAATAGTCTACTGCAAATGATCTGGATGACCTTTCACGCAGGGTAAATAATTCAAATCTCTTCCCTGACAACTTTATATTACAAACCGGTTCAGCATTAAATAGCGCCGGTAATTGCACATATTCAAGTAATCGATCTGAAAGCAAAATAGGTTCTTTCAATTCATGCTGTCCGAAGCATTTCTCGATAACTGATAATTCTACTATAGTGTCACCCATGAAAACGATCTGACTTTTCACATCACCCAGTTCTCCAGATATGACCTTGCCGCAGTGTACACTGGTTGAAAACTCTGGCACTATACCGTAAGCATCCAGGTAGTGCTCCCTCCTGGAATGTAAGGCAGATTTAATATTATGATACGCTCTGAGGCAATCTGCATTGGTATTAGGCTTCTGCCATTTCCAGGTGACCCGGACTTGGTCTCCCACATATTGGTATATGATGCCACCATGCCTAAGAATCGGCTCCGTCAGATCCTTGAAAAAATCTTTAATAAATCTGTGGTATTGCAGATTTGTCATGCCCTCGGCAATTCTTGTGGAAGATCGCAAGTCGACAAACATAAAAATGCGATTCTCCTCCCGGGGCTTATAGTAATTTCCTGTAATGTAGTTCCATAATACACCTTGACCCAATTTTTGATTCATCAGTCTAGTAAAAATGATGATGGCAATGAAGACCAAAATATAAATCAAGATGATCTCAAAATCCTCGCGATAAAGAAAACTCTGAAAATGCTCGCTATAATAGTGCTCACGTAACGTACGTTCGTAGTAAACGGATTCATTGACTAACACTATAAGGGGAACCAAAGAAACAAAAAGGACTACGTAGATGAATGTTCGCAGGGCGAATTTCAGTATAAACGGCAGATCCGACCCCTTTCTTACGAATACATCAAGCTCTAGAAAAGAGATGATACCTCCACCCACCAAACCGATCAGAAAAGCGTTGAAGAACGGCAACCACTCAGCAAATCCATCACTAAATACCGCATAGATCAATGCTATCAGAATTGAAGAGCCCGTGAGCTTTAAGCCAGTTATTAGATTTCTCTTTTGCCAAATGGTGAGCTTCATATCAAGGCACTTTTTCATGAATGACCATAATCTCCACTTCCTCCTGCTTGCCTCTCATTGGGACAGAGCCTAATTTTTTCACCGATAGGATTGTAGGTAGATCCAACAATTTCATTGCTTCGGCACTGGCAATTAAATCTGTACTTTTGGCGGCATATTTCAGCTGGCGAGAAGTTGTATTCATGGCATCGCCACTGTAGACGATCTCAGTTTTCACTATTCCGACTTCCCCTCTAACCAGCGTCCCAAAATGCAGCGCTGCTATGTATTCGGGAGCTGCATTAAATTTTTCATAATAGTTGATTTTCTCACGCCTGAT
Organism: Saprospiraceae bacterium; assembly: GCA_013001595.1. GTDB lineage: Bacteria > Bacteroidota > Bacteroidia > Chitinophagales > Saprospiraceae > JABDMH01. The sequence continues at coordinate 15,492 of JABDMH010000127.1, read as the reverse complement.
AATCTCCTTGATCTCAAAAAAGGCCCGTAGGCAATTTGCATTCTTCTGACCTTCAGATTTTGTCCAGAGAATCACCATTTCACCATCGACATATTCACTGATTACTCCCCCGTGGAATATAATAGCGTCCGTGATGTCAAAAAGGACTTCATTGATAAAATCCAAGGTTTTTTCATTGCCCAAATTTTGAATCAGTTGGTCTATATTCTGCAATCTCAAAAACATGATGAATCTTTGCACCTCTTTGGCATGTCTATAGCGTCCCAGTATCAGTCCAGGCAAAACACCCTGCCCCATTTTTCGATCCATTTGCAGGATAAAATTTATCAGTACAACGAGCCCAAATACGTAGGAGATCATCGCCTTAAAATCTCCGTATCGCAAGAAATTCCTAAATTCTTCACTGGCCACAATCTGCGAGAAATTCTTGTCATATTTTATCATTCGAGTAAGGATCAGTACGCCTAGAACAACTATTACAACCGAAATTGTATATGCAAGAATTCTCAATACCATTAATACACGAAATCCCTTTTTTCGCACTTGTCCGGTGAACACGACAAATTCATAAAACGCGATAATAAGAACCATTGCTGGTGCGACAAGTAGCGCATTGATATAAGGGTAAAGCGAAGAAAACCCGTCGGAGAACATGACGTACACGATACCCAAAAAGATTCCAGCTAGTAAAATGTAGCCAATCTTGTTAAGGTTCCGCTGCTGTTCGAGTGTGAGTTTCACTTTTTTGCTTATTCAATTACTATTGTCCTCAGAACTCGAGGGTGTCGGACCTTTATTCCTAACAAAGTCATGTGGCTTTGTTCGGTAGCGAAAAAGATGTGCCAACACTCAAAAGACCTGAGGTTCAACTCTACAGATGATCGACTAAGTCCTCTTGTTTTAAAACATTACCAGACAGTGATAGATTCCATCGTAGCATTGATATCAGTTGGAACTACTTTTATAACATTCGGCAGGTAAGAACAAACTGAGCTTAAACACCTGTTACTTCTATGTTCCGCTTTATAAGCATCTGAAAAAAGCGGCGGGAGATATGAGCTTTGTGATGATAGTGCCCGTACTGGATCTACATGGACTCGATCCAAGGGGATATTCTTTCCACGATATCAAGGGGTGAACTCACACATTTTTTTTTAGGAAGTAGAAAGGGAACTTCCTCCAGGGGTTTTTCATGCCAGTGTTCCAGTATTAATTCAGACTCGAAGCAACGTTTTCTGTAGTCGGGAAAATCAAGAGACCAAATTCGGGTCTCGTACTTTTGCCCTGGGTAAAACCCTGGGTAAAACCCAGGGATAGTCCAGGATCAGCCCTCGGATTGGCGGTCTTTTTCAATAGAAATCACCAGCATTTAACTCGATCAAGACCATGATTTATATCAAAAACGGCTAAAAGTCCACCATTTTGAGCGCTGTCGTAGATCCCAGTTCACATATTTAACATTTCGCAGAACGAAAAGGCAGATTTGAAAGAAAATCCACTGTTGACAGGGATTTCGGCCATTTTGAGCAAGAGAGGCACGGCCTTTGCTGACAAAAAACTGACAAAGAACATATCCTCTTTTCGTCTCTTTACTTAGAAATGGATAGCTGGATACGTATATTTGATCATCCTAACGACACATGAACATTCAATCGAGAACCAAAAGTAAGTTTATATGAGGCAAGCTTACCCACGAATCACAAAACTAATTTTCCTGTTTTTCATTGCACTTGGCCTACTGCCAGTGTTGTCAGCCCAAGAAAACCGAAGCATTGATGGCTATGGAAACAATTTGGCCAATCCTACTTGGGGAGCTGTTGATGAACCACAGGTAAGAATGGTATCTACCGCCTACACAGACGGAATTAAGACACCTGCTGGTCAGGATCGACCCAACCCTCGCATGATCAGCAATGAGATTTTTGCTCAACCAGAACTCTTACCCGATCCAATGGGGTTGAGTGATTTTGCTTGGGTCTTTGGTCAATTTATTGACCACGACATCACCCTGGTAGAAAATGGCAGGGAGCGACTTGATATTTCCGTGCCAGCGGGTGATCCCATCTTCGATCCACTGGGAACAGGATTTCTTTCCCTTCGGATGAATCGTTCCAAGGCTGCGGAAGGTACTGGTGAAGATCTGGCCAATCCACGGCAGCATGTGAACAAGATCACCTCCTTCATTGATGGTTCTGCCGTGTATGGTTCCGATGAGTACCGCAATGCATGGCTGCGAACCTTTGCAGACGGAAAATTGCGAGTCTCCAGTGGAGATCTGCTACCATACAATACCATCAGTGGTGAAGAAGGATCTCTACAGGATCTAGTTTCCCCTCCTATGGATAATCAGAATCCAAGGAATAAAAAGTGGTTTATTGCCGGAGATGCACGAGCAAACGAAAATCCGCTGCTGTTATCGCTACATACACTATTCATGCGCGAACACAACCGCGTTTGTGACGAACTTAAAGCAGAGAATCCTTCTTTTTCAGATGAAGAGCTCTTTCAAAAAGCAAGAAAGATCGTGGGCGGAATTATACAAGCTGTCGTATATGAAGAATGGCTGCCTTCGCTGGGTGTTCAGATCCCTAGTTATGCCGGTTATGACGCTCAGGTGAATCCAGGAATTATGGCGGAATTCTCCACCGCAGCATTTCGATTTGGACATACCGTACTCAATGGAGTAATCTTGAGAATGGATAATGACGGCAGCACCATGCCCGAAGGTGATCTGTTCTTGCGGGATGCTTTCTTTATGCCTTCGGTTATCAAAGAAATGGGAGACATCTATCCTTATCTCGTGGGCATGAGCACTCAAATTCAACAAAGCTTCGATACAAAAGTGATAGACGATGTGCGTAACTTCTTATTCGGGCCTCCTGGACAAGGTGGTTTGGATTTGGCGGCAATGAACATCAATCGCGGGAGAGATCGCGGGCTTCCCGACTATAATACCATTAGAACTGAGCTGGGAAAAGAAGCCATCTCAGACTTCAGTGAAATCTGCCGGGATCAGGCATTGTGCGAAAAATTACGGGAGGTTTATGAAGATGTGAACGACATTGATCCATGGGTGGGTTTTCTGGCTGAGGATCGCATATCAGATAATGCACTGTTTGGCAGCTCTGTCATGCTCATTATGGAGGAGCAATTCGCTAAACTGCGCGATGGTGATAGATTTTATTACGAAAACGATCCTGGGCTTACGGATGAGGAGAAGCTTGCAATTAAACAGACTCGCCTCACGGATGTGATTATGCGCAATGTCGATGTGGAATATATGCAGGGAAATGTCTTCCTTGCTGAAGATCGTGGTTCCACTACCTCCTTTGCCTCCATTAATCAGCCCACACTTAAGATGTCGGTATATCCAAATCCAATTCGAGAATCGTTCAACCTGGAATTTCAGCTGGAAAATGGAGGAGATGCAGAGCTGACGATTACCAATGTGATGGGCCAAACCGTGCAGTCACGTAGATTGCCGACCACGGCCGGTGACAATACCTTTAACATGATCTTAGATGAGTCTTTGACAAATGGTATCTATCAGGTGCGGATTTCCAAAGACGGAGATTACGGAGTGCATAAACTGGTGGTAGCTCGATCGTAGGATCACGATCCACCCTCAAATATTATATAGCCCTGGCTTGGATAAAGCTGGGGCTAATTATTTCTAGAACTATTGGGGATGACCATTGACACACTCCAATGTCTATTTTGGTAATCGGATTTTCCCAAAAAACTCTTTAGACTTATCGTCGGATAGAACATTCATCACTGGCTGCCCGCAACTATATTGCCCTGATGTTTAAGATGGGTCAAGAATCCTTAGGTATTTTACTTGCACTGGTTGGTTCACTCCTTTTCTCAACAAAGGCTGTATTTGTAAAGCTCTCCTACGTTTATGAGGTCGATTCCATCTCATTGCTTCTGTTAAGGATGGTATTTGCATTGCCTTTCTATTTGATGGCTTTGATCTTTCGACGTACAATACTGATAGAGAAATGTCGAAATACACCCTGGAAATATTGGCTAGGCCTTATTTTGGCAGCTAGTCTAGGATACTACCTGTCCAGCTTTCTAGATTTTTTGGGCCTCAAATATATTGATGCAAGTGTTGAACGTTTGATCTTGTTCATATATCCGACATTCATTGCATTGCTATCATTTTTATTATTTAGACATCGTATTTCACGTCTACAATGGCTGGCTTTATGTATGTCATACCTTGGTTTGATCGCAGTGTTTGGAGTGCATCTGTCCGAAATAAGTATTGACAATCAGTTTTGGAAGGGAGTGATACTTATACTGCTCTGTGCGCTTTCCTTTGCACTATTCTTGGTGCTCAGTCAGTGGCTAATACTGCATTTCGGAGTTTCGATTTTCACTAGTTTGTCCATGAGTATTGCTTGCTTTTTTGTCATTGGTCATTTTACCTATCGCCATGGTTGGCATGGAATTTCGGATTATTCCGCACCCGTGTATTGGTATGCCTTTGCCATGGCTACCATGGCTACGGTGCTTCCATCCTATATCGTGAATTATGCCATCAAACAAATCGGTGCATTGCGTGCTGCCATTGTGGCTAGTGTAGGGCCCATTTCAACCATCACATTGGCATACTTGCTGTTGGGAGAAAGATTAGATTGGTGGCAATTGGCAGGCGCGATTCTGATCATCACAGGAGTTACGATGGTCAGTATAGAAATGAAAAAGAGCAATGCCTAAATGGTCATTTACATCAACGATTTTATACGCCATTACAGATCTTCTTAGACCGGGGTGTCGCCAGCACTTTCATATCCAATGATCACAGGGTAGACACAATGTAATGGGTAATTTTGTACATTCCCTTCCTCATTTTGATCAACGCTATGTACAAATCAACTTTTCTTTTAGTCATCGGAATTTGCTGGCAGATGTCGGTGGCCGGTCAAGATATTGACAGGGCGATTTCGTTTCCGAATATTCCTGGATACCAGACCCTGAAATGCGACTTTCACATTCATACCGTATTTTCTGATGGATCGGTATGGCCAAACATTCGGGTGCAGGAGGCTTTGAAGGATGGATTGGACGCCATTTCTTTAACGGAACATATTGAATATCAACCACATGGCGAGGATCTCCCTCATCCTGATCGCAATCGGTCATATTTGATCGCTAAAGAGCAAGCGAAGGCACATGATCTCATAGTCGTGCATGGTGCTGAAATCACCCGTGACCTGCCTCCTGGTCATGCGAATGCCATTTTCATTAAAGATGCCAACAAACTTGTGCTTGTAGATTCAATTGAAGCTTATCGAGAGGCGAAACGTCAAGGCGGATTCATCTTTTGGAACCATCCAAATTGGATTGCTCAGCAGCGCAATGGCAAGGCTACCTTGACGGATTTGCATCGGATGCTGATCAGAGAAGGCCTGTTAGATGGAATTGAGGTTGTTAATGATGTAACCTATTCAGATGAGGCCTTACAAATCGCACTGGACAATGATTTGACCGTCATCGGTACCTCTGACATCCATGGATTGATCGATTGGCAATATGAACTGGGTCGAGGAGGACATCGTCCTGTCAGTCTCGTTTTTGCTACCGAACGATCTGAAGAAGGTATTAAGCAGGCTTTACTGGAACGAAGGTCGGTAGCATGGTTCAATAATTTGCTGGTGGGAAATTCAGAAGTGCTACAACCATTGGTGGAGGCATCAATAGAAGTGGTTGAATGTACCTATCAAGGACCATCTTCGGTAGCTACCGTATTGTTGAAGAACGATTCAGATGCTGCGTACATTTTACGCAATCAGACCGAGTATACATTTCATGCCCATGCAGATGTCATCACTGTGCCAGCGCAATCAGAGGTTAAAATTGAAGTAAAAACTGGTGAGCAAACAGACCAGTTTGAGTTGAGTTTTGAAGTGCTCAATGCAGTTATTGCGCCAGCTACACATCCCTCAATTACCATTCCTGTACGGGTTGATCTCTAGCCCAAGAAATTTAAATGGGGTGGGTAGAAATGAAAAGGGTTAAGTTCACTCGAACTTAACCCCTACTCAAAATAGTAATCCCAAAATGGAAAGACGGGAATTCAATCCATATGATGTATTGCAATAACGCTACCAAAAACGAAAAATTCTAAACTTGGTTTGAAAAATTGCCAGTAAGCTAATACGTAAACCTCTTTATTAGAACTGATTAGCAAGGCCCTTTGCTAAGTGTTAAAATTTGTCTGTGTCGATCGAAACCCTACAATCCTGTGAGTGGAAGCAAAACCGCAGCATGCAAACCTAATAATAGAAGATGGTGCTTAGCAAGTCCTAGGTTTCAATTATCTCTTCAGAATTGATTCATTTTACCTAGTTCTTCACGAACGACTGGGAAGCAAAGCCTTCAGCAAGTTCAAGTCTGATCACGTAGGTACCTTGAGGAAGATCATCTACCGAAACATCCATCTGTGTAAGTATACCGGATAGTGGCACAGATCTCAGTTGTTGACCCGCTGCATTCAGGATTTCGTACCGTTTAATCACATGTTCATTTGACACCGAGACTTGCATGGTACTTTGTACCGGATTGGGTGAAACCGTCAATCCAGCTGCTTGCGTTAGATTTCTATTTCTCGAGGTAGTGCCGTCCGCTGCCGTTCCTGAGTTTAAGACCTCCTTGTCATCTGCATTTTGTATATATGCTAGGGTATATGCTTCTGCAATGGCTACATCACTAGGAATCTGTACTTGAAACTGCAGGGTCATATTTTCCCCAGCAGCTGGAAGATTGATGTCATCACCATCCGGTGCAGTCAGAAAGTCTCTGAGCACATCGTGATGTACTGCCTCACCATTAGGTGCATCGTATTCCAAGTCGCGCTCTAGTAGTGCAACGAATAATTTATAGTTGCCAGAGGGATAGTCAATTTCAGATGATATGGTTACATCAATGTTGCGGTCAGCACCTTCTCCCTCCGATACGATTATTTGAAGGCCAGCTTTTTCCAAGATCTTAGTTTCTAGATTCTGAGCAAGTACTCGATTGCTAACAAACTCACCATCTACAAAAGACTGTGGCGTATAGTTAATGTCGTAATAAGCTTGTCGAGCACCATTATCTAGCGTGTTGTACTGGAATAGGGCACAGTTTTCATATGGCACTGATGGGTGAATGGAGATATGATGGACATTGTCTTCATAACTATTGATGGCTGCGTAGATGGTCTTATTGCCTGAGACACAGAGTGGACACCTGGTATTGGTAAAGTGTTCTACCAGCACATATTTCTTCATCGATTGAGCCTGCGTCGTCGTGGCCAGACAAAGGATGATAAATAGGTATACATTTTTCATAGTCAAGATTTTAAGTTGAGGTAAATTTGTACCAGTTGACAAAGGTCTAAACGTACAGATTACGAAGATTGTCTACTTTGATACAAGTTTTGTAAGGTTTCGTACCATTTTTCGTCGTTTGAGATGGCTCCTCCATCTTGCAATAGTTCAAAGGCCTCTCTTTCAGGAGAACTATTCACCCTCTTTTCAGCGCGAATGATTTGAGCAGGTGTTTCTCCAGATAAGATCTTTTCAAAATTGATGGGTTGACGATTTGTCCATGAGCCAGCATCTGTATTTTGCAGTTCCAAGGCATACATTGTGATGCGTTCAGCGTGAATTTTGAACATTTCGACGCGTTTGTCAGACCGTTTTTCGACCAGTTTTACGTCTTTTAGCACCTTCTCTAGTATCTGGTCACTAAAAAGGATGATCAGCCCATCTATTTGCTCCCTAGATGTAGACTTTATCTTTTGCCAATCGTAGGCTGTGATGCTGTGGGCGGCCAGGAATTGCACAAATTCTGTTTTCAGGGACTTCAGCTCAGAAACGGTCAGTGTCCTATATTTTGGTGTTGGCCTCATCGGTGCGTGATGATTTATTAATTTTGGCGTTTCTATCGCTGCCTTCTGCGATCAAATTAAACGCTAAAGATAATGCTAACTGCCATGATCCTACCGGATTTTGCCTCTGTCGAAATCTGGATCAGCCTGCTTACCCTAACGTTTTTGGAAATTGTGCTTGGAGTCGACAACATTATTTTCATTTCTATTAGCGCAGGAAAGTTACCACCTGAAGAGCAGAAGAAAGCAACAAATATCGGCCTAATCCTGGCCATGGCCTTGCGCATCTTTTTATTATTTGGCATATCCTGGCTGATTGCTATGGAGGATGCATGGTTTGACGTGCACAATAGCTTTATCTCAGGCGCTTTTAGTGGTCAGAGCTTGATCCTCCTAGCTGGGGGTATATTCCTATTGTATAAGAGTACTACTGAGATTCATCACAAACTGGAAGGGGAAGAATCACATGCCGCTGAGACCAAGGCTGGTGGCGCAAGCCTGACCAATGTGATCATACAGATCACGATTATAAACATAGTTTTTTCCTTTGATAGCATTTTGACCGCAGTAGGGATGACCAATGGACTAAAAGGTGCGCTGGTCCTAATGGTGATTGCAGTGGTGGTATCGGTCTTAATTATGATGCTCTTTGCGGTACCAGTAGGTAGATTTGTAAATCGCCATCCCACCATTCAAATGTTGGGCCTGTCTTTCCTAATTTTGATTGGGTTTATGCTCATAGCAGAAGGAGCCCATTTGGCTCATGTGAAATTATTGGATGCTGAAATCGGTAGTGTCCCCAAAGGATATCTTTACTTTGCCATTGCTTTTTCATTGACTGTTGAGTTTCTAAATATTCGTTTACGTAAGAAACGTAAGCCAGTGCAATTGCACGGGATAAAAGAAGAAGCAGTTCGTGAAGGTGTAATTTCAAATTGAGCCATGCGAATAGTCTATGTATGCATTTGGCTTATGGCCATTGGTGCCGGATGTCAAGCCGGTGAAAAAAATGATGGGGCTCTCTACCAAACGACTACGGGAGAGACGATGGGTACCTACTACCGGATTACCTTTCAAGCGACAGAATCTGCGTCACCTGGACAGAGAGATATTGATAGTCTATTTGATCAGATTAATCTTGCGGTGTCTACTTATGTGCCTGAATCAGTTGTAAGTAGATTCAATCATGCTGCGCTTGGCATTTCCGTAGCGGATATTGACGATGTTTACATCATTGATGTGTTCTTTGACAATGTGTCCATCAGCTTTGATCTATTCAGGCGGACTGATGGATTTTTTGATCCTACAGTTATGCCTTTGGTTAATTTTTGGGGATTTGGATATGAACCACGCACGGTTAGGTCTCCGGAAGAGAGGCAAGCTATTGATAGCATCATGACATGGGTTGGATTGACAAAAGTCGAATGGATCTCCAGTGAGCCTCAACGGCTCCAGAAAAGTCTCCCCCAGGTTGAGCTCGATTTCAGTGCCTCAGCCAAGGGCTATGCCATTGATGAGGTGGGTCAATTCTTAGAGGATTCTTATGGCATCGAGCATTATTTGATCGATGTTGGGGGCGAAGCAAAGGCTAAAGGTATCAATGCCGATGGCGAAGTTTGGCGTATTGGAATCGAGGACCCAGATGCACTGGACATTGGTCAAGCCTATTCATTCATACTTAGCCTAGACAACAAGTCAGTAGCTACTTCCGGCAATTATCGCAATTATTATCAATCCGATGGTAATACCATCAGCCATACCATGAATCCAAAAACAGGATACTTTGAGCGCAATGACCTGCTGAGTACGAGCATCGTTGCTGACAGTTGTGCCATCGCAGATGGATTTGCCACGGCATGCATGGCGATGGGATTTGCAGATGCGTTAAAGATGATTACTTTGGAGCCGGCATTGGAGGCGCTATTTATATACATTGATGAAGGTGGTTCCATTCAACATTTTATCACACCCGGTTTGCGACCTTACGTAACCACAAGAAAGAGATAGTATGGATTTTGAAATAGAGCGAGACTTGTGCTTTTTTGATATAGAAGCTACTGGATTGCATGTGCTTAGAGACCGCATCATTCAGATAGCGATCAAGAAATTTCATGCCGATGGTAAGGAGCCCACCTCTTACATGCAGTTGATCAATCCCGGAATTCCCATTTCCCAAGAAGCTATGGAAATAACAGGAATCAATCCAGATCATCTGCGGAATAAGCCCACTTTTGGTCAGGTGGCACAAGAGATCTACTCCTTCATTGCCGATGCAGACTTGGCTGGCTACAACAGTAATCGATTTGATGTACCCATGTTGATGGAGGAATTTGAAAGGGTAGGTATCGCCTTTTCCCTAAAAGGAAGGCGCACAATCGATGTGCAGAGGATCTTTTACCGCATGGAGCCGCGAACACTAAAGGCAGCCCATCGCTTTTATTGTGGACAAGCCATGGAAAATGCCCATGATGCCATGGCAGATGTGGATGCTACTGTGGCGGTACTAAAAGGTCAGTTGGACCGATATGCAGGCCAAGACTTACATGATGACAATGGACTTCTAGAGCAACCGGTAAGAAATGATATCCAAGCACTGCATGATTTTACCAATGATCCAAGGATGCTCGATGTGACCCAGCGACTTAAGCTCGATCGGCAGGGAGAGGTCATTTTTAATTTCGGAAGATACCAGGGCAAACGTGTTAAAGAAGTCCTATCCCAAGATCGCGATTATTATCATTGGATCTTGAATAAAGAGTTTTCTGTCCAGGTCAAGAACATCATGCGAGAAATAATGAAAGAACTGGAATCAGATGTACAGAAGAAGGTATGACATACATCTTGCACTCTGTGCATGTTTGTTGATGTCATGCTATCAGGACAAATCTGGTTGTCTGGATGTGGACGCCAATAATTTTAGCATCGATGCAGATGAAGATTGCTGTGGGGATGCCCCTGGAATAGATGACGTATGCTGCTGCACTTATCCTGACATGATCATCAATATCAATCATCTCCATGGCACCGAGAATGTGGCACTGAATACGCCCTACGAAAATGAACTGGGACAGCTCTACCTAATCAGCAATATTGATTTTTATATATCCAGTATACGAGTGTTCGAACAAGCGTGGCATACTGTCAATAATCGACTGGAAGCAGTGAGTACCGGTACCGGTGAAAATCTTGTTGATGATGCGACCATGATTTCACCCAATTCATTTCAATATCGCATAGGAGACTTTACGGCTGCAGGTACCTTTGATTCGCTGACTTTAGATATTGGACCACCCTTGGGAATCGATGAGGTCGACTTGGCCCAGTTGTCTTCAGGCCATGCGCTAGACACTTCATCAAATACCCTGTTCGATGCAGATGTGGGTGCTTATCTGAGCTATAAGGTGGAGCTGATCACCGACACCGTGGAGATGAAGTCCAGGATTTTTCATGCAATTGCTCAAGACCGATATTCCGTTCAACTGTCTTTAGCATCCACCAAGCTTCGCGGCAGTGACCTAAGCATACCGATTAGTGTAGACTATAAGGAATGGTTTGATCAGGTAGATCTTCTTTCCGTAGATTCAATTGAGGTGGGTGAAATCATTGGATCGCAGATTCCCAGATCCATTTCCATTATAGAGTAGGCACGCAATTGTATTCAATCATATAAAGTAAATACCTGTAAAACAGATGAGTATATCACGCCGTGTGTATATATTTCTGTAACAAGTGTGATTTTTTGTACTTGTTTCATATTACAATTGTTCACATATTTGTTAGTGTCAGAGGGTTGCTAGAAAGCCGGCAATTCGAAGAAACATTTGTTTTTGGATATGTTCATGGGATTATAATTTGTTAGACGAGTCGTACAGTCACTGTACGACTCGTTTTTTTTGCAATGTGTGCTTGGTGAAAACACCAAGATAAGTGTGTCCACTGCCAAGCCAAGGAATAGGGATGGAGGTGGTGACATGACCATGTGGCGCATACGCTTACACTTACCCCGTTATCAATACCGTATGACTGCGAGAACCCTGTGCGCCTACTACCAGCGATTGTTCAATATCTGCCGTCTTTGAAGGGCCGGCGATGAAGACGCCAAAACCGATACCAGCTAAGTCAAGGCTGTCGTACGCTGCATGCATATTTTCTACGATATGCTGCCGGTCCAGCACCACGATCAGATGCTGAGTGATAAATGGTAGGATGCGTTGTGGTACTTCTCGATCGCTGATCCATACTGCACCGTTTTCAGCGACACCCAACGGTGATTCCACGATTGCCAGATCAAGCGTAGATAGGGCGTTGGGATCTTCGACTTGATCCAGGCGCACATTACCACTATACTCAGACCAGGTGGAAGTGATCTGATTGCAGTTTGCATAGTTTTCCTGTATCCATTGAGGTAGATCAGGAATGGACGTCATGAGGACGACCCTACTTTTTGAAGTCTGTGCATTGGCTTGAAAAGTAGCAAGAAGGTTTTCATTCTTTGGTGGAGAAATGGGTAGATCGGGTAGTTTGATGCCTTCCGGTTTATTGTTCCTGATGGCCTGCAGGATACTTTCTTTAGACATGGGATTTAATTTTTCTTACGATTATCTGCGTACCATGCTTTGAAGCTTTGTTTGGGCGGGGTGGGCAAATCCCTTCCCGTCGTCCAAGCATTGAATCGATTATGAGTAAGGAATTTAGGCATCCACTTCAGTGCGGAGCGCATTATTTTCCCCAAGGCATCATAGAGTTTAGGTCTGGCCAATACCTTGCCTGCGATTGTTAGTGGCATTGATTTTGACTTTGGCAAGGCACCTTCCTGATAAACTATTTGACGCCACGCGTACAGCTGTTCGTGAATGTCGATTTTGACTGGACATACATCTGAACAGGCACCGCAGAGCGAAGAAGCGAAGGGCAGGTTCTTAAATTTCTCCAGATCAAAACCGGGGGTAAGGATGGAACCGATCGGCCCTGGGACGGTACTGCCATAGCTATACCCTCCGCTGCGGCGATAGACAGGACAACTGTTCATGCAAGCTCCACAGCGAATGCACTTCAGGGCGTTGCGAAATTTCTCCTTGCCAAGATGGATGCTCCGGCCATTGTCTACAATGATGATGTGCATTTCACCATCCGTCTTAGGCTTTTGATAATGCGAAGTGTAAATGGTTATTGGTTGCCCGGTAGCACTGCGAGCCAGCAGTCTGGTGAAAATGCCAAGATGTCGGGATTGCGGTACGATCTTTTCGATGCCCATACTATGAATCTGAACCGGGCACATGTGTACACCCATGTCTGCATTGCCTTCATTGGTGCAGACAACGACTCCGCCGGTTTCGGCTATGGCAAAATTAACGCCCGTTAAGGCAGCATCTGCAGCCAAAAACTTGGTTCTTAGGTGTTGTCTGGCGGCTTCGGTCAGATATTTAGGATCGGATGCGCCAGCCTCCGTATGAAGCTTTTCATGAAAAAGTGCTCCAACTTCCTCTTTTCTAATGTGAATGGCTGGAGCTACAATATGGCTGGGAGCCTCATTTCGCATCTGGATGATGCGTTCACCTAAGTCTGTATCTATCACTTCTATCCCTTGCGTCTCCAAGTATTGATTGAGATGACATTCTTCCGTTAGCATAGACTTGCTTTTCACAAGGGACGCTACCTTATGCCTGGTTAGAATTTCACCTACAATCCGATTGTGATCATCTCCATCTTTCGCCCAGTGTACTTTTACTCCATTGGCCGTGGCCTTTTCTTCAAACTGAAGCAGATAGCTGTCGAGATTGGAAAGTACATTGTCCTTGACCTGAGATGCTAGATTACGTAGCTCTTCCCATTCTTCCAGATCTGCTGTACCGGCATCACGCTTCGTACGCAGGAAGCTTATGGCTTCATTGTGCCAATCTGTGCGCTCTAAATCGGCAATGAATTTTGCTGCTTTTCCAGCATGGTCAATGCTGCGCTGATGATTATTCATGTGAGCATTTCTTCTTTTGATACAAGATGTCCAGCCAATATCTCCACCATATGGATCACCTTCGTTTTCGATTTTGTCCGTTTCAAGAGTCCATCCATATGCATGAGACAGCTCATATCTCCGGAAGTGATGTATTGGGCACCATTTCGCTGATGATCATTGATTTTATCGGTGCCCATCTTGGTGGAAACAGCTGCTTCAAAAATGGAAAAAGTACCTCCAAAGCCACAACATTCATCGGGACGGTCTAGAGTGATCAATTCAATATCGCTCACCATACTTAGTAGCTGTTCCCACTTTGAATAGGATGGTGTTCTTAACTCCGAAGATTTTGCCATCCGGAGACCACGCAGGCCATGACAACTTTGGTGTAACCCAACCTTATAAGGAAAGGAAGCAGTAAGATCTTTTATCTGCAACACATCCACCAGGAAGGCGCATACATCCAAGGTTTTGTTGCGTACATCCTTGACCGTCTCATTCTGCGGCATTACATCATAGTGATGGTTAACGTGATACACGCAGCTTGATGATGGGGCGACTACGTATTCATATGCCTGAAAAGTCTCGACAAAATGTTGGTAGATCGGAATTGCCTCCTGCTCCATGCCCGAATTGGCCAATGGCTGTCCGCAGCAAGTTTGTTGCATAGGAAACTCCACTTCACAACCCACAGACTCGAGCAGTCGGAGGGTAGCCACACCAACCTGCGGGTAAAATTGGTCGACATAACAAGGGATAAATAGACCCACTTTCATAAACAGTAAGGTAGTAAAAAAGCGGATGGAGGAAAACGAAAAACGGTCTAAAGTAGCCTGAATTAGAAGTCCAATGCAATTGGGAGGCTGTTGAAATACGACACTTGACTTGATGTAATTATCTCGAAACTTTTTATCCAGTTATGCCGGCCTTTTCATCACCTCTGGCTGCGTTGTACCTTAGTGAGTTGGAGCTTCTTGACGTGAACGTAATCTCGCTCAATTAGTAGCGAGAAGCTACGGCTACATAATCACATGAATATATTGGAACGGATCCTGGAATCGGGCCTAACTCCTTACCAGCCACTTCTTAGGTAATTGGGCCCTCATAAATCACTCCAGATGTGGGCGTCTCATTCAATTGAATCTGACACAACATGTGGATCTCTGGTTTAATCTGGTTCCAAAGCCAGATGGCAATCACCTCACAGGTCGGATTCTGCAGCCCTTCGATGTCATTCAATAGTTTATGGTCGATCCGATCGATAATCGGATTGATAACGCCCTTTATTTCTGCAAAATCAATGACCCACTCCAATTCTTCATCCAATTTTCCTTCAAATACAGCGGTCATCTGATAGGTATGACCATGCGTTTCCTTGCACTTATGTCCATCAGGTACCATAGGTAGGAAATGCGCAGAATCAAACGTGAATTTCTTGAAAATTTTCATGGATGCAAAGGTAAAGAAAGTTGAAGAGGATTAACTACCATAATACCTCTTCCGCCTCACCCTCTAGAAGGTCTTGACATCATCCGCCTGCCGACTAAAACGGTCGCGTGGCCTACTGGTGGAATGGCAAAATTAAATGGTGGTTACACCTTCCAAAGGATCATTTTGAGTTCGGCTGGATCTTTAATCTCAAGTAATAAAAAAGGAA
>JABDMH010000115.1 GCA_013001595.1 Saprospiraceae bacterium | reverse complement strand
ATTACCGATTGACCTTGGCATTGTCTGATTGGCAGTCAGAAATTACCAAATATGAGAATCCAACCGGATCACTATCTGAACGTTATGTAGGACAAAAGATTGGTGAAATTTGGGGTTATGAGACAGCTGGCATATTCCAAGATCAAGCAGAAGTAGACGCGCACGCTGATCAGTCCAGACTTGGTGCAAACTGGAGACCAGGCGACATCAAATATGCAGATTTGAATGGCGATGGAGAAGTTGGTCCTGGAAGTAACACATTGGATGACCCAGGAGATCAGGTCATCATTGGCAATGAGACACCTAGGTATAGCTTTGGTATCAACGCAGACATTAGTTGGAGAAATTTCTCCTTAACCACCTTCTTCCAAGGTATAGGAAGCAGAGACTATTGGCCGAATGATGGGAACTGGACTTATTTCTTCCCATGGAATGCAGGTCATGCGGAATGGTACTATGTCACTGATACTTGGACAGAAGACAATCGAGATGCATATTTCCCAGCAGCGCATATATCTACTCGAGATGGCAAGAACAAACGTCGCCAATCGCGCTATATGCAAAATGCCAGCTACATACGTTTGAAGGCACTGACGCTGGGTTATAGCTTACCTCAGTCCTTTATTCAAAAGGCGGGATTGAGCCAGGCGCAAATCTATCTGTCTGGTCTGAACTTGTGGGAAGCGTCGAAGATTCGCAAACCACTTGATCCTGAATACCTGCGTAGAAATGTGTTGGCCGATGAGTTTAATAACAACGGTGCTGTGGAATATCCACTTCAGCGTATTTTCTCACTTGGTGCCAGGGTATCCTTTTAATTAACTGTAGAAAATGAAAAACATGAAAAATATATTAAGTAAATACAGTTTCATTTTACTCACCTTGGTTTTCTTGGTGAGTTGTAATGACGATTTTCTAGAGCGTGCACCGCTGGATCAGATCAGTGCGGAGACGTTCTGGAATACCGAGAGTGACCTCATGGTCTATAATAATGGTCTCTATGATTGGGCCCGACGTGATAATGATGTGCCCATTCTCATGGGATTTGATAGTGGATTTAGCAGCCACCGTTGGGGAATTTGGATGTTGGATGAATTTGCTGACAACATTGCTCCGCGGCATTCACGGCACACCCGCTATCAGCAGGTGCGAGCGGGAAAGCATACCGTGCCTTCTGGCCCACAATGGTATGGCTATAGAAATAATGGCTGGGGTTTTGTCCGTTCAATTAATATCGGTCTGGAGAACTATGGAAAGGCAAATATAACGGACGCGGTGAGAAATAAATTCATCGGAGAAGCCAGATTGTTTAGGGGATGGTTTTATGCGGATAAGGTCAATAAGTTTGGCGACGCACCTTGGATTGATCGTGAGTTGAACATCGATGCTGAGGAATTGGATGCCCCACGCACATCAAGAGAAGAGGTAATGGCTAATGTGTTGGCTGACCTGAATTTTGCTACCGAGAATCTACCTGACGATTGGGGCGATGGTGGTGCACCTGGTCGCCTAAATCGTTGGGCTGCACTTTTGGTCAAGTCGCGGGTATGCCTATTCGAAGGTACTTGGAGAAAATATCATGGAGGCAGCAATCCCGAAATGTGGTTGCAGGAAGCAGCTAGTGCTGCTAAGGAAATCATCGACAATGGACCTTATGAACTGTATACAACTGGTAATCCTGAAATGGACTACAATGCCATACACCGTATTCCAGATGATTTAGGTGGAGTACCGGAAGTAATGTACTGGAGAAGATACGAACGAGGGATTTTCACCAACCATGCTCAGAGTTATCACCGCAGCTACAATGGCGGTGCTACCAAGAATATGGTAGAGGATTATCTTTGTACCGATGGCTTGCCAATAACCTTATCTGACATGTATCAAGGCGATGCTCAAATCGAAGATGTATTCGTCAATCGAGATCCAAGATTGCGTCAAACGGTACTTCATCCAGAAGATGCTTTGCCCATCTATAAGTACGGCAATAGTGATTCCCGTCCTTACCCAAGATTGACAGGTATGGATGGAGGTCTCCGCATCGAGACGGGATATCACATTATCAAAGTGTATGAGGTGGGAGCTGCTCATGCTACCTACAACACGTCACAAACACCAGCGATTATTATGCGCTATGGTGAAGTGCTGTTGAACTATGCAGAAGCAATGGCAGAATTGGGCACCATTACACAAGGGGATCTTGATATCAGCATCAATGCATTGCGTGATCGAGTAGCTATGCCACATATGGACATGAACAATGTACCCGTCGATCCGCGTTATGAAAATGATGGCGTATCCCCACTTATCGTAGAGATAAGGAGAGAGCGTCGTGTTGAGCTATTTATGGAGGGATTCCGTTACGACGATCTACGTCGATGGAAGCAGGGTAAGAAATTGGAACAGCCTGACTTAGGTATACGCTTCGATGCAGCTGCTGTTGAGCGCTATCCAAAGGCAAATATTCAGACCTCTGAAGTGGATGGTGTACCATACATCGATGTGTATAAGGGTACAGACTGGGAAGGTCCAGTATTTGACGAAAGCAAGCACTATCTCTGGCCAGTTCCAATTAGCGTTATTTCACAAAATCCCAATGTGAAACAAAACCCTGGTTGGTAGTACTGGTGTAGAATCTTAAGATTCTATTGAAGATATTTAGCCCTGGCATAGTTGTTATGTCAGGGCTTCTTTCTGGAGAATATGAGGCAGTATAATTTTATTCTGCTAGTTATTTATTGCTATGAATCTAATGCACGTCTCACAAATAACTAGCAATTTGTCATGTTCTTCTGCACCAGTTCCTCATCAGAATCCCGAAGGATTTTCGGGAACACGATGAAGACTAGGTTGGATTTGTTTCTACCTAGACTAGAATTGGCATCAGAGATTCGATCTGGTAAAACAATTGTCCCAGACTTTTCATTTACTCATGAAATGGACTCCATCAGACCTGCAGACCTTGACCAATCCAGCATTTATCCTTAGCTTGCCAACATTGGAAGAATTTAACTCCATGATATTTTCCGGAAGGTACCTGCTGCATCGACTACTTCTCATGGGTTTGCTTTGTTTGGACCAATTTTCTCTTGGTGGACAATCGTGTTTCCCTGATGGGCTTACGCTCACATCACAAAGTGAAGTCGATGCCTTTGGGGCCAACTTCCCCGATTGCCAACATAT
>JABDMH010000094.1 GCA_013001595.1 Saprospiraceae bacterium | reverse complement strand
GAGGAGAGTGTGTGCAAAAGCTCTGGAAAATGGAATTCCTGTTCCAGCGTTGACCTCTGCACTTTGCTACTTCGATGGCTTTCGAAGTGAACGACTCCCTGCCAACCTTTTGCAGGCACAACGAGATTATTTCGGTGCGCATACCTATGAGCGAATCGATAGACCTCGTGGTGAATTCTTCCACACCAACTGGACAGGTAAGGGCGGGGATACGGCCTCAACGACATATGACGTGTAAATAGGGGAGGTTGCATTAACTCGTTACACTTCTGTTGGGTGTTGCAAGATCTAGGTACGCCTCTTATGCTCGGCGCAGCATACTTAGGCTCACTAAGATCATCGTTCCTCCAAGGATCATGTTGTAGGATAATTCTTCATGCAAAATGAGGACACCCGATAGTATAGCAGTGACAATTTCGAAATATCCTAGTACGGATGCCTTTGATGCATTAAGGTATTTTAGGCCGTAGAAAAAGAAATTGAAAATGAGCACGCCCATCACTAATGCATAGGTAGTGGCATAGGTCCAATTACCCAAGTCTGGGAATGGTCGATTGAATAGAAAGAAGGGTAAGAACACGAATCCACCCACAAGATTTTGATAAAAGATCACCTCATTTCTGGTATAGTTCTGGATCTCGGTTTTAAATATGATGTAGCTGAAGGAATAAAGTAAGGCAGCTCCTAAGCCTGCAGTCATGCCTGCAAAGTCCTGATCCGCGAAGGAGAGGTCTTGATCACTGTAGATCACGACTATACCTAGAAAGGCTATCAGTAGTAGGAAAATCTGTTTCTTAGAAATTCGCTCCTTCAGCCAAAATGAACTCATGATGTTTACGAAAATGGGCCATGTGAAGAGAATGATAACTGCGTTGCTGATACTGGTGTAAAGGTAGGCTAGCAGAAAAAGATACATTCTTGCTGCATTGAGGAATGATGCGAGAAGCATCTTCTGGTAGTTTCCCCTAAAGAACCTGATGCCTGTTGATGCCATCCAGGCACCGATACAAATACTGGGCAATGCAGTTCGAATAAAAGCTATGGATGTGGCAGGTATGGTCATTTGTTTAATTAACAATCCACTTAAACCTGCTATGGAGGCACCTATCAACACTGCTACAAATGCTCTGTTTTCCATGGTGCCTAGAAGTTACCTCGCTATATCTGGATTAAAAAATGGCCAAAGGTAGGAAAGTAAATTGCTCGGCGGACCAACAACGTCCTCAATGACCTGCTCAGAAGATTCCATCAAGAAAAGATCGGGTATGATCGGCTAGCCTAAGGATGCCCTCTTCTTGCGTAACTCCCGATTTCTTCAAGAATTTAAAACTATGGTCACCCCCTTGAAGAATCTCCAGTGTCGCGTTGGGATGCGATAATAACAACGGTGATAGCAGGTCTATTCGCGCCAGTGCGTCCCGATCACCTTGGAGGAACAGCATGGGAATGTCAATTTCTTTGAGGTGATCAGCTCGATCTGTACCGGGCTTAGCGGGAGAGTGTAAGGGAAAACCGTAAAAAACCAAAGCACTCACAGCATGATTTTGCTGTTTGACAATGTATTGAGAAGCCATCCGGCCTCCAAAAGATTTGCCAGCAAGAATAACTGGAATGCCAATATCTTGCGGGATGGATTCAAGGACTCTAGCGATCGTGAGATGGGCTATGCTCGGATAATCCGGTCTTCTTCTGCCTTGCTCCATATAAGGAAATTGATATCGCAAGGTCGAAATTGTTTCTGAGGATAGGGCTTGGGCCAATGTTTCCATAAATGGATGATGCATACCGGCCCCAGCACCATGGCCCAGTACCATTAAATAGGTGGACTTAGCAGCCTCTGTCAATAGCGTGCTTACCGTTCCAAGTTTTTCACTGACCAAGACTTTTGCAGGAATGTTGAGCATAGAGACAAACTTACTAATTGTCTCAAAACTCACGAGAGCATGCCCAGTCAGCCAACACTGTAAGTAGACCATGCGGACAGACATGTTGATTGGTGCTCACTTAGCTATCTTTTTATGGCTCTAGTCATTTCACGTTTACCTCTTGGTCCTGGCAGTTTTTCGACTTCCATTCCCAAACGTTGTAGGGTTCTACGAAAGGAACCCTTAGCTCCGTAAGTGACCAAAACTGATCCCGGTTCCTGGTTTGCCAACAGATTTGAGAGAAATGGTTCTTCCCAGAACCTAGACTGGTACTTCGGAGCAAATACGTCGAAGTAGATCAGGTCATATGCCCTGACATAAGAAAATTTGGAGAAATCAGTTTTGATTTTATGTAGTGTGAAATTGGGCGACAATGCAGTGGGCTTATTCCACTCGGCTGTATGGAGTCTATAA
The DNA here is from genome assembly GCA_013001595.1 of Saprospiraceae bacterium. GTDB lineage: Bacteria > Bacteroidota > Bacteroidia > Chitinophagales > Saprospiraceae > JABDMH01. The sequence goes on along the minus strand of JABDMH010000094.1, from coordinate 153,250 downwards.
AAATCCTCCATGCCAAGCAGTTGTGCATAATTGAGCTTCCGTGTGATCTCTGATGATAGGGGAAAGGCTTCCAATGAAGAATAGTTGATCATTGATGATGGGTGATGTTGACCATATTTCCAGCTCAGAGCTGCATTCAGGCCGGTTCCAAATCCCAGCTCCAAAATATTTACTTGATCCTTACTAGCCATGCAAGGTGTAAGTCCTGCCGATATGAAGACATGTTGACTTTCTTGTATTGCGCCATGCTTAGAATGGAAAGTCTCCTGCAAATCACCATCGAAGATGGAATGAGATCCATCATCCGTTGTTATCATTTTCAAACTTGCCATTAGACCCTAATGAAGAGTTGCCTTGCTTCTGCTAGTAGTTATTTTGCCCGGAAAAGGTCTGAATGCGAGTGAGATCAATGTCAAAGTGAGATGCATGATGACTGCATTGTCCATTTTCGATCATCAGTAGTTGGGGAGATTCATGTTGCACTCCGAATATATCTGCTATAACATTACTGATTTGCCTATTTGCTATTACATCAACCAATATTGGCGTCCAAAATGTGTTAGATGGCCATTGTGCTTCTACCCTGGACCTGACCATAGAGCTAATGCTACATCTGGTGCTATGCTTGAAAATTAAGATCTGCTTTTGGTAAGAAGCCTTGATAAAGGAATCAAGATCTGGGGACCTAGACAACGAATTCCATTGCAACATGTGTACAAACGTAGTTATTTATTAACTACAGAATTAACAAGTGGTATGGCTATTTGTTCGATGGAAAAATCACTTGGGCAACCTATCCCTCGGTTGCATGACGAAAGGGAAATCACCAATGCAGACAAGGCCGCCGCAGTGACAATCAATTTCTTAATCCCTCTAATTTTCATGATTATATTTGTTTTTTTACCCAATAGAACCAATTTGAAAACGTAAGCACCATCGAATTTAGTGTTTACTTCTTAATGATCCTGTCTCGTACTTTAAAAATATCAATTATATGAGAATCCACTTGATCGCGATAGGCGGCAGTGTAATGCACAACCTGGCCATAAGCTTACAAAAAGCGGGCCATACTGTGAGTGGATCGGATGACGAAATATATGACCCGGCAAGGACAAGATTGGAACAACAGGGATTACTACCACGGGAAATGGGGTGGAATGAGGCATCAATTACAGATGAAATCGAATTGGTCATCCTGGGAATGCACGCACGAAAAGACAACCCAGAGCTTAGCCTGGCTGTTGACCGTGGTATTCGTGTAGTCTCATTTCCAGAATTCATTGCTGAACACTCAGCAGACAAGCGTAGAGTTGTAGTTGCGGGTAGTCATGGTAAAACAACAACCACTTCAATAATAATGCATGTACTTAAGCATGCACATGCTGCATTTGATTATCTCGTTGGAGCTCAATTGGAAGGATTTGATACCATGGTGGGTCTAACTGATGCTCCACTCATGATCATCGAAGGGGATGAGTACTTGAGCTCCGCAATAGATCTTGTACCAAAGATCTGGCATTACCGGCCTCAATTAGCCATATTGACTGGAATCGCTTGGGACCATATGAATGTATTTCCGACTAAGAAAGATTATATAGCAGCTTTTGCGGGTTTCCTACAGCGTATGCCAGACGGGTCGCATGTATATTATGCGGATGGTGACCAAGGCTTAAAGGAACTCGTACTTCATTATGAAGGGCCTTATAAAAGCACCGTTTATAGAGCCTTTGAAGCAGAAACCACCCAAGGTTCGGTTCATATCAAAATTGATGATAAGCCCGTACCTTTGCAGATCTTTGGTGCGCATAATTTAGCCAACCTAAAGGGGGCTTACCAAATTCTACAAGAACTGGGTGTAAGTGATGCGACTTTTACGGCTGCGATAACCACTTTCCAAGGTGCAGCTAAACGACTCCAAACCCTGGTCAAAAAGCCAGGACACCTAACGCTCCAAGATTTTGCACACGCACCTTCCAAAGTCAGGGCCACCGTTGCTGCTGTTCGTGACCTTTACCCAAGTCGGTCCCTCACAGCTTGTGTGGAGTTGCACACATATAGCAGCCTCAACCAAGATTTCCTTCCAGAATACAAGGATGCTATGGCTGCTTGTGATCAAGCAATTGTGTTTTACAGCAGGCATACTTTAGCGATGAAAAAGATGCCTCCACTAGAACTAACTACGATCAAGCAGGCCTTTGGTAGACAAGATCTTATTGTCTTTGATGATGCTAAAGCATTTGAAAACTTCCTTCGGGAGCAGTCTTGGATAGATCATAATCTGCTACTGATGAGTTCCGGTACATTCGGTGGTTTGGATCTTTATTTGGCAGAGGAAACAACCGAATAAGTAATTATTCTACAGGTGACCATGTGTCCATAGTTCTGATATTCATGCGGTATTGAGCAACATCTTCAATTTTTGCTTTAGCTCCAAGCTGGAAGGAGCAGGTGCAAACGCTTCGACTATTCGACCTTTCTTATCGATAAGTATATAGCGCGGAAGGTCGCGTACGAAGTAGATTTGGGCGAGTTTGCTATCCATGCCCTTGGGAGAAAACAATTGAATCCCGCGAAGTTTGTTCTTGCGCAAACCCTCTTTCCATATTTGCTCACTTTGATCAAGTGATATGCTCAAAAAAACGATCGATTCATCTTTGAAGAGATTGCGTAATGTATCACAATATGACCGAGCGTGGTTTTGGTCATAGGCCCACGACGACCATAGATCAATGTACAATACGGATTCACGAAACTCAGTCAGTGATACCTCAGTGTTGGTTATGTCTCGAACTGAGAAGAATGGAGCAATGCTACCCTGCGAGAGGGTTTCGCATTGGTCATATAGTTCCTTTGCATTCGCCAAGAGCTGCCCGACCTTGCATGTTTTTCTAAATTGCTTGTATAGAAGGTCGTGCTCTTCAGCTTTGCCTTTTTGCAATTGTTTGCAAATCACTCTATACGAAAGAAAACTTTTAATGTCGGGATCTCTAATTTCATTACGCACTAGATCCATTGCGAGCACACTCTTGGATTTCTCATTTCCGTTTGCCCTAATATCAACCACGTATTTTTGCAAAGTGCGGTAAAGAAATTCTTGATATGCCGGAAGCACTAAGAGATCTGGGTCTTCCATTGTTAGGCCAGAAAGGAATCCATAATATCCCTCTGATAGCTGCTCGGGAAATTCTGAAACAAAGTCATGCTCATGCCCAAATTGTAAATAGCGGTTGGCACTTTGGTATTCAATGCGTGAGCGCTCGGTTGCTATGAAATTCGGATCGAGATTGGCATGTTTGCTCAGGTAGTTATCTACAAAGGCCTCACTTTTGATTTGATAGCGATGTACTTGTTCATTTAGCAATACTTCACCACGACTCCAAAAATCCGCCCATTGCGGCTCGTTCAGACGCTGAAATTCCTGGAAATTACTCAAGTACGTATTTGCCTCAGAACCCCGTCCTTGATAGCGAATACTACGAAGGCCGATTTCAGGATCGAAGGAAAGATTTAATCTGAATTCACGTCGCAGGTAAAGTTGAATTTGGAGGGCACCATGACTGAGCGTATAGTATCCCGGTTTATTTATCGACGTCTCCAGGTAAAAAAGGCCGTCTTCAACCGAACTGGTTGTAATCAGAATTCCCTGCTTACTTAGCGTTACACACTTAGCCTTTGGGTGATCAATGTGACCAGAAATGACAGTAGTTTGCACAATACTTTTGGGTGCTTCTTGTGCACAAGCAAGAAGCGTCATCACGTATGCCATGATATAAAATAGTCTATGCATGTGTCTGCTTCGCACCTTGGGGTTCAATTGTTAACTCTTGGGTATGCACAAAGATTGTACGAAAGTATGAATTTGTGATTTGAGACAGCTTGGCCTGGGAAATGTATTTCGGCTATTAGGTACTCGTGGGATCGACAAGAAGCCCATCTAGTCCTTTTAAGAAATAAGCTTAGCCACTCTGATCTGAATTCATTATGGTTACCCTTTACTTCCATACTTATTTTTTTACGTAGGGGTGCCAGAACTATAGCTCCTGTTTAACAGATAAAGGCTATTTTTGCCACCAAAAAAATTACATATGCCAAGGGAGATAGCACTAAGAGATGCACTCAATGAAGCGATGAGTGAAGAAATGCGCAGAGATGACAGGGTTTTCCTGATGGGAGAGGAGGTTGCGGAATACAATGGAGCTTACAAAGTTAGTAAGGGTATGCTTGATGAATTTGGGGAAAAGAGAGTTATTGATACGCCTATTACGGAATTAGGCTTTGCTGGTCTCGGAGTTGGTGCAGCTATGAATGGACTTCGACCGATAGTCGAGTTTATGACATGGAATTTTGCGGTATTGGCTTTTGATCAGATCGTGAACAATGCAGCGAAGACGCTTTCACAATCTGGTGGTCAGTTTGCCTGTCCTATTGTATTTAGAGGGCCATCGGGTAGTGCAGGTCAGTTGGCTCAACAACATTCGCAGACGTTTGTGAGCTGGATGGCCAATTGTCCTGGCTTAAAAGTGATTTCTTGTGTTGAGCCTAAAGATGCCAAGGGTTTATTGAAGTCAGCTATAAGAGATGAAGATCCGGTTTGTATGATGGAATCCGAATTGCTGTACGGAATGAAGGGCGATGTTCCCGAAGAAGAGTATTTGACTCCAATTGGCAAGGCCGCTGTGAGAAGAGAGGGCAGTGATGTTACTATTGTCTCTTACAATAAGATGATGGAGGAGGCTAAGAAAGCGGCAGTGGAATTGGAAAAAGACGGCATTTCAGCGGAGGTGATCGATTTACGCACTATAAAGCCACTAGACTTTCAAACGATAGTGGATTCTGTAAAGAAGACAAATAGACTTGTGGTGGTGGACGAAGCTTGGCCTTTTGCGGGTGTGTCAGCAGAAGTAGCCTATGAGATACAGAAGTATGCTTTCGATTATCTGGATGCCCCTGTTACTAGAGTCAATTCTGCAGATACCTCACTGCCTTATGCACCTACTCTTGTGGAAGAGTACCTACCAAATCCAGTAAAAATTATTACGGCCGTGAAAGATACCTTGTACGTATCTTAAGCGTTTCATCATTTTGGCAAGGAAAATGCTGCTCTATATGCAAGGAAGGTCGGCTTTTCCATGAAGAGCCGTGTCAAGATACTTTGGACTAAAACTGGCATCGCCTAATTTCTACTTTGAAAATGAAGCCGTAAAGTGGTACACACTCATGCAAGGAAGTATGGCCCTTGATTTCAAAAAACTGGATGTTGATAGTTTCCTATTCGGTGCGATACCTGTGAGGTTTCAAGATACCTCGTCTCAAGATTTTCAAGATTTTATTGCACACTTGTTTGTGGAAAATGGATACGTGCTTAAACAAGCGGACTTCAGTCGTGATTTTGGCGCCGATCTCATTGTAACGAACGAGGGTGTTAGAACGGCAGTCCGAGTCAAGCGGTATCACGAGGTGCATAAGCTTGGTATTTCTGATTTGCAGCAGATCATTGGGGCCCAAGCCTACTATAATTGTCAGCAATCTATGGTAATCACTTCCTCTTCTTTTACAGCTGCTGCCAGGGAGCTAGCGGCGACACACGAAGTAATACTATGGGATTGGACCACATTGTTGCAAGCCATCGTAGACACGTTTTTCTCGGGAATGGATTACTTCACCTATTTCAAGAAGTATCCTGGTCCTACTCTAGCTGAAGACAAACAGTTGAGCTTCTCCATCCAACGGTTTGAACACATTCAAACCAAAGATCAGTCCTACTCTTTGTTGGATGTGGAACTGACCAACGCCAGTGAAAGTGCCATTCGTGTACATTGCGATCTACCCATCTATATAAATTATAAGCGGAAGCAGTATGCAGCGATCAATTGGTCTGATGATAGTTTTGTAAACGGCATCATTCATCCGGAAGCAGTCGTCACCCTGACCTTTAGCTTCTCTGGACGGCACGTATCTACGTACCACAACCAAGATAGGCTTATCCTCATTTTACACATCATGCCTCATGGTGAAACAATTATGTTGGAACAGAAGATGGCTGCACACAAGCCGGGTGGGTTACTTTATCGCATCTTTCGCTGGCCTTTTCCTCGGAGATAGGCATAGGTCACTTTTGATTTAGGGTGTCATGCCCGACGGTCAAATATTCTCAAGGAGTCGTTTCTTCTGCGTTTCAAAATCTTCTTCTGTAATCACACCTTTAGCCTTCAACTTTGCCAATTTCTCTAACTTGGCATATACATCTTCATCTTGTTCACCACCATTGACGTCATCTTTCTTTTCGATGTCTTTAGCTACCTTTTTACCTTTCTCAAACTCCCGTTCATAGATCTCTCTAGCTTTATCAAAATTGAAATTTGTCAGATCTCCTCCACCACCAAAATGCCAGATAAATACTTGGCCAACTGCATATGTGGAAGCCCCGCTAAGTACGGACATGGTAACACCACCTAAAATGGATCCGATTCCTGGAATGCTCTTTACCATAGAAGCGCCCATGCGAGCCATGGTACTACCGCTGATGGCAGATATAAGGCTCTTGCCAGAGGACTCTTTAAAGTCCTTTCCATAAAGTTTGGCAAGTTGGCGCAACATGTCTAATTGTACCACCGAGACTGCGGCTATGTCCAACAATGGAATTGGCACTAAACCAGCTCCTAGTGAGTACACAACATGACTTTTTACAATATCTTGAGCCATCTCTTTTGTGTCCATATGCTTAGATTTTAATCTTAAAGTTAACCTAAATATCAGCGGGAAAAAGTGCTTTTATATCAAGACTCCTCAGGAACCGATCTAGGTATCCGAACCTCCGACCGTCGGATTTGCATTGCGAGGATCTCTTTTGGACATCCTTTATCAATCTACCCATAGGAAGGTGCTGTTGTCGTAAAATCAATTTAATAACATAGAATCATGTCAATGATGCTGGTCTTGCATATTAGCGACAATATTAGGTGTGATCGCATCCTTATTAAGCATAATACCGATCGTGTTTTTCATGAAATAGGGAAGCGAAACGTAGAGGTAGCCAGAACGACCTGAGTACAAGCCCCAACTGTTCTTAACATAGAAGTATGGATTTTCACCTTGATCCCTAGCGATGCCAATGATGTGCATTAGGTGATCGTCGGTAAGATCATATGATGCAAAGGATGTCTGGCGGTGCCCTGCTATGGAAGCAATTTCATCTTGATTGCCAGTAAGTTGCATTCCGCTATTATCCCCGATGATCGCCAGTCCTTCCTGCTGTAGAAAGCCTTTTTCCGAAACGTCACAATCCCAGACCACACTATGCCCTGCCTCGATGGCATCTATAGTGATCTGTAGTAAAGTGTCAATGGGAACATTCCAATATGATTCATGGGCATAGTTGTCTGGAATCTCCAGGACTATGCTTCTCCAATATGGATATTGCTGAAAGGAAGTGAGGTTTACGAAATCGTTCAAGACAAAAGGAAAGTGGGTCTCAGCAAATGTTTTAGCATTGTAGCTTTCACCCTCATAGCTAAAAGTGGAAGGAAGTGGTCCAAGGTGTTTGTCAAGAATGGATGCGAATCTGTCTTTCCAGTCATTTGCAATGCGACCTGATCGAATCATGTCATCCAAGAATTTCTTCAACTCTCGAACAAGCACAGCGTGATTATGTCGCTCCCTACCATCTAGTAGGCCAGCATAGACTTGCTCTGGCAGGGCACCATGAACCTTTAACATGCGAACGACATCATGACCTAAACTTCCTTCTGAGAAATTTGCTTTTCCATGCCATCTCAGGTATTTCTCTGCTTTATCAACATAGATTTTTCGCACAAAAAACATTTCGGAAAGATCGATCGCTACACCGCCCATTTTCTTTACTTCAGCTTCTAGGAATGATGCCGTGCTGAAACTCCAACAGGTGCCGGTACTACCTTGATCTTCTACAGGTAGTACTGGGATCACCAGATCATCTGTAAATGTCAAATCGGTGCTTTGTGGTTGTGCCGTAACAACCAAAGTACATGCAATGGCAAAGAGGGAGAGAACCAGTGTTTTTGTCATTATATATGCAGTTATATCGATCTTGGAGTTTTACTCATTCTAGATACATAATCTCCACAAAGTTAAGCAGATAGCTCAATTCTGAGAAAAATACCTAAGGGGGTCAAATGTATAAACAAATTAGGGCTAAGTGTTAAAGGATTAGTTAAAGTGTTAATATCAAAAGTCTTGCAAATTAGGCACCTATTTTGCCAGATATATTCTGTAGTTTTAAAATATTAAGGTGCAATTGCAAAGGCAAACTGCACTCCCAAGAACAAGAACAACATTAAAGAACCTAAATCAACCTTACCCATGAGTTTGATCTTTACAAGAACCTTTGTAAAGTGCCTTGCGACTGGCTATCTGGCACTTTTCTACCTCACCATGGCATTTGCAGAGTCCGCTCCAGGCGGATCCGCATGGACATGTCCGGAAGAACATGTCTACATCAATTGTGGTGAGCTGCATGATGACTTAAGTTATTATGGAGCACCCAAAGCCACTTACGGCTATGGCCATGAAGTACATATTGAAGGCCCATATGAACACAAATATCTTGACAAATGTGGGCTCGGGAAGATTACCCGAAAATGGAAGATTAAGTATCACTATGAATGGTACTGGTGTGAGCAAACCATTCACATCAAGGCAGGTTATGGTGGTACATTCGATGGGCATCATGATGTGTGGTGGCCTAAGGATTATCACATGAAGACTTGTGAAAAATCCCTACATCCCGATTACCTACCAGGCGGTTACAATTGGCCGGAATTTAAACATAAAGGTTGCTCTAAGTTGGGTCTGAGATACGAGGACAAAGTTCATCCTTACTCAAACCATTCTCAAGGTGGCTATGGATATGATCATCATGGCAATCCATGCAAGGTCATCTTCAGAACATGGGAACTCATAGACTGGTGCCAGTACGACAGTCACTACGGGAAGACGCACTATGGTAAAATACCTGGAAGATGGGAGTACATTCAGAAAATATACATTTACGATGATCATGCTCCAGAGATCAAGGTTTGCCCAGAGAACATAGAAGTCAGTTCTGGAGATTGTGAGGGCAAGAAAACTTACGTAGAGATCCCTCCAGTTGAAGCAACGGACAATTGTGGGGATGTCTATTATGCATACACTAGAAAACATTTAGGATACGATCCCTATCACAATGGCTATGGGTCGAGTTCTAGCGGCATTAACTACAGTGGCAACAATGCTAGTGGCTACTATGAGCCAGGACAAACCATTGTGACTTATAAAGCTTATGATGTTTGTGGTAATACCACCACCTGTGAATTCGTGGTTACGGTTACTGCAGAAGATACAAAACCACCAAGAGTATTGGCCATTACTTCGCTGACTGTATCCTTGGTTCAATCCGACTCAAACGACGGCAAAATAGAAGTTTGGCCCAGTGAGTTTAATACAAGCAGCAGTGATAACTGTACACCTGCCGAAGATCTCAAATATGAATTGGAGCAATCTGTTTTCACTTGCGAAGATTATGGTACGAACCAGGTCAAGTTCACAGTTACTGATGAAGCAGGCAACTCAGACTACGCCATCGTTCAAGTTATCGTACAAGCCAATAGCTTTGATTGTATAGGTGGGACCGTAGCGGGAAATATAGTGGCCGATGATGGAAGCGGTGTAGATAATGTGGAAGTCACCATTATGGATGAAATGCATGATATGACTGACCTAGAAGGAGCTTTTACATTTGAAAATCTGCCCTTAGGTCGAGAACTAACCATTCAACCATATAAGAACTCTGATGCGCGCGAAGGGGTCGATATGTATGACTATGCCCTATTAATGTTGCATGTAGAAGGCATTAGAGAAATTACCGATCCTCACAAATTGATGGCAGCAGATGTTGATAACAATCACGTGATTGATTCCGAAGATTTACTTGCTTTACAACGTGTCATCATTGGCATCGATAGAAGTTTCCCTAATAATACTAGCTGGAAGTTTGTTTCTATGGCATACGATTTTCCAGATTCACTCTCTGTTTTAGATGTGGATATGCCTGAGCAACATCCATTTAGTCTTCTCGAGAAGAGTGAAATGCACATGGATTTCAGGGGTGTGAAAGTTGGCGACCTTGGTTCAATTGTTGAACCAACTGTTGGTGGCGATGTCGAAAATGAGGTATCGCTTGTGATCAGTGATCAAATTGCTGAGGCCAACGAAGTACTAACCGTTCCATTCTCTTTTGATAAAGCAACAAGGACGAATGCGCTCAGCTTTACACTTAATTTAGACCATACGCAGCTTGATCTCGTAAACATTCGCGAGGGAAGCCTCGCTAAGGCAGGCACCTTAACATTTATTCCTGTGGACAAGCAAGGAGATTTTATTGCAGCAACTTGGTATGCCAGCGAAGAAGTTGCCTTTAATGCAGATGAAAATCTATTCGAACTGGTAGTAAGGGCCAAGCGGGATATGTATTTGAATCACGCTGTCCAAATATCATCTGCATTTGCACCTGCCGTTTCAGGGGGAGAGTCGGTAGGTACTCAGGTACTGATACTGACTACTAAGGACCTAGATATGAACCAACAGGGTCTCGCACTATTTCAAAATCGACCTAATCCATTTAAGGCAGAAACATCGATAGGATTTCATATGCCTGAAGCTGGAAATGCAGACTTACGAATTATGGATTCTCACGGTAAAATGGTGTTGCAGCGGGAAGCCTATTTTGGCAAAGGCTATCAGGAGATGCGGATTGAAAAGGCTGACCTAAGTACTGATGGGTTGTTATTTTATCAGCTTACTCATAATGGAATCACTAAAACAAAGAAAATGTTGATCTTGGACTAGAAGCTGTAAAAGAGACTACAAGAATTCCCAGAATGGATTTGAAAAGGCTGACCTTTTGTTAGGGTGAGCCTTTTCTCTATCCACCAAGCCTTAGTCTGCATGCGCATTGGATTACTTTCAGACACTCATAGCTTTTTAGATCAAAATCTACTCAGTCACTTTGCTGATTGTGACGAGATATGGCATGCCGGTGATGTAGGGCATGTATCACTGATAGAAGAGCTGCGAAAAACACACACTGTGCGAGGTGTTTTTGGCAACATTGACGGTCAGGAGGTTCGGTCTATATTTCCCGAAGAACTGCGATTTGACTGTCAGGGCCTCGATGTTTATATGATTCATGTAGGCGGCTATCCGGGGAGATACAATGCGAAGGTCAGACATGTGATGAATACAGCTCCACCAAAACTCTATATCTGTGGGCATTCACACATCTTAAAAGTGATCTACGATGACAAGTATAAGTGCTTACATATGAATCCAGGTGCATGTGGGCATCATGGATTTCACCAAATACGAACAGTTCTCAAATTCGATATTGAAGGTGGGAAGCCCTGCCGCGCTCAGGTCATTGAATTGGGTTTGCGCGGAAGAAATCACTAAAGCATGTAATGTGCACCCAGGGAAATCAGATAATTTCTGAGTTGATATATGGAAGATTCACCTACTCCGGGAGTCTGGCCACGTTCAAATGCATCTCTTACTTCCAAATCGCGATACAAGTGAGAAAACCCGATCGAAGTGCGGAAATAAAAATCAAGATGTTGGTTGATGGCAAATCCACCACCCAACAAGATATTCCATTCCGAGCGGCTGAAATTTGGCGACAACATCTCGAATTCTTCTAGAGATACACGCTCAGGTTCTACACCAAATGTGCTGTTCAGCAGGTATGAAATAGCAACACCTCCTTCGATATAAGGGCCAGGTCTTCTTCTCAGAGAATACCTTAGCATTAAGGGCATTTCAGCATAAGACAGGGCAATTACTCTGCCTTTGTGTTTGGATTCTATTGCGGGATCATCTTCAAATCGGCTGCCTTTCTCCTCGATGTTCATTTCGATGGCAAAATCCAATCTGCGTGAAATGTAAGCCTCCCCCCGGACCCCAATTCGTAGACCGAATTTATCATAGCCTTCAAAATCATCACCATCAATTTGAGACATGATACCGGCAACCCCAACACCCATGCTAAATCTCTGCGCCCCGAGAGAAATGACCGTAACAGTCATGGCGAGAAAGATCAGATATGAACGAGAATTCAACAATGGTGATGGATTTGAAATCCTGATAATAATACGATTTCGAGGAGTTAATTGCTGTTTTTAGGTAAGCTTCTACCGAGATTTTTGGATCTTGTGAAAAGCAATATCTTGCCATTCTTCACATAAAAGCAAATAGCAGTGTCAGAAACAAATTTAGATGTAAAAGGTAAAGTAATCGTCATCACCGGAGGATCCGGTACATTGGGTGGTGCAATGGCTGAGCACTTAATGAAAATTGGTGCAAAAGTGGCCATTATTGGTTCTCGTGATGAGAGTGTACGTACCAAATTAAAGACCCTTTCTCCGCTTGGTACACCCATGGGATTGGCCGTTGATGTGACCAATGAAAACCAGGTTAAGGGTGCCTGCAAGAAAATTGTAGATAAATGGGGCCGGGTAGATGTACTTATCAACGGGGCTGGTGGAAATTTACCGGGAGCAACGATTGGACCTGATCAGGATGTTTTCGATGTTTCTGTGCCGGACCTAAGAGCGGTACTCGACCTCAATCTAATGGGATCAGTAATTCCATCGCTAGTCTTTGGTAGAGTAATGGCCGATCAGAAAAATGGCAGCATCATCAATATTTCTTCCATGGCCGCAGATAGGGCCATTACTAGGGTGTTTGGCTATTCAATGGCAAAAGCTGCAATTGATGCTATGACCAAGTGGCTAAGTACAGAGATGGCGATAAAATTTGGTGATGGCATTAGGATAAACGCTATTGCACCAGGATTCTTCATTGGTAACCAGAATAGGCGGTTGCTGACTAATGAAGATGGTTCTTATACGGATCGTGGTGAAACCATCATTAGAAATACGCCAATGGACAGATTCGGACACATCGATGAACTGAATGGCATCGTTCAATTTCTCTGCAGTGATGCGTCCAAATTCGTGACAGGCACCATCATTCCTATTGACGGTGGTTTCAGCGCATTCAGCGGTGTTTAACATCTTACCATCTGGTCAGCAGCACCAAGGTGGTGAGGTGATAAATAGCATCTTAGGTGCATTCGATAACTAACTTGGGGAAGTGCTTAATTGCCTACCTAATCAGGGGAAAGTGCTGACAACTCCACTATTTCGCTAGCTTACCACTGCTGAAAGTGAATCATTCAATGTGTATACCTTAGGCTCCTGAAATATTGCTGCAGGGGATGCTTAATTCTACGGAGAAATTCCTGTCTGAGCTTACATGGCTCCATATGCTTTGACTCCAAACGTGAGTAAGAATGGGAGTGTTATCCAAAAGAACTCAGGAAGAAAGATTAGGAAGAGTACAAATGCCACGAAGGAGATGGCAGTGTAGGTCCAATATTTTCTTGATTGCTCGTCAGCTGTATTCATGTCGTGTGCTTTGAAGGTGTAAAAGTATGAAAACTCGGCTTACTTTCTGCCCCCACACATTAGTACTTTTTGTGATCTAAAGAGGGCAATTTAAATCGTCAAGCTCATGGCGATGACATTTCGGACATAGATATAAAAAAAGAGCCGATACAAATATGATCGGCTTCAAATGGAGCTATTGTGCATCTGTCTTTCAACAGATCAAAACGGGTTCAACAAAAAACCAGACCATTGCTGGCCTGGTATCTCCTTATAATCGAAATAACAAAGAAGGGAGTTTAACGGATCTCAACTCTAAGCAATTTCGAGGTTTGACATGGAATGTACGTTTATTTTTCCAACCCCACAAATATATCTAGCCCATGGTCTACCTGGTTACGATGATCTTGTACAAATCTCCTCTAGTCAATTGCTGATCTAATGAGAAGCCATTGATGAGCGCCAGTTCTTTCAGGCGGTCCTCTGGCATGCGGTCTCTTTTGAGCAGTGACTCCAGACTAGTGGTTCGGGGTGCGGACTTAATACTTATACGTTCCGGTTTCTTGTTAATCTTGGCCTGATCTGTCAGCTGCTTGAAGTTGCGCATAGTTTTATTGAAATAAGGAATCATATTGTCAAAGGCTTCGAATTTTGCTACCCCGAAGAAGTTATAAATCAGCCCATTGTAAGAGATCAAATAGGTCAGGACACGGATTTTTTCCTGAGTTTGTTCATTGACTTGATCTGCTACCATCGCCATGGCCTTCATCCCATTTAGCGTCAAAGACTTTTTCTCCACTAGCGTAAGTTTATAGTTCTCTAGCACCGCAGCACTAGCTGCCTCAAGTGTTTCTGCCTGTGCCAGTGTGAGAAGCATCAATGCATTGCCATCTTTAGGAGCCATCTGTACCTGGGAAGGCGTGTTGATGGTTTGCCAATCTGCAGGTATGGGAAACTGAAATTTTAGCTCAGGATGATAGAACATGCTGTTATCCACATAACCTTGCCTAGGATCATTTCCATAGATCAGGCCATCCAGCATTTGCAGATAACTGGTTCGACCAGTCTTGAGTGTGGACTTATCGATGTTTGCCTGTGCTTTGTCAGAAAGTGCATTGACAGTTTGGTATCTATTATAGGGATCTGGGTGGGTAGATAGGAAAGTAGGTAGGGCCTCACCACCTGCATCTTTACGCATTTGATCCAGGAGTTTGAAGAAATTGGCCATATGGCGTGAGTCGTAACCAATGGCGGTGGAATATTCTACCCCCAATTCATCAGATTGAGATTCATCATCTCTGCCATACTTTAGAAAGAGGAGCTGCATAGCTTGCTGTCCCTCTTGCGCAAACTCCCTAAAGACCGGGGAGGCAACCAATCCACCAATAAAAAGGATTTGAGCAACGGTTGCTTTACTTTGTTGACTGGCGCCATGACGAGCAGTAACATGCCCGATTTCATGACCTAAGACTCCTGCAAACTCGGCCTCATTGTTGAAGTGCGCCAATATTCCGCGAGTAAAGTATACGTATCCACCGGGAAGAGCGAAGGCATTGACTACCGGTGAATCGAGTATTTTAAATTCAAAAGGTAGGTTTGGCCGATGTGAAATCTTAGCCATTTGTTGCCCCTTTTCATTGATGAATTTTTGCAGTCGTTCGTTTTCGTAAAGTCCATACATAGCAACAATGCTCGGGTCATTTTGCTTGCCTATAGCTATTTCTTGCTCTTCCGACATGAACATCAGTTCCTTTTTGCCAGTGACAGGATTTACAGCGCAGGATGAGATCAATAAAAGCACAAAAACCATCAGTAATGCGGTGCAGTTATTAGCAGCATTTCTTAAAAATGTGCCATTGAATGCCCTTGAGATGTGTTGAAGCATAATGATGAAGGTGTTTAATATTAGACGAGTGGGTAAGTTAATTAGTTCATATGAATAGCTTTAATTTTTCTTAAAATCTTTCCACCTCTTGCATCTTGGAGTTGCCCTCTATTCACAACAATGGTTCCATTGACAATGACGTATTCAATACCTTCAGGATAAGCATGAGGTTCTTTGAAAGTAGCCAGATCCTTAATTGTACTTGGGTCGAATATGGTAATATCCGCCCAATAGCCAGTACGAATTTGTCCACGGTCAGTCAGCTCTAATGCTCTTGCAGGTTGATCAGTCATTTTTCTAATGGCTGTGGGCAAATCCAAAATCGCCCGTTCCCTGACATAGTGCCCAAGCACCCTAGGGAATGTTCCGTAGGATCTTGGATGTGGATGCCCACTACCTATCTTAGAGATTGTACCATCAGAGGCAATCATAGTTGCTTCGTGTTGCATAATACGGTCGACATCCTTTTGATCCATGACATGATATATACACATGGCACCTCGATGAAGTTGAATGTCAATAATCATTTCAGCAGCATTTTCCAGCGTTGGTTCAATGCCTTCACTGATCAAAAGGTCTTGCAATGTTTTTCCAACAAAGGATGGCTTCCATTCGATTTTGGCAAATTGAATCCTAGACAAATCACTGCCCCCTCTATCATTAAATAAGTTGTTGATGATTCCGCTTCGAATGCTATCGCGTAGGGTTGGATCTTCACAACGGGAGGAGAAGGTGTTTCCATCATTGTGACTGAATGCCCAGGCAGGAATAACCACGCGCAAACTAGTATGCGAAGCCGTGTAAGGGTATTGGTCGGCCGAAACTTGAATTCCCCGCTCGTTAGCGGCATCTATCATCGCCAGTGTTTGTGTGCTTGATCCCCAGTTGCTTGCGCCCATCACTTTATGATGGGTAAGAATGACAGGAATAGCGGCGCGCCTACCAATATCAATAGCCTCTTCTACCGCCTCTACAAGTTCAGTCCCCTCATCACGAAGATGAGATGTGTATATGCCGTCATACTTAGCGGCAATGTTAGCCAATGCAACAATTTCTTCTACATCCGCAAAGCTGCCTGGCACGTACTTCAGACCCGTTGACATACCGAAAGCACCGTCCAACATGGCTTCTTCTATTAGTGCCTTCATCTTTTCCAGTTCCTGCTCTGAAGGAGTGCGGTCAACAGGTCCCATTACATGATTTCGGATCGTATTGTGCCCTATCAAATAGGCTACATTCAGACCCAGTTGCTTTTGCTGCAGTTCGTCAAGATAGGATCTAAGGGGGAATGGCGACCCACCATCTGGACCACCCAATGCGGTGGTGACTCCTTGCATGATCGCACTGCTTCCAGCTGGATATAGAGTTATTGGACTAAGGTGAGCGTGCAGATCGATAAATCCTGGAGCTACGGCTAGATTGGTCGCATCGATCTCATGCTTGGATCGCTGTGAGATGCTGGAGTCAATTCTTACGATGCGTTCCTCCTCTATTGCAACATCAGCTTTATAAGCCGGGCCACCACTTCCATCATATATGTATCCGTTTTGAATCACGATGTCATAAACATGACAAGATGAAAGCAGTGTTAAGAAGGTGATAAGGTGGCCAATTTTGATTTTCATATCATGTATGGTTGAAAAATACAGGAAATGTCAGCAAATTGATAAATAATCAGGTGATACTAATCATATCGACGGGAGTCTCCATAAGACATAGTCTTTATTGCTGTACTTTTGCCTGGAAAATTAGTTAGTGAATGAGTAAGAAAGGAAGAATTCTTGTGGCCATGAGCGGAGGTATAGATAGCACCGTTACGGCCATGATGCTTCATGAGGAAGGTTATGAGGTGGTAGGCATAACCATGAAAACGTGGGACTACGCCTCATCAGGAGGAAGCAGCAAGGAAACGGGTTGTTGTAGTTTGGATTCAATCAACGATGCTCGAGATGTGGCTGTGAAGATGGGATTTCACCACTTTATCATTGACATCAGAGATGAGTTTGGAGACTATGTCATAGATAACTTTGTAGAAGAGTACATTGCAGG
Source organism: Saprospiraceae bacterium (assembly GCA_013001595.1). Taxonomy (GTDB): domain Bacteria; phylum Bacteroidota; class Bacteroidia; order Chitinophagales; family Saprospiraceae; genus JABDMH01. Next base: position 135,862 of record JABDMH010000094.1, on the reverse strand, counting down.
AAGGACACCGAATCCATGCGTACTGTGCAATACGCACATTAAGTGGAATGCCCTGTTGAAGCGTGCCGATGCGTTGGATTGTGAGTATATAGCCACTGGACACTATGCTCAGATTGTAGAAGAAGGTGGAAGAAAGTTTATCAGAAAGGCCAAGGATTTGACCAAAGATCAATCATACGTACTGTGGGGGTTAGATCAAGCATGTTTGCAGCGAAGCCGGTTTCCTCTAGGCAATTTACTGAAAAGTGAAGTTCGGCAGATGGCATTTGACTGGGGACACGAAGCATTGTCTAAAAAAGCAGAGAGCTATGAAATCTGTTTCGTACCCGATAATGACTACCGCAGTTTTCTAAAACGAAGGGTGCCAGATCTCGAGCAATCGGTTGCGGGAGGAGATTTTGTTGACATTCGCGGTAAGAAGCTTGGGACCCATGACGGATATCCATTCTACACGATAGGTCAGCGGCGGGGGCTGGGTAAGGCATTTGGAGAACCGATGTATGTAGCTGGTATTGAGCCCAGTACGAATACCGTGGTCTTAGGTCCGATCGAAACATTAGTTAGAAGCCGTATGAAAGTGTATAGAACAAATTTGATGAAATATCCAACCTTAAAGGAAGGTCAAGAGTACACCACCAAGGTCCGCTACCGAGATCCAGGTACCCTTAGCCAACTGACGAACACCAGTGATGGCGTAGAAGTACATTTTTTGGCTGGTGTGAAAGGTGTAGCACCAGGTCAATCTGCGGTCTTCTACGAGGGAAATGATGTGGTAGGGGGAGGAGTGATTTTTAGTTCGGAAATTTAACGGTATGATTAGGTGCATTTTCTTGCTTGTCATGTTGGCCTCTCTTTTTCAGTGTGTTTCAGAACTGGAAGATCCTGTTGATACGGCCATCTATGGGCACGATTATTATCCTTTGGCTCTAGGTGATTCAAGGATTTATCAGGTAGACTCTGTCCAGTTTGATCTTGATGTCGAAGGCAATCCCACTCGAGATTCTTCACGGTACTTTATTCGTGAGTTGGTTGTAGAAGATTTTGAAAATGAATTGGGGGAAACTATCTATCGCGTGCAGATATATCGAGCTGCCTCAGCCGCAGGTCCCTGGGCTATTGACGGAGTAGCAACTAGGAGCAGGACTAATAGACAGGCCCACTACATGGAAGGTAATGTGCGTTTCATCAATCTAGTCTTTCCCCTTGAAGAAGGCACGTCCTGGGATGGAAATGCTTTTATTCCTGATGATATGGTAGTTTTCATAAGGGGAGAATCACTGCAGATGTTTAGCAACTGGGAGTACAAGGTGCTCTCAGAAAATTTGAGTGAGACCATCGGCGGAAGAGTCTATGACGAAGTAGCTACGGTTCAGCAAGTCGATGTGGAAAATGCAATTGAACGAAGGTTTTCTATAGAGAAATACGCCAAGCAAATCGGCTTAATTTACAGAGAACGAGAAATGCTAGATTCATCCTGCAAGTATACAGGTGATCTTGGTCCGTGTATCGGTAAAACATGGTCAGAAAAGGCTGGTAGAGGATTTAGACTTGTAGAAAGGTTAGTTGACCATAATTAATCTTGCCCAATCTGATTTGAATATGGACAATGCACATAAGTCCTTAGGGAGCCTTTCGCAATTGAAAAACGTAGGTCACTGCAAACGATCTTTTGGTGTCAAGGGATTCATGCGTTGCACTTTGGATCCTTCTATTTGGGATGAACTGGAAGTTGGGCAATTCTTTTTTATTGAGGTAGATGGTCTACAGGTTCCTTTTCAGGTAGAAGAATTTGACCAAACGAAATCATTGCTAAAGTTTGCCGATATCAACGATCCTGAGGCGGCTTTATCGGTTGCCAATAGTGAATTATTTTGGGAAGTACTGCCTGAGGAAGAGGTAGAAAAGGAACTTCCTAATCACGCACAATGGGTGGGCTATTCAGTAAAAGACATCACCTCGGGTAGAACAATGGGATCAATTCGTAAGATCGAACAATATCCCGGTCAGGTAATGGCTGTGGTTGAAAATGATTTTGGCGAGTTTTTGATGCCACTAGTCGATCATTTTATTGTAGAAAGGCAAATAAGTGATCACGTGCTCGTGGTCAAACTACCGGAAGGTTTTCTAGATATCTAATGTGAAATGTATCTCGGCAATTGTTAGTACTTCATTTTTTGAATTAAATTATCTATGCGGTGATGATTATTTGCCGTCTAGATTTCTTTAGATCAGATATGGACATTTTACTTTTCTCTATGTCCGCATCCAAAGATTGTAGGATGCGCAAAACACGATCTCGAACACTTGCTACATTAGATAGGGCATGCTGTATCTTTTGTTGAATTATCCAATCGGAGATCAGGTTGTCAAAGAACACATCCGTAAATCGATTGAATGAGGCAAAATGTATGGAAAAGTCGATTGCATTTGGACCGTAGATCACACGGAGATCCTCTTTAAACCTCACTAGGAGATGCTTCACGCGATAAGAAAGCTCTTTAGCTTTATCAATTGAAGAGTGCTTGTAATAAGCTGCGTCTCCACGTCTTCCCGTCATGTCCCATTGACCCCAATCTCTCGCTTTGTCTAGGTGGGCGAGCATTTTTTCTAACATCGATAATGCTTGCTGCCCATTCTTTTTTACGTGCTTCAAATTCCTTACCTGCACAGCATATTCATCCATTTGCTGCAGAATAGCTAAGATTTCTCTGCCTTGTTTTGATTTGCCTTTTATCAACTCCTTTTCTCTAGATTTAAATAGGACTTCGACATTTTTTCTGAGCAGATCTTCATCGACTATTTTATTTCCCAAGATTTGCTCCTCATATTCTAACAACTCAACAGATTTTTTTGCTTCGTCATATTTCAGCGATACCTGGAGGTATTCCTGCCTTTCTTTTTCTATTTGATCTTCCTTGCTACCAAGTGCTCGGTGAAAAAGCCCTTTGAGACTAATCTTTTCTAATTTCTCAATGTCCTTAAATTCTTTTTCTAATTGTCCTCTTACGGTATCTAGATCCCGGTAAGCTTCTTCCAGTTGCTCAGACAATTGCTGGAGGTGTCGTTTAATCTGCTGGGCCTTTTGCTGTTGTTTAAGTGCCTGCTGCAAGGCCTTCTGAGTCGTTGACATTATTAAGGGTTTTACCAATATATAGCAGCCTAATAAAATCGAGGTAATTATTAATTACTTATTTCCTTTGGTTCGTCTTGCGACATTTTATCCAAGAGCATCTCTGTCTTTCTTTTTAGGTAATAGTAGGTTTCTATTTGAGACTGAACTTGGATGTCATTCCCAAAGTCCACATAATTATTCTTGGCATTTTTGTCGATAATTCTAGCTTTAACATTATCGTTCATTTGTAGATCAATTAGATCATTAATGGTTTTTCTGATCGCCGGATCATTAATCGGAAAGGCAGTTTCTACCCTGAAGCTGAGGTTTCTAGTCATCCAATCTGCCGAAGAAAGATAGATCTTTTCATCACCATCATTATGAAAAATAAATATTCTAGCATGTTCCAGGTATCGATCTACAATACTTATAGCTGTAATATTTTCACTGACTCCTTTGACACCAGGTACTAGGCAACAGATGCCCCTAATGATGAGACGTATTTTGACACCTTTTTGACTAGCTTCATAGAGCAATTCGATCATGTCTGCGTCCTGCAGACTATTCATCTTTAAGGTTATACCGGAGGGTCTTCCTGCTTCAGCGGCTTTGATTTCATGATTAATGAGCGAGACCAATTCACTTCGCAGGTTGAATTGCCCCACTAAAAGGTGATTAAATTCTGATTGAGGAATTTTTCTGGTCTCAAGGATCGAGAATACTCGCGCCAACTCCGTACATAGATCGTGGTTTGCCGTAAATAGTCCTAAGTCACTATAGATCTTTGCGGTTATTTCATGGAAATTTCCCGTACTTAAGAATGCATATAATTTTGGCTCCCCATTTTCGATTCTTCTTATTATTGCAGCTTTGGCATGGACTTTTAAACCTGGAAAGCTATAGTTTACTTTGACACCGGCCTCAGCCAATTTTTCTCCCCAATGTAAATTGTCTTCCTCATCAAACCTGGCTTTTACTTCCACAAAGACGGAGACACGTTTACCCTTAGCCACGGCGTCCATCAATGCCTCCATGATGCTAGATTTCTTGCCTACTCGATATTGGATGATCTTAATATGAGTGACTTGCGGATCTGCAGCAGCAGTTTCAAATAGTTTTACAACGGAATCGTAACGTTGGTATGGCAGGTGTAATAAATGATCCTTTTGGGAAATCGCAGAGAAGATGTCACTTGATCTCTCAATAGGTAGGTAAGGTAGCGGCTCTAACGGACGTCTTTTCAAATGATCCATCCCAAAGTCAGGAAATTTGAAAAAATCAAAGTTGTTGTGGTAGCGCCCTTCTGGTAGAAGGTCGTAATTTTCCAATTCTAATACACTCTGCAAGTATTTCAGTGCCTCCTTGGGCATACTGCGATCATATACCAGTCTGGAAGCCGGACCAACATCGCGTCTCTGTAAACTGTCCTTGATCTTTTGGATTAAATCCCCTGAAAACTCATCATCAATGTAGAGCTCCGCATCTCTTGTTAATTTAATAGAATAAGTGTCATGCACATCAAATCCAGGAAATAACCAGGATATACTGTAGCGTACAATGTCGTCCAGCATTATGACATCATGCCTTCCTTCCTCCGAAGGTAGTTCTAAGAAACGTGGTAAATAGTCAGAAGGGATTTTGACGATCGCATATTGCAATGGAGCCCGCTCTTTGCCTTTGGTCCTCATCATCACCGTGAGGTAGAGGGCAGAATTAGCCAAGAATGGCCTGATCTTATTCTTTACCAGCAGAACGGGCTGGACATAGGGCAGCATGTTCTGATTGAAGTAGGCTTCAATAAAAGTTTTTTGTTCTTCATTCAATTCTAACCTTCTCTTCAGGAAGATGTTATGTTTACCGAGTTCGGGAACAAGTTGATTGTCGAAGATTTCATTGAACTCTTCCTGCTGCTGATTCACGATTTTAAGCAGATTCTTCAGCACCACTCTGGGATGAATGGCTAGTTCTTTCTTCGTCTTTTTGCTTATCCGAAGAAGGTTCCGCTGCTGAGCAACTCGAACAGCGAAAAACTCACCTAAATTTGATGAGTAGATAGCCATAAACTTGATCCGCTCGAATAGTGGAACGGTGATATCCCTGGCCTCCTGTAATACTCGATGATTGAATGATAGCCAACTTATGTCGCGCTCTGTGAAGGGGTAGTCCTTGTCCATTAATTATTGCTTAGGTATCTTGATATATCCAAATGATTGGTAAATACTGGGATATTGATCGATTTTGCGCAAATCTAGCGAATAAGATTAAGTATGTGAAAGTCATTTTCATAGTCAGCATGGAGTGAGTTCATATGGAACAGATGATTTGGTGCGGATCAACGCAAATGAATTTTTTGACCCAAAAACTAAAGGTTCAGATAATCCACATCTAGCGAATATGGGTAATCTAAGAGGTAGGCTATAGCCCGCTCTATCGGTAAGTCCTGAAAGACAACTGCAAAGAGCATCTCTACGATTGGCACGTCTAGCTTATAGTGACGGGAAATATGATACATTAAATGTAGTGTCCGTACTCCTTCGGTCAATTCACCGGAGGTTGATTCGATCTCCTGTCGACTTTTCCCAGCCGAGAGGTATTTTCCGAATCTAAAATTTCGACTATCATCACTAGTAGCCGTTGCTATGAGGTCACCGATTCCTGCGGTACCAAAAAATGTCTTGGCATCTGCTCCCAAGGCCTGTCCTATAATGATCATTTCCCTAAGTCCACGCGTCAAGAACAGTGCCTCAATGTTCTTACCCATACTCAGACCGTTGATTACGCCAGTGCCTATAGCTATCATGTTTTTTAGAGCTCCGGCAAACTCGGTACCAATGATGTCATGGGAGCCGTAAATTTTAAATTTTGGATTGGACAGCACCTCGGCACCCATGATGATTACTTCATCAAAATCACTTGCCACAACGCTGGCGGTGGGTAATCCTTTGCGTATCTCCGTCGATAGATTTGGTCCAGATAGTACTCCGATCCTGACAACTTGAGTTTCTTCTTTGATGACTTCACTCATCGTCTTTAGATGAGCCCGAGTAACGGTAGGATTTTTTTGCTGTAGATCAATATCAACTACATCAAATCCCTTTGTTCCATGAATAACGATGTGGTAGGGCTTCAAGTGGGAGGCAAATGGCAAAAGGGCTTCTCTAAATGTGGCAGAAGGTAAAATCGGTACAACAAGTCGACATTCAGCACAGACTCGTTCGGGATCATTTGTGGCTACCACGTTTTCAGCCAATGACTGATCCTTGTTCCTATGGTCACTGTTTATTTTTCTAACTACTTCAGGGTCACGACTGAACAACAGTACTCTATCTACATTTGCGGATAGGATATTGGCGACTGTTGTTCCGAAATTTCCTGCTCCAATTACTCCGACCACTTGTAGTCTGTCTTGCATCTTTGCTTATTTGCATGGGCCAGGTCCGACTCCCTGCTGAAATACAAAATATCTATACCAACAATAACTTCAAACACTGCTCACGAATGAATCCATTATGTGATGGGATCGGCTGAGTCTTGTCAATTTCACCCTGAGGTAAATATTGTTTCTGAAGGCGACTGTTTTGTTCAGCTCTTTGGCGATCATCAAGCTAACCCAGTATCAAGCTCCTCTATTTCTTCTTAGATCGATCACCAGCAATACGTTGTTGCTCTTGCAGCGCTTTTTCCAGTCTTTGCTGGAACCCTCCCTTTTTCTTCGGTTTTTTCTTGTTAGCGTCCAATTCCGCCAGGATTTTATCATTGTTGATCAAGTAGTTTTTGGTGACCAACGTTTGGGTAATATTCATCAGATTGCTGAAGAGCAAATAGCAGGTTAGCCCAGATGCATAACTATTAAAAAAGAAAATGAACATGACCGGCATCATATACTGCATGTATTTCATCATGGGATTGATACTATTCATATCCATGATCTTACTATTATAATATGTGTATATCACCATTGATATCGCCCAGAGAAAAGTAAATAGACTCAGGTGGTCACCCAAGAAAGGGATCTCAAACGGCAAACGGAAAAATACATCGTAACTGGAAAGATCGTTAGCCCATAAGAAGGAAGCTTGGCGAAACTCAATTGAAGCTGGAAAAAAGCGGTAGAGCGCAAACCAAATTGGCATTTGTAGAATCATGGGAAAACAACCGCCAGCAGGATTAACTCCATACTCACGGTAAATTTTCATGGTCTCCATTTGCACCTTTTGCTGATCATCCTTGTGTTTTTCACGCAGTTTTGCCATCTGTGGTTTCAAGGCCCCCATTTTACTTTGGGAATACAGCATCTTGTAAGTAAGTGGGTAGACTAGAGATTTGACAATCAAAGTCAGAAACAAGATGACAATACCCTTGTTGCCAATGAAGTTGGAAAGAAAGCTAAAGATGGGTCTAATTACCCATCGATTGATCGTGCCAAAAATACTCCACCCAAATGGTACAATATCTTCCATGTCTAGATCATGTGCACGCAACCGTTCAAATTCGTTGGGTCCAATGTACCAGGTCATGTCATAGCTTTGGGTAGATCCACTACCTAGTGCCAGGGTCATTTGGGAAGTGAGCAGTTTAAGATCTTCCGCCTCCTCATCAATGGCACTGGCAGTCACTCGGGCGGATGCAAATGGAGTGGTACCAATAAGTGTACTATTGAAAAACTGATTCGAATGTGATATCCATTTGACAGGTACCTCATTTAGATCTTCTTCATCATCTCCACTCATACTACAATATGAAGGATCTTCCCCAACCTCCTTGTAGTGGACTGTGGAGTAAATACGTTCGTACTGGGTGTTCTTCTCAATTTTTTCCAAATAGTTTACCCAATTTAATCGGATGGTGTCTTGGGCATTGGCTAATACATCATCTAGCCCAGTCAGGGTCAGGTTGTAGGCAATGTCATAATTTGACTCATTGAGTGTATAGGTTTGCTTAATGCTTTTTCCACCCCCGAGATGGGCTGTCATAATCAAGGTATTCCCTTCGATAGCTGGCTTGAAGTATAGATCACTGGTCTTTACTATGCCATTGGGTGCACCGGCCACTGGAAGAAGGTACTCGAACTTGTTCTTTTCATCATCCATTAGAAAGAGGTCCTTAAACACATCTTTCTTCTCCTCATCTTCTAGCAATCGCTGGTAAGTCTTTAGTTCTGCGGAGACAATAGAACCTCCCTTGCTGTCAAAAGTGATTTTGATCAGATCATTCTCAAGCACCTCTTTATCGGATGTTCCTTTAGCTGCATTTGCGAAGACACCATAGTCTCTTTGCAGAATAAGATCTTGAATGGAATCTTCCTGAATAGTGGACTTCTCAACTGGTGCAGCGACAGAATCTGATTCCATAGAGCCAGGTCTATCCAGTGGCATTTGCTCCGCCATTGCAATCGAATCTTTCACTCGCTGCATTTCTGTCAGCTGCGCTTCAGTGGGAGCATTCATCTTTGCCCAAACGTAAAAGAGCAAGAAAATCAAAACAATACCAATGATTGTATTCTTATCCATTATTCTCTATTCCAGCCTGCTTTGAAAATTCTGGCCAAAGGTACAATTTTGGATCTTCTACCTAAGAAAACCTCAGACCAAGCCTGGTATGTTTGTGACCAAAAGGGGAATCACATCTACCTACTCGCCTTCCTCAGGCAAAAATATCGATACTCAGACTTGCTGCTCGTTTGATTGCAAGACATCCAGCACCTATAAACATACTTAGAGAATCAGATATAACTTTTACTTTTGTACACGCTGAATCAGCTCGTCATTGAGCTCATAGAAAGTTAATGGAACTAAAAATATGTTTGAAAGTCTAAACGAAAAATTAGAGGGAGCCTTCAAGGTCTTGTCAGGTAACCAGAAGTTGACGGAGATCAATGTTGCTCAGTCTATCAAGGAGATCAGGAGAGCATTGGTAGCTGCCGATGTGAACTACAAGATCGCGAAAGAATTTACAGATAAGGTCAGAGATGAGGCACTGGGCAGTAGCAATGTGCTGCAGGCAGTTAAGCCAGGCGAACTGATGGTAAAGATCGTCATGGACGAATTGGTCCAATTGATGGGTGGTCAGTCAGTTGGCATCAATGTCAAAGGCGATCCGGGTGTCATATTGGTTGCTGGACTGCAAGGATCGGGTAAAACCACCTTCAGTGCCAAGTTGGCTAATTTTCTCAAATCGAAAAAGAAAAACAATCCACTCCTGGTGGCATGCGATGTATACAGACCCGCAGCCATTGATCAACTTGAGGTCCTTGGGTCGCAGATTAATGTGCCTGTCTTTGAAGAGATAGACAATAAGAATCCAGTGGAAATAGCTGGCAACGCACTTGTTTTTGCTAAGGAACAAGGGCACGACGTAGTGATTATCGATACCGCAGGCCGACTGGCGATTGACGAGTTCATGATGAATGAAATCAGTCAAGTGAAAGAAGCCATCACACCGACTGAGACCTTATTTGTTGTGGACGCAATGACTGGTCAGGATGCTGTGAATACAGCGAAGGCCTTCAATGATGTGATCAATTACGATGGAGTGGTCCTTACCAAGTTGGATGGCGACACCCGAGGGGGAGCAGCATTGACGGTCAAGTATACTGTGGGTAAGCCCATCAAATTTGTGAGTGCCGGTGAAACCATCGAGACCCTAGATGTCTTCCATCCTGATCGGATGGCCCAAAGAATTTTGGGAATGGGCGATATTGTTTCATTCGTCGAGAAAGCTCAAGAGCAATTTGATGAAAAGGAAGCAAAACGACTGGAAAAGAAGATCAAGAAAAACAAATTTGATTTCAACGATTTTCAAAGCCAGCTCAAGCAGATCAAGAAGATGGGTGACATCAAATCACTTATGAAAATGATCCCCGGGATGAGTAAATTGACCAAAAACTTGGATATTGATGATAAAGCCTTCAATAAGGTAGAATCCATCATCCAGTCAATGACACCGCTTGAACGTGGGAATCCTGAAGTTCTAAATATGAGTAGAAAGCGTCGCATTGCTCGCGGATGTGGTCGAAATATTCACGAGATCAACATGTTTATCAAACAATTTGATCAAATGCGTAAAATGATGCATATGATGAGTAGAGGCAAATTTAACGATGCATTTGCAGGCATGCAGAAACCAGGCATGTAAGACCTTGTATCTTTGATCTGCAGGTTCTTTTGACATAAAATGTACATTTGTCGATCTTATATAGACTATTTTTGCACTGCATGACGTCCTGTCTTATACATCCATTTTTATCGATTATAAACACCTAGTTGATATGAAACATATCAGTTTCCTTTTCACTTTAACATTGATACTCATCTTAGGCTGCACTCCTAAGACAGCCACTACCATCGAAGCCCCTCAGGCGCCTACGGAAGAGGTGGTACATACCTCCGACGAACCTAAATCAATGCCAGCCGAGGAGACGAGGACTGAGCTGGGTGGTGCGGTAGCCAAAAAGATGGAGAAGGCCGCTCAAACTCCCACAGATCCGATGATGCAATCGGTGCCCTTGGATCCTCGTGTCATTACTGGTAAGCTGGATAATGGCTTAACGTATTATATTCAGAAGAACGAGAAACCAGAAGAAAGAGCTGAGATACGTCTCGCCGTAAGGGCTGGATCCATCAATGAAGATGATGACCAAAAAGGGTTGGCTCATTTCGTAGAGCACATGGCCTTCAATGGCACGATGCATTTTGAAAAGAGTGAACTCATAGATTATTTACAGAGCGTAGGTACACGTTTTGGTGCAGACCTAAATGCATATACTAGTTTTGATGAGACGGTCTACATGCTCCAGGTACGTACCGATTCTCAGGCTATTTTCGATAAGGGCATGCTGATTTTAGAGGATTGGGCCAATGCCGTGACTTTTGAAGATGAAGAGATTGACAAGGAACGTGGTGTTGTTTTGTCAGAATTGCGCAGTGGCCTCAGTGCACAGGAACGTATGCGTAACCAGTACTTGCCTACACTGCTGCATGGATCAAAATATGCTGATCGCTTGCCCATTGGTACCAAAGAAATTCTCAGCGGAGCTCCCTACGATGCCTTAAAGCGTTTCTATCGTGATTGGTATCGACCGGACTTAATGTCCGTGGTTGTGGTTGGAGACGTAGATGTCGAGGAGGTAGAAAAGGACATCAAAGAGCGCTTTGGTCAAATTGCTAATCCTGATGATGAGCGGGAAAGGGAAAAATATGGATTTCCAGACCATGAGCAGACACTCGTGTCGATTACTAAGGACAAGGAGGCAAATTTCACCACGGCACAAGTGATGTACAAACATCCCCACAAGCCCGTCAAGGACCTCAAGGACTACCGCACCTCACTCGTACGAAATACGTACAATCGGATGTTGAATAATCGGCTCAATGAATTGCGACAGGCAGCAGATCCACCATTCCTATATGGATATTCGGGATATGGGCGTTTTGTGGGCAATCTAGATACCTATACAGCTTATGTCACCTCGGGAGAGGGAGAAGTAATGAAGGGACTGGCGTCTGTATTGACCGAGAATAAACGGGTACTTGAACACGGATTCACGGCATCAGAACTAGATCGAACTCGGATTGAAATGATTAGTGAAGCCGAAACCACGGCCAAGGAAGAGGATAAGACTCAGTCAGGCACTTTAGCCATGCAGTATGTCTATAATTTCCTGAATGAGAATCCTGTGCCTAGTCCGACCCAAAGATTTCAACTTGCACAAGCGTTGTTGCCTACCATCAGCTTAGAAGAAGTCAATGCCTTGGCGAAATCTTGGATTACTGATGGTGAAAATCGCGTAATCATCGTTACAGGTCCGGATAAAGAAGATGTACCACTACCAGCTGAAGAGGATATCCTCGACCTCCTAAAGGAGGTCGATATGAAGTCGGTTGAACCCTATGAGGATGAAGTGGCCAATGTGCCCCTCTTAGGAGAAGACCCGGACGCAGGTAAGGTCGTTGATACAAAAACATTGGATGATCTGGCAGTTACTGAGTGGGTGCTGTCCAATGGCGTTCAAGTGATCTTAAAGCCCAGTGATTTTCAGAACGACGAAATCAGATTCAATGCCTTCAGTCCTGGTGGGCATTCCATCTATCCCGATGAAGACTATCGGTCAGCATCTTTGGCGTCCGCCATACTGAATCAGTCCGGTATTGCAGATTTTGATCAAATACAATTGCAAAAGATGATGGCTGGGAAACAACTGAATGTTTCTCCTTACATCAGTGAGTTGGAAGAAGGAATGTCGGGTTTCAGCACCATTAAGGATTTGGAGACGATGTTTCAATTGATCTATATGTATTTTACTGATCCACGTAAAGATCCAGAGGCATATCAATCAATAATAAGCAGACAAAAGCAAATCCTCCAAAACTACTTGGTAGACCCGAGAAATTATTACCGTGAGAAGGTCAGCGAAATCAAATATGGCGATCATAAGCGGCGAGGTGTCCCGACCGCTGAAGAGTTGGATGAAGCTTCTCTTGATAAGATCATGGAGGTATATAACGATAGATTTGCTGATGCATCTGACTTCAGCTTTGTATTCGTGGGTAATTTTACGTTAGATTCTATCCGTCCATTGGTGGAGAAGTACATAGGTAGCCTACCAAATATAGAGAGAGAAGAAGATTGGAAGGATGTGGGAGCCCATGTAGCGGAAGGCAAGCATATTGAACGTTTTTCCTATGGAGCAGCTCCAAAAACGCAGGTGGAGATGAGTTGGAGTGGGGAGATGGACTGGGATGTTGAAGCAGATCGTCGTAAGCACAACATGTTAATGGAGGTGCTGAGGAATAAACTTCGGGAATCTATGCGTGAAGACAAAGGTGGAGTGTATGGGGTAGGAGTTCGCGGAAATGTATCAAAGATTCCGAAAGAAGGGCAATCTGTCAGCCTCTCGTTCAATGCTGATCCCGATCGAGTGGATGAATTGATTCAAACAGCCCTGGATGACATACAGAAGATTAAGAATGGAGGTGTGTCTGAGGAGGACCTACAGAAGGTGAGGGAAATCCTCAAGCAATCACGGATTAAGAATCTCAAAGAAAATAGGTACTGGGCGAATGCCTTGAAAAGCTTATACTCCTACGATCTAGATCCTAACATGATTTTATTGGAAAACTACCTACCAGTGATCGAGCAGATCAGCCCTGAAGATATCGTGGATATGGCAAAGCGGACTTTCAATCCTGAGAATTATATTGAGGTAGTGATGATGCCTGCTGCCGATGCCAATGGAAAGTAAGTGCGCAGGAATATCGAATAGTAATGCCAACTAGATCAACATTCTAGGAGACTGTTGAATTACTGGCTCGATTTGGCTCGCTAGCTTATTTTGGTCGCAGACGAGTCAAAAAACACAGGCATAGCCCCCGCTATGTCGAGTATTTTTGGTGATGTATGCTGGCAAAAGAGGCAGCGAACGAAGCAGAGTTGGTATTTCAACAATCTCCTAGGCCTTTGCAAGGTGTCGTTGTAGTAATAGGCGACCCTTGCGATAGCGCTTGAAGTCTCGATATGCCTGCCAATGTCCATCGAGTTCGGGTTCTCCACGGTTGAATTTTAGCAGAAACTGCAAACAGCTAAAGCCACTGCCATCGTCCACACGCTTTTGTAGATCTCCCTTTTCTCTGAAATAGACTGAATTATCGCTATACAAGGTTCCAATCAATTCGATCACCTCATTGACACCGTTACGATTGTGCATAGCCACGGCGCTCAATTGCTTGGCATTCTCGGCATAATCAGGTTTGATGCGTAGTGTGAAAATATAGTTGCCGGCAGTGCTTTTCATCTTCCCTTGCCAAAATCCAATGATGTTATCCTGGGCAAGGACATATAGTGGCATCACTAAGAGGCATGTGATTACGATCGCTCGCATGTGCCGAAAGTAGCGATATCAATAATAAGATGCAAACCCTGTACCGACTAACCAATAGCTGCAGAATAACATTTTGCAATCAGATCCTGTAATCAATGCAGTATACGCAGCCTTATACTGCTTGTCAGTTGTTTGTCTTGGATCTTCAGGATATACATGCCATTTGGAATTTGATGGACCGGTAGCCCTCGCTTTAGAGTCCCTTTGTCCCATTGTTGGATACTTCTTCCATAGATGTCGTAAAGTCTTGCCGTCGTTTCTTCCGTGAGGCGATTTAGATCTTCATCAGATATAATCACGTATTCAGATGCTGGATTTGGATATGGGTGAATGTCCAAGATTTGCCGGCCAGTAATCGATGTGGTTTGGGCCTGAACACAGGCACAATCCTCTTCAAGCCACGCTGAGCCTGACTCGCATTCTGGAGGATGAACGACAGGAGCTAAAGTGACCCGGTACGAGAAGCTTATCATACTATCTTTAATACCAACATCAGCGATGAATACATCAAAATCTTGATCATAGGGTTTATTTCGATCGATGAGGCCCTGTTCTGGTTCCCAGACGATTGTATTATCTCCAAATCCATTTTTTACCTCAAGTACAGTGACAGGTATTGAATTGCCATCGGTGTCCATCATTATTACTGATGCATCACCAAACTTGGCCCTTGGTTTAGAAAATGACCAGCGCTCGGGTAGTAGAGCTGCGGGAAAAAAGCCCTCACTTGGATAGGTCACATAGTCAAGGTCATCTGGAGCATCCTGTCTGTTGTGGATAACGTACATAGCATGTGCTCGCGAAGTTGATCCCAAACCAATGTCTTTCGCTCTGCTGTACAAAATCCATCTTCTATGACCTACGGCACCATTTTTAGCACCAGGATCTCGCATGTATAGAGATAAGGCATTAACGGAGTGGGCACCCAATGCAAGATTTGACTTACTGGCCGCCTTCCGCCCATCATCAGTATAACATGTCCAGCTTTCCGGTGGATCATGACTTAACTTATTGTTTTTGTGCATCATAACAGCTGCCTCCTGGCACATTTTAGTCAATGCTGTATCAAGATGAATTTCGCTGGATACATGTGCTAGTCTTCGGAAGTAATTCAACCTGATCATCATACGGTCAATGGCTAGGGGAGATATTTGGCCTGGTGTACAGGCATCAGCATTCCCTGTCCATTTGAGATCTTGGCTTGATACATTGCTGCCCAGATAGTAGGTCTCATAGTCTGAGACCATCTTTGCACGTTCACACTGTGCCTGTAGTTCTGAATGACATAAAAACAGACAAAAAGGGACTAAATAGATTAGTTTCATAGGTATTGCAGTATTGTTATTTCAGATAACTAAGGCTCTAGAATCGGACAGAAGGGTCTACAAATGGTAAGATAGGTCTAGCAAGACATCCGTTGCCAGCATAGGAACAAAAACCATGCTAACCCATTAGCTACATGGAAGTGTTTCCAGAATGAATTAGAAGTCAGGAACTAAAGAAGTTCCGTGTCTACACTCCAACTATCTACTCATCTCGATTGGGTTGGACTGTTGCCTACCCAGCCAGTACACGATAAATAGGCCCAAGAGAAAACAGAGAATAGTGCCAATAAGAAAAGGAGTTCCTTCATAATTAGCTGGCCAGACATTCATTTCCTGAATGATGTGGTAATCCTCAGTAGAGACATTCAGTGGGAGAATGCGCACATGTTCTCCTGTCGCATCCTCAAGCCAAAGGGTAGGGTTGCGCCATGGCCAAATGCGATTGAGGGATCCGAGCATAAATCCAGTTAGTAGTGCCAATGTTGGTGAAAGATGACGATGAAGAAGCCAGCTCAAAAAACGAGAGAAGATCATAATACCAAGTATACAACCACCTGCGAAAATGATGGTGATTAGGAGTGCATACGAGCTTTGATCTGTGAGGAGTTCCTTCACTGAATGGATGATAAAAGTATACATACCTAAAAGCAGCAATATGAAGCTTCCAGAAATTCCGGGTAAGATCAATGCGCAAATGGCGATCATACCGGAAATAAAGACAAAGGGTAGACTTCCACTTCCCTCAACGGGACTTACGATGGTAATATAGAAAGCGATGGCAACACCCAGGACTAAGCCAATGATCTCTAGCATCGTCCAGTGGGCTATTTGTCTGCCGATGTATATTGCTGAAGCTATGATCAATCCGAAGAAGAAGCCCCAGAGCATCGCTGGATAGTGCTCCAGCAAGTAGGTGATTCCAAATACACCCACGACGATGCCCATAAACATTCCTAGTCCGAGCGTGACTAGAAAATTGCCATCAATGTAGTTCCAAGTAGCTTTTAGTCCAGTATGACGAAGTCGTCCAAGCGGTATGCCACTGATCTTCTTGATGGCGTCAATCAGACGGATATAGATGCCAGTAATGAATGCAATGGTTCCACCAGATACTCCCGGTACCACCTCAGCCATGCCCATAGCCATACCCTTCAAGGCATGGTAAATATTCCACTCATTCTTCATGGTAAAATATGTCAGCTATTGCTTAATGATGCGTTTAAACACCGAACCGTGGTTGCTTTTAACTTTTAGCACATAGATGCCTGAGCTCAAGTATGATAGGTCGTCTAAGCTGTAAAGCTGTCGCCCTTGGCTTAAGTTTACCGCATGGAACTCTACCAGTTTGCCATTCAAGTCGTACAAGTTGAGACTCGCTGGACCGTGGAAAGCCGACTGAATGTCAACCGCTATTCTTTCCGTAAAAGGATTGGGAAATGCAACAATATGCACATCGGCATATAATTCGTCAGCATTTGTGCTGCAAAAGGTTGAGAAAACAAAGGACTCGGTATATCCCGAAGTATCAAAAGCGCAAACCGCCTGCACTTGCACCTCATATTCGGCACAATCTTCAAGTCCTTCCAACGTGTAGCTGTTTGATGTGTCAGCAGCTTCTTCCCAATCTTCCTCGTCCACTTTTCGATAGCGAATGGTGTATGCGATGGCCGAATCTACCCGATCCCAAGTTACATCTGTGGAAGTGCCGGCAAAGTTTACTGTATCAATATTGGTCGGTAGGGGACAAAGCAGAGAGTCAAAGCGTAGTAAAACACAATAATCCTCCATTTCGCCAAAGTCAATGTCGTCGCATGCGTTGACGGAGTCCTCGGGTTCATAAATAAGTGCAATTCTCAAGCGTGTAAGGCCTTCAGTAGCTTTCATCGGGATGACAATAATAGCAGACTGAGTACCAGTATCAGCCTGCTCTGAAGCGTAAATAAGTTCTTCTCCGTTATCAAATGCTCCACTATGATCATAGTCGATCCAGGCAAATATATGTTCATCCATCAATGAATCATTTTCAAAACCGGGTGTAACTGCCAGCTTATAGCTCTGACCTAGGAATAAAATGGGCGGATCACCGCCGGTGAAATCTCCATAGCGTTCATATCCCGATTCATTGGCTAATGTGCCCAGCGTGACTTTGGCAATCCATTCTTCACCAGCTACATCGATCTCTGGCACGCAATAGCTTGAATCGAGACAGGCGCCACAACCTAGGGTAGTGAATGAACTGGTATCACTTGGTGTCACCTCTGTACCGAAACACAGAGACTGAACTTGTACAATATATTCGGTACAGGCCCTTAAATTATCTAATTGAAGAGTGGGGGTGTTTGAAAGTATTGTATCCCAATCTGAGGTTGTACCAGGAGACCACCTCACCAGGTACTGACTTGCGGCTTCCACGGTATCCCATTCAATAGCTGCAGAGGAAGAAGAAAGAATATTTGCAATGATTTGGGTTGGGGCATCGCAGCATAGTGTGGATGCTATGGTCCTGACACCTGCGGCACTTGATCCATCAGCACAAGTAGCCGAAAACTCATATTCATATTCCGTGCAAGTGCTCAAACCTCCTATTGAAAACGGCGACTGGATATCCTCAAAGGTCTGCCACATGGTATCCCCTAAACGCTTAAAGGCTAGGTCGACTTGATTGACACTGTCGGTCACAGACCAAGCTATTGTTAAACTATCTCTCAAAGGCGTTACCGCGATTCCAAACGGTGCCACACAGGATGAACATGAGGATATCGAGTTTTGGAGGCTAGAGAACATATTTAATCGACCACCCGAAGCTATTTCATTTTGCAGCTGTGTAATCTGATCTACAGAAGACAAGATGTTTTCCCTGGCCATAATGGCAGCAGCTCCAGGATCTTGCACTGCCAAACTCGCCAAATCACTGCACGGGGATGCATACAGCAAACCGATCGCTGCTGCTACCATGGGGGCTGCGTAAGATGTTCCAGTTACAAAGTCGTATCCAGGTATCGATGTCGTATACAGGTTGTCTCCAGGTGCGGCCAGGTCTATGTCCTGCTTACCAAAGGCTGCAAATGAGCGAACGTCTGATTCATCTGTGGCAGTCACAGCCAGCATATAATCACTGGTGCAAGAGGAAGGCACATCTTGAACAGAATCAAGATCTAAGGCATTATTGGAGGTAGCAATGCAATTGAGTATGCCCTGAGCACCTAAACTGTCATAGACTGCACACCAAATCGGTGCATCATCTGGTGTGATTTCCTCGTCACCATAGGACAGATTTGTAGCCACAACATATGCTCCCTGCTCACCTCCTGATTTATTGTATAGCTTTCGCTGTTCTAGAATATACCCATAGGCTGCGATCATATCTGCCTCATTTAGATCGGAATTAAAGAAGACATTCATCATCTTAATGTCCCAATTGAGGCCCGCTATTCCAACTCCATTGTTGCCTATTGCTCCAATCACACCAAGGATTTCTGTGCCATGGGTTTCTTCCACACCACCGCCAAAAAGCTCGGGTTCTATGTTGTCGTTTTCTAAGAGCACATTCCATCCCCTCACATCATCCACGTATCCATTACCGTCATCATCTAAACGATTATTGGGGATTTCGCGAGTATTCATCCAAATGTTGTCGAATAGATCTGGGTGATCGTAATCAACACCCACATCTATAGAAGCAACAACAATGGTATCCCCTAAGGCAGATATTCCTCCTGTGACCAGATCCCAGGCTTCATCTGCATCAATGTCTGCGTCAATCATGCCATTTGGTCCCAAATTAATCCATTGCCATTGCCGTGAGAACAGGGGGTCATCAGGCCGGGTATTTCTCTTTGATAGAAAATGATTTTGCTGTGCGATCAATACAGCAGCATCTTCTACCAGACGCTGGATAAATCTCAATTCATGAATCCGTGAATGTTCAAAACTAGCTTTCCAGATGTTCATATGCTTTGACAAACATCGGTTGAGTTTGAAATCTGTGGCCCTATTCTCAAATACGGCGTGACGGGAGATCATGTCAAGAGGGGTCTTACCAGGATGGAGACATAGGATAACATCCCCTTGCTTATGATTGAGCTGCTGACCATGAAGCAGATTAAAACAGGCGACCAGCATTAAGCTAAATAGCAAAGCATTTCTTGACATGTGTAAGGAATTGTATGCGATTGAGTTAAAGAATCAAATTTAATCGAAATAATGCAATCCAAAAACATTTTAACCAACGCTAGGTCGTCCTTGATAGGACGATGAAGAAGATTAACAAGTATTCCCTAGGTGCCCTTGAAGTAGTGAGGAAAGATCACCCTGAAGTGATGCCATTTCACTGCAAGACAGTGATACAAGGTAGTCACGAAATAGTATTACTCAAGAAAAATCCAAGCCCATTGAGCAATCATCTTGGGATCGACGTATTTCCTTTCTTTGATTGCAGGTTGATCAACTGAGAATGAGGTTGATTTCAATTTGCATCATATTACCAGCACTTTATAGACGTTAAATGTTGCTAATCTGTCACTTTTATATTAGTTTTAATTTTTATATGTAATTCAGATTAATTTCTATATGTTTACAAAAATGCGAACTTTAACACTATTATTTCATCTGATTGTTGTACAAATGACATTCGGTCAAGAGGCTTTTCTGCAAGAGAATGGCAGAGATCTAGCATCTGTGGAAAAAGAGGTGTCTGAGCCCAAGAAAGTCTCCATTTATGTTAAGGATATGCGCACGATGAAGACCGTACCTTATTTTACGGTAGATTTTTCTTCCTGTGGGCATCCCAAATACCGAAGTAGCGAAATGGGTGTCTTTTCTATGGAGACTCAGGAGGGCTTTGCCTGCTATGTTCGAATTACCAAGGTTGGATACGCAAATCTAGATTTGTTAATCGATTATGAATCCATTGATGGTGACAAGAAGACCTACAATGTTTTCTTGAGTAGATCTCCCAACTACTATCATGGTACCATCAAAGATAGCCTCGATCGTCATCTATATCTTGAGGATACGGAGGTAGAGCTTGTATGCAACTCAGATAAGCAAATACAGCAAGTCATCTCCAATGCCAATGGTGAGTTTGCAGTCTATCTGAGGCCAAATCAGATGTATACCTTAAACCTAAAGAGAAGCGCATATCGATCTGCTACCTATCAATTCAAGACAGGGGACAAAGTTGATCCAAATCTTTTGAAAGGTATGTTGTTAAAGCCTTTGGTCACCAAGTTGAGGAGAGATCGTGGTCATTCAGTCGTCAAAAAAAATCGAGCAAGTAGGTCCACAGGTCATAACTACTTTAGTGTGCAGGTTCTTTCTCGCCAATTGGGTAAGATTAATTTAGCTGAGCATAAGCAGCATTTGAATGGATACGGTGAAGTATTTATTGAAATGGATGGGGAGATAAGCAAGGTAAAGGTGGGTAAGTATTTTAACCGCACCAAAGCTGAAAAAGTGCTGCGAGATATTCGAGCACAAGAAGGATATGAAGATGCCTTCCTCACCCAAACCATCAAAAAATCTGCGCCAGCAGAAGGGAAGGAGCAAATCAAACCCCAATACATGGTCAGATTAGCCTCTTATCTAAACCCAGAACTTTTCGATGGAAAGAATCTAGCCCATCTTGGCAGTGTCAAAGCTCTGGAGAAGGGAGAATGGACTATTATGTTGATCGAGGGATTTGGTAACCTTCAAGAAGCTACTCAAGCTAGCACTGCAGCTAAAGATCAAGGTTTTATGGCGGCTCATGTCGTTGAGTGGAAAGATAATCTGTTGAAGAGAGTGCCTTGACAAAGGCCATGTCAAATGGAAAATAGAGCGGATTCTAGTGCATTCTGTCACCTCTCAAAGTTAGATTTTCCATAATGGTCTCCTCTG
The DNA here is from genome assembly GCA_013001595.1 of Saprospiraceae bacterium. Taxonomy (GTDB): domain Bacteria; phylum Bacteroidota; class Bacteroidia; order Chitinophagales; family Saprospiraceae; genus JABDMH01. Next base: position 114,672 of record JABDMH010000094.1, on the reverse strand, counting down.
CTTTCAAATATTCTGACCATCTTTCTTTGACTTTATCCTCATCACAATATCTATATGCCAAATCTAAGAACATGCGGTAGTGCCCGGCCTCAGAGACCATAAATTTGTGATAGAAGTCCTTTAAATCATCATCACTAATGTGCAAAGAAAGAAGGCGAAAGCGTTCGCAACTTCTGGCTTCTATAAGTGCACATGTGAGTAGCTTCTCTAGCAATCGATCATTGCGATTACCACCCTTACGTTGCACTTTCATTAATTCATTCACATATTCGTCCTTTCGCTGCCGGCCAAGTTTTAATTGTCTCCGCTTTAGCTCCGCCAGCACCTGCCGAAAATGCCCCCATTCTTCGGTGACCACAGGCGCCACTTCTTCAACTAGCTTCTCCTTTTCTGGATATTGCTGGATCAGGGAAATACATGCTGTGGCTGCTTTCTGTTCGCAATACGCATGGTCAGTGAGAATTTCTTCCAAACCTTTTTCCGCCAGATTGACCCACCTTGGGTCCGTTGGCAATTTTAAACCGAGCATAGATATAATGTGATTTATTTTTTATTTAGACACTCAAACTGGTGAACCAACAGGTCCACATTTGTGACCTGATAATCTTCGTAGCCGCTGGACCAAATCAAACGTACTTCATCTACTTCATGCCTTATCAGCTGCCTTTCTTTATGATAGTCTATGGGATATTGGACAAGAAAGGTCACCTTGGTGTCCTCTTTATTAAAGGATCCCCTGCTTTCACTACTCGAAAAAAGAGCTACAGTTTTGCCATCAATCAGACGAATATTGAGCAAGCTACCTTCCGGGATATATCCGTAGGAATGTTTAGCATTCAATGCATAGATATCTATTTTAAGAGTGAGATATCTGAAACCACCGTCCAAGCTAGAAAGATAAGCAGCGCATGATAGAAATTCTTGTTCCTTCAAGTGCGGTTTTAATCGTGGATCGGTGAAGGAAAACCAAAGTTCCGGACTCAATTCAGTTTTGACTTTTCCCGTCAATTCATCCTTACCTTCAAAGTAAAAACTACATTTTTGAACGGGTGGTCTTCTATTGAGTGCCGAGGCAAAGGCAATAGAAACTGGGTTAGCGATCAATTCAGTACCATGGTCAGCTTTTGCGTCCCGTACTTTCCAAGATGGTAGCATATCGGAATCAAATTTGTGGGTTTGGAGAACGCTGTCAGGCGATGTCTCCCTGGGTGTAAATGACTCTGTAACAAGGTCTCTACCCACTCTTTCCAGACCAGGTACATAGACCTTTACGAGCTTATGGTACTTCTCCTGTTTGCCAATGCGCAGAATGTTTTTAATTAATCTTCGTGCATAGGAAAGAATCCTGCGGTCGTCTCTCAGTCGCCAAGATTTCTTAGATAGTTCATGTTCCAAGAGTGCCAGTTTTTCTGAGTCCTCAGCTGCCTTTGCCTGTAAGACCCGGTCGTTCAAATCATCATATTCGCTCTGGGTAGCCTGAAGTCGTGAGAGCATTTCGGTCTCATATTTAATAGCTGCTACAGCATACCGTTGAAAGGTGCGATAGTCATAACGACTTGGATGTACATTTCCGTTAGTAGCTCTGCCTTCCCTAAAGATGGACGAGTCTGTTATTTCGTATTTTTTCACACTACCATCGGCCAATTCTACAATCATTTCTCCTCGATCGTCCACGGAGACCTTTTGTGCTGACAAATCAATACTAAAGAGTAGGCAAACGGACCAACACAACCATGACTGCCAAAGCCATCTCTTTTTCCATTCGCTCCTAAGTATAGATTTATCCCTGCGCACAGAAAAATCTTATTTTATCTATTATTGCAAGCGTAAAAGTAAATTTTTATCTGCTAAGCAGGATCACACTTATCACACAATGCCAATTGACAAATGACTGATGTACAGGTCAATGGATCATTGAAGTAAGCTTAGTTTATGGAAGTGGCATCTTGAAATCATGAATTATGCAAGGGTATACAAGTAGTATTCTGTTGGTCATGGCAGCTTTGCTCTTTTTTAGATGTCAACTACCTAGTGACCCTTACAACCGTAAAAACGCATACGAAGTGAACTACCCAGAGACAAGGGAAGACAGTACCGAAGATAATTATCATGGGACCACCGTCAGTGATCCCTTTCGTTGGCTTGAAGATGACCACTCGGCGGAAACAAAAGCTTGGGTAGGCCTTCAAAATACAGTGACCAACGAGTATTTATCTCAAATTCCTTTTCGAACCTTAATCAAGGATCGGCTTACCGAATTGTGGAATTTTGAACGCTATGGTGCACCTTTTAAAAGAGGAGACAAGTACTACTATTTTCACAATGACGGACTGCAAAACCAAAGTGTCCTGTATGTGCAAGATGATTTAGGTGCAGCGCGCAAAGTGGCTTTGGATCCGAATACCTTTTCCTCAGATGGTACAATAGCACTTTCTTCCATTGCCTTCAATAAAGTCGGCGATAAATTGGCTTACATTACCTCTTCCGCCGGTTCAGATTGGTCGCAAGTGAATGTACTAGATCTTAAGACATCGAAAACATTGCCAGATGTAATCCACTGGGTGAAGTTTTCATCAGTGGCGTGGCATGGAGATGGATTTTACTATAGTCGCTTTCCAGAACCGGACAGTGTCTCTGCCTTATCAGGGGAAAATAAATTCCATAAGGTCTATTATCATGGATTGGGAGATCCCCAAGAGCAGGATCGCCTGGTCATGGAAAATAAAAATGAACCCAAGCGACTGCTTTATGCTGGTACTACCGAGGATGAGCGATTTCTCTATATCTCTGAAGGCGAATCAAGCGATGGCAACGCCCTTCATGTCAAAGATCTGACCACCGATGGTCCATTCTTCACCATCTTTGAATCATTTGCTTTCGACAACGATGTGATAGGCAGTCTTGAGTCAAAGATATTGGTACGTTCGACGGACAGTGCCCAGAACGGTCGGCTACTTTCAATCGACCTTTCTTCACCTGATGAGAAAGTCGAACTGATTCCAGAAGAAAAGGATGTCCTTGCAGATGTGCATTTGATTGGGGGAAATATAGTTACTACATACCTGGAAGAAGCCAAATCTGTAGTCAGAATCTATGATGAACAGGGCAAAAATGAGCGTGTGCTGAAGTTGCCAGGTATTGGCACGGTTAGTACCATTACCGGTCGCAAAGAAGATCAAGAAGCATTCTTTTCGTTCGCAAGCTATACGGTTCCTTCGACCATATATCAGGTCAAGATGGATGACCTACAGCCTAAGATATTTAAGAAGCCTGAGCTTGCATTTGATATGACGACCTACGAAACCAAGCAGGTGTTTTACACAAGTGCCGATGGTACAGAGGTTCCAATGTTTATTACACATCGGCGTGGTCTTGAACTAGACGGAAAGAATCCTACGTTACTCTATGGCTATGGTGGATTTAATATCAGTTTGACACCAGGTTTTTCTGTGACCAATTTGATCTTACTTGAGAACGGCGGAATTTTTGTCGTTCCCAATATCCGAGGTGGAGGAGAGTATGGTAAGGAATGGCATAAAGCTGGGACTCGGGATCAGAAGCAGAATGTCTTTGATGATTTTATAGCTGCGGCTGAGTATCTGATTGACCAGAAATATACATCATCGGATAAGCTGGGCATTATGGGTGGATCTAATGGTGGCTTGCTGGTAGGAGCATGTATGACTCAGCGACCTGATTTGTTTAAGGTAGTCGTGCCTAGAGTCGGAGTGCTTGATATGCTGCGGTACCATAAATTCACCATCGGGTGGGCATGGGCAGATGATTATGGATCCAGTGATGATCCTGAAGCTTTCAAGTATTTAATTGAGTATTCGCCCTTGCATAATATCGAAGAGGTGGCCTACCCGGCGACGTTCGTTATGACCGCCGATCATGACGATCGAGTGGTACCTGCACATTCTTTTAAGTTTATTGCTACTTTACAGAAGAAGCATCAGGGAGGTGCACCAGTGCTGATACGCATAGAGGAGAGTGCTGGCCATGGAGCTGGTAAGCCGACCAGCAAACTAATTGAAGAGAGTACCGATATGATGAGTTTTGTGCTTTATAATTTAGACGAAGACATTCATGAAAAGTAAGAGCTCCTGATACCTTTGATCGACATTGGATTTCTCCCTGTTCGCATTTGGGATGTACTTGACATACTCATTGTGGGTTTTATGCTGTATAGCATTTACAGACTCCTGCGTGGTAGTATAGCATTTAATATTGTCATCGGCGTAATTTTGCTTTATCTATTGTGGGGCCTTGTTGGTGTCTTGGATATGCCGCTATTGTCAGAAATACTGGGTCAGTTCATTAGTGTTGGCTTTATTGCCTTGATCATTATTTTTCAACCAGAGATTAGGCGTTTTCTCATCTATCTTGGGAATACAACTTTGCGGGGTCGGGCAGGCTTCTTTCGTAGATTGTTCAAGACCACGATGGTACCTGAATTTGAAAATCAGGTTCAGGAAATCACTCGGGCGATTGAAAAAATGTCTCGGGCGAAAACAGGCGCTTTGATAGTGTTGACCAAAAACTTGGGTTCTGATATTGGAAAAGAGTCGGGTCAGGTGATAGACGCTTTAATTACGGAGGAATTAATCATGACGATTTTTGAACACAGAAGCCCATTACACGATGGAGCAATGATCATCCATGGTGGTAAGATTCATGCAGTAAGTTGCATATTGCCTGTTTCCTCGAGTAGTCGCTTGCCCACAAAAGTGGGATTGAGGCATAGAGCTGGACTTGGTGCAACGGAACAATCGGAGGCGGCGGTATTTATTGTTTCTGAAGAAACTGGAAAAGTTTCCTTTGCCTATAAGGGGGTATTAACTATGGATATTGAGATGGAACGAATCGCAGATCTACTTAGTAAACATATACATTAAAAAAGATGAGCATGGAAGCTGTTGAAGCCTATATTGAAAAAAATAGGGATCGTTTTCTCACGGAACTTATAGAGTTCTTGCGCATTCCGTCTGTCAGCGCAGATCCCGCCCACAAAGAAGATGTACAAAGGGCTGCAGAGGCCACTAAACAATACCTCTTGCAAGCTGGGGTTACCCAGGTTAACGTTCACGAGACAGCTGGTCATCCCATTGTGATGGGTAGTCATGTGCTGGCTAAAGATTACCCAACAGTCGTGGTATACGGTCATTATGATGTGCAACCTCCTGATCCACTGGAACTTTGGGATTCTCCTCCATTTGAGCCGTTGATCAAAAAGACGAAAATTCATCCAGATGGTGCCATATTCGCTCGCGGGTCTTGTGATGACAAAGGTCAGCTCTTTATGCATGTGAAGGCATTTGAAAGTTTGATGCAAGCAGGTGAACTAAGGTGCAATGTGAAATTTTTATTTGAAGGTGAAGAGGAAGTCGGTTCGGATAATCTGGAAATATTTTGTCGAACACACAAGGATGAGTTGGCATGTGACACGGTGTTGATTAGCGATACGGCAATATTAGATAATAATACCCCTAGCATAACTACTGGGCTGCGAGGATTGAGTTATGTAGAGGTGGAGGTGACTGGGCCCAACAAGGACTTGCATTCTGGCGTGTTTGGTGGGGCTGTAGCAAATCCAGTCAACGTTCTTGCGCAAATGATTGCTTCCCTGCACGATGAAAAGAAGCGCATCACCATACCGGGTTTTTATGATAAAGTCTTAGAGCTGTCGTCTGAAGAGCGTGCTGAAATGAACAAAGCTCCCTATGATGAAGCGTCCTATATGAACGAACTGAACGTAGCAGATTTGATGGGTGAGGAAGGGTACACTACTTTGGAACGGACGGCGATCAGACCAACTTTGGACGTCAATGGGATCTGGGGGGGATATACAGGCGAAGGTGCAAAGACGGTTTTGCCATCGAAGGCATTTGCCAAGATCAGCATGCGCCTGGTACCAAACCAAGATCCAGATGAGATTACGGAATTGTTCAGCAAGCATTTCAAGAAAATAGCACCCTCAAGTGTCCAGGTAAAGGTGACTCCTCACCATGGTGGTAAGCCCGCTGTGACACCGACCGATAGTGCGGAGTACGCAGCTGCTGCCAAAGCCATGAACAAAACATTTGGTAAAGACCCGATTCCAGCACGGGGAGGAGGAAGCATACCGATAGTTTCGCTGTTTGAAGATGTCTTAGGTGTGAAGTCAGTCCTTATGGGATTTGGCTTAGATTCAGATGATATTCATTCACCCAATGAGCATTTTGGTCTATATAATTTTTACCAAGGCATTCGCACGATTCCCTATTTCTATCACTATTATGCTGGTGAAAACGATTAAGTGGCCGCTATGTACATCGACATACTATGTGCGGTACCAAGCTTGCTTGAAAGTCCGTTCCAACATTCGATCCTGAAACGGGCTTCGGATCGCAACCTACTCAATGTGAATGTCATTGATTTGAGAAAGTATGGAATTGGCAAGCACCACCAAATTGATGATTATCAGTATGGAGGTGGAGCCGGGATGGTGATGATGGTAGAACCTCTCTACAATGCCATCACGGACTTAAAGAAAAAGCGCACCTATGACCACATCATATACATGACACCAGATGGTCAACAATTAGATCAATCACGCGCCAATGGATTGTCTCTAGCTGAAAACTTACTGATCATTTGTGGCCACTACAAGGGAATAGATCAACGTATTCGGGATCATTTGGTCACGTTAGAGATCAGCATCGGTGATTACGTATTATCCGGTGGAGAGCTTGCTGCAGCTGTTCTTGTTGATGCGGTGGGTCGATTGATACCGGGTGTACTAAATGATGAATCTTCGGCACTTTTTGACAGTTATCAGGATGATATGCTAGCCCCACCAATTTATACCCGTCCTGCAACATTCAAAGGTTGGACTGTTCCTGATGTATTGTTGTCCGGTGACGATGCAGCGATAGCATCCTGGAGAGATGAACAAGCTTTTAAACACACGCAGCGCCAAAGACCAGATCTATTGGATTGACCAATTGGCTTGATGGAGCCACCCTTTTCGTGGTCGATCCAACACTTGTCACATCGAGCCTACATCAGTTGTGCAGCTGATGGATCTCCACATATTTCGAAATAAAAATATGATAATAATTATCACCGTGCAAAATGATTGCATGAAGCTACTATAAACTTGTATCATCAATTGACTCATAAACTAGAACTGATATGGTACATTTTTTACTAATTGCGATCGTAGCACTTGGCATACTGACCTTCTTGAACATAGCGGGAAGCTTTCTGAAGCAGTGGCCAGAATAGGTCCGTTGTCCACCTTTTGTTTCTAACTTAAAATTATGCTAATGAATTTTGATCTTGGTCTTATCTTCTTGCTACTCATACTAGTCGTGTCATCCTTACATTTCGTAGTTCAACTTTTGGGCAGGAATCGCCATGCCCTGCAACGAGAATTGAAAAGTCTAGCTGATCATTTTTCACGTCAGGAATCGGGGCTAAGTACATTGATTAGACAGGAAAGTGTGCATAATCGAGTTGAGCAGAGTCGGGTGGCAAAAGAAAGTCGTGAAGAGATAGACACAGCACTTGTCAGATTCGGGGAACGACAGTTGCGAGTCTTTGACTCTATCAATAGCCGGGTGGAATTTACCCTTAAGAACCAAGAGGAGCGATCAGTACTCCTGGAACATAAATTGTCCGAATCACTAGAGAAAATTTGGGCCAATGTCGATAAGCGCCTACAATCTATGCAGTCGGATAATGCTCAACAACTGGAGAAGATGAGGGAGACGGTAGATGAAAAATTGCATCAGACACTGGAAGATCGATTGGGGCATTCATTTAAGATGGTGAGTGATCACCTTGAGAAAGTGCAAAAGGGGCTGGGTGAAATGCAGCATTTGGCTGCAGGTGTCGGAGATCTTAAAAAGGTGCTCGCAAATGTGAAGACAAGGGGGGTGATGGGGGAAATGCAGTTGATCAAGATCATTGAACAGGTGATGACGGTCGAGCAATATGAGTTGAACGCGAGCCCTGTTCCTGGAAGGGACACGAGAGTTGAGGTCGCCATCAAATTGCCAGGTAAGCAGACTCAGGCAGATTCATTGTACCTACCGATTGATGCAAAATTTCCCATGGATCGCTATCAGCAGTTGTCAGACGCTTATGAAGATGGTTGTCCTGAAAAGATAAAGAGCTGCAGCAAAGATTTGCAGCGTGCGATGTTGGCATCAGCCAAAGATATCCAGACCAAGTATATAGCACCTCCCCACACCACTGATTTTGCCATCATGTTTTTACCCGTTGAGGGACTATATGCGGAGGTAAGTCGCCAACCTGACTTATTGTATCGACTGAAGTCGGAACACCAAGTCATTGTAGCGGGGCCCAATAACCTCAGTGCATTCCTGAGCTCCTTGCAAATGGGTTTTCGCACCTTGGCGATAGAAAAAAGATCAAGTGAGGTCTGGTCCTTGCTTTCAGAAATAAAGTCTGAGTTCGGAAAGTTTGGAACTGCTCTTGATAAAGTACAGAAAAAGCTATCCGAAGCGAATAACGTCATTGATCAGGCGGGAGTTAGGCGTCGGGCTGTGGAAAGGAGATTAAGTAAGGTCGAAGAGCTGCCCAAAGGAGAACAACTCAGTGGGCACCTCGACAAAGTGTTATAAATTTTGTAGTAATCTTAGCCAAAGGGATGGGTCTGTCACCGTAAGGATGTGCAGACTCATTCTTTTTTACCCACAGACTTCTCAATAGGTGAGAAACAAAGCGCCTTGACCAGGGTTGGAAATTTCTAGCTGACGTCGAATGTTATTTAAAAAGTATTTAGATCCAGATTGAGGAACCTCACCTTGTCAAATTTCAAACGGTTGAATGAACTTAACAAAGCGAGATCCTCTGATCCAGACATACTAATTTGAGCTAAAGGATTGTTCAACAACAAGTTCCCGATTTAGATGATGCTATTTTGAATTTAGACAACCTGTTCTGAGCGGAGCCGAAGAAAGGCACAAAAAATAAGCATAGTGGAGCTACGTAAATTTTTATAAGGCAGTATAAATTCAAAAGAACCATTATAAACAGTGAACTTATTTTTATCGGTCCCTAGATGCGCTCGTGATTAATTTGCTTCAATTCTTCAGCAACACCAACAAGCTCAGGATCTGCAGATTTAGTCCTACTAGCCACCTCGAAATGCTTTCTTGCTTTTTCAGGTTCGTTCAGTTTGCAGATAAAGACGAGCCATGGCCCGATTAATGTCAATGTTGTCAGGTCGACTAGTGTAGGAGCGCTCTAAATATTTTAGGGCTGACTTGGGGTCCTCCCTAAGCTTCCAATAAACATGAGCGTACTCCAAATCCATATTGTGTCCGTTGTTAATATCATCTGCCAACATGTTGAGCACCTCATCTGTAATGCCCTGGGCTTGTTCCTCACCACCGGCTTCCAAGCAGATCTCAGTTTTGGTAATGTAGAATCCCACTTCCGGAATAATGCTGCACGCTTGATCGAGCTGTGTTTGAGCCTCTGCATACCTTCCCTTAGTCTTGGCAAGATGTGCCAACGCAGCGAGGGCAAGGGATAGTTTGGTCGGTCCTGTAAGATTGACTCATAGGTCATCAAGGCTTCTTTCTCTATGCCATATCTCTCATATAGTTCTCCTAAGGTTAATCTTGCCCATGCCGTTTCTTCATAAATTGGAAATCCAGCAGCCACTGCCATTTCCAGGGCTTGAATGGCTCCACGGACATCTCCATGTATCTCCCTGAGATAAGAGATTCTAGCATAGGATCGCAAATCAGGACGAATGGCGACCATCTGATCAGCTAGCTCTACAGCTCGTTTATATCGACCAAGTTCGACGTTGGCATCCACCAGTAAACCGTAGATCTGAGCATTATATTTATTAAGCTGCATTGCTTCTTGCCCCAGGGTTAAGTTTTTCTGAAAGTGATGTAGAGACAGATGTACTCCAGCCTTCGTGCTCAACGTCATAAACTGTTGATCAGCGCTTAGCTTGTCGCTATTGATGTTTAGTAGGTCATCGAGTATCCTTATGGCCGCCTGATAGTAATGACTGTGCGCTCCCGTTATGCGAGCTTCCTGGATAAACAGATGGGCCAGCTGCAGTTGCCTCGGGATCCATAGGATGCGCTCTAAGTGTCTTAGTAAAACTTGCATATCTGTTTTGAATGGAGGTCCATTCGTTATTGCATTGTAGTTTTTCATGCCTTTGCAAAAGGATTGCTATGTCAAAGCCATTACTGCCTACGAAGGAAGATGACCGTAAGTAATTTACGATGTGCTACTTAGGGCCATCTTGTTAAAGTATGACTGTGTTGAGTTTCTGTGCAATCTCATTTCGTTTAGTGACGATCATTCTTTGCACTTCAAGATGTTTTATGAGCTCATCTTCATTGGTTCCTTCCCTCAGCTCCTCGATCTTTTCCATATTTTCTTTGCTGAGTTTCTGATATCGTTTGAGCATAAACCGCCATAGCGCTTGAATGCTGTCTTGTACCTCGTTTTCCTCAGGCATGGGCTGAGTTTGGAGGTGAATATCCCACATTGTCTTCCAATTTTCACTATACTCATAGGGAGATGCACAGAAGTCACTTGCTAACTTGGAGATGTCAGGATCAGTGTGATAGATGAAATAGCTAGTGTCGGTTTCTTCTCCATTGGCAAGTCTTTGCCCATAAAGTAGGGCTATTTTTGCAGATAACGCATCGGAAAACGATGGAATTACTTCCTGAATCTGTGCGAGTATATAGGATGCGACCTGAACCGGCTCCGGCTCTTTTACTATCAATTTATGTCCATGTAGAATCAAAATTCTGGCAATGTCTCGCTCTTGGTAGTCAACGCCGGGTTTCGATTTGCTGCTGGATTTAGCTTCGTCTGGAGTCAAGCCGTCCATTACCAAAGGGCGGTTCCTTGCTTCAGACCTAGCTTGACGCATCTGATCGATTCGCTGATCGCGATTGATCTTGTTGATGGCCTGGTTGGTTTCCGAAACCAGTAGATCTTCATCAACATCTAACTGTCCTGAGCATTGGCGCAGGTAAACGGAGCGTTTTATTGGATCCGTGATATGCGCTAAACTGCGCACAATATCCTTGATTAATTCTGTCTTTTTGATTGGATCCTTTCCTGTTTCCTCAAGGACGAGATCTGTCTTAAAGAGTATAAAATCCTTCGCGTTTTCTTCAACGTATTGTTTGAAGGTATTTGTCCCTTGGCTTCTCAGATAACTATCCGGATCTTCCCCTTCTGGAAGCATGACAATTTCAACATTGAGATCTTGCTGCAATATTAAATCGATACCGCGAAGAGCTGCCTTTACCCCTGCAGGGTCTCCATCATAAAGTAGACGTACCGTATTTGTGTATCGTTTTATCAGTCGTATTTGATCTGCCGTCAGTGCAGTTCCAGATGCGGCAACTACATGTTCAATGCCTGCCTGATGGAGCGCGAGTACATCTGTATAACCTTCAACCAAGATGCAGGATCCTTCCTTACGAATGGCTTGCTTAGCAAAGTTCATGGCATACAGGACCTTGCTCTTTTGGTAGATATCTGATTCTTTCGAATTGATATACTTGGGTGATCGCTTCTGAGTGGTTAGCTGCCGACCGGCAAAGGCGACCACTTTTCCATTGGCATTGTGGATGGGAAACATCACTCTGTTGTAAAAGAAATCTCGATCCTTTTCCGTTGTCAGTCCTAGTTTACGTAAGAATTCAATATTGTAACCTTTGGCTACAGCCGCTTGCGTAAGTCCCCCTGGCCCACTAGGTGCAAAGCCCAATCGAAATTTCTCAATGGTCTTCAGCAATAGCCCTCTATCTTTAAAGTAGCTAAGTCCTATGCTTTTCCCCAAGTCTGTTTCATGCAGTTGCTTCACGTAAAAGTCCAGAGCAAATTCGTTCAGTAGAAATAAGCTATCACGCTCATTCTTCTCTTCCTGATAGTCCGCTGGAAGTCCTGATTCCTTGATTTCTATTTGATACTTAGCTGCAAGGTGCCGAAGTGCCTCTGGATAAGAACTTCCTTCATGCTCCATGATGAAATTTACAGGATTGCCGCCTTTGCCACAACCAAAGCATTTGTAGATATTTCTCGTGGGAGAAACTGTGAAGGATGGTGTTTTCTCATCATGAAATGGACATAGGCCAATCATGTTGATACCACGCTTTTTCAGAGGTACAAACTCTTCGACGACCTCCTCAATCCGGGCTGCATTAAAGATGGCATCTATAGTCTCCTGTGATATCATGTGAAGTTACTCCGCATTGGCCAACATCTGTTCTACTTCATCAGTCATCTCCAGATTATGAAAAACATTCTGTACATCATCATCTTCTTCCAGAGCATCTACCAATGCTAAAACTGATCTAGCTTCATCCCAGGGTAGGGTAGTAGTACTTGTTGGTTCTCGTTCCAGCGTGGCACTTCTCGGTTCCAAGTTGAGGTCCTCCAATTTTTTCTGCATGGTGCCAAAATCCTCGAAGGCAACAGTGACGGCAATCTCTTTACTTTCATGATCTACTTCAATGTCTTCAGCACCACCATCGATCAACTCCAATTCTAATTCTTCCAAATCTTGCCCGGCCTCATGGAGGATAAAAACACCTTTGCGCTCAAATAGGAAATCTACCGATCCTGATGTAGCAAGGTTGCCACCTCGTTTGTTGAATATGGCCCTGACACTTGACACGGTGCGATTAAGATTGTCTGTGGTACATTCAACGAATATGGCAATACCACCGGGTGCGTATCCCTCATAGGTCGGCTGTAATAGTGCTTCAGTACCTGAATCCAACGCTTTCTTAATAGCCCGATCAATATTTTCCTTGGGCATATTTACACCTTTTGCATTAGATAGCGCAACACGTAATCTTGGATTAAAATCTGGATCACCTGAATCACCGTCCTTAACAGCCACGGTGATCTCCTTAATTATGCGACTAAATTCTTTAGAACGCTTAGCGTCTGCAGCGCCCTTTTTTCTTTTGATCTTAGACCATTTATTATGTCCTGCCATGTTTGATACTTTGCAATTATCTAGGATCCTAAAAGTAAGATTTAACCAGGATTCATGTTCCTGAATGCATCAACTATCTTAGGTATCGTGAAGCAAAGAGTTCCAACACGCTAGTCTAAGATCTAGGGATAAGTCAAAATCTTGGTTTTTTCTAGGCAAGTTGTTTTATTATCGTATATTTGCGATATACAATGAAACATGGCATATTCGAAATCAGAATTTTTTAATAGGGAGGATGAACAACTGGCAGACATTGCAAAGGCCCTTAGTCATCCAGCGCGCATCGCTATTCTCAAAGTGCTTGCTGCCAGGCAAACATGCATATGCGGAGAAATCGTGGATGAGCTGCCCTTGTCGCAGTCAACCGTGTCCCAGCACTTGAAAGCTTTGAAGCAGGCGAATTTGATTATTGGAGAGATAGATGGACCACGGATGTGTTACTGCTTGAATGAGTCGATCTGTAAAAAAGCAAGATCAATGTTGAATTCTTTATTTAATAAAATAAAATGTTGTTAGTTATGGAAAAAAGTAAAAAGGAAGCGCTAAAGACTGAAGTGCATAGAACTTATGCTGCCATTGCCCAAGAAGGAAGTGTAGAATGTTGCGAGGGATCATCTTCAGATGCCACTTGTTTTGCAGATAGTTACGAAGGCAAGGCAGGATATTTTCCTGAGGCCGATTTGAAGTTGGGATGTGGAATGCCGACTGAGTTTATAAATATTAACCCTGGCGATACTGTTGTTGATTTGGGTTCGGGAGCTGGCAATGATTGCTTTGTGGCTCAAGAACGAACCGGTCCCGAAGGGCGAGTAATTGGTCTTGACTTCACTTTCGAAATGGTCCGTAAAGCCAGAGAAAACGCAAGAAAATTGGGTGTTAAAAATGTGAGCTTTGCCTTAGGAGAAATAGAGGACAATCCCTTGCCCAATGACTTTGCAGATGTGGTTATTAGCAATTGCGTATTTAATCTCATACCCGATAAAGTATTAGCCTTTAAAGAAACATTTAGAATCATCAAAGTCGGAGGACACATGAGTTTTTCCGACGTCATTATCGATGACGAGTTACCAGACGCAATACGCTCTAATATGGAGCTTTTCACTGGCTGTGTGGCTGGGGCTCACTCTAAAGAAGCCTACCTCCGTTTGATCACCGATGTTGGTTTTGAAGATGTACAGATCTTATCTGAAAAGTCATTACCCATTCCAGAGGCACTGATAGAAAAACACGTGTCTGTAGAAGAAATTTCAAGATGGAGAGATGCGGGCAATGGCCTGAAAAGCATCACTATATCGGCGCGTAAATCGAGCACGAAAGCAGATGCTTGTTGCGAAAGTTCCTGTTGCGCCTGATGAACAGACCACCACTATAAGTAACCATCAGCACTTTGTTGTTGATGGCCTGCCTATTTTATCATGATACGGCTCGAATTTAAACGCCGAGAAGGATTAAAGAATTTTATAATTTGAAGTGGCTTTAGAATGAATTCTGCGTAAGTAGTGGTACCTTTAGAGGCCGTAACTGACATCTTATGACTAAATACATATTTGTTACGGGCGGGGTAACTTCTTCTCTCGGAAAAGGGATCATTTCAGCGTCATTGGCAAAACTTCTTCAAGCGCGTGGATTCAAAGTAACCATCCAGAAGTTTGATCCCTACATCAATGTGGATCCTGGTACGCTTAATCCATATGAGCATGGTGAGTGCTATGTGACTGATGATGGGGCTGAGACAGATTTGGATTTGGGCCATTACGAGCGGTTCCTGAATGAACCTACATCGCAAGCTAATAATGTCACTACGGGAAGGATATATCAGACAGTCATCAACAAGGAACGAGCTGGAGATTACCTCGGTAAAACGGTGCAAGTGATTCCGCACATTACCGATGAAATCAAGCGTAGGGTGAAGCGGTTGGCACAGGAGGGTGACTATGAAATAGTGATTACCGAAATTGGTGGTACAGTTGGAGATATTGAATCCTTGCCTTACATAGAAGCATTGCGTCAAATGCGGAATGAATTGGGTTCTGCCAATTGTCAAGTCATCCATCTTACCCTTATACCTTATTTGAGTGCAGCTAAAGAGTTGAAAACCAAGCCCACTCAACATTCGGTAAAAGAGATGTTGAACTCAGGTGTACAACCTGATATTCTTGTGTGCAGAACTGAACACACCCTCACCATGGACCTGCGCAAAAAGCTGGCCCTATTCTGCAATGTTCATGTAAACTCAGTCATAGAGGCGATAGATGCTGAAACCATCTATGATGTGCCGCTGCTGATGCTACATGAAAAACTCGATGAGATTGTTCTCTCAAAATTGCACCTCGAATCCCGGTCAGAACCCAATCTGGAAGGTTGGATGTCATTTCTAGAAAAAGTCAAATTTCCCCGTACCAAAATCAAGGTGGGACTGGCGGGTAAATACATGGAACTGCAGGATGCATATAAATCCATCTATGAAGCATTCGTTCATGCCGGTGCTGTAAATGAATGCGAAGTGGAAGTTGTGCAACTTCATTCAGAAGATCTAGAAGATCGAGCGGTACTCAATTCTGAACTCAGCGGCATCGATGGGCTTTTGGTCGCCCCGGGTTTTGGAGAAAGAGGCATCGAAGGCAAGGTTCGGGCCATACAGTATGTCCGGGAAAACAACATTCCCTTTTTTGGCATCTGCTTAGGCATGCAATGTGCAGCAGTTGAATTTGCTCGCAATGTATTGCAGATGAAAGATGCTGCCAGCACCGAGGTGACCCCAAAGACCGAGAATCCTGTTATCGATATGATGTCAGAACAGAAAACCATCACCAAGAAAGGAGGCACAATGCGACTTGGTGCTTACCAATGTGCATTGGCCGAGGACTCTATATCATTTCAGGCGTATGGTCAGGATCGCATTGAGGAACGGCATAGACATCGCTATGAGTTTAATAATGAGTATAAGGAGCTCTTTGAGAGTGGTGGGATGAAAATGGTCGGTATTAATCCCGCATCAGGATTGGTGGAAATCATTGAATATCCGGAACATCCATATTTTGTTGGTGTCCAATTTCACCCCGAGCTAAAGAGCACTGTGGAAAAACCACATCCTTTATTTGTTCGTTTTGTAGAGGCCTGCATCGAACAAGCAGGTAAAAAAGATCTCGGTGAACAGCATAGATCAGAGCTGGTAAATAGAGAAGACTGAATCTTGCGCTGTCAATGGAAGATCAAGTACTTTGGACCGTTCAACCAGTACATGGGTGGCACCTTCCGAAGAAAATTGCTGAAAATCTTCAGCAGTAAGTTGATGGTAGAAATCGTTTCCTGAAAAGATCAAATCCGTACCAGACCTTCGCAACTTTAGGTCCATTCCGTATAGAATTCTTCGTCTCCGGTAAGCTTCTTCCAAGTACGCATGGTCATGTGCACTACTCTTATAATCTATAAATACTGACCTTCGACTGTATTGTCGGAAGGCAGTGATATGGGGTGGTACGATGGTGCACGATTGTTCAGGTAGTATTGTACCAGCTTTCCTGGCAAATTGCATTTCTGCTGTTTCATGGGAGATAAAGGGAACGTTCAACGGTACGAACTTCCTCCATGTAATCAAACTTGTTAATTGTAGGCAGCTGAATATAAGTATGGCACTTAGCAAGGGCATGTACCATCTCCTTAGATCCGGTAGCGGCTCAATCCTACTTATGGAACTGCAAAGAACCAGGAGTGCCAAAGGCTTTAACCAGACTGTAGTTTTGTACCATTGAAAATTTAAAGCCAGCGGAAATTCAAGGGCCTCCACAGCTATCGTATAGCAGATAAGGCCCAAGATCGAGACGGTAAAGAAACGGAATAGCTGGACATAAGGTCTACATAATAACCAGGCCGCTAATATCAATGGACTGAGAATGATCCATGAGCTAATCGGATAATATGAAGGGAAGAAGTGGTGTGCCATCCGTACTTCCATAATTCTGAAGTAATCCATATTCCCGGCCGACTCGCTGCCAGAACCCTGATATGCATACATCCCTAGAATCCAAGCACCTGCAACAATACCATATACTAAGATTCCCAGGCTTTTTCTAAAGTCGATCTTCAGCTGCTCTGAGCTTTGCCAGACATATACAATACCGAATATCAATGCAAGCTGCGCTCCCACCATCGGTTGAACCGCTGTGACCGGTAGCAGCATGAGAAACAAGGCATTCCAGCGTTCTTGCAAATAATAGAATAGCGCCCAAACACCCAGAGCCTTCGCCAATTGACTGGGTACAAAGTAGTAGTACCAAGCTTCATTGCCACCGAGATTTATATTGTAGGATAGGAAAAGAAAGCTACATAGCCACAAAATCAATAAGGTATCGTCCTTGATGTATAGCCGACCGACCCGTACCCAACCTAGTAAGAATAGCAACGTAGAAAACATATGTAAGAGAAAGCAGGCCCAATCGATATTATCCACAAAAGGGTAGAGGATGAGTGCAAAAGGAAGTCGTGGATTAACGAAATGATTGACCAATGCCTGAATGTAAAAATCACTGGGAAACAGGGTGGGATCATTTAACCAGAGTGCATAAGAGAGGGTCTCTGTCATATCGCCGTCGCCATAGCGATAACCATGAAATGCAAGAAGGCCAATATAGCAGATCACTGTAATTAACGCATCTGTCTTCGTTATGATTTTGCCTCTGGATAACATGTGGTTGTTTTCGGCCAAAAGTTGTGCTCAGTATAGTTCTATAAACTTACCTTCGATCAAATACCGAAGATAGGATTATGCGTAAACTGAAATTAGAGGAGCTCGGAAGAATTTCCCTTGAAGGTTTTCGAGAAATGTCAAAGAGACGTATTGTCCTCGTCTTAGATAATATTCGATCTGCACTCAATGTTGGATCTGCTTTTCGCACCGCAGATGCATTTGCGCTGGAACGGATCATGCTATGTGGCATTACTGCACAACCGCCACATCGGGAAATCCTGAAATCGGCGATAGGTGCCACGGAATCGATGGAATGGGCACATTATGAACGAACCGCATCTGCCGTTCTCGAATTGAAAAAAAATGGGTACCAGTGCATCGGTGTTGAGCAAACGTCGGCTTCAACACAATTGCAGGATTACGTACACGCTGACGATCCTTTGGCCTTGTTTTTTGGAAATGAGGTCACTGGCCTTTCTGAAAATATTCTTCCAATGATGGATGAATACCTTGAAATACCACAATTTGGCACCAAGCATTCCCTCAATGTATCTGTTTGTTTGGGTATTGTAGTATGGCATGTGCTTGCACCTAAGTTGTGAAAGCGACAAAATTCAAACACGCCCGACAAATTGATGACAAATACTTAATTTACCGTAGTTCATCTCTTTTCTAAAGAGAAGCATCACATGAGAGAAGAAGTGATTTTGTGGAAGCCCGAAGAAGCATTTAAGGCCAATTCCAATCTGCATCATTACATAGAGTGGCTCCGGACAGACAAGGACTTGAGCTTTGAAGATTATGCATCTCTTTGGTGGTGGTCGATAGAGAATATTGCCGATTTTTGGAAAAGCCTTTGGCAATATTTTGATATTCAATATAGTGGCCATCTCTCGTTTGTACTGCAGGGAGAAAATATGCCAGCGGTAGAATGGTTTGGTGGAGTCAAAGTCAATTATGCTGAACATATCTTTCGGCATCAATCAGACCAGAGGCCAGCACTTCTATATGGATCTGAAAGGCATGCTATACAATCCATCTCATGGTCAGAACTAGAAAGGAAGGTTTCTGCTCTACGCAAGTACTTCAAAGATCATGGGCTAAAACCAGGAGACCGCATTGCTGCCTATTTACCCAACACACCTGAAACGATCATGGCCTTTCTGGCCGCAAACTCGTTGGGTGTCATCTGGTCTTGTTGTTCGCCTGATTTTGGCAGTAAAACAGTAATTGACCGGTTCGCCCAAATTGATCCCGTTTGCTTCATCGGCGTTGATGGATACGCTTACAATGGCAAAGTATATGATAGGAAATCGGAGACTTTGAGTATAGCAGATGCCCTTGATGGCGTAAGGACAAAGCTTTTTTTCAATCATTTATATCCAGCGCAATCAGAGCCGGAAGGGTGGTCAAGTCTTTCACACGTAATTGATGAAAATTCTGATGGATCAGTATTGGAATTTGAGCGGTTGCCTTTTAGTGCTCCCATATGGATTCTCTTTTCATCAGGAACTACTGGTAAACCTAAAGCAATAACCCACTCTCACGGTGGTGTCTTGTTGGAGCATCTGAAGTATCTCCATTTGCACAATGATGTTCGGCAGGGAGAAACTTTTTTTTGGTACACCACTACGGGGTGGATGATGTGGAATTTTCTACAAGCAAGTATGCTCGTTGGTGCCACTCCCTTGCTCTATGAAGGCAGCCCAGGATATCCTAATCTAAACCGTCTTTGGAAGCTAGCTGATGAGATAGACCTGAACCATTTTGGAACAAGTGCTCCATTTCTGATTGCGTGCAAGAATCTTCAAATCTCACCTGGACGCGATTATGACCTTGGTACTTTGCGATCCATCGGTTCGACTGGATCACCACTTCCTGCAGAGGCTTTCGACTGGGTCTATGCAGAAGTGGGAACACACATTTGGCTCTGTTCAATGAGTGGAGGTACCGATGTTTGCACCGCCTTTGTTGGAGGCAATCCCTATTTGCCTGTACAACGTGGTCGCATACAGTCGCGTGCTTTGGGTTGTGCACTCTTTCCATATGCAGACGATGGTAGCAGACTGAACACTGGTATCGGAGAGATGATTATTGAAAAACCTATGCCGAGTATGCCGGTGAAATTTTGGAATGATCCGCAGCAGCAAAGACTTCGAGCAAGCTACTACAAAGATTTTCCCGGTAAATGGCGGCATGGTGATTTTATTCAGCTATATGAAGATGGCTCCCTTGAGATCCTGGGAAGATCAGATGCCACCTTAAATCGTAAAGGTGTGCGCATAGGCACTGCCGAAATCTATGCGGCCTTAGATGCCATCAATGAAATAAAGGATGCACTGGTCTTAAACCTTGACAAGAAAAATGGTGATGACTTCATGCCATTATTTGTGCAATTGACTCCAGGCACGGAGCTGGTAGATTCTTTTATTGAGGAAATTCGCACGACACTGCGTTTGTCGTGTTCACCTCGGCATGTCCCAGATATCGTACTTGCTGTCCCAGATATTCCATACACATTAAGTGGCAAGAAGATGGAAATTCCGGTCAAAAAGATATTGCAAGGTGTATCGCTAGAGCAAAGTGCCCAAAAAGATGCAGTGCGCAATCCAGCAGCATTGGAATACTTTCGGGACCTGGCCGAAGCTTTTAGTGCACAACATCTCTCAAGACTGTAGCCCAAAGGTCGTTTCCAGATCTGCACAGCGCGTTTAGAAGTGGTCCTAGACAGTCTTCCTGGTTTTGATGACCAGGTGGGACCTTCCTCTTTTCTGAATATTCGGTCCAAATGGATACCTTGCAGCTCTTATTCAAGATCTATGCAAAGCTATCTGCAAGCGGTCTCATCGTTTGATGTCAATTTGATAGGTTGGTCGTTGGTCATTGCCTGTTCCATCTTGTGGGGAGCCTCCAAAGCGGGGATCAAAGGAGTAGCGACGATTGCAGTACCTATAATGGCTTATGTTTTTGGAGGTAAGCCTTCAACTGGCATTGTTCTGCCAATGTTGATTATTGCCGATGTTATGGCAGTCATCTATTACAATCGACATGCACAATGGAAGGTGCTCATTAAAATTCTTCCGTGGACAATGATCGGAGTAGTTCTTGGGGTATGGGCGGGAGATAAGATGAATGAAGAAGCTTTTAAGAATGTGATGGCAGTGCTCATTGTGATCAGCATAGGCATTATGTTCTGGTGGGAACGGCGTAAATCGGCTGCCGTTCCAGACTTCTGGTGGTTTGCCGCTGCTATGGGAATCGCTGCCGGATTTACAACTATGATTGGCAATCTAGCAGGAGCTATTGTTACCATTTATCTTTTGACTATGCATATGCCCAAGGACCAATTTATTGGTACTGGAGCTTGGTTTTTTATGATAATCAATGTTTTTAAGGTGCCAATGCATGTCATGTTTTGGGGCACAATTACCTGGCAGACTCTTTCTGTAAATCTGCTAATGATTCCAGCCATTGCCATTGGATTTTTCCTAGGTGTGAGGATAGTGGGTCGACTAAAGGATGATTTTTACCGCAAGTTTGTATTGGTGATGACTGCATTAGCAGCACTGGTCTTGCTCATTCGTTGATTTGATCCTTGGATCTCCAGAGAAACTTGATTGACAACAAGACCATCTATGAGAATATCAGTTAAAGGCGCCTTACAAAAAAAGTGAGAATCCTTTTGTGAAATTATTTATAATGACAGCCTTGCAATGAGATGGACAAAACCGAAAAAACAGATTTACGAGAACCCCATAGTCGAGATGAAGTGTATGTGATTGCAGCAGGCTCCGGATGTTTCCTGCATGGGTAAGAGCGGACCGCCTGCAAGACTGTAGATTTTCTCTTTATTCCAGCTGGAATAGTCCATCGCTTTGAGCCATTTACTAAAGAGTTTTGTAATTGTGTGTTCTTCCATGGTCCCGAAGGAGGTGAATAATTGCAAAGCTATTCTGCTAATATAGGCCTTACCACCTCCTCCCAGATGTCATAACCTTGGGCATTCATATGCAAATTGTCATCTAAGAAAATATCGGAGCGGACCTTACCATCACTTCCAAGGGCAGGTGTCCAAACATCTGCAAATCTCACCTGCTTAGTTGCCTCCGCATATTTACTTAGGGCGGCATTCAAAGCCATGTATTGGTTCGCCATATCCCAGCGTTTAACAGACGGTTTCGGAGCAATAAATACGACCTCGACATCTGGCATTGCACCTAAGAGCCGTGTTACTACTTCTTGCGCATCCTTCAATATTTCGTCGTTCGATTTTCCGCTTGCAATATCATTATCACCTTCATAGATAAAGACTTGCTCGGGTTTATACTGAATTACAAGATCATCAAGGTAATACAGAAGATCGCTCATCTGTGAACCCCCAAAACCACGGTTAAGAATTGGAAATCCTTGAAATCGCTGGTTGATATCTGACCACATTCGGATACTCGAGCTTCCAACAAAGACGATGGGTCGTCCTTCATATTCTACAGGAGCCTCTTTATATGACTGAATGTCATCGGCAAATCTCGTCGGGTCTTGGGAGGAGATCTCAGGTAGTGATGTCAAAAACATACTAAGAAGCAGGAGAATTAGGTTATAATTTTTCATCAAGTGAAAATTTAAACATTTATTAAGTCTATTCAAGTAGAAATCATCGTTTTCCAATTATATGTCAAGTTAGATGTTTAGAGACCAGAAATGCCTCCTGGAGAGTATATAATTAATCTATTATGGAAACAGTCGGAGAAAAAAGAAGGAACAGAAACAACAAAGTGATTGCTATGCTTATCGCTATTCTTGTCCATTGCGCTGCAGCGGCAGCTCTTTGGTATTCAAGCGACGTTGAAGGAGAAGACCCTATTGTTGAGGAGCAGCCCCAGGAATTGACTTTGCAAATTTTGCCGAAGGATACCATAGATTGGTGCGCTTAGAACAAGCCGTGCAATTCGCCAGAAACCATATCAATTACGGTACCTAACCCTTCAGGATCATTGATGAAATTGAGATGATCGGCATCAATGATCAGCAGCTTCCCTTCATCATACCCATCTATCCAATGGTCATATCGTTGGTTTAACTTTTTTAAATAATCTAAACTCATGCTTCCCTCATAGTCCCTACCTCTATCATGGATCCTACTTACGAGCGTTGGAATGCTTGCCCTCAAATAGATTAAAAGGTCGGGAGGACTTATCTGAGAAGACATCGTAGTAAATAGATCCAGGTAATTCTCAAAATCTCGAGATGTAATCAGTCCCATTTCATGAAGGTTGGGTGCAAAAATATATGCGTCTTCATAGATCGTTCGATCTTGAATGACCGTATCTTCTCCCTTTAATATTTTTAGAATTTGTTTGTATCGACTGTTCAAGAAGTAGATCTGGAGATTGAAGGCCCATCTCTTCATGTCATTGTAGAAATCTGCTAAATAAGGGTTGTCATCAGCATTTTCATAATGCACATTCCAATTAAAATATTTGGCGAGCTGAGTGCTCAATGTCGTCTTTCCAGCACCAATGTTGCCAGCAACTGCTATGTATTTAGGTTTTGGCGGCATCTGCAAATAGGGGAAATCTGAATGAATGCATGAAAATACAACTATTCAAACCAATTGATCTAGATTACCATAATTTTAGACTGATCCAAACATGACCTTGTCTAAAATTTGTGATGGAAATGAGGATGATCTTTAGTTTTATGGATTGACCTTTTGTCGTGGCTGTTAGATGTGCGATTGGCAATGCACGAGCGCACTTTTACCGTGATCTTGTGCTAGCATTGGATATGGTAGTAGTAGAAGAAATGATGGAGTGCTGGCATAGCCAAAGATAAAGAGATGAATTTGTGTTGATATGAATGAAATTGATGTTCAGGGAAGCAATAAGCATGCTTTGGCAAGTGTTTCTAAAGCACCAGCATTTTGTTTCCGTACCTTACGTGATGGATCATTTTATTTAAATCCGAAATCATGGAACCAGTAATTGCAGTTAAGAACCTATCCAAAGTGTATCAGATGGGATCTACCGTAGTGAAAGCATTACAAACCATAGACCTTGATATCTATCCTAATGAGTTTGTGGCCTTAATGGGCCCTTCAGGATCGGGCAAGTCTACCCTAATGAATTTATTGGGATGTCTAGATACACCTTCCAATGGGGAGTACTTATTAAGTGGTGAACAAGTGAGTGAAATGGACGATGATGATTTAGCAACAATAAGAAATCGTCGGATTGGATTTGTTTTTCAAACTTTCAACCTACTACCACGACTTTCAGCACTGGAAAATGTTGCATTACCGTTGGTATATGCAGGGTTGAGTAAGGAAGCGCGTCACCAAAAAGCTCGAGAGGTACTTGACTTGGTTGGTCTGGGAGATCGGGTGGATCACAAACCGAATGAGCTATCAGGTGGTCAGCGACAGCGTGTGGCTGTGGCTCGTGCTCTGGTTAATGATCCTGCCATTATTTTGGCCGATGAGCCGACGGGAAATCTGGACACCAAGACCTCTAATGAGATTATGGATATGTTCGAAAAACTACATAGCGAAGGCAATACCATAATCGTAGTTACTCATGAACCCGATATCGCCGAACATGCATTGCGTGTAGTTAAATTGCGTGATGGATTGATTGAAAGCGACCAATTAAATCCTCCCAAAGTAGCCTGATCAGGTTAGGCTGCTGCTATTTCCTGGTTTGGCCAACGTCGGATCGAAATACATGTTTCGCTGCACGTTTGAGATGAACAAGTCCGGGTCAAACTCCAATGGGGTGCCCATAGTTTTATACCTTTGTAATCCAAGGACGTAATGAAAATATACACGAAGAAGGGTGATACCGGCAGTACCTCACTATATGGTGGTGGTAGCTATTTAAAAGATGATATCCGAATCGAGGCCTATGGAACAGTTGATGAACTAAACTCCTTTCTGGGTGCATTGATGGTGGATAATCCTTTATCAGACCAAGAAGCTACCCTCACATTTATTCAAAACATGCTTTTTAACATTGGTGCTAATCTAGCGACTCGTCCTGGTGTGGCAGTAAGTATGGAAGGGGTAAATGAAGAAGATATACTTAACCTTGAAAATCAAATTGATAGATTGTCTCAGGATCTACCAGAACTCAAGCACTTTATCCTGCCAGGCGGTGATCGTACTGTGGCAACTTGCCATGTATGTCGGACAGTGTGCCGTCGGGCAGAGAGAAGGGTGGTGACCCTTCATAGGCAAAAGGAAGAATTGGATGAGAATGTGATCAAATTCTTAAATCGATTGTCCGACTATCTATTTATTCTCGCGAGAGCGATTGCCAAATTCAATAAGACTCCAGAAGTAAAGTGGATCGGAAGATCCGGAAAATGAGCAAATTATACAGACGCATTCGAGAAAATCAGGGTGACATAGCCAAGTACGCATTAGTGCTCTTGACGATATTTTTGCTCAGTTTACTTTTTCCCGACAATGTCCGTTTTAAGTACGATTATCAGATCGGTCAACTTTGGAATCATGGTGATCTTAGTGCGCCGTTCGACTTTGCCATTCTCAAGCCCGATTCACTTGTACAAAGTGAGATGGATGCGGTGGCTGCAGAGATGGGAGTTTTTTATAGTCGTGACGAGACACTTCCATCCATCGCTACTCAATCTTTCGGTGATGATCTCAATCGTATTATTCAGAATCTTGGGCCAGGAGACTACCCTGATCTGCAGCAGCAACCCACAAAATATATAGAAGTTGGCAAGCAGATTCTGCAGCAGATTTATAGTGATGGCATCGTCGCCAGGGATAGCACCAACCAGGAAAGGGTGGTCAAGGTTGTTGAAGAGAATATTGTGTCGACATTGGAACCACACTCGATTGAGGAAGTGGGAGAGCTGCTCAAATCTAAACTGCAGAATTCTGGCTTGCACAATGCCTCACTTCTATTTACTTTGTTGGAACGTCAAATCCAACCAAATATCAATGCAGATCCGGTTGTTACACAAAAGTTTCTCGAAACTGCACAACAGAAGATTTCTCGAACCAAGGGATTGGTGCAAGAGGGAGATTTGGTCATTTCAGGTGGAGCCATTATTTCTGAGGATGCTGCGAGACGACTGGACTCCTTCAAAATTGCATATGAATCTCAGATCTCGGAGAATAAGTCCTACTGGGTGGTTTTTGGTGGCTATCTGTTGCTAACTTGCCTGATTGTTGGGGTCTATTTATTTTATCTTCAATATCACAACCGTGAGGTATTTAAAAGTGCAAGAAAGCTCTTGTTCATGCTCATGTGGCTGCCGTTATTTGGCTACTTGGTGCATGTTGTAGAGACCAATGGTACCCTCAGTGCATATATGATTCCTTTTTGCATTGCACCCATTGTAATTAAGACATTTTATAATGACCGGCTTGCATTGTTCTCTCTAATCGTAATTGTCTTGGTGGCAAGCTTTTTGTCTTCACTGGGCTACGAATTTACTTTTCTACAGATTTTAGCTGGTATAGTAACCGTGTTAAGTAATCACATCACAAGATACTGGTCTACATTTTTCAATTCGATCCTCCTAATTCTGCTCACGTATTGCCTAGGATATTTGGGTTTGGCACTTATCGTGGAAGGTGATCTTAAGACCATAGAATGGTCCTTGTTCACTTGGTTTTTCATCAATGTGGTCTTAACTTTTTTGGCCTATCCTTTGGTTCCCCTCCTGGAAAGGATTTTTGGCTTCACATCTTCCATAACCCTCTCCGAACTCAGTGACGTAAACAAGCCTCTACTTAAAGATCTATCGATGCAGGCTCCAGGTACTTTTCAACATTCTCTACAAGTTGGAAATCTCGCTGAAGCTGCAGCAGAGGAGATTGGTGCGGATTCTCTCTTAGTGAAAGTGGCTGCCCTATATCACGATATAGGGAAGGTAGCAGAGTCTGAGATCTTCATAGAAAACCAAAGCGCACACAATCCTCACGACCATTTAAGTCCCCTGGAAAGCGCTCAAAAGATAATTGAACATGTACCCAATGGTGTAGCCATGGCAAAAAAGCACCGTTTGCCAAAGGAAATCATTGACCTAATTTGGACACATCATGGCACCACAAGGGTAGAGTACTTTTATCAAGCTGCATTTAAAGAGGGCAATCTGCCCGTTGATGCCCACGAGCAATTTCAATATCCTGGACCCAGACCTTCCACCAAGGAGCAGGCTATACTGATGTTGGCAGATAGCTTGGAAGCTGCCAGTAAAAGTCTTAAGGACCCTAGTGAATCATCGATCAATGAGCTGGTGGATAAGATCATTGCCTACAAGATGGAAAAAAGCCAACTTGATAATGCCGATCTTTCATTTCGGGAGCTTGAAATGATACGTTCATCCTTCAAGAAGGTTCTCAAAAGCATTTATCACATTCGCGTGGAATATCCCGAACCCGTGGAAAATAGTGCAAATATATCTTCAGAACCTATTTAGATTTGCAATCACTTCAGATAGTTAGTTTCCTGTAATGAACCCAATTGTTTGTTAATCAAGAACTTTGAGAAAGGGCTGGAAGGAATTTCTGACTGATCAACTCATAGGAACCAATGAGGACGAAGCTGTAGAAGATATTTGCTAACAAGCTATTCCAAAAGAATGGAATACCCGCCAAATATGCAGCACCTAGACCAGAAGCAGTTTTCGGATACATTGGATCTAACATGAAAGAACCGAAGTTGCTTACCAGAAAAAATACCAAAGAGGCGACCACTGAAGCTGCCAGAACATTGGTAAAAGAGATCTTCTTGAGCAGGATATGTCCTACTAATACTACCAAAAGGAATCCAGCGTACACGAAGATGGAGAAATCAGTAAACCACACAAACCCCTCATGAAAACTTCCATAAACAGTATTGTTCAATATGAGGTCACTTATCCAAAGTGCCAACAAGGGTATGATAAAGGATAGGTGTCTTTTATTGAGGTAAGCTGCACCGAAAAGGCCCATGGCACCAACAGCAGTAAAATTGTGCCAGTGTGGTATAAACCTGCTCATGGCCGCGACAAGGATCATTCCGACTATTACAAACCAATGGACGCTATTCTGCTTCATATCAAGACATGCTTTGTACAAAAGTAAGGGAATAATTTAATCTTCTCTATGGTACAAATGAGCACTAGAAGTAACATATAAAGATTTCTGACATGGTTTTTGCTACTAAAACCATACAAAAGGTCTATTAACCAAACCAACCTTGGTCCCGCCACTGTCAAACGATGTGGGCGGGACTTTTTCATTTGATAAGCCAGATCAAGCGGATTGTCAATCTTCACGGTAAACTGTTATTGACCTACCTGCCAGTCAATCAATAACTGACTGGAAAACCCTAACTTCGAAGCCATTATGAAACAGTTCCTAGCTCTGCTGTTTATATACAGTGGTCTACAAGTACCTGGTCTTGCAGACACTTGGCAGCAAAAAGCAGATTACCGTATACAAGTAGATCTAGATGTTGAGAATCATCGATATACTGGCCAACAGCAGTTATTTTATTTCAACCATTCACCAGATACTTTATATCGACTTTACTATCATCTATACAACAATGCTTTTCAGCCCGGTAGTATGATGGACGTGCGATCTGGCACTATTCCAGATCCAGACGCACGGGTCTCGGATCGCATTTCACAGCTTGCACCTAATGAGATAGGATTCCTGAAGATTTATAGCTTAACGTTGGATGGTCGTTCTCAAGATTTTGAGGTAGAGGGCACCATTCTAGAGGTGGTTCTCGAACGGTCGATTCCACCGAGAGCGGGAGTCTTGCTGGAGATGGAATTTGAAGGCCAGGTGCCGTTACAAATCAGAAGATCTGGCAGAGACAATAAGGAGGGGATCTCGTATTCAATGGTGCAGTGGTACCCAAAGATTTCAGAATACGATAGGGATGGATGGCATCCAGATCCATACGTTGCAAGAGAGTTTTATGGTGTTTGGTCAAATTTTGATGTACAGATCACGCTAGATAATCAATTGGTTGTGGCGGCAACTGGCGTACTACAAAATGGCGAGGATATTGGGTATGGCTACTCCAATCGCAATATCAAGCACAAACGTGGTGGCAAACTTACCTGGCATTTTAAAGCTGAGGGAGTGCATGATTTTGCTTGGGCAGCTGATCCTGATTATACACATACGAATATTGAGGTCGATGAGGGCAAGGTCTTTCGATTCTTCTATCAAAAAGGTAAGAATGCAAGGAAGACCTGGGGGGAGTTACCTGAAATTATGAAGGAAGCCTATAGACTTATTGTAGCTCGCCACGGTGAGTATCCATACCCGGTGTACTCCTTTATTCAGGGCGGAGACGGCGGAATGGAGTATCCGATGGCGACCCTAATAACTGGTGAGCGTGGATTGAGTAGTCTAGTGGGTGTTTCTATCCATGAGCTTATGCATTCCTGGTATCAGGGCCTGCTGGCTACCAATGAATTGCTTTACCCATGGATGGATGAAGGATTCACTGAATTAGCCGAAGTAACCATAAAGAATGAATTGCGGAAAAGTGGTCATCTAGGTGGGCCCTATCAGGATAAGCCATATACCATTTTGTATAGTAGTTATCGCAAAGTCGCAAAAATGGGCATTGAGGAAGCGATGAATACCCATGCCGATCATTATCGAAGCAATACAGCTTATGGAATGGCAGCTTACAACAAGGGAGCGATTTTTTTGAAGCAGTTGGAATATATTGTGGGGGAAGAGCACTATGAGACAGCAATGCGCAAATATTATGAGCAATGGAAGTTTAGGCATCCTAGAGATGTCGATCTGCTTAGGATATTTGAAAAGCAAAGTCAGATGGTTTTGGATTGGTATCTTCAGTACTTTGTGTACACAACCAAGTTGATCGAGTACAAAATATCCAGCATCGAACCAGGAGCCGATGAAACCGTTATTCGCATTGATCGCCAAGGTGAGGTGCCAATGCCCATAGATGTGGAGGTGTTTTACAGTGATGGTACCAGCAGCCTGCATACGGTGCCATTGCGAATTATGCGCAATGCAAAGACTAGGGATGGTGTGTATAGCTATCAAGTCGAGCCTGATTGGCCATGGACAGACAACCAGTACCTGATGAGGATTAAAGCAGATGGAAAAAGTGTAAAGGCAGCAGAGATTGATCCAACCTTGAGATTAGCTGATTTTGACCTTTCTAACAACCGCATGGAAGTTCCTTAATCGTAACCGTGATCAAGCCGTTGTTAGAAATAAGAAATCTAAGTATTGAGTACCACAATAGGGGTGAAGAGTATGTTGCGGTTAAGAATGTTTCCATTCAAGTATTACGCAATACCATCACTTTGTTGATGGGGGAGACTGGTTCTGGCAAGAGCACCATCTCCAAAGCTATATTTAACCTTCTGCCAAATCATGCGCAAGTTTCGGCTAACAGCAAGGTATATTTGGGCGATGTCGACGTACTGCAGGCAGAAGTTGACCTGATGAGAAATCTTCGTAGAGAAAGGCTTGCCATCATTCCCCAAAATCCATTGCTCGCAACCAATCCTACCATGCGTTGTGGTCAACAGATTGAAGAAGTACTTAGGTTGCAGAAAAACAAAAATAGGAGTATTGCTCCTCTAGGCGCGATAGACTGGCTGGAACACATGGGTTTGGAGCAAGCCGATCAAATCTATGGCGCATATCCTCATGAAATTTCGTTAGGGCAGCTTCAGAGAGTTTGTTGCGCCATGGCTATGGCTTCTCAACCACAGTTGATCATTGCGGATGAGCCTTTCTCATCCATTGATCAAGAAAGCCAAGATCTACTCATCGATCGGTTTAGGCTCTTTATACAGCAGAATGAGAACGCTGGAATTTTAATGATTACTCATGACCTAGCCCTGGCCGATGATCTGGCTGACTATTGGTACTTGTTGCATGCAGGTGGGCTGATCAGCCAGGGCAACGATGATCTGGCTGGTCATCAGGGAGACCATATTGCTGTCAAAAACCTTATCCATAGCTATATCACCATGAAGGATAAAGCTTCCGAAATCACTACGAAAGATGAGATCTTAAGAGTACAGAATCTCTCCTACCAGTATGAATCAAGGAAGAAGAGTCTACTCGCAAGAAAATCTTATGATGAACTCATCTTGAAAGATGTGAATTTGCACATAGACAAAGGAAAAATGTATGGCATTGTCGGCAATTCTGGAAGCGGAAAGTCCACCTTGATGAAACTAGTTTCCGGCCTCCTCATAGCACCAGTCGATTCGATTTTTCTCGAAGGGATAGACATCAGAGAATTGATCTTACGGGATGAACGTGCCTTTTTTAGCAAAGTACAGTATATCATGCAAGATGCCGCGACCGCTCTTCCACCCCGTCAGCGCGTCAGGAAAGTCCTAAAGGATGTGCTAAAGTCTTCTAGTTACAAGCATAATGATGAGATAAAAGAAAGGATTACCCAACTACTTGCCGATGTGAAGCTTCCAGCCCAAATGGCGACAAAGGAAAGAAGTCAGTTGTCTGGAGGAGAGAAGCAGCGAGTTTGTATTGCCAGGGCGCTGGCAAAGCAACCTGGGATCCTAATTTTAGATGAATCACTGTCTGCCCTGGATAAGCGGGTACAATTGGATATTGTAACACTATTAAAAGACCTTTGTACTCACAGGGAAATTACCATCCTTTTGGTTTCACACGATCTCCATTTGGTCCGACATGCATGTCATCACATTCTGTCATTAGATAAAGGTCAAGTCCATCCACTGAAGTGATTTATATAAAAAAAGTGTTTACGTGCAACCTATTACCTCATTCATACGTCTATAATTTAGGCAACTTTAACAGAGAGGAAAGATTATATGCTAAAGATGTCTTATATATTAGTGTTGCCAAATGAATGTCTATGAAAACCCTAAAAGTTATAGGTCTGGTACTACTGATTGCAATGTCTGTCATCAGCTTCATTTATTTGAATTACAGTCCGGAATCAATCATGCTAAGTGATGTAACCAGTAAGAGTTCGGAACTAACCGATGTGAAGATTTCAAAATTTATTATGGAATCTTTGAAAAAAGTCACTTTCACCATACGGTAAATTCAAAAGTGCATAACTGAAATCCTGAGGACAAATAGGATAAATCAGCATACTTACTGATCAGCTAGTTCAGCCGTAATTTCAGATTCATTGAGTCGAAAACCGTTTAAAAAGTCACCCACCGACATTCTTTTTCTGCCTTCTAATTGTACAATTTCTAATGATATGGGATAATCTTCAGTGCCAACTAGCAAGATAGATGAGCCATTTGAGAGGATGACTCCCGGACTCAGATCTAGCTTTGCATTAAAAATCTTTGCAGCGTAGATCTTAAGAACTTGATCATGAAAGGTAAACCAGGCTCCAGGATAAGGGCTTAAGCCCCTAATAAGATTATAAACATCAGCAGCTTTCTTAGAGAAATCTATCTCACAATCTTCTACAAATATTTTTGGCGCTTTTGACACTTTATGATCATCTTGGATTTTGATGGAGAAAGTGCCATTTTTGATCGCCAATACAGTCTTCACAGTGAGTCCTGCCCCTGCGACCATCATCCGATCATGCAGCTGTCCGGCAGAGTCCTCCTCCAGGATGTCCATCGCTACCTGATCAATAATGTGTCCAGTGTCGATGGTTCGATCAATAAAAAATGTAGTTAGTCCCGTTTTTACTTCTCCATTGATGATGGCCCAATTTATTGGTGCTGCTCCTCTATAGGATGGAAGGAGTGATGCGTGAAGGTTAATAGTACCCAGCCTTGGTATGCTCCACACCTTTTCTGGTAGCATTCTGAATGCTACTACCACGATGAGATCAGGATTGCAATTCCTAAGTGTTCGATTAAAATCATCGGATTTTAGATTCTTTGGCTGCATGATGGGTAGACCAAGAGCAATTGCAGCTCTCTTCACTTCCGACTCTTGAAGCTCTTTTCTGCCGCGTCCTCCCAGCTTGTCCAATGCGGTGACTACTCCCGTAATGTTAATCTCCCCGTGCTCATTCAAGGCCCTGAGGGTAGGAACAGCGAATGCTGGTGTTCCCATAAAGACGACGTCTATTACTTGACTGGGCGCTGCCATAGTTGAATCTTGAACAATACCAAAAGTGAGCTATTTTTTAATCTTAGCACAATGATAACAGATTCTTAATTGAGGCTCCATTATCTTTGCTCTTAAATCTGATCAGTAATGTCGCAGCATCGAGTTGCATTGACCCTATACTTGTTGTGTATGCTATACCTGGTTAATGCACAACATAGCGGACTGGAATCACAATCAATACGTATTAACTTTATTGACCAGGCATCTGCTGCTTTTATCAATGATGTGCAGTTAGAAGTTTTGTGGCCACACGGTGAAGACATACAAGTAAGTAAAACTGATTCCTCTGGTTGGATCCAGATCGACTTCAATGAATTGCAAACTATTGAAATCCAGGCAACTGCCCATGGCTACGCATCTGATACATTCACTCTCGATCTAGATAGACCAAGGCATACCTTACCACTGACATTAAGTGCCAATTATGGCAAAATTCTTGACCGACAACCCATTCAACGTGTTGGTCAAAAGAGCCAAAGAAGAGCACCTGTGGACCAAGATCCATTGGAGTTGCTCGTTATGTCCGAGAAACGAGGTGGAAGGATTTCGAGACTGCAGCGAGTTCCCATAAATTTTTCAGGATACACCATCTTCCTGCGTAACGACCACGATGCGCTGAGAAAGAGTGATCCAATAACCAAGCATTTTGATAAAATCATGTGGCAAAAGCAGGATGACCAGTCCTATGATTACTACACAGGTAGGTTCTCGAGTTTTGTCGATGCCAAGAATTTCCTGGTCGAAAAGGTGTCTTTCCAGATACCTGATGCCAAAATTATTGAGTTTATTAGTGGAAATGGAAAGCGAGTAGATCAGTAGGTAAGGCAATGCTCTCCATCTAAGATCAGCAAAACGAAGAATATTATGACTGCAAAGGAGTTTCTCATGGGGCTGCCAGAGAAGGTGAGACCAGAAGCGTTGGAGGGCCTTCAGACCATCTTTCACTTCGAAATTGATGGAGAGGGTGGTGGCCAAGTGACTGTAAAGGTAGAAGATGGCGCTTGTATAGCAGAAGAAGGATTACAAGGCGATGCAAAGTGTGTAGTAAAGGCCAAGGAAGACAACCTGATGAATGTGCTTCGAGGCAAGATTAACCCGCTCATGGCACTACTGACGGGTAAGCTTAAAATCAGTAACCAGGGGGAAATGCTTAAATACGCCAAAATATTTGGCCTTATGTAAGTGCCTTCTGGTTAGCAGCTTAATTAAGCTAGAAGCTCAGTCTAAGTCCCAATCCGGCCACGATCTCGGCAGAAGGGCTGTCAAGAAACACTGGTTTTAACTGCATAGAAATGTCATCATTGATGTCGAAGGACTTCAAATGAGCATCTACATAAGCATCTAAGGCGGTTAAGGCATACATTGCTACAAATCCTATATAAGTAAGTTGAAGATTCTTGGCAGCAAGGTTTCGCTGGTTTCTTAGAGCATCTGGAGTGATCCCAGGAAAATCACTGAACTCATGTGGAAGATTACGCACACTCTTGCCATAGGCTTCGTCAAAACGATCTCTTTCCTCCTTGTTGAATCCCACCAGGTAAATAAGGCCACCAAAAGCTCCCCAGACAATGGGTACTTTCCAATAACGCTTATTGTAGATCTGTCCTGAACTGGGCAAAATCATGGAATATATACCAGCTCGATAAGGATTGGGGTATGGCAGGGCCCAATTTTTCTTAAAATTCTTTTCCTTGGGAGTTTTGCTCTTCTTACGCTTAGCTTTCTTACGGGGGATTGGAACTTGCACATCACCTACCGATTCTCTAGTCTCGTGGGTCTTGATAGTATCCTGCTGCCCGATCGCTAGTACCGGTAAGAGTAGCAGTAAGAAGATGAATACTGGCATTGGGAAAAAAACGTCGTCAATAGGATTTTAGTTGCCTTCGATTTCATCTAGCAGTCGATTGAGTTCTTCATCCGATTTGAAGTTTATGATCAATTGCCCGACGCCTGAAGCCTTTCTTTTCATTTGCACCTTAGTGCCCCATTTTCTGCTAAGGTGGTCCCTGACCTCAATGTGCAGTGGGGTTAGGTTGTCTTTTGTAGGTGTGGGAGAATTTACCTGTGGATGGCTATAGGATTTGACCAACTTCTCGGTGGCACGTACTGATAGTCCATCTAAAAGCACGCGTTGTAAAGCCAGCAATTGACCATCCTTAGAATCAATACTAAGCAATGCCCTGGCGTGGCCCATACTTATTTTGTCTCGCTTCAGGGCCTGTTGAAGTGCTGGAGGAAGATTGAGCAGTCGGATGTAGTTGGTTACGGTGCTCCGGTTCTTGCCAATCCGATCGCTTAAAGACTCATGCGTTAGACTACATTCATCAATGAGTCTTTGATAGGATATGGCAACCTCAATGGCATTTAAATCAGCTCTTTGAATATTCTCTACTAATGCCATTTCCAGCATCTCCTGGTCGTTCGCTGTACGTATGTAAGCGGGCACGGCCTGTAGGCCTGCTATTTTCGAAGCTCGATATCTTCGCTCACCAGAAATCAGCTGAAATTTTTCACCATCTAGTTTCCTTAGAGTCACCGGCTGAATAAGACCAAAAGTCTTGATCGACTCAGCCAGCTCATGTAGGGCTTCTTCGTCAAAGTCGTTGCGAGGTTGATAAGGATTCGTTTCAATCTGACGGAGCCCTATGGTCGCCATTCCACTCTGTCCAGCCTTCTTTTTCTTTCCCTTGGTGTCCACTAGTGCATCGCTGCTACCCAGTAGAGCCCGTATCCCCTTCCCCAATTCTTGCTTTGGTACTTTGGCCATCTCAGCTTGATGTTAAATTTAGTTCTATGTTATTTCTCGTGAGAAATTCTTTGGCAAGGTTTAGGAAGTTGTGTGTGCCCTTACTATTGGCATCATAAAGCAACACAGGCTGATGCATACTCGGTGCTTCGCCGACCTTACTATTTCTGTGTATAATCGTCTCAAAGACAAAGTCATCTGCATGATTTTTTACCTCGTCGACGACCACGTTTGCCATACGTAAACGTTTGTCATACATCGAAAGGACAATGCCCTCAACTTTCAGATTTTGATTGAGTTGCTCTTTAACTAATTGGATGGTATTCTTTAACTTACTAAGGCCCTCCAGCGCAAAGATTTCGCACTGAATTGGTATAAGTACTGAATCTGCAGCGGTAAGGGCATTCACTGTAATCAGACCAAGGGATGGCAAGCAATCTATGAAGATGAAATCATAATCGTTACGTATATCGCTGAGCATCTCCTTAATTATGTATTCTCGCCGAAATTTACTAACCAATTCAAGCTCAGCACCAACTAAATCAATACTTGAAGGGATGATGTCCAGGTTAGGTGTAGCAGAGGATACAATGACATCTCTAGCCGGGACCTCATTAATCATACAGTCGTAAATGCTATATGCCGCTTCCTGCTGATCGATACCTACACCGGAGCTGGCATTTGCCTGAGGATCTGCATCAACAATCAATATTTTAAACTCAAGAATGGCTAAGCTTGCACCGAGATTTATGGCTGAAGTCGTTTTTCCAACCCCACCTTTTTGATTTGCTATGGCAATTACTTTCCCCATGTAGTTAAATTGTTTTATTGCAATAATGGGGCTTACAAAAAATCTCACCATTATGAGAAATATTAGCACCCGCCATAGGGCGTGGCAGTCTCAGATCTGTCATTTAGATGTCCTTTTTACCCGTGATGGATGTATATCACACGCATTAGCAAAAGTACACATTCTTGCAACAAATCGCTTATATGGCGGGTTTAATAAGCTATCTTTATCTTCAGGCTCAGACTATGATAACCATTATTTCAGGTACCAATCGTCAAGATAGTGAAACGGAAAAAGTAGCAGCGATCATATATGATCTAGTAAACACATCTTCCGATGAGGAGGTGAAACTACTAGTCCTAACAGATTTACCCTTGGATTTTATATCAAGCGACATGTACAGGCCATCCGGTCAACATGCAGACATTACGAGCATTCAGAATGAATTCATGCTGCCTGCGGACAAATTTTGGTTCGTGTTCCCTGAATACAATGGAGGTGTGCCAGGTATATTGAAGCTATTTTTGGATGCACTTTCTGTTCGTTCTCTGGCCGAAACATTTAGAGGGAAAAAAGCTTGTCTTACCGGCATATCTACCGGTAGAGCAGGAAACTTAAGAGGACTGGATCATCTAACCAATATCCTAAATTATTTGCAAGTAATTGTCTATCCTAATCGTCTTCCTATTTCTTCAATATCCAACTTGAAGGATGATGATGGGGTTTTTAAGGACAGAGAAACGCTACAAGTACTCAATTTGCAATTGAAAGAATTTCTGGCATTTTAGCAAAGGATATGCAAAAGGTTGTAATACATGATTTGGGTCAAGTAGGCTTTGCCGAAGGCTGGGAATTGCAAACACTATATCGGGATAAACTCATTGATAGAAAACGATTGCTGCGCAATGGGGGGCAGGTTACTCGAGAGATGACCCATTATCTGATTGTTTGTGAGCACCATCCTGTTTTTACACTAGGTAAAACTGGGAAAGTCGAAAACCTTTTGGTGTCTGAGGCAACGCTGGCAGAAGATGGGATTGATTATCATGAAATCAACCGAGGTGGAGATATTACTTTTCACGGTCCGGGACAATTGGTTCTTTATCCAATTTTTGATCTTGATTATTTCTTTACCGATGTGCACAAGTATGTGAGATGTCTAGAGGAGGCGGTAATTAAGACCTTATTTAAGTATGATATTCATGGAGAACGCATCAAGGACTTCACTGGTGTTTGGATTAAAGACTCATATAAGAGGACAAAAAAGATTTGTGCCATCGGAGTGCACCTTAGTAGGTGGGTAACTATGCATGGACTCGCATTTAACATTAATACAGATTTGTCATATTTTGATATGATTGTACCATGTGGTATAGCTGACAAGGATAAGGAAGTAACATCCCTAGCAACCATCCTAGGCGAAGAGCAAGATATGATTGAGTTGAAAAACTGTTTGATTGGCCACCTCGGTCAAGTCTTTGAGTTTGAAGGTGTCATTGACAGGAGATGACATTTGCAATAATGTTCACTATGCACTAAGTACAGCCCCTTAGAATATTCATGATCAAATTTTGCAGAAGAGTACGACTTCTTATGTAATTATGCAATTGTGTCGGGACATCGAAAAATAATCCACGTGGATATGGATGCTTTTTTTGCATCTGTAGAGCAGCGAGATGCGCCGGAGCTCCGTGGCAAACCTTTGGTGGTTGGCGGGAAATCGAGAAGATCTGTGGTTGCGGCTGCTAGTTACGAAGCCAGAGTATATGGTATTTTTTCTGCAATGCCAATGGCGCTGGCCAAGCAAAAATGCCCACACCTTGTGGTTGTACCTCATCGGTTTGATGTCTACAAGGATGTATCTAGACAGATATGCGATGTTTTCAGGACCTACACAGATTTGGTCGAACCCTTATCTCTAGATGAGGCCTATTTAGACGTGACTGAAAACAAAATGTCAATAGGCTCTGCCACAAATATTGGAAAGGAAATTAAGGCATTGATTTATCAAAAAACCAACCTCACCTGCTCGGCTGGTATTTCAGTTAATAAGTTTTTAGCAAAGATTGCTTCCGACTTAAATAAACCTGATGGGCTTACGGTTATAAAACCGCATGAGGTAGATGCTTTTGTAAAGGAGCTAGCTATTGAGAAATTTTTTGGTGTAGGGAAAGCAACCTTGGCTAAAATGCATAAGCTGGGTGTGCATAAAGGAGAAGACCTCCAACAGTTTAGTGAGATTCAACTTGTAAAAGTATTCGGCAAAGTAGGAAGGTATTATTATAAAGTTTGTAGAGGACTTGATGATCGATTGGTTAAACCTAGCCGTGAACGAAAGTCCATAAGTGTTGAACGTACCTTTGAACAGGATATTAAGGAAGAGTCAGAGGCATTGGAAATCATTGAAAAGCTGACGAAAAGACTTGCCGGTACATTAAAGACACAGGAACTGATTGGTAAAACAGTGCACCTTAAATGGAGATATCCCGATTTTGTGACACCAACTAGAAGTAAGACTTTCTCATTCTACACCGATGATCATACACTGATTTTTCAGGCACTGAAGAATCTAGCCGTGCATAACATAGACTTAATCAAGGGAGTGAGATTATTGGGTGTTGGCGTGTCTAATCTTAACACCATAAAAGAGGTCAAACAATTATCGCTAGATATCTGACACAAAATCTATGATTGGAAAAAATACAAGACATATTCCCGTCGAAGTGGTTCGGGCGTTTTTTGGTGAGACTGAATACTCTACAGAATTTCTCAACACGGGTCATGTACACCAAACATGTCTGGTAAGCGTGAAAAATGGTGCATTTATTCTTCAGGCGATTAATGTCAATGTTTTTAAGAATCCAGTCAAAACTGTCGAAAATATTGAAATGGTAAATAATCATTTAAAGAATGATGATCATTATTTACTAAAGGTTCCTTCGCTAAGAAGAGACCAAAATGGCGCTTTAGTTTACCGTTCTACAAATGGTGATTTTTGGCGTTGCATGGAATATGTCGATTCGAGTAAAACGATAGAGATGGCAAGAGATTCCGAACAGGCCTATACTGTTGCCAGTTCTTTTGGTGCTTTTTCAGCCTCCCTATCCAGTCTTGATGCTTCACGCCTATTTATAACCATACCAAAATTTCATGACCCACTGTTTCGGTGGATGCAATTTGAAGAGGCTGTAGAAAGTTCAAGTCGATCTTTTACTAGATCCATCGACACTACCATTGATCGTCTAAGAAGCTACAAGGATATTTTTGGTGCTATGCAGCAGACGCACTTTCCAATAAAAACCGTACACAATGATCCGAAGATAACTAATGTGCTTTTTGACTTGAATGATAGGCCGATTAGCATTATCGATCTAGATACCGTCATGCCAGGTATTTCACTACATGATTTTGGAGATATGGTAAGAAGCATGGCTAGTTCTGCTACCGAAGATCATCCTAATATTTCCGAAGTATTCTTTAATAAGACAATGTATGATGCCATAAGAGATGGTTTTATGAAAAAAGCAGGAAGCACGCTTTCGTCAATAGAAATAGATCATTTGTCATTGGGAGCAAAATATATGGTTATGGAACAGGCAGTTCGTTTTTTTTCAGATTATCTTAATGGCAATACGTATTACAAAGTCCACAATGATGAACATAATCTAATAAGGGCGCAAAATCAACTGGCTCTATTGGACTCCATGATCAAGGAACTTACTTAGTTTTGCGCTATTGGATTTTACCGGCAGCCTTGCGTATACGTTCAAGGGCCTCACGCAACTGATCTTCGGAAGCGGCGTAAGATATTCGAACGCATTCATCAGCACCAAAGGCCGAACCCGATACTAGTGAGACATGAGCTTCATGGAGAATGTATTGCGCAAAGTCATTCGCATCTTTAATTACAGATCCG
The DNA here is from genome assembly GCA_013001595.1 of Saprospiraceae bacterium. Lineage (GTDB taxonomy): Bacteria > Bacteroidota > Bacteroidia > Chitinophagales > Saprospiraceae > JABDMH01. The sequence continues at coordinate 74,412 of JABDMH010000094.1, read as the reverse complement.
TTGGCAGATTTACCAAAAAATGAACTCACATCGGGAAAAACATAAAATGCGCCAGTTGGCTTGTTTACTTTGAATCCTGGAATGCGTTTACATAAATCAATGACAATATCTCTTCGACTCAGAAAAGCTTTGCACATGATTTCTGCTGACTCACGAGATGCTCCTAGTGCATATGCTGCTGCTTTTTGTCCAAAAGAATTCGCACCAGAAGTTACTTGACCCTGGATTTTCGTACAAGCACTTGCGATCCAGGCTGGTGCTCCCATATATCCTAATCGCCATCCGGTCATCGCAAATCCCTTAGAAAAACCATTGACAGTGACGGTCCGATCCTTTACTTCATCAAATGTTCCAATACTCATATGTCGATCGGTAAAGTTGATGAACTCATAAATTTCATCTGACACGACAACCACTCTGGGATAATCCTTCAGGACCTGTACTAGAGCAGCCAGCTCCTCAGCAGTGTATACGGATCCGGTAGGATTGCAGGGTGATGAAAAAATCAACATTTTTGTCTTATCAGTTAGCGCATTGGCAAGCTGAGTAGGATTCACCTTAAAATCTTGATCAATGGTCGCCTTGATCTCGATTGGTGTTCCACCACCGAGCTTGACGATCTCTTTGTATGAAACCCAATAGGGCGCGAAAAGAATGACTTCATCGCCTTCATCTAGTAATGCCAATGCAAGGTTGGCCAACGACTGTTTGGCCCCGTTACTGACTACAATTTGATTGGGTTGAAACGCTAGATTATTGTCTTCTTTAAACTTTTTAACTATTGACTTTCGCAAATCCATTGTACCGGGAACCGGGGTGTATTTGGTATGGCCGTCATTTAAGGCTTGAATGGCAGCTTGCTTTATGTGATCTGGAGTGTCAAAATCTGGTTCACCAATACTTAGACTAATCACTTGATGACCTTCTGCAGCTAGGTCTCTAGCCATCTGTGTCATCTTTAGTGTGGCCGATTCTTCCATATTGTTCACCCGTTGAGAAAGACGAGTATCACTCATTGTATTTATATTTTTGCTTTGAAAAAGTCGCTCAAAATTAAAAGAATTCCTTGCATTTGATCTAGCTCATTGTTATTTCTGATTTGGCCTCTTTAGCAGATGCGTAATAAAGGGGGAAATCGCTAGTATGCGAATCTTCATGTACAGTGCTAAAGACACATTTTACTACATTGTCGGTACAATGTAATTTACATGAAGGATAAATATCAGCAATTGCAGGCCATGCGAGTCAAAGCCTTGCAAGGAGGAGGCCCTGAGCGTATAGAAAAGCAGCATGAGAAGCAAAAGTTAACGGCTCGTGAACGTATAAAACTCCTGCTGGATCAAAATACATTTCAGGAAACTGGGATGTTTGTCGAGCATAGATGCAGAGATTTTGGCATGGGTGAAAGTCAATTTCTGGGCGATGGGGTAGTGACAGGTTTTGGCACCGTTGCCGGAAGGCTTGTATATGTGTTCGCTCAAGACTTCACCGTATTCGGAGGATCATTGTCTGAGACACATGCTGAAAAAATCTGTAAAGTACTAGACCTTGCCCTGCAGAATGGGGCACCAATAATTGGATTAAACGATTCAGGTGGAGCTCGTATTCAAGAGGGCGTCAATTCACTAGGTGGTTATGCCGATATATTCTACCGAAATACGCGGGCATCAGGTGTTATACCACAGCTTTCAGCTATAATGGGGCCTTGTGCAGGTGGAGCAGTTTACTCACCAGCATTGACAGACTTCATAGTCATGGTGGATCAATCATCCTATATGTTTGTCACTGGTCCCAATGTCGTCAAGACCGTCACTAAGGAGGAAGTGACTTCTGAAGAACTTGGCGGAGCCGAGACCCACGCCAGAAAATCTGGAGTATCCCACCTAGTAGCATCAAACGACGTACATTGTATAGCACAGCTCAAGAAATTACTCTCGTACCTGCCACAAAATTGTGAGGAAAAGCCACCTCAGCTGATATATGATCCAACTGATGAATCAAGACCTAATCTTGATACGTTGTTGCCATCAAGTAATGTCCTAGCATATGATATAAAGAAGGTTGTTGAAGAAATCGTGGATTCAGGGTCTTTTCTCGAAATTCAGCCCACTTTTGCAGGTAACATTGTAATTGGTTTTGGTAGACTGGCTGGGAGATCGATTGGGATAGTTGGTAATCAACCCAAAGACCTGGCTGGAGTTTTAGATGTAGATGCCTCAAAAAAGGCAGGACGCTTCGTGCGTTTCTGTGATTGTTTCAATATCCCTCTGTTGGTGTTGGTGGATGTACCAGGTTTTTTGCCAGGTACTGAACAGGAATGGAATGCCATCATAAGTAATGGAGCAAAGCTGTTGTACGCATTTAGCGAAGCAACCGTACCTCGAATTACGGTAATCACACGTAAAGCATATGGCGGAGCTTATGATGTGATGAATTCAAAGCACATTGGAGCGGATCTAAATTATGCCTGGCCCACTGCAGAAATTGCAGTCATGGGGGCAAAAGGCGCCAGTGAGATCATTTTCCGCAAGGAGATCGAACAGTCAGAGGACAGGGAGAAAGCGCTACTTGAAAAAGAGCAGATTTATGCTGCAAAATTTGCACATCCCTACAAGGCATCAGCCAGAGGGTTCATCGACGAAGTGATTTTTCCCCGAGAAACCAGATCTCGCCTAATTGCTGGATTCAATATGCTTGAACAAAAAGTACAGCACCTACCGAAGAAAAAGCACGGAAATATTCCCTTGTAAGAGATGAGGGATGAGGTTATATGGTTTTTTCCTATGACTGGCCCTTGAGAAGTAATTCCACGTCCCTTCATATTAAATTTTGTTAAAATATTTAGTTAATTCATTAAAAGTATAATACATATTACGATTTGGCATAATATTTGAAGCTTGAAGTTTGAGTATTTCAAATGGTATTATGTCAAGAATAGCTAAACGATGGAGCATATGCCTAGTGACCATATTAACCCTATACGCTTCGGGTCTGGTCAAAGGCCAATGTCCAATGGACAATGCGATCCTTGGGGCTGACGAAGTCTGTCCTGGAGCACAGGTGGTGTATAGCGTAACGCCAGATATGGATCTGTCTGCTACCTATAACTGGCAGCTTCTTTCCGGAGGAGGTCAGTTTGTGGGGGCGACCAATGGCACGAGTGTTACCATTGATTGGCAAAGTCAAAATGGTGGACCGTTCACGCTGCGAGTGACCATTGAGCTAGCCACATGTATGCGATTCTTTGAACTAGACGTTGATGTCGCCGATGATTTCATACGCTATCCTTTCAATTGCTTTGCAGAGGTAAACATTCCGCTGGACAACAATTGTGAAAAGCTGATAGAACCGCAGCACCTTCTGACTAGTGGCGTGCCAGATTGTCCAGGAACCTACCAAGTTAACCTATCAATAGATGGTAATATTCCTATTCCCAACCCTGTTACCATAGCATACGCCAACCAAATCATCACAGCCACCATTTCGCATCCACCTTCCGGCAGGTCTTGTGTTACCTTGGTCAATCTGACTGATGCAACAGAACCTACCCTCATTTGCCAAAACGATACCACTATATGTAACGACCCTTATGCATGGAATCCGTTTTTCATTAATGATAGTATCGGATTCAATCGCCCTGGTGTCCTCGACAATTGTCAAGATGATTTGATCGCCCAACCAGATGGCTATGAATGGATAAGTCTGTTCAATGACCCATTCTTTGCCGCTTATGTGGTGAGAAACTGGCGTGCGGAAGATAAATATGGAAACATTGGAACCTGTATGGATACGATTTTTCTCAGACGCATTGTGTTTGATTCCATTGTTTGTCCACCTGATACAACCATACAATGTGGAGATGATAATTTTGATCCTAGCGATCCCTTAACCTCCGGAGTACCCACATTTGATGGCTATCCAGTGTATAGCGAAAAATCGTTTTGCAACATTGCCATTGAATATGATGATCGTATAGCATATCACTGCCCTGGCACCTATACGATATACAGGGATTGGTTATTGGCTGATTTGGAGGCACCGGTGGTTACCTATGACAGTTGTCATCAGATCATCCAGGTGATTGATACGATCGGTCCTAAGATTGCTTTTCATGATACCATAGTAAAAATCGAAAGTCATCCTGATTTATTTGGGGTGAATCCAGATAGTACATACAAGACAGTGTACTTTCCTACGCTCGATTATACCTGTTTGGCGCATGGTTACTTTCCAACACCCTATGTAACCGACAGCTGCTCATCTTTGGACAGCATCATCGTCGATATTTCTTGGAACAACGGGCATATCAATTATATGACAGGTGATAAAGATGTGGAGCATCTGAAATTTGACAATCTATCTCAGGGTAAACATATAGTAACGATCAAAGTGCGAGATGCGTGTCATAACGTGACCATCGACACACTCATTGCTGTTGCTCAAGATATCAAAGCCCCATTCATCACACTTGATCGATACCCCGTAGTTACCCTTGGCGATTTTGCAGACGTAACTTGGGTCGATGTTTCCGTTTTTGATGAAGGAACATGGGACAATTGTAACCTATATGCCATTTTGGCTCGACGAGTAGATTGGAATACTAGCTGTGGATATACCGAAGATACGTCAGTTCATAGTGCTGTGCGAACACATTATGATACATATTGGGAGTGGTTGCAAAATGATAATGAACTATGCTTTGATTCTCTCTATACCATCATAGAGCGAGCAGACAAACATCACCACGATTCTATATACTACGACACGATTCCTCACTGGTACGGATGGTCAAATCAAGTGCCATTCTGTTGTGCGGATGCATGCAGTGACGAAAAAGTAACCTTGGAAATAATCGCTATCGATGCAAGCTGTAACATCTCAAAACTCTGGGTCGATGTCGAAGTAGAGGACAAATCGGCTCCACAGGTTAAGATTCCTTTGCCGGATTTAAACATCAGTTGCTATGCCTACAATCACTATTATCGAGATTCAGTAGAGCAAGGAAATTTTGATGTCTTTGGTACCTATGAATTATTTGCCAATACTCCATATACATATGCATCTGGAAAGACAGTCATCAAGGATCGTCTCTGTGGGGCTTATGAGGAAGGCAGCGAACACCATTATACATATGTCACTGATACAATCAGCAATGGCCTAGTGTTGGAAAATTGTGAGCTGGTCATCGATGAAACTCAGAAAATACATTTTGAGCACTGTGGGGAAGGATGGATTGAACGTCAGTTTGTAATGCGCGGAGCCTGTCAATCAACAAAAGCCGATAGTACCAAAGTCATTCAGCGGATTTACATTACTAATGATTGTCCTCTATATGAATCTGACATCATCTGGCCAATGAAGGATACCACCGTACGTGCTTGTGGTTATGTTGATCTAGAAACAGAGGCTCCAAGGATGAAGTACGAAGATGAATGCCGGGAAATAGGGATCCATTACAAAGATGAAATAGTAGACCAACTCTATAATGCTGATAGCACATGTCTTAAGATCATTAGAAAATGGGCTGTGATAGATTGGTGTCGACAGACAGCGGAATTCCATGATGATTGGATAGGAGACCAGAACTATCACTACTATGAGTTTGATCAGATCATATATGTGATAAATACGGAAGGTCCAGTTATGAGCAATTGTGACATTGATACCCTTTGTATGGGCCCAACGTGTTTGGCCACGCTCGATTACACTCTTGAGGTGACTGATGATTGCACTCCGGCTGACGAAATTGACATCTCATGGTCAATCTATCAAAAATCAGAGAACGGCTATTTGCCACTTGGTAAAGGAGTTTCTTCACATATTAAAATGGAAGATCTTACTGCCGGACCGTACAAATTGATATGGGTTGCGGAAGATGGTTGTGGTAATAGAACTCAATGCTCAGACCATTTTGATGTGGTGGATTGCACTAAACCTTCACCAATTTGCCTTGGTAGCACGACCATGAAGTTATTGCCGTTGGATCTAGATTTCGATGGGCAGATAGATACTGCTATCGGTGAGATTTGGGCTCAAGAATTGGATGTTAGTAGTTACGACAATTGTGACCAAGAAGTCCTGGATTACAGAATCCGTGTTCATGGTACAGGTGAGAATGATGCCTTGGGGAATCTACTTCCTCCAGATTCTACAGAGGTAAAACTTGCACTAGGTTGTCTTGATGTAGGCACACTAAATGTAGAATTTTGGGTGGTTGACAAATGGGGAAATGCGGACTTCTGTCAAGTTGTGATCAAAGTGCAAGAACCCATCGAGGGATGTCAAGGTGAATTGGGTAAAGTGAACGGGAAAGTCAATTCGATGAACGGAGGTGCGCTGGCAGATGTCAGCATGGAGTTGGAGGGTCCTAATGCTACCTGGAATGCAGTCACGAATAATCGAGGCCAATACAACTTCAATACCAGACTCCAGCAAGGGGAAGAGTATTTGTTGAGTGCACGCAAAGAAGACGACCCTATTGATGGGGTTTCTACGCTAGATCTCCTGAAACTCTCGAAGCACATTACAGGCAAAACCAATTTTAATTCCGCGTTTGAGCGTATTGCGGCAGATGTTAATTCTGATGGACGCATCTCTGTAGCGGATTTGATTACGATTAGGAAATTCATTCTCGGTAAATCAGAGGAGTTGAATGAAGGTGTTTCTTGGCGGTTCTTCAATGCTCAAATGGAGTCTACATCTGTTTTCAATGGTCAAGAATCAAGTCAGAAGCTTTGGGATTTTGTCGGAGTAAAAATGGGAGATATTAATGGTGATGCAGGTAAACTATCGCGACAAAAAAGAAGTGACCTCGACGAAGTTCTTCAACTTACCTTTGATGACTTTACTTTTGAATACGGAGAAACTGTTAATGTACAATTCAAAGTAGACGAAGAAATTTGGCTTCATGGCCTACAGCTGAATCTATTGTGGGATGAGAGTACCCTGCAACTTGTCGATAAAGCCAATTATAACTTATTTGGCGACCTACATGCAAATATTTCGAACGATGGCGCTAGGATGCTCGCATTTTCGGAAGATCTGCAGCACTGCGTCTATGGACAAACGATAGTAGAACTTACTTTTCTCACCCGAAGTGATGGCAGATTGAGCAATTCAATTGCCATTGATAACAGTACCATATCGAGTGAAGCTTATCCGGATGAAAATGATAGACCTCTGCCGATACAATTGCGAAGTTTAGACCGAAACAATAGCTTACAAGTAGGTCAAAATGCGCCTAATCCCTTTAGCACTAGAACAGCATTTGAGGTTCTTGCGCCTGAACATGGAGCTGCGTTACTACGCATCTACCAGATGGACGGATCGATACTTCTTGAAAGAGATGTCCAATTGACTCCTGGTCGACAAAGTATTGAGATTAACGGATCACACTTTCACTCTGCTGGAATCTACCTGTACGAACTTCATACACCTTGGGGCAATCGTACAAAAAAGCTGGTTTTTACCGGCGGCTAGCAAAGAAATTACCATTTGATTACTCATATTAAGCCTTGGCGTAATGACGTCAAGGCTTTTTTTTAATAATTTATACATATGAAATATTTAAATATAGTTGAACTTGCTATGTATATTTGTCTTGATTATGTGATGATTATTAATGAATCCTGTTGTGTATACGAGAAATGGATGTTAGAGGTTAACATAATAAATAATTATACTTTTTATATATGTTTTTAGTCTATTTGTGACTACCTTCATTAATGATTAAGTGTGCATATGTGTTATATGCATACAACAATAGAAACTAGTACTGATTTATAGTAAGCTGTCTTACAACGAATTATAGCTTACGTAGACCAAAACTACACTACCATGAGAAATGCCATTTCTAGGCACTGGCTTACAGTGCTATTAGTGTTATGTACGGCTTCCTTTACTCGAGCAGATATAATTGTTCAGACTTTTCAAGATCTAAACAACAACGGCTCTAAAGATGACGGTGAAGAATTGATTACCGGATTGGTGGTTGAAGCCATTGATGCATTGGGTAATGTTCGGCCCTTTATTGAGGTAAGTGAAGGTTCATTCACCCTTCCCAGTCTATTTATCGAATCGAGGTTGCGCGTACGAGTGACTGGTTATGATGATTCCTTATTGGAAGGTGTTGCAGGACCATCATCGGTATTTTTTGTGGAAGATGGAGCGAACGTTTTGGTGCCGGTCAGTGCTGGTCCTAATTTTGATCCAATAGGGTCGAGAATACTTATTCCCTGTTATGATGGTGGACCGGTAAAGGACAAGAATACACCGGGATTTGTTTCATTCCCATACGCAGTAGATGGAGTAGCTGCAAACAAAGGTGGCGACGCACCCTCTCCCCAAACAGATGCGGAAATCCAGGAAATTGGTTCTACTTGGGGTGTTGCCTATCAACAGGCTCAACAAAGAGCTTTTACCTCAGCACTAGTCAAGCGGCATGTCGGATTAGGACCTCAGCGTGAGGGTGGACTCTATGTGATCGATTATAGCGGGGCTGAACCTCAGGTTTCAGGAATGAGCATACAAGGTATGGTTCCTTCAGCTGGTCCCGCCATCGATTTGGGAAATGTAATAAGAGAAATAGTAGACGGCGATGTAGACGAAACGATGCCATATGCATTAACAACTGCAGAAAATACTGCCACCTATGATATGGACGCATTTGAAAAGGTCGGTATGGCTGGCTTTGGTGACATAGATCTAACTACTGATGAGCGTTCCTTATGGATGGTAAACCTAAACCAGCGATCCTTGATAGAGATGGATGTCAGTGGTACCGGTCCAGTCAGCCCATCAACAAATAATTTAAAGCACCATCCCATTGCAAATCTTCCCGGCCTGCCTAATTTGAATTTCAGGTATGCCATGTGCATCAATGCTGGAGGCAACCTAAATGGCAATGGTGCAGAACCTTTTACGGATGCCAATGGAGTTGCTTGGGATAAAAATAAATACAGTACATCGACCGGTAACCAGGATTTTGCCTACCGGACATTCACCGTCAACAATTTATTGAATGCATCAGAAAAGACTTCGAGTGCCCCACTATATCACACATTCAAGAAGGGGAGTTTCGCGTACAACATTCCCATCCCAACTGAGGAGAGTTATACGGTAACACTCCATTTTGCTGAACCGAGTGCCTCCCATGTCGTTGGAGATCGGATCTTCGATATCATCGCAGAAGGTCAAGTAGTAGCTGCAAATTTTGATATCGTTGCTAAAGCTGGTGCTGCAAGAACAGCAACGACATTCGAATTTGAAATTGCTGGCGTAGGTGATAAGTTAGACATCGAGTTTGTAGCAAAACAAGGTCAAAAGGTGAAGGAAGCCATCGTCAGTGGTGTTGAGGTCATGGGTGAAAGTGTAATGGAATCTGGTGTTTTGCGTCCATGGGGATTGACATTTCATGGTAGTCTTGGATACTTGGGTTTGGTTTCAGATGGTATGGTTTCCAAATCACGAGACCATCTGTTTGGTTATGTATTGTCATTTGACCCAAATAACATTGAGGCTGGATTTACTGAGGTTCTTGCTTTTCCATTGGCTTATCCTCGAGAACGAGCATCAAATGCCCACCTAGCAACCCCACAACCACTTAGATCTGCAGAATGGCAAGCTTGGGTACAGGATTGGGAATCTACGGCCATTCAAACAGATAAAGAGCAAAAGTCCACTTCTGGGGCATTATTGACAGCATATCCCCAACCCATTCTTTCAGATATAGATTTTACCTTGGATGGAGATTTGGTCATTGGTTTGATGGACAGATGGGCCCATCAGATGGGTTACCGGAATTACCCGTCTGTACTGGGTGATCAGACGTTGATCGTGTCCTATGGTGCAGGTGATTTGTTGAAGGCATTTGACGATCAGGGTATCTTGCGGCTGGAGATAGAGGACAATGACAACGGGCAGTTTTTTCGCAGCGACGATGGACCAAGTTTTAGTGGTGAGTTCTTCTATGATGACCATTTTGTTGCAAGTGCTGCGCATCATGGCGAGATTTTCACTGGTGGTCTAGGCATTTTACCGGGAAGTGGAGAAGTAGTAAATACAGTGTTTAATCCAATCGTAGTCACTAACCTCGACAATTTTGTAAATCAGGGTGTATACACACAAGGCATTCATTTTTATGATACAGAAAATGGTGCTAAAGAGCGCGCTTATCTTTTTGTAGATCAGTTTCGATCGGGGAAGGCCAATGGTTTAGGTGACATGGAATTTGCCTCGGCACTTATAGGAGGTGAAATGGGCAACTACGTATGGTGTGATGGCAATGGCAATGGCATTCAAGATCCGCAGGAATTTGGCATAGATGGCATCGTCTTGACATTGCATGATAAAGAGAATAGTGGCCAGCAGGTGGATATGGTGACGACGGAGAATGGTGGAGAGTTTATTTTCAGTAATGTACTGCCAAATCATTGTTACTCGATCAGGATAGATCTGTCGCAATTGGTTACACTTGGATTTTCAGGCCTCGTACCTCCACCATTACAGGGGGGTGATACGCTGGTAGATAGCAATGGAGATCCTGATATGATTCCTGGATTTAGTGTGGCTATGTTTTGCACTGGTCCAGTAGGAAGTAATGACCACAGCATTGATTTTGCCTTCCTAGGTCCAGTAGCCGATGACTGTATATTGGTAGAATGTGCAGATATGGGATGTGCTTTCTTCGATACCGACAGTATCGCAGCCTGTGCTGACCCTTCCGGCCTGAATGTAGTACAGATATATGCAGATCTCGTCAATGATAGCTTAAGAAATGAGATTGCACCGGGCATGATTGAAGTCTGTGGTCCAGATTCCACGGTCTATGCGAGGGTCAGCATACCGGGAGATACCATGTGCTTTGCGATTTCAGAGATTACGCTGCAGGTCATCGATCCAGATGGAATGACCATGCCTATGTATGAGCGCTTTATTTGTGTCTCAGAAGTGCTAAATCTCAATCTCGAACTAATCAACTTCGGATTAAACTACATGCCGGGGTCAGCCATGTTTTTCATGGATGTGGATAAGACAATACCTTTGATGGGAGATCCGATGAACTACACACCAACAATTGGCACACCCATCTATTTTAGTGCAATGCTGGCTACTGGTGGCGCAGGTGGTTGCGTGATCATGGGATCGATGTTGTATGAGGCATTGACACCCTCATTCGTTGATGCTGGTGATTCAGTGACCGTGTGTGGATTGGAGTGTGTTGATCTGACTGCTGTCAATGCCGTCTTCATGGCAAATGGATCAGGAGCTACGCAAGCCATGTGGTCGACAATAGGCGGAGGCTCCTTCCTTGAAGACAATACTTTTGCAGGGGCCCGTCTGTATTGTCCCGATAGTGCCGATCTGCTTAATGGTGAAGTGGTACTTTATTTGACAGTTTTAGATGATCCGTGTATGAATCCTACAGATTCTCTGGTGGTTACGATTCAAGATGGCGCTCCGATGTTGTTGCCGGGACAGACCGATACCATCGATTGCACCCACCCCTTTGTTGATAATCAATTAGTAAATGACACTTTCCCTGGCTGCCGAATGGTGGTGGGCTGCTATGATACCATAGTCGGTGAGATATACGATTACGACATCTTATTAGGTGATTGCGATGAAGACATTGTGAAGCAAATTAAAAGGACGTTTCGCATTGAATATAATAAGACAGAGATCTTTTGTATGGATACGATTGCGGTCAGGGGCTTGCCAGATACCATCATTTGTCCTCCAGAAAGAGACAGTGTGTACTGCCATACCGGGTATCTGAAAGACGAAAATGGACATCCCTCACCACTGGTGACGGGAGTGCCATATGCTGATTCTATACCATTGTGGCCACAACCAAACAAGATCTGTGACATCTTGGTGACCTACAAGGATCTGGCATTTGAGGATCAATGTCCCACAACTATTCGAAGAGAGTGGTTCATTAAGAATGGATGCGAGGGCACCTTTGATAGCTGTGTACAATGGATTATGGTGTTTGATACAGTGCCACCGACTATAGAGATGGCAGATACTTTAATATCTGTACCGACAGGAAGCCACGATTGTTATGCTCATGTATATGTACCTCCGGTAAGAGTGACTGATACTTGTACAGGGGTTAAGATGGTGAAGGCAACCATTCCGAACTATGGTACTGCAGTAATGGAATACAATCCGGCCACAGGTCTATACGAAAGTCACAAGCAATTCAAGCTACCATTGGGTGAGATCATTGAACTGCCTGATGGTCTTGCAGTCCAGTTCTACGAAGTATTGTACGAAGCGTTGGATTTCTGCCATAATGATACGATAGCTCGAGATACCATCATAGTAACAGATGGAACTCGGCCAGTAGCGGTGTGCGACAAGGGGCTTAATGTGACCGTGTCAGATACCACTGTCTGGATTCATGCAACATCGATAGATGAAGGAAGTTGGGATAATTGTGGCGAAGTCTTAGTCCTGGCGAGGAGAAGCGACTGGTACGAGGCTTGCGGCGTAGATCTATGCGACACGATTGTTCCTGTATGCTATACAGAACATTATGATACCGTTTGGTGCAGTACGCTGGAGCAGGACAAACACATAAATCCCATTGAGGCGCATTATGCCAAGCAGTTGGAGTGGTTGTGTTCGGATAAATCTGCATGCAGCAGTTTGCTCCTGGCGGGCTGGGCATATGATCTAATGAAATATGCTACGTTGCATTGTAAAGATCATCCATATGAGGTTGATGATGCTTACTTCAAGGCGCTATTAGATGAGTGTGATTTAGATGATCTGGACATCTTATTGCCATGTGGCAAGGCTGGTTATGGCATTGAGGGAGTGAACTACGCTTTTGATTATGCGAAGTTAGTGCTAGGTCAGTACCTTAAAGATGGTGCCTTTACCGATAGTTTTGTCCGAGACATTGGAGCTCAGCTTGGAGGCGGCTGGAGTGAAGAAGTACCATTCTGTTGTGAAGATGCCTGTCAGGATGTAACGGTGGAGCTCCTAGTAATGGACTACTGGTGTAATTGGAGTAAGTGCTGGACCACAGTTCGTGTGGAGGATAAAACACCTCCAAAGGTCGTTTGTGAACTCTACGATGTCACTGTCACTTGTTCAAGTTATAAGACCTACTATGCCGGTGCAGTTGACCTAGCGCTGGAAGGCGAATTCGATAGTTTACAAAATGTACTGGGTAGATATGATAAGGTCCAGTTTGACCAGTATGATAATGTAGCTGATAAAACAGCTTTTGAACTGTACGACCTGCGTTGTGACTCGAATTTAGTGACCAAGGATAGTTTGTTTTATGATGAGCACCTGGGTTACATCTGGAAAGAGTATAGCTATTATCGTGCAGAATATGATACGATTAAGTCTGAAAGGTACAATGGTCAAATTGCAGATAACTGCGGACTGGTTTGTATTGAGGAAAAACCGTGGGTGAATCTTGATCACTGTGGCAATGGCTATATTAAACGGGTATTCAAATTTGTGGGACAATGTTCTACGGATGGTAGTGGACACACTGCAGATACTATTGTGCGAACCCAGACCATTTGGGTGACAAATGACTGTGAGATCTCTCCAGCCATGTTTGAAGTACCGAAAGATACCATCGTTTATGCCTGTGGAATCGAGTATGCAGATGACGGAAGTGGCAATGTGGCCGGAGTAGTAAGTCCAGCTTACACCGGCGAAGGAGTCTATACCTTTGACAATGATTGTCGATTGGTAGGCATTGGTTATTACGATAAAGTCTTCAAGATTGTAGGTGGTGACGAAGCCTGCTATAAGATAGTGCGTACTTGGTGCTTTGCTGATTGGTGCTATCTAGGTACAGCTCCTTTAGATACAGATTGGTGGTTTAATAAAGCTTATGAAGGCAAATTCCTGAGCTTTACGCAAAAGATCATGATGTTAGATTCTACGCCACCGATCTGCAGGGTTAATAGCATACCTCCAGAGGTAGATGCCATCGGATGCTTCTATGATCTCAATACTACGGTTGAAGTAGAAGATGAATGTGGGATCCTTCGCTATTCTTGGCAAGTGGTAGACACTAAGACCTCAGAAGTAATTGATCAGGATGATGATGAGTTCAATAGTTCTACTAGTGGTGGGTTCCCAGTGGTTGCAGAAGGTCTGGGTACTGGAACATATAAGCTTAAAGTGATAGTTACGGACGAATGTCAAAACGAAAGCATTTGTGATGTGCCGTTTGTAGTCAATGCGGCTAAGAAGCCTTCGCCTGTGTGCATTAGCAGTTTGACCATCGAACTGACACCGATGGATTCCGACAATGATGGGACCATTGATACGGCCATGGCGGAGATCGATGCTGATCAGTTTGATATCAGCAGCGCTGCTGCATGTGGAAAGGATAATGCCGATCTTCAATTCCGAATCGATGATGGTGAAGGAGATGCTGAATTACCAGAAAGTTCTGAGACAACCTTGTACTTAGGCTGTGAGGATGTTGGTCCGAAATCAGTGAGAATGTATGTGGTTGATGAAAGTGGAAGCTGGGACTACTGCGCAGTACTGTTGATCGTTCAGAATAAGATGGGAGGTTGTGGAGACATCAGTGCTGGTACTGCTAGAATCCATGGGTCCATCAAAACTGAATTAGACGACAATGTGGAATTGGTGGATATCCTGGTTGAAGATGGTGCCGGTAATCTTCTCGAGAAAGTCTCGCAAATAAATGGCTTTTATGAGGTGGATATGACGGTCGGTAGAGAAGCCATCATCAGACCAGTAAAAAATACAGATCACCTAAATGGTGTATCCACCAGAGATCTCATTGATATCCAAAAGCACGTGTTGGGAAGAGATGATCTTGATTCTTGGTATAAAATTCAGGCGGCAGATGCCAATATGGATAGCAAAGTCTCTCCGCTGGATTTGGTCCAACTTCGCAAGCTAATCCTAGGTATGCATAAGGAGCTACCGAGTAGTCCTAGCTGGCGGTTCTTTAGTCCAGATTCAAGACTGAGTACTTATGAAGTCAATGCACTATCACCTGCGTTGGAGGCAAACTTCGTAGGTGTGAAGATTGGAGATGTTAATCTGGACAATAATCCAAGCCGCAGTGCTGCAAGGTCTTCCGATGCATTAGTATTGACTGCCGATGATCAGCGGTTGTCATCAGGCACTTATCAAATTCCAATTCGGGCAAGTAACTTCAAAGAAGTGGAAGGCTTTCAATTTACGATGGAATTTGATCAATCTAAATTAGAGATACGATCTATCGAGGAAGGAACTGCTCTGGGCGTGGGAGTGCAGCATTTTAATCTACAAAATACCGGCGAAGGCTGGATCAGCGCATCTTGGAATGATCGCAAGGGCAAGGCAAGATCTCTCGATGAAGATGCTGTTTTATTTTATCTACTTGTCGAAGGCAAAGACGAGGTGCAGCTTAGTGATGCCATCTCAATTACGAGTAGGCAAACAAAGGCTGAAGCCTATCATCTGAATGGGGAAGAGGCAGATGTGGCCCTACGATTCACTGGAGGAATAGATGCAGATCAATTGAGTCTCTACCAAAATAGACCGAATCCGTGGAAGTCGCATACTGCTATAGGTTTTGCTGTACCGGATGCGACCCCAGCAACCTTGACCATTTTTGACATCACAGGTAAAGTGATCAAAGTGAAGGAGGGTACCTTTAGTAAAGGATACCATGAATGGCAGATCAGTAAGTCAAATTTGAAAGGTCACGGTGTATTCTACTACCAACTAAAATCTGAAGAAGAGAGTGCGGTGCGCAAGATGATTTTAATGGAGTAGAACACAGCTAGATAGGGTCATTAGTGGGTAACCAAAGAGAGCAGAATTCGCTTCCCGAGTTCTGCTCTCTTAATTTTGCCATTACATCGCCGTTGTGATTTTGACTATGCATTTCAAATAATATGTGTGGTCTCCAATGCAATACCCGTGATGCAATATCCAAAAAGAGGGCACCATCTTTTGTTTGAATGGCGACGAGAGTTGACTAATTTTGGACGATGGATGAGGGAGTCGAGATAGAAGATACGGACGAGCTTTTTGATGAACAACTCATCACAGTAGATCCAGGTCAAGCTCCATTACGGATTGACAGATACTTGATGTATCGCATCACTAAATTATCACGTAGTAAGATACAGAAGGGTATAGCCCAGGGCCTGATCAAGGTTAATGGCCAGGTAGTCAAAGCAAACTATAAAGTACAACCCGCTGATGACATCATCGTCAGGTATCCACGTTATGATGATTCAGAAAAGGAATTGGTGCCTGAAGCGATGGACCTAGATATTGCCTATGAAGACGAGCACCTGCTCGTTGTCAATAAACCAGTAGGCCTTGTAGTGCATCCAGGGATAAGCAATTGGAGGGGTACATTGGTCAATGGCTTGCTGCATCATGTTGGTCATCGTGTCATACCTTCGCTCGAAGGCAATCCACCAAATCGCCCCGGATTAGTACACCGCATAGACAAAAACACATCAGGTCTCCTTGTTATTGCTAAGGATGCCGAGTCTTTGACGCATTTGGCAAAACAGTTTTTTGATCACACCATAGATAGGCAATATCTTGCCTTGGTATGGGGTCAACCACAACAAGAAGAGGGCACTATTGACCGTTTTCTTGGCCGTGATCCCAAAGACCCAACCAGGCAGACGGTATTCGAAGATGGGGAATCCGGTAAAAGGGCAATCACGCACTATCACATCGTTGAACCTTTATACTATGTGAGCTTAGTAAGATGTTGGCTAGAGACGGGTCGTACGCATCAGATTAGAATTCACTTTAAATCACTCGGACATCCCCTGTTCGGTGATGAAAAGTACGGAGGTGACCGAATTATGAAAGGGACCATTTTTCAGAAGTATCGCCAGTTTGTGCAAAATTGTCTTCGCATGATGCCACATCAAGCACTACATGCTACGTATTTAGCGTTCGATCATCCCATTTCTGGCAAACGACTGCAATTTGAGGTCCCCCCACCGGAAAACTTTACGAATGTGCTGAAAAAATGGAGACAGTACGTGTCGACACGAAGGGACAAAAGAGATCTGTTATGAGCAAGCTAGATTGGGCAAAGATTCTGGGAGACCTAGGAAATCACCTAGTCTTGGGAGGAGAAAGACTTGATGCAGCAATCAAGTATGCCTCCATGAAGAATCCGTGGTTCACGCAGGAGAACATTAGGCATGCGCTAGATGCGATCATCAATCAATTTCTCGACGAAGAAAAACTAAGGCTTTGGCTTGCTAAATACGAATGTTCTGGCCCTCGAATTACTAGGCGTATAGGGGCGGTCTTAGCAGGCAATATTCCCATGGTTGGAGCTCATGACATCATATGCATTCTAGCTGCAGGTCATCGGGCAGTGATTAAACTTTCTGAGAAAGATAAAGTACTCCTTCCCTTCATATTCGGTGAGCTAAAATATACGGCACCATCTCTTCAGATACCCATCACATGGGTAGAAAATTTGGCTGAGATAGATGCAGTAGTAGCCACCGGAAGTAACCAATCGGCAGTTTATTTTAAAAAGTATTTCAGTCGATATCCCCACATCATTCGGAAGAACCGCAGCGCAGTCGCTATTTTGATCGGCAAAGAAAGTGAAGATCAACTTATCGCATTGGGAAATGATGTGTTTAGTTATTTTGGACTTGGCTGTCGCAACGTTTCCAAATTGTATGTGCCGCTAGACTATGACTTCAAGCAGCTCTTGCAAGCTTTTCGCCTGTATGAAAACAAGATGCGGCATCAGAAGTATAAGAATAATGTGGATTTCAACTTGGCTACCATCATCATCAATCGAAAACCCCATTTTGGTACTGAATCTGCAGTGTTGATTGAGGATGATAACATTGCTTCCAGAATTGGTATAACTCACTATGCATATTACAAGGATTTGGCGTCCCTGTCGGAGACCTTATCGGCACACAATGATCAGATCCAGTGTATTGTAGGAAATAATGAACTCCCAGAGCATGATCTGATTCCGTTTGGATCTACTCAAAAACCGGAGCTGAATCAGTATGCAGATGGAGTGGATACCATGGAATTCTTGTTAAACTTGTAGCAGACACCTTTTTTGCACGATGCAGTCCTGTCAGGGTCCATATGAATGATCGTGTGCATAAATTGTCCTTCAGTAATCGAACAAATGAAAAAGCAAGAAATCGCAAATGAAATTGCCAGGCGACTCAATGAATATTATCCCGATCCTCCCATTCCCCTAAAGCACCAGGATCCATACACTTTGTTGGTGGCTGTTTTGTTGTCTGCGCAATGTACAGATGAAAGAGTCAATAAGATCACACCGATCTTGTTTGAGCGTGCGGATGATCCATACACCATGAGTACCATGTCACGAGAGGAAATCCAGGATATTATCCGCCCTTGCGGACTATCACCCATGAAATCGAAAGGTATAAGCGGACTTTCAAAGATCTTAGTCGAAAAGTACGACGGCAAAGTACCAGCAGATATGAAAGCATTGGAAGCATTGCCTGGAGTTGGCCATAAGACTGCAAGCGTGGTAATGAGCCAGGCATTCAACAAACCGGCATTTCCAGTAGATACGCATATACATAGACTGGCATGGCGATGGAAACTAAGTACCGGCAAAAACGTAGTACAGACGGAAAAAGATCTGAAGCGACTATTCCCATCTGAGAGCTGGAATCGTCTGCACCTGCAAATTATCTATTTTGGTCGAGCGCATTGTCCAGCGCGTGGACATCAGCCTGAGGTTTGTCCGATATGCAAGGATTACGGGAGACGAAGTATGTTCACCAAATCTTCAGCAGATTAGAAGGGATAGTTGATAGCAAAATTCCAATTGACTACTTCACGCGTAGGCAATCCTGACTTGAGTGCGAGATGGCTTCCTTCATCATCAGGGTAGGGGTTTCTCACTTTGAGCCCGATGTCTAGGACCACCTTAAAATAATCTGCGTCGAACCTTATACCCATTCCAGAACCTACGGCAATTTGATCTAAGAATTCTGAGGTAAACATGGCTCCCGGACGATCATCTTTTCTGAGCGTCCATATATTGCCGGCATCTACAAAAAGAGCCCCTTCAATACGCCAAAAAACATCAAAACGATATTCCGCATTTAGTAATAATTTTAAATCTCCCGTTTGAAAAAACGGATTTCCACTCGCTCTCGTTATGCTTTCATTATTATAACTCCCTGGTCCTAGCTCCCTGATCCGCCAAGCACGCATGCTTAAAGGTCCCCCTAAATAAAACTGTTTGACGAAGGGTATGATGTCACTGGTACCGAACGGTGCAGCGATGCCTAGATTAGCACGTAACGCCAACACTTGTTCAGGATTAAATTGCTTGTAGAGCCTGCCATCGACCTCAAGCTTTACGAAGTTTGCAAAGGTCAGTTCACCAATTGAAAGGGGCTCTTTCAGCCCATTAATAATCAAATTGGCCAGATACATTTCTCCTCCTGTCAGTTCAAAACTACCAATCAGTGCAGAAGAAAAACCACGAACTCCCTGAAACCGCTCTAGAGTGTAGACGAACTTATTAAAGAAAATGCTGGTAAACAATTGTGGAGCAAATGACTTTCGTGCGAAGGTCTCATCGTTATATAGAGAGTCAAATTGTTCGCGAATAGTTGGATTGAAATAAGTGAGTGACGGATGAGTAATCTGGAAGCGCTTACGCAGGTTTATACCATTAAAAACCGACCTGAATCCATATTCCGCTGTAACCGAATGATAGTTAAAGAATTTGAAGAGATCCACATATTCATAAGCCAGATCTAGCACCGTATTTGCTGAAGACTCTAGCGTCTCGATGCGTTCATCTCCTAATATATTGCTATTGTTCAAGGCAGTGTACAGCCCCAGAAAGCCAGTGAATCTCGGTATTTCTAAGGTGTTATGAAAATTGACATTCGCAGCATTAAAAATACCTTTCAACTTTGTGTCCACCTCAAAACTGATGTCCAAACCGTTGGAGAATCGTTCAGATCCGCCGAAAAAATTATTGTTGATAAGACTTAGATTCGTTCCGAGGCCAATAAATGATAGATTACTGACAGTTGTACGATTGATTTCAAATTCAGCATTGGTTTCGAATCTCTTGGCGGCATAAAGATCAATTTCAAAATCCACGGTATCGGAGTTAATAAATCGCGGTAGCGTTTTGATATCAGCAAATCTCACGGCAGGCAGTTGCAGTTGTACCCTGGTCTCATTTAAATCAGATTTACGAAACAATTGATCTGGTCGTAATTTGATGTAATTCAACAGTACGCTCGGTCTAATTCTGTTCTTTCGATTAAAGTTTACGAAGGTCATGGAGTCGTATCGCATCACTTGCGAAAAGGAAGGTTTGTCTGAAAGAAAGAGGTTATTAATCACGACATCGCCTACATACTTGCGTCGGAACAGACCCTCCTGCCCGGGAATGATTGGGAGCCTGGACTTAACTTGGGCATTTGTTGTATCGGTCGCTTCCAGTGCACCAAAATTTCCAAAGGTAAAGTTGGCAAACCCTTTATCTTGCATAGCATTAATAATGCGCTGTTTTTCCATACCCAAGCGAGCACTGGAGACTGGTGCGCCGGGTGTCATCAGTGTCTCATCTGCTACCTGATCAATGATTTCATAGACCATTGTGTCTTGAACGTCGACCTCAAAACTCTCGACAGTAAAAATTCTACTTGGTTGCACGAAATAGTGGACCCTTGCGTGTTGATTGACAATGGTGTCTTCATACCAAACCTCAGCCTCTAGATAACCTTTATTAAATAGTAAATCCTCCATTTTCTGAAGGGTCTCCTGTGTTTTCTCTGGATCGTACAGACTGGGTGGCTCTACCAGTTTTCGCTGCACGAATTTGTCAAAATCTGTGGAGTCCCCCTTTTCTTCTTGTCGGTAATAGAACCATAACCTGGGCTTAAAAATGATAAAGGTTTTGTCATTAGGTACTTGCTCAAACTGGGTACCCAGCTCATAGCGCAAGGCATTCTTTTCACTCGCAGGAAGATCTGATAAGATCGTAATCTTGTTTTTGACTAGAAGGGTTTCATTTTCACCTAAATATTTTGAGGTGTTACAAGAAGATAAGATGCCGAGCAGGAAGCCAGCTATCAACAGCTGATGGGAATGCTTACATTTGATTTGGCAGCAGAAACTTAGATATGATAAGCCAGGAATTCTCAAAAAGTAAGCTTAAGTTTTTACAATCTTTAAAACTAAAAAAGTATAGACAAAAGTACCAGACTTTCTTGGTAGAAGGAAGAAAAGTGATACTTGAAATATTAAAGGATAACAATCTGAAAATAAAGTCTTTATATGCGGAGAACAGATGGATTGATACGCATCAAGATATATTAAGAAATTTAGATATACATGTATGTGCAGTTTCTGCACCAGAACTGAAAAAAATTAGTTCATTGAATAATGCAGATCAAGTATGTGCCGAGGTGCAGATGATAGATGCAGACCAGACGCCGCTTAGTGTGGATGGTTGGCTCCTGTACTTGGATGGAATTTCGGATCCTGGCAATTTGGGTACCATAATTCGTGCCGCTGATTGGTTTGGCGTGAAGGCCGTGTGTTTTGGAGCAGGTTGTGCAGATCTGTACAACCCCAAGAGTTTGCAAGCAACAATGGGCAGTTTTGCTCATGTGCCAGCTGTATCCATTAGTGCCTTTGAATTACATGCCAAGGCAGATGGTAAAGTTTGGTACCTAGCTGAGCTAGAAGGTAAGCCGGTAAACTCCATAGTTCCACCTGCATCAGGAGGTATTATAGCCATAGGCAGTGAAAGTCACGGCATAACTAATGAAGTGAGGGCCATACCCCACATCGGAATCACGATACCCAAGCGTCCAGGAGCCGCAGCAGAGTCGCTAAATGCGGCGCTGGCTACGGCCATAATATTGAATCAATTGACCTCGTAATGATTAAAGTAGCTTTTCTAGCTCGGCATCAAGTTGATAAGGGCTGACACTGGTGGAAGCGATTTTCCCTTCTTTATCAATCAAGAATGTCTTTGGAATGCCACGCACACCATACGTGCTGGCCGGTGCCGAACTCCAGTATTTAAGATCACTTACATGATAAGGCCATGATAGCTTATCTCGTTCAATAGCCTGAACCCAGCGCTCTTTTTGGCCAGGTCTGTCTAGAGATACGCTGTAAACAGTGAATCCCTTGTCCTTGTATTTGTCATAGGTCTTCACTACATGAGGATTTGCTCTCCTGCAGGGTCCACACCAACTGGCCCAAAAATCTAGTAAGACAACTTGACCTTTGAGATCAGATAAGCGCATTACTTTGCCGTCGGGATTGGGTAAGCTAATATCTGGTGCCGGCTGGCCTACCTTTATCAATTCCTGAGCTTGACTTCGGGCAATCTGCTTCTCAATGTTTGCTATCTGCTCATTATACATGATGGTATACTCACTTTCAGGATAAGAGGAGGATAGTCTACTGCCCACCTTTTGCATGACGCTGAGATTGCCTGGATCTGGAGGCAGCGCTGCAGCATAGTGCATCGCTAAAATGGGATCTTTGGCATCATTGATCAAGCCCTTGATGCCTTCCGCATCGATTTGGCGCTCCCTAATCTTTTTAACATTAGCCACGAGTTCATTGGCTGCTGGAGCACCCTCAAGGCTAAAATCATAATCACCGATCTTGTCAAGATGTGTCCTCAGCTCAATCTTATTCTCAGTACCGTCAAGAAAAATAATCGCACGTTGAGAACCCACTCGGATCCGATAAATTCCTGGATCAGGAGCTTCCTTTAAAACCACTTCAAATGAACCATCCGATCCAATTGGAGCTTTCGCAATCACTTGCGTCTTCTTCATCACCATTTCATCAAAAAACAACTGCATATCTTCTGCAGCATCAATCTTGCCTTTCAAGACTACTCCTTCAGGAGTGGATGTTCCACAACTCAAGATCAATAAAAGTAATAGGCTAAACAATGTGCTGTTTCTAATCATTAACATTTTCTATAGTTTATATCTACAAGTATGTTCATACGCTGCTAAAAATCTTACTGCAAAGAGCAGCTGTAATTCTCTGGATTTAATATTGTTCAACGAAGAATGCGCTAAATTTAGTGTGATTCCACTGCCTCATGATCGAGGAAAACATATTATGAATTGTGCAAATCTAATAAAGAAAGAGTTATCTCAGTCACCTCTAATGAATTTTGATAGCCTCTCCTTAGGGATTTCTTAGAGAGCACGACAGCATCAATTAGGATTTGTTTACACAATGTCGATTAAATAGTCATATATTAGACGAAATATTCGACATTTTGGAATTGCATAAAGGAAGGGGAGCACAAATCAATCCAGCAGATCCGTTCAGTAAATTGAACAGAATGGAGGATCAAATCACACCAGAGGAGTATGGTGATGGACGATATGATACTTCTTTTGTCACCGTGCACCCAAAAAGCATCGTCAATAAGGTGACCAGTCCTGATGTAGGTATGGAGTATTCCATAAACCCGTACCAAGGGTGTGAGCATGGATGTGTCTATTGCTATGCTCGCAATACACATCCCTATTGGGGCTATAGTGCAGGGCTAGATTTCGAATCAAAAATCATGGTGAAGAAGAACGCTCCTGTTCTATTGCGTAGATTCTTGCAAGATCAATCTTGGGAAGGAACTCCGATTGTCTTATCTGGAAATACGGACTGCTATCAGCCGATTGAACGTAAGCTCGGTATAACTAGAGCCCTACTGCAAACCTTTAGAGACTTTGATCACCCGGTTGGCATTATCACGAAGAACAGCCTTATCCAAAGTGATTTGGATATATTGAGGTCATTGGCAGCTGAGAATCTGGTAAAGGTTATTATTTCGATCACCACTTTAGATGATGCCCTCAGACGAAAGTTAGAGCCTAGGACCGCCAGTGTAAAACAACGACTGCAAACTTTGGCCCTCTTAGCAAAGGAGGGGATACCAGTCGGTGTGATGGTGGCGCCGATTATTCCAGGCCTTAACGATCATGAGATCATGGAGATCATTCGGGTCTCCAGCTTGATGGGTGCCACAAAAGCTGGCTATACCATTGTACGACTGAATGGAGATGTGGAGAAGATATTTAGAGACTGGATGTCAAAAGCATATCCCGATAGATATGAGAAAGTCATGAGCAGGATAGCCGAATGTCATGGTGGGTTGGTGCGCGATAGTCGATTTGGAAAAAGAATGACGGGCGAAGGTACCTATGCGCAGATTATTAAAGATCAATTCAAACTGGCCGTTTCGAAATATTTTGGCCAGAACGAACTCAGCAGCTTAAATAGCGAATTATACAAGCGGAGGAGGCAGCAACAGCTCATGTTTGATTTTTAGTCTGATTTGCTTTCCTACTTTGGACAATTCGGTCATCCATACCATCTATCGTATGCACAGACACCGCAATAATTTTAGGCGAGATAAAATTATTGACGTTTTGGCCCAGTCACTTCCCACCAATAGCCTTTGTTGGTCGTTTTCAATACTCCACCAACACCTCCATAGTAAAGCGTTGGAGGAGATGTTTTTGGGTCAAACACCAGGCACCAAACATGATTGGACCAGCGCAATCCAGCAGATCTGAAGTGATCTCCCTGGTCGGGGCTTAAAAATACACCGGCTCTAGTTCCAACGTAGACATGGCCGGGATTTGACGGATCGATTGCAATGGACTCCAGTTTTTCGGTCAGCGGTTCCACTCCGGCATCCCAGGTAATGCCTCCGTCCATGCTACGAAAGACACCTCGTGGCTGCGTACACGCGTAAATAATCTTAGGGTTGGTTGGATCAATAGCCAGCGCCCTGACATCTACATCGTAGATCCCTTCAGGATCAGCAGACCAGTTTTGAGCACCATCCCTCGATATGTAAACTCCGTGCCACGTGCCTGCATAGAGTATGTTCGGGTCTTGCGGATTTATCACCAGTGATCGGACCACTTTATCGAGTAAACCGACGTTCATCTCTTTCCAGGATTGTCCACCGTCAATGGTTTTGAAAATACCTGTACCTTCAGTGCCGGCATAAACAATTTGATCGTTATGCGGATGAATGACCAATGTTCGAATCCTAAGATCACTTATGCCTCTGTTTACCGGCTTCCAACTGCTGGCAGCATTGTCAGACCTGTAGACACCCATTTCATAGGTGCCTGTGTAAAGTAGATCAGGATTAGTTGAGCTGATGATTATGGTTCGAGGTGAATGTGTGTCTAGACCATATACGGGCCAATTGTCCAATCCACCATTCTTTGTTTTACACAGACCTTTGGCACAACCGGCATAAATAATCTGCGGATTTGTGGGATGTAGAGCTATGCTCTGAGTCTCTCCATGACCGGGTGAAGCCATTTGTGCCCATGGGGAGTAACTAATCAGAAACGTAGCGAAAATAGTAAGGAAATATGGCTTCATATTAGTGTAGATTTTCTGGATCTTTCATAAAGAGAATTAGCGATTCCAAGGGAAATGGTAGGTGGGCTGACTGGCATTTCGTCGGATCGAAACCTTAAGTTTTGAACCTGATCCTGGCGCTAAGTCAACAGCAAATGCGGTCGCATTCAGGGTTCGATTACTTAGAGAAACCGCTTGGTCTACCACTCCGTTTCTCGGATTTCTCAAGTTCCTGGCCGGAGGTTGAATATCAGCAACGTGCTGATATTCCACGGAAAGAAATTGGTGTTCACCGTAGGCTCCACCCTGGATAATTAGTTTTCGGGACCTAAAAGCATTGAGGTTGATCACTTCGATTTCGATGCAATCTTGATCAATCCGGGTGACTAACGCAGCTACATCTGGCGGTAAACCGGCATGTTGATTATCACCGTCAAAATAGCGAACCTGCGAATACAACATTTCACCTTGAACTCTAATGGGAAGGCCTCCAATAGACAATCTAGTGAGATTATCAACCATCATGGGATCTGACAGGATCCATTTGTTGTCAACCCAGGTCTCTGGGTCACCATGTTCTTTCTGGATAAATTCGACTTTTCGAATGACGGTTTTGATATCACTGCTGAGCGCACGTTCTGCAAATCCAGGATTGCGACCTTTGACAAAATATGCCCACGCTAGGTCCGTATCAGTAATCTGACCACTATGCTCTCTTTGAGCTTCCGCCAAGCGTTCAATCTGATTCCAGTCTCGTTGATCCTGCGAAGGAAACCACAAATGGACATAGTCAGATGGCCGTTCACGATTAAAATGATGCCAACCATTTTCGTTATGACGGGTTGGTATTAGGAACGTTCCGTCTATCACTTTACCCTTTTCACGTAGCATGGCAAGTTGGCTTCTAGGCAACTCCATCCATCTAGTATCTCCAGTTAATAAGGTAGTTACTTTGGCAGAAGTCAGTTCGGCACGAATGATATGAAGACCTGAACCGACCCACATCCAACCGTAATAGCCACCCCACCAGTGCCCTGTATATTCGCCGATTTCCCCAGACAGACCAACATTGTCTGGAGTAATGCCATTATTTCTCTCCGTTCTCTCTTCCCAAGCACCTACATATTCTTTCACCCATTTTGTGTATCGAGGATCACTCGTGTACAAATATGCAGTAGCTATCAGGGGTGTGGAGGTAAGGTTTAATGGGACATCGCCTTTTGCCATGCGGTCACTCATGCCCTTGACCAGCTTTGCAAACAAGTCATTATCCGGATGATCATTGATCCAGGCCGATGTTGTATGTATGCCCGGTATATCGTCTAATGGCAAACCGTAGTAAACAAGATTGGCATTGGTCGGAATCCAATCGCGTTTGGTCCATTCCATTTTAGGCCCACGGCTACCAGTCATTGATGCCCGCATCATTCGCAAATCAGGATCGTAATTTATGGCCTCCGGATCATCGCCAACATACATGGCTGCAAAGCGAATTGAACGGTCACGGAAAAGGGAATCTGCTGGTTTAATCATTCCCAAGGTGTAGAAATCGAGGTAACCTTCTCCATGGTGCATCCAATCCCAATTCGAATCGAATTCCCTGTAGATTTGTCCGTATCGGGTAAATTGCTGTGTAATACCTTCCCAAGCATGCCGATGAAGCCGATCCAACTCCTCGGTTCCGCCTAAGGCAGTGTGCAAGGAGAATCCTTTGAAGGCCTCGTATATATCATCTGAAGAATTCATGCCCCCTTCATATCGTTCCTTAAACCTCATCGTACCGTCCTTCTGCACGTATGTATTATAAAAGGCAATGCCCGCTCCATTGAGGAGATCAATCAGATGCCGCTCCAGTAATGCCCATTCCGGTGGCTCCATTCGAACGTCGCAATGAATAATTTCAAGTTGATCAATCGACGAATCTGTATGTTGGCCGAATGAGCTAAGACAAGACCAGATCAACACTGTAGAAACAAGAGTGCGCTTGATAAACTTCATAAGCATATTTCAATTGAAGATGATTAATGTTCATTCTCACCAACAAACCAAAAGCGAAATAGAGGTCATAAGTACTGTATGATATAAAATTTTCCATCAATACGATTTATCTCCCAAGAGTGAGCACTCAAAAAATGCTATTATGTTTGAGAAATCCTAACTGGCGACCATCTACAATAAAACCAATGACCCTATTTGCAGCAAGAGCTAGTGAATGCAATCGGAAAAGTGTCAACTTCATGAAGGGTTTTACGCCGGTAAATGACAGAGAAATCAACTTAGTTTTTTATGGTGCTCCAAGCCAATTAATCTTCTATTATTTTCAGTACCTTAAGTTGAGAAGTGACTTTTGCTGACCCAATGGTACAAGGCAAACAAAAATTGCTGGATTTTTTGATGCTTAGGCCTAAGAAGGATCGGGTAATACCAACTGCTATTGCGGCAATAAGAAAAGAATACAAAAGGTACAAGCAGAATATTGATTATACTAGACTACACAAATCGCTGGGAATTCCTAAGAACCTTCGTCGCTGGAGCAAGTGCATTGCTAATCCTTGCACTTATGGGCTGTGCCACAAGTGAATCGCCGGCTCGACCGAACATCCTATGGATCATTACTGAGGATACATGCCCGGACTTTGGTTGTTACGGTCATCCAGATGTCGTCACCCCAAACATAGATCGTATTGCTAGGGAAGGCAGAATGTTCACACGGGCGTTTGCATCCAGCCCCGTCTGTTCAGCAAGCCGTTCTGCATTTATGACAGGTATGTACCAGACCACCATCGGCGCCCATCAGCACCGCACGAATCCGAAAGTGCCACTGCCCTCGGGAGTTAGACTCATTACCGAAGAATTCCGTGAAGCAGGGTATTTCCTGACAAACTGCTCGGCACTAGACTATGATCGAAAAGGTAAATCCGATTGGAATTTTGATCCAGGTACAGACCAGCCGTTTGACGGCACTGACTGGCGAGACCGCGCTCCGGGACAGCCATTCTTCGCCCAGATCAATTTCCACCTCACTCATCGTCTATTCGAACGTGACGAGGAGCGTCCAATCGATCCTGAGACCGTCAACCTCCCGCCGTACTATCCGGACCACCCAATTGCACGTCGAGATTGGACAGATTACCTCGAGTCGGTCCAAGTGGTCGATCGCCGCATTGGAAATGTACTCACTCGTCTTGCACAGGATGATCTTCTCGATAACACAATCATATTTTATTTCGGTGACCATGGTCGTCCGCACGTACGAGGTAAACAGTGGCTATATGATAGCGGCATCCATGTACCACTTATCATTCGTTGGCCGGAAAAGATCGGAGCAGGATCTGTTGAGAACGGTTTAGTGAGCCTTATTGACCTGGGGCCCACTGCTATGGCACTTGCGGGGATACCGGTTCCGAAATCTATGCAGGGACAGCCGGTCTTAGGACCGAATGCTAT
The DNA here is from genome assembly GCA_013001595.1 of Saprospiraceae bacterium. Taxonomy (GTDB): domain Bacteria; phylum Bacteroidota; class Bacteroidia; order Chitinophagales; family Saprospiraceae; genus JABDMH01. The sequence continues at coordinate 45,558 of JABDMH010000094.1, read as the reverse complement.
TACACGAGGGTATGTTATCGCTGCCCGTGATCGGTGCGACATGACCATTGACCGGATTCGGTGTGTGAGAACTGAAAAATACAAGTACATCCGAAATTTTAACCCCGACAAACCGTACAACCAATTTAGCCGGTACAAAGATTTTTTCTATCCAATGCAGAACCTGATGACGGTACTTGGCAAGCGAGGCGAGCTAACCACCGCTCAACAGTATCATATTGCGAAGACCAAACCTATTGAGGAATTGTATGACCTTGAAGGTGATCCATACGAGATCAACAACATTGCAGATGATCCGGCCTTGAGTGAAGTGCTAGCCGGCCTTCGTGGTAAACTTGACATGTGGATGGAGGAGACCGGCGATAAAGGTGGGGAACCAGAAGACATGGAAGTTCTTAATAACGAAGCAATTGCGCGGAAGATACGGTACGAAGGGCTTTGGGAAAAACGGGGACTATCCCCTAGTATTTCGCCAGAGGAATACCTAATATTCTGGGAAAGGAACCTTGGTCTCCTAGAAGAATAGAGCATTTTGTAAATTAATTCTAATGATATATATGAGATTAGGAAAGGTAATTCCTATTGTAGTAACTGTCCTAATAAGCGCGATATGCATGTCCTGCCAACCACAGACATTTGCCCAGCAAAATGAATTTGAACATGACAACAGAGATAAACCAAACATCCTATTTATTCTCGCAGATGATGTTGGACAGGAAGTACTTGGTTGCTATGGAGGAGAATCCTATAAGACACCCCATATCGACGAATTGGCGCGAACGGGAATGAAGTTCCTGCATACATATAGTATGCCAACATGTGTACCTTCCAGGCTTACGATCATGACTGGTAAATATCCAACTCGTTTTGGTGATGTTAGTTGGGGTGACTTCCCAAAATCGGAGGAGAAGCATACGTTTTCCAGTTTAATGCACGCCAATGGGTATGCGACAGGCATTGCCGGAAAATGGCAACTCACCTTACTTAGAGATGATCCTCAACATCCAACCAGACTTGGTTTTCAACATTCCGACCTTTTTGGATGGCACGAAGGTTCGAGATATTACGAACCATTGATTTACCGAAATGGTCAGGTAAGAACGGATACAAAGCTGCATTACGGCCCTGATTTGTACACGAGAAGCTTAATTGAGTTTATGGAGACAAATCGAGAAACTCCATTTATCGCCTATTACTCGATGGCACTATGCCACGAAGTTACCGATGATCTGGAGACACCTGTACCACATAGTCCGTTTGATCGCTACGATAATTACCCAGAGATGGTTGCAGAAATGGATCGAGCTGTTGGTCGCTTGATCGCGGCACTTAATGCATTGCAGCTGAGAGAGAAAACGTTGATACTTTTTGTGGCAGACAATGGCACTCCACAAAATTTAATTGTTAGAGCCGAAGGAAGGGAATTAATCAAAGAACCACTTTTCTCCATGCAAAATGGTCTTAAAATTCCTGGAGGTAAAGCTACCCTTACCGATGGAGGGACCCGAGTACCGATGATTGCCAATTGGCCTGGTATGATCGAAGAAAGACAGGTGGTGGATGATCTAATAGATTTCACTGATTTCTTACCAACTTTTCTTGATTTGGCCCAAGCACCCGAGGCAATCAGCAGGGATATTGATGGATTGAGTTTTTCCCATGTACTATTTCACAAAGGAAAATCGAAGCGCACCTGGACGTACGCAGAGGAGTCCGTGCTGCCAAAACCTGGGGGAACAGAGCCCTCAGGAAAAAGCTCCGGGATGAAATACATACGCAATGTGGACTGGAAGCTGTATAATGATGGAAAGTTATTTGACATGAAAAATGATCGGTTCGAAGAAGCGCCGATTTTAGCTGAAAATGATTCACCAATCAGTAGGAAAATCCGGAAGGAATTGGAGCTTGCCTTCAAGCATGAGTTTAGTGAAGACTAATATTAATATTATCAAATACTTATTGGAAAATAGAAGCACCATTTATTTCTTAGATGGTCAATGAGAAAAGCTTAAGTTAACTATTGGAATTTCTTCTTCATCGCAGCATGATTTTCTAATTTCAAAACAAAATCAGACAAAATGGAAAGGTATAAATCTCTAAAGAAGGGCATGATAAAAACAAGCAGTCTCACATTGGATACGCTAAAGAATGGCGCCTTTCTATTTCTATGTTTTCTTCTTCCGCAATTTTCACATGCCCAGGACAAAGTTCAGCCAGGAGATTTTATTATAGAGCCTCCAACACTTAACAACTTGGGGTTCGAATGGTACATCGATGGCGATGACAACCGCAATGCCACCGTAAATGTCGAGTACCGACTAGCCAATTCTGGTGATGAATGGAAGCAGGGAATGTCGCTCCTAAGAATTGGTGACGAGCATATCGAAAGAGCAGGTATTGATTACACCACTCCACATATGTTTGCTGGAAGCATTTTAGATCTCAATCAGAATACTGAATATGAGACCCGATTCACCTTGGCAGATCCTGATGGCGTGGAAGGAGAAGCGATTAAAGTCGTTACTGTTTCCACTAGAGCTGAGCCTAAGGCTTACCGTGAAGGAAGGGTAAGACATGTATACTCCCAATATTACACGGGTGAAAAAGAAGAGCCGCATTACCCAGGTTTAGTTTCTGCCTATAACGGTTCAAAAAACACCAAAGGAGATTGGTATGTGATAAGTGAAGATAAGGTTCAACCAGGAGATATTATTAAAATCCATGGAGGACTCTATCAGGGGGTTCTTCTTAACTATCCTGATTGGCACAATATTCCATTCGATGGTACCTACTGGTTTACGGCTAAGGGCACTGCGGAGCGACCGATCGTCATCGAGGCAGCTGGGGATGGAGAAGTTATCTTTGATGGTGCAGGAGCAGCCAATCTATTTAATGTGATGGCCACAGATCATCATATTTTCCAAAATCTCACTTTTAGGAATGTCGACAGGGTTTTCGATGCAGGCAGGAAGCACCTGACAGGAGCAAGTAATTTGACGGTGCGAAAGTGTCGCTTTGAGATGGTTGGTGAAGGTATTCGCACGGAATATGCCGGCTCAAAGAACTTTCTGATCCAGGATAATGTCATTATCGGTCGCGATGATCGCTACAGAGTGTACGGTTGGGCTGCTCACCGGGAAGGTTTAATTCCGTATGGGACACATCTATTGGATTCTTACTATGGCGTCAAAGTGTATGGTTCAGGGCATGTAATTGCCCACAATTCCATCGCATACTTCCATGATGCCATTGGTATTTCTACCTACGGAACCCCTGAAAAGGAGCAGGAATTAAAAGCGGTCTCAATCGACATATACAACAATGACCTACACCTGCAAGTCGATGACTTTGTAGAAGCGGATGGTGGCGTGCACAATATTCGTATTATGCGGAACAGAGGCGTAAATACTGCACAGAGTGGAATAAGTGCGCAGCCGGTATTTGGTGGCCCTGCCTATTATATTAGGAACATACTTTACAATGTGCAGAAGGGAGGAGCGCTTAAAATTCATGGTGGGGTTCCGGGTCTCACAGCTTATCACAATACTTTCATTGCCGAAAACAACGGTGGGGGCGGGCACCCAAATTCGAACTACCGGAATAATTTGATTCTTGGTGCGGACGGGCCAACATATGTTGCGAAATTTCCGTATACAACCACCTATTCAATTGCTGATTATAATGGATATCGGCCAAATCAAGGTCCTGAAAGTCCTGCAAACCAATTTCGGTGGCTGTTACCTACTGGGGAGTGGGAGGAATTTGAGACATTACAGAGTTTGAGAGAAGCGAGCGGCCTTGAAGCTCACGGAATCTCAGTTGACTATGATGTTTTTGAGGATCTCCAGAAACCGATTCAAGGGCCGGTAGGTACATCGTTGGGTGAAATGCCTGGCCCTGTTTATCACGCAGTAGATCTCAATTTTAAGCTAAATCCTAATGGAAAGGCGGTAGACGCGGGAGTAATTATTCCAAACATTAATGACAACTACCATGGAAATGCACCGGATCTGGGCGCACTCGAAGTCGGTAGACCTGCCGTGATATACGGAGCACGCGACCTTGATCCGGATAAGGAGTTTTATCGCTGATCAGGCAAAATGAAAAAGCCATTTGAATAAACGAAGTAGATCTCTAATGACCTAAATATGTCTAAGCAATTATTTATATTAAGCTTTACCATCCTGAGCTTTGGAGCGGGTCTGGCTCAAAAGAATGACACCAATGCCGGTACATTCACAGTTGAGCATCCCACTTTGCTAAATCTCGGCTTCGAATGGTCGATTTCAGGTGATGAAAACCGAAATGCTACGGTGGAAGTTCAATTTCGAGCAGTCGGCGAAAGTACCTGGCGAGGTGCAATGCCATTGGTACGTATTGGGGGCGAACGTATTTTTCGTACCAGAGAGCATCTTGATTATACCGTACCTGATGGCTTTGCAGGTAGCATTCTTAATGTACAACCAGGGACTGAATACGAGTGCAAATTTGAAATGTCGGATCCCGACGGTGTACAGGGAAAGGCCAGCCAAACGGTAAAGGTAACCACACGTACAGTGCCTAAGTCTTATACCGGGGGTGATACCATACATGTTTATCCTGCTGATTTCTTTGGCCCAAGGGAGGAGCCAAACGCAACCGGAATATTACAAGCATATTATGGCGCTGGATTGGGTGATTGGTCCGTTGTTTGGGAAAAAAGGATTAAACCAGGTGACATATTGTTGCTGCATGCAGGTTTGTATCGGGTGGAAAGGTTGGACTATGTGGATCCCATGATGACGCCTTTTGACGGATTAATGTCTCTTACGCTGAAGGGAACACCTGAAAAACCGATCACTATAAAAGCAGCCGGTGATGGAGAGGTGATAATTGATGGAGATAACAATCACCGACTGCTGGATGTAATGGCATCCGAACACCACATCTTTGAAAATCTAACTTTTCGCAATACGGATATAGCCATTTATGCAGGTCAGAAAGAAGTAGCAGGAGCCATTGGTCTGACCGTCAAAAACTGTCGTTTCGAGAATGTGGGGGCTGCTGTGTGGACGGAATATGCAGGATCATCTGATTTCTATATTGCCGATAACCTGATCATAGGGCGAGATGATCGATTCCGACTAATAGGATGGGGTGGAAGACCCCGTACTCCAGATAAGATAAGCTTTGGAAATCCGCTGTACAAATCTCATCTCATGGTAAGCTACTATGGGATTAAAGTCTATGGACCCGGACATGTCATCGCTCATAATTCAATCGCCTATTTCCATGATGCCATTGGCGTCTCTACCTATGGTTCTCCTGAAAGCGATCCAAAGCGCAGGGCTTCGTCCATTGATATCTATGGGAATGACATGCACATGATGAACGACGACTTCATTGAGACAGATGGAAGTGTGCACAATGTACGTGTATTCAGAAATCGCGGTGTCAATGCCAAAAGAGGGGGGTTTAGCGCTCAGCCTGTCTTTGGTGGTCCTATTTATTTCTACAGAAACATTGCTTATAATGTTCCCAGTGGCATCTCTTTTAAGTTTTCTGCCAAACCGGCCGGCCTATTTGTATTCAACAATACGCTCATTTGTGAACAAGCGAGGACTGAACCATATTCCAATGCTCACTGGCGAAATAACCTGTTTCTAGGTCGAGACATGCCAGGTCGAGAAATAATGATCTGGCCTAATGCAACGGAAGCCTATAGTTCAGATTATAATGGATTTAGACCCAATAAGGGAGTCAAGACCCAATACAAATGGTTCGCACCAGCTAAGGGAAGTACCATGTACGAGCGTCCTAAGCCAGAAGAATGGCAAACCTTTGAAACGCTCACAGATATGAGTGATGCAACGGGACATGAAACACACGGTATGGAGGTTGATTACGACATTTTTGAACATTTAGCCGCCCCCAATCCCAATAATGAATATGCTGTTCATCATGCAATGGATCTGAATTTTAACTTAAAACCGGATAGCAAACCAGTAGATGCAGGAGTAGTGATTCCCACACTCAACGAGAATTTTAAAGGGGAGGCTCCAGATTTGGGTGCGATTGAGGTGGGTGCTCCACCGATGCATTATGGCCCTAGATGGCTGCCCTGGCAACCCTTTTATCGCTAAACAAAATCTCTACTAAGCCAATCATCAAATCAGAAAGCAAATGAGAAATTTGGTAATGAGCCTCAAAGAGGCGATAATGAGCTATACTCATCAAGACGCTCACAACAGATTGGGATAAGATAAAAATAGACAGCTTTGAACAGATGAGAATCATACTCGATCTCTTAAAAATCATCCTGGTCGCGATTTTACTTGCAACCCAGATAAATTGCAGTGACCAACAACAAGACGTCCAGAATAGTAGGGATTTAGTGCTTTGGTATAAACAACCGGCCACTGAATGGTCGGAGGCATTACCAATAGGAAATGGCCGGCTCGGAGCTATGGTTTATGGTGGGGTTGATGAGGAACACCTACAGCTGAACGAAGAAACATTATGGAGTGGAGGTCCGCATTCCTACGATAATCCAGAAGCTTACGGTCACCTTTCACGGGTCCGAAAATTACTCGAACAGGGGGAATACATAGCGGCAGAAGAATTGGCAGAAAAAATGTTGGGTGTTCCCAAATATCAAATGGCTTATCAACCATTTTGTGATCTTTTTATCACCTTTTCCAATGGGGCGAAATCAACTGATTATGTGCGCGAGCTCGACTTGCAACATGCCGTAAGCAAAGTCACTTATACAGTAGATGGGGCACATTTTACCCGGACCATATTTGCTTCTCATCCCGATCAGGCGCTTGTTATGCAGATAGAGTGCGATAAGCCGGGGCAAATCAATTTCGATCTGTCTCTAACAAGCCCGCACCCCTCGGAATCAAAATCGAATAATTCAAACATATTGACGATGACAGGTGAGGTTGCACCGCGTAAGGGTGGTGAAGGCAGTGGTGCAAGAAGATTAATCGGACCATGGGAGAAAGAAGGAACCAGATTTGCGGCTGAGGCCAAGGTGGTGGCTAAAGGGGGAGCGGTGTTGTCGCAAAGAGATCAAATTTCTGTAAAAAATGCCGATGCTGTTACCATTGTTTATGTGGCGGCCACCAGTTTTGAAAAATATGATGATGTGAGTGGAGATCCTTTGAAAAAGGTGGAGAAATATTTGGAATTAGTGCAGAAAAAATCCTTCCAAGGACTCTATCAAAACCATATCGACGATTATTCAAAATTGTTTGAACGAGTGTCAATCGATCTCGGTGGTAAAATATCAGATGATGATAGACCTACAGATGAAAGGCTTAGTAACATTAGGAAGGGGGCCAGTGATCCGCTTTTAGCACAGCAACTCTTCCAGTATGGTCGTTATTTGATGATTTCCGGTTCGCGGCCCGGTACGCAACCATTAAACCTGCAGGGTATATGGAATAGCGAAATCAACCCACCCTGGGCAAGTAAGTACACGATCAATATCAATATTCAGATGAATTACTGGGTTGCAGAAGTCTGTAACCTGAGTGAATGTCACGAACCGTTTCTGCAAATGGCTACTGAGTTGCAAACACCCGGAAGGAATACGGCGAAAGTTCACTACAATGCCAACGGTTGGGTGACGCATCACAATACCGATTTGTGGCGTGGCACTGCTCCTGTTGATGGGGCACACTGGGGAATGTGGCCTACGGGTGGTGCATGGCTTTGTCAACACCTTTGGGAGCATTATTTATATACCAGGGACACCCAATTCCTGAAAAAATCGTACCCTGTTATGAAAGGGGCTGCAGAATTTTTCCTGGACGTGCTAGTTGAGAATGATGAAGGATACCTGATGACCTCGCCTTCCATTTCTCCTGAGCACAGCCATGGCGGTACAAACAGAGATGGAATGAGTTCAAATCGCAGCGGAGCTTCACTTTGTGCCGGACCTACTATGGATGCACAAATCATACGCGATCTATTTGCAAATTGCATAAATGCATCTGAAATACTAGATCTCGACAAAGATTTTCAGTCTCAATTAAAAGAAACTAAGGCACTACTAGCACCCATGAAAATTGGTCGTCATGGTCAGCTTCAAGAATGGCAATTAGATTGGGATAACCCGACCAATCCCCATTCTCATGTTTCACATCTTTATGGACTATATCCCAGTAGTCAAATTAATCGCTACGATACTCCCAAGTTGTTTGACGCAGCGCATACATCACTAATTCAAAGGGGGCAAACAGGTGGCTGGCCTGGTGCGTGGAGAATTTCTCTGTGGGCTCGAGTTGGTAATGGCGATCAAGCCTATACCGCACTCAGTAATCATGTGATGCATGGACTTAACCCAAACCTATTTAATGGCAGAAGGGTATTTCAAATCGATGCCAACTTTGGTGCTACAGCAGGAATAGCTGAGATGTTACTGCAAAGTCATAATGATGAAATTCATCTACTACCGGCACTTCCTGAAGCTTGGCCCAACGGAAGCATTACCGGACTGCGTGCGCGTGGTGGATTTCTTATCGAATCAATGGAGTGGAAAGATGGAGAGCTAGCAAGAATCGAAATCAAATCCATATTAGGTGGTAAGTGTAGGATTCGATCCTACGGCCAACTTGAATTAGTTGGAGATGCACAGCTTCAAAAGGCCAAAAGTGAGAATGAGCATACTCTCTATCAAACCACGGAAACCAGAGAACCAATAATTTCTAAAGGAGCAGACTCAAAGCAATATGCTCTAAAGGAATGTTATTTATATGACATGAAAACTAAGGAAGGAGAAGCGTTTGTTTTGATTCGACAATAAATAACTATGAAATCGAAAACACGAGTTGCACGGCTTGAATTTAAGTACTACGGGTATAGCAACGAAGATGGGAGGAATGTCCAGAAAAATTACAAGAATTACCTAAACATACTTTGGCTCTGCAGTAAATATTACGAAGTAGATTTCTAGTGAATTAATGATGTCAATTGTGTAGAAAATCAATTATCCTATCCTTTGCGGTTCTAAACTTTGCAACGGTATTGGTTCAAAAGAATGCCACTAAATAATTGATGGAATGTTTGATTTGGGAATCGCAAAAGTGTAAGAAAATGACAAATAACCACCAAAGATTATCCGAACCAGGGCAGAAATCCGAAATCAAAAACTGTCAAAGAATAGTGCTGACCTTGGACGCTGGAGGCACGAATTTTATCTTCTCTGCAATTCAGGGGAATAAAGAGATTGTTGAGCCAATTAGATTTCCTTCGAAGGCCGATAATTTAGAGGCATGCCTAGCTGTAATTACTGGCGGGTTTGAAAACGTAATGTCTAAACTGCCAGCCAATGCTGATGCAATAAGTTTTGCCTTTCCAGGACCTGCTGATTATGAAAATGGGATCATTGGGGATTTGCCGAATTTCCCCTCATTTAGAGGAGGAATAGCCCTAGGACCCATGCTCAGGGAGCAATTTGGTATACCGGTCTTTATAAATAATGATGGGGATCTATTCGCCCATGGCGAAGCTCTGTTTGGGTTGTTACCGGAAATTAATAATAGGCTAGAGGCCGCCGGGAGTAGTAAAAGACATAAAAATCTAATAGGGTTTACTCTGGGAACCGGAATTGGTTGTGGCATTGTGCTAAATGGTCAAATGTTGCAGGGAGACAATTCATGTGCAGCTGAAATCCACAATACGCTCAACAAGTATCATCCTGATTGGTACGCCGAAGAGAGTGCATGCACTAGGGCCATCCAAAGAGTATATGCCGAAAGGTCCAATCAGCCATTTGATAGGGAATTAATGCCGGCAGATATTTTCAATATTGCAATGAAAAAGAAGGAGGGGGACCAGAATGCAGCCATCGAAGCATATCGACAATATGGTGAGAATCTGGGTAGCTCTATAGCCAATGTGGTGGCCTTAGTTGATGGTTTAATGGTGCTTGGAGGAGGAATAACTGGAGCCTGGGAATTGTTTGGTCCTGCCATGCTGTCCGAAATCAATAGACAATATCATGGGGTGGACGGTACCAACTTCAATCGGCTTTCATACAAAGTATTCAACCTGCAGGATACTAGCAGCTTCAACGTCTACGCCAAAGGTGGATACAAAGAACTCACCGTGCCGGGCAGCCAAAAGGTCATACATTATGATGATATGGCCCGGGTGGGTATAGCGCTTTCCAGACTTGGGGCTCCCAAAGCCATCGCTATGGGAGCTTACGCCTTTGCCTTGCAAAAACTTGACGAACATGCCGATTTTTGAATTGCACCCTCTCCTGGTCAAATCCGAGAATGTATAGCTCCTTGTCTCACCATTGGATAAGATCAAATAGGGCCAAAAATGAATAGAAGAATATTGGCGAACAGAGCATTAAGGGGGCTTTTTTCGATACGATGATTCCTATGAGATACCCATAAAAATACAGCCCTTAGAGATTCTCCAAGAGCTGCTCAGGAAAGTCAGAAACAGGAAATGTTCAGGAGTATAATATACTTGAGTGAAAATTACCCGGTTTTATGCAATAACCGGTGATTAATCCCGGTGCACCAATGCTGCTTTTACTGAATATGAAGGATTTAAAAACATCTATAAAGCTAAGGCGATGATCAAGTATGATGGAAGAAGAAGTTTTATAGCTAAAACAGCTACAATGACTGCAGGTTTAGCTGTCAGTGTCTCAGCTCTCAATGCAGGCTGTGCAGCTGGGAATGTCGGAAACTCAGGTAACATCAAATTGAAAAGATATGGTCGGTCGATATCAATTAGTCTATCCTTGTCGGATACTGTAAATCTAGTTGACATTAGACTTTTTAGCGGCGCTAACAGATATATTTTCGAGTATGATGATGTGTCACCCCATGCCCCTAAAGTGGAGAATGAACAAACCAAAGATGTTTGGATGCCAGGCTATGATGAAATGGCTGCTGCCAGGAGGCAATCCAGCCGTGAACAACGCTTTCCAGTGGTGGATGTCGTATTGAAGGAAGGAATGGAAGCAGTAATAGAATTTGACTTGAAGCAATCAGGGGAATATAGTTTCAATGATCAGGGGATGAAGGTTATCGCCGAAGAGATACGCATCCCTAAAGAACAGATTGAGTATTGGGGGAATTCATTGATTTTAGATCCGAAAACAAATTCAATTGAGAGTTTTTATCTCTCATCAGGGGTAATAGTTGTTGATTCCATGGTAAACTTTGAATTCGACACACTTCGCGATGATTGGGTGGGTTTAATATCTGTTCATAATGCCGACACTAAGGAGCTCATTGCCAGTACTGATGTGCTATGGGATGCCAAATTATCAGAAGTGTCTACTGGAACTGGCTTGTCTCGGCAGCGCATGATTAGATCCTTATCCTGGGCAACAAGATTTGTTCTTGACTGCCAAAATACCAATCCTAAAAGTGATACGTACGGAGGGGAATTCCTAATATATGATATGTCAGCTAAAACCCGTTTGCGTTCTGCCTGGTGCTGGGCCTGGGGCCCATCAGCAAAAATGCTGTTGGAATCTTCTGCTATTAAAGGTGTGGATGCAGGCATAAGTAGTACAGCGCTGCGACAAAGAGCTGTTGACATAGGTCATAATACGTTAAGAAGGCAAATCATTGATCCCACACATCCTGCCTATGGTGCAATCCGAACCAGTGCAGGTGAAGCAAGTACGGTTGATTCCTTGTTTCTCGTTGGTTGGGGATGGATGCCCCTTTACAGAGCTACTGGTGATCGTAGATACATTGAAGCTGGTGAAAAAGTAGCCGAAACAATCAATCGACTCATGGATGAGCACGAGGATGTTTGGATTCCGCAAGCATATGTATTTGAGCGTGAGGACTGGAAAGAGATAATGAGCTTCGAGAGCTCGATGGGTTTGCCGGGCCTTGCAGGCCTATATATGGAAACGGGTGATAATTATTATCTGGACACTACTATTCGGCTGGCTGACTTGTTGATAAGAGCTTTCGAAAAGGAAAACGGTCTCTGGGGTGTGTTCTTTAAAGGGAAAACTAAAAAATCCAGTTCTGTCAACTACTGGACTAAAGCATTTGGATATATCATCGATGGCTTGATCGAAGCGCATAAGGTGGCACCTGACAAAGGCTATTTGAAAAAAGTGATAAGAATCACAGAACAAGTGCTGGCAACTCAGGCACCTGACGGATCTTTCGCTGTGCGCTTTGACAGATCTGTTGAGTTTGTCGGTGTGGGAGAGAAGGCGACAGCACTCTGGTCTGGTCTACTTATTCGGTTATACAAATTGACTGGAAACAAAACATACTTTACTGCCGGTATGAAGTCATTGGAATGGTGCATGGACCACCAGTACTTCGGCGAGGATGTTTCGGCCAGGGGAGGTATAGTAGGTCGGTCGTGGCCGTCTGGAATAACTTTTCGGCACTGGTTTGACGTGATTGTAACCTATACTGTTTCATTCTTTGGCAACTCACTTTTGGAGGCACTCAGTCTAGATGAATGGAAGGAATGACCAGGACTAATCTAAGATTCAATGTTTGGGTCAACGACCTTCGAGCGATCCCAGCTCGTACACTCAGCAGTGGACATTTGCGAGTTCCCGAGAATCAAGGAGCGGATACTCAAGAAGTGCGTCGCGGAAGATCGTTTGATTTTTATTATAATGATGAAGACAAATCTTATTTAGAAAGTGTTGAAGACGGGGTTGTTGTTGTCTTTAATAAATGGTTGGAGTATCACATGCCCATAGAACAGATTGACCGTAAAAATCAGAAGATTATTTCTACAAGAATGGGAGGCCGGGTCATTGAAGGCGATGATGCTTATTATTTGGAGGGAGGTCGGATTACGTTAGATCAACCTGGTGAGTGGTATCTCGATAGGAATGAAGATAAATTATATTATTATCCCCTAGAAGGTGAGACCGAAATAGTGGCTACTGTGCCATCTTTAATTAGTGTACTGAGAATATGCTCACTACATTCTTGGTTTCCGCCTCACCTTCCAATCTATAAATAACTAATTGATATGGTAAAAAGACGAAATTTTATTAAGCAAATTGCTGCGGGAAGTCTTGCAGCGCTATCGGTCCCAAGATTATTGGCTGCACCCTTAACTACTGGTAAATCTGATAAATTAGGTGATTTACTGCCTACCCGCCCAATGGGAAAAACTGGTGTAGAATTGAGTATATACTGTTTAGGTGGCTATCATGTTGGGCGTGCGAAAAATGAGAAAGTTTCACAGGCTATGATTGAGCGCGGTATGGAACTGGGATGCCGGTACTATGAAACCGCTTGGATCTATCATGATGGCTATTCTGAGGAACTCTTTGGGAAATACCTAACCCCTAAGTACCGTGATCAGATCTTTCTGGCAACGAAGACCAATGCAAAGACTGCCGCAGGCTCTAAGAAGCAGATTGAGGACTCCTTACGTCGCATGAATTGTGACCAGATAGATTTGCTTTATATGCATGCCGTCAGAGATCCATCGGATGTGGATGGCCGTATCGCCGCTGGCGTGCTCGAAGTTATGCTTGAGGCACAACAGAAAGGACAAGTAAAATACCTGGGATTTACCGGGCACCGTATGACGTCGGCCCAGAGAAGACTAATGGAGCGAGTGGCAGGGAAAGATCCTTTTGTGGCAGTGCAGATCCCCGTCAATCCCCTTGATGTCGCGAAGCCCGATAGTTTCACCACTGCATTAATTCCGGAGTTGCACCAAAGAGCATACGGAGTAATGGGAATGAAACCCTTGGCAGGAGGGGGATTTTTTACTGGAAACGAATACGGGTGGGAAACAGATGATCCCATCATCCCCAATTACCTCACCCTCGAAGACGTGATCTGGTTCAATCTTTCCCAACCCATCACCTCCATGGTTTGCGGGACCGAGAGCGTGGAGCATCTGGACCGGAATATTGAGGCTGTTAATCGGTTTGCAAAATTAAGCATGGATGACCAAGAAAAGATCGTGAAGAAACTACTGAAGTTTGTCAAAACTGAGCGACTAGAATATTATCGTCCCAAACTAGCTCCATAATTGATCTGTGGAATGAATTTCAATATAGAAATTAAGCCAAAACCTTACGAATTATCAAAGTTTACGTATGAAATCAAATCGTAGAAAGTTTTAGGAATAGCGCCCATTACAGGTAGTGTTTCTACAATGAACTTGAAGAAATCATGATGAATATGAAAAGAATAATCTATTTCCTGCCTTTGATTCTCATTTTGGGATGTCAGAATAAGTCGATCGATATAATAATTTATGCTGATCCGATTGTTCTGGAAGAACTCAACTATGCCATTGAAAAACTGGAAAATCAAAGATCAGCATCAGGTGGAAAGATATCATTTGCTGAAGATGCACGGGATGCTAATCTTAGCTTAGAGCTGGTACCTCAAGCCGATAGGGACTCAGAAAAAAATGATGGATTTTCTATTTCAAGAACTAGAGAAACATTCATCCTTAATTCTGAATGTGCTCGAGGATTATTGTATGGATTGCTTGACATTAATACGCAACTCTCAAACGGCAGTTCATGGTCTCAAATCGAAGAAAAAACCATCCGGTCGCATCACGACTTTCGGGCCATCAAATTCAACCTGCCCTGGTATTCGTACCGAAGTGGTGAGCACCTCGCTTTGCACATGGAGACTTGTAGAGATCTGAAGTATTGGGAGTCTTACCTGGATATGATGGTGGAGAACAAATTCAATGCACTCACCCTTTGGAACATGCATCCTTATATGTATATGGTGAAAGCTCCATCGTACGCAGATGTTTCACCATTCAGTGATGAAGAAATGGCGGAATGGGAAGCCTTTTGGAAGGGACTTTTTGGCATGGCGCAAGCGCGTGGCGTTCAGACCTTTGTGGTAAACTGGAATATCTTCCTGCCGCAAGGTTTTACTGAGAAATATGGGGCAGGGAATTATATGTCAGAAGATGGTGGTGGTTTCATTGGTGAAGGTATCAGCAATGAGCATATTGAAGGGTATATGCGCGAGGTGGTCACCACAACGATCGATACATATAAAGACCTGACTGGTATTGGTATTACACTGGGTGAACGCATGGGAGGCATGACCTCCGAGGAGAGAAGCAAATGGGCGGATCAGACCATGATCGCAGGTTTGAAGGCGGCCAACCGCAAAGCCAGGTTGCTCTACCGGGCACCACTCTCTGCAGATAAGCGAAGTGCGGGCTCTGTCAGTGTACCGGCTGAAAAGTTAACCCGACAAGCGGTAGAAAACATGGGCTTTGATGAGGATGTCTGGATTTCATTCAAGTTCAATTGGTCACATGCCCACTCATCTCCAAAATTATCCATTGTCCATGGCGGAATGCTCACCAACACCTATTGGGAACCATATTCTGAAAAATATAAAGGCCTCTGGACCATGCGTAATGAAGACTTCTTTGTCCTGCGATGGGGAGATCCTGATTTCATACGGGATTTTCTGGATCTGAATAGTCAGCAATATATCGGTGGATGCATCATCGGTTCTGAGACATACATTCCGGCAAAAGATTACTTTACCAAAGACGAACATCGTACATGGGATTATGCTTTCCAAAGGCAATGGCTGTTTTATAAGGTTTGGGGAAACCTTATGTATAACAAGAAGGTTCCAGATGAATATTTTGCAGAATCATTGGCAAAAAAGTTTGATCTCCCGGATGGTACAGATTTGTTGGAAGCGTGGAAACTAGCATCCAAAAACCCGAATCGATTGGCCTCTTTTTTTGGAAGTACCTGGGATGGTACCCTGTACTCCGAGGGATTTACAACCAACCACGGTACCTTCATCGATATTGACAAGTTTATTTCCCGGAATGTGCTTGATTCATCGTATGTAAATATCTCTGATTTTGTTGCTGGTAATTACGACAAAACCGCCCATACTACACCACTTGCATTGGCTGATGAGACGGAAGAACAATCAACGCGAATTCTAGAAATTGTTGAAAATCTAAGAAAGCAGGGTGTATCTGCCGAACTTGAGATCGAGCTCACTGATCTGGAGTTCTGGGCCAACTTCGGATTGTATTTTGCTTCGAAAGTAGGAGGGGGCGTGGCACTGGAGCAGTTCAGGAAAGGTAAGATTGATTCGCTTGATAAAGCTGTCCAACACTTGGAGACAAGCAAAAACTACTGGCAAAAAATGGTCGATCTGGTGGAAATATATAATGTTGCAGTTATGCCTCATCAGTTTGACGATGAATTTTCATGGAGAGAGCATCTAGAAGATGTGGAGAAGGACATTACAATAGCCATGGAGTCCGTGAAAGAATGATTGATAGTCTTTTGACAATTTGCATTGGTGCTACTAAACCAACTAAAGATAATTTATCTATGAAATCAATTTTATCGATTACTGCATGGATACTCCTTCTTTTGCTAGGAGTTTCGTCCTGTAAGAATGCAAATAGAACTGAGATCATTGGATGCTTTCCCGCGGAACATCTTCCTGAATACATTACTCCCTTAACACCATATGGCCAACGTGTTGAGTGGGCACTCGACAATAAAGGAGTTTACTTTGTAGATAAAGCCGGTGGAAATGTTTTCTACTCCGATATCGCTACCAAAGAAATCACCCAGATAACCGATTCAACCATGCATCCGAAAGAATATGGATATTACCGTGTATTTGCCTTGTCAAATGGCGATTTACTGTTTACCTGCGGACCAGAACGCCACGATGCCTATGCTCAGATCATGAAAAAGGGGACTGGAAAAATTCACAATCTGAACGAAAAAATGGACGAAGGACCAACCATTTCACGTACCGATATGAAAATTGTCTGGACGCCCGATCAGCAAGTGATCTATTCTGGAATGATTGTGATTAATGAGGATTCTTCGAACATCATCGATAAAACCTTGATCATCGATAACGATTCGGTTGTGGTTGATGGTATTAAATACGAAGGTATCCTGGAGTCGCAGAATTTTATTCGACCGGAAGAAGTAGAATTTACCTGGACACAATATGGAAATACTGAGGCAGGATTATTTACCAGTGAGGTGATGACTTATAATCTTGAGACAGGTGTAATCACCAACCACTCCAAATCACCAACGGAATACAGCGAGCCAGAAGGAATATTTCCCGATGGTAAGTCAACACTCATAGAATGCGATGCCCATTGTCATTTGGGAATAAAGCAAATTGATATCTACAGAATGAAGCTGGATGGAAGTGGGGAAATAATGGAGCGATTAACTCATTTTAACGATATCGAAGGATACAAAGGATCGAATCCCGTAGTTAGTGATGATGGAAAATATATCGCTTTTCAATCGGCCTATGCAAAGGCAGCAGCAGGTCAGGGATGTGGGTTGTATTTGCTTGACCTGGAAAAGTTCAAACAAAACACCACTCAACTTTAATCTCAATGTTAACCCAATATATATGAAATCGAAATATTTTGAATTACCGGCTGTAATCTTGATGGTGATTTGCCTTTGGTCAAGCATGGGATGTGATAATGAGAATACGGTAAGATTGTTTGCTGAAAGAGATCATCCTCAAATTCAGTTTGCAGTCGATGAAATCAGAGCCAAGCTTCAGGCCAAAGGACTTAAAGTTTTAACAGCAGGGGAAGAAGGTGCAGACATAGTGCTATCATTAACTGAAAATGCAAGCATCGGGACTGAAGGTTTTCAACTCTCCAACAATCAAGGTAAAATTCAGGTTTCTGGTCAAGATGCTGCCGGCGTCATGTACGGTGGCCTTGAGTTGGCGGAACAGATTAGTATTTCTGGCTTGGAAGGCGTCCAGTCAGCTGTAAACAATCCTTACATGCAAATGCGGGGTACCAAGTTTAACATTCCGCTTGATGTGCGAACGCCAAGCTATACGGATGTATCGGATGTGGCTCAGAAAAATATTCCGGAGATGTGGAACTTCGATTTCTGGAAGGAGTATATCGATAACCTTGCCCTTCATCGGTATAATTATATTTCTCTATGGAATTTACATCCGTTTCCCTCTCTGGTGAAAGTCCCCGGTTATGAAGATGTTGCCCTGGACGATGTACAGAGGTCTACCCATCAGTTTGATGAACATTACAATACCAATGGTTGGGGCTTTTGTTCGCCGGAGATCTTGGCCAACCCGGAAATCATAAAGAACATTACGATTGAGGAGAAAATTGAGTTTTGGAGGAAGGTCATGGCCTATGGAAAAAGCCGGAATGTCGATTTTTATGTGATCACCTGGAATATTTTCGTACATGGGGCCAAAGATAAGTATGGAATTACAGACCAGATAGACAACGCTGTTACCCGGGATTATTTTAGAAAAAGCGTAAAGCAGATGTTTGTGACATATCCTGATCTAGCAGGAATTGGCCTCACGACTGGAGAAAACATGTACGGCAATACTTTTCAAGAGAAAGAAGATTGGGCTTTCGAAACGTATGGTCAAGGAGTCCTTGATGCAGCGGCCGAAATGCCTGATAGGAAAATCAGATTTATTCACCGCCAGCATATGGCTGCGGCTAAAGATATTTCTGAGAGATTTAAACCATTGATTGATAACGAAAATATAGATTTCATCTTCAGCTTCAAATATGCAAAGGCACATGTGATGAGCGCGGTGGATCAACCATATCATTATGAATTTGTGGAAGATATCAAAGCGAACGACATCAAAACCATTTGGACCTTGCGCAATGATGATGCTTTCTATTTTCGATGGGGTGCGCCAGATTTTGTAAGGCAATTTGTGAAAAACATTCCTCATGAGGTCTCACAAGGTTATTATTATGGATCTGACCAGTGGGTCTGGGGTCGAGAATTTACTACTAAGAATCCTGATGGACCGAGGGAAATAGAACTGACGAAACATTGGTACCACTGGATGCTTTGGGGACGTTTTGCCTATGATCCTGATGTGCCAAATGAAAGAATCATTGGAATACTCCAAGCTCGTTTTCCTGAAACAGACGCTCAGAAATTATTTACAGCCTGGCAAGATGCCAGTATGGTGTACCCTACTACCACCGGTTTTCACTGGGGGTGGCTTGATTTTATGTGGTATATCGAGGGTTGCAAAGGTCGTGAGCGGTTTACCAAGACAGAAACTGATTTTCATGATGTAAACTCATTTATCAATGTAAAGCCCCATAAAAATTCTGGATTTCAATCCATTCCTGACTATGTGCAAATGGTCTTGGCAGATAGTAATACTGAATTGAAAACCCCCTTGGAGGTATCGCAGATGCTACATGCATATGCAGATAATGCACTTAAGCTAGCAGGGGGACTGAGCATAAGTGCGGAAGGTATAGAACTCAAAGCAACGCTTCATGATATTAAGACTATCGCATACTTGGGCAAGTATTATGCTAATAAAATTGATGGAGCAACACAGCTGGCTTTATATCGTGCCACAGACGAAGGGTACTATCAGGAGAAAGCTGTGGCGCATCTACGCACTGCAAAAGAGTACTGGATAGATTATGCAGAAACTGCCAATGCTCAAAACGTTAATCCGATTTGGACCAACAGGGTCGGTCATGTGGATTGGATGAAAGCCATAGATTTCACAACTATGGACGTCGAAATTGCAAGGGAAAAATAATGTTACATGGATAAATGAAAAGCTGGAAAATGTGGATCATAATTACCGAGCGTAGAAAACGCAGAAATTGATAGTAAAATTGAGATCATTGATCAGACCGTAGTGGAAATGTCCTCCAATGCATTATGGGCCAAGGTGGCTCACCTGGCAGCCATTTTATAGGTAAATACTTAAAATGCTGGATAAACGATAAAGGGGAGACTTGAATATTCGATTGAAAGTTGAAGAAGAAAACCTTTGTGATAGACAAGTTGCCAGCTTCACTTCCAAAACACCTCTTGAAATTAAGCGTAACAGATGCAAAGAAATGATGAACTTCGAGAGCTTGATGAGTTTGCCTGGTTGTGCTCGTATTCAATAAGTGGATAAAGTGCCATATGCCCATGGGAAAATTGACAAGGCCAATAAGAATAATAGCTTAAACAAAGATTGGAATATCGATGATCTGCCACAGGAGTGAAAGGGTCTGAACGTCTAACTATATAAATATGAAATATATTCTGATAATCTTTGCAGTTCTGGTGCAAGTGGTGGCACATTCCCATGCTCAAGAATCCTCAGATCCATCAAATTTCATCCACCCAGGTTTACTGCACAGTCAAGCAGAACTCGACTTTATTAAGCAAAGGGTTCTGGCTAAAGAAGAACCTTGGTTTAGTGGATGGAAGATGTTGCTAGAGGCCGATATTTCAGATATGGACTGGCAGTCGAAGGCCAGTACCAATGTGCTACGAGGAGCTTATAATAAGCCAGACATTGGAGCCAGCGATTTAGAGTTGGATGCTGCCGCAGTTTATTCTCAAGCCATACAGTGGGTAGTAACGGGAGATGCCCGACATGCCCAAAAATCGATAGACATGCTCAATAATTGGTCGTCTACCTTAAAATCCATAGGCGAGCACGATGCAAAACCCCTAGTAGGAATGACAGGAGTCAGTATGATCAATGGTGCTGAAATCATCCGACATACTTCTGATCTTTGGCGGGAAGAGGACATTGCACAGTTTGAAAAGATGTTGCTGGATGTCCATTATGAGGTCATAAAGGATTTCTTTGACTGGGCCAATGGCAATTGGGATGCGTCGATGATACAGACCATGCTCAGTATCGGTGTTTTTGTCGACAACCAAGAGATCTTCGATAGAGCCACTAATTATTTCCTGGAGGGGGATGGCAATGGAGCCATCCTCAATTATTTCAATGATTTTGGACAGTGTCAGGAAAGCGGCCGGGATCAGTTGTATGTTCAGATGGGCATCGGATTTTTGGGAGCGGCCTGGAAGCAGGGCGTTGATCTTTATGGTGCATATGATAACCGCCTAGCCCGTGGGTTTGAATACACCGCCAAATACAACTTGGGTTATGATGTTCCCTTTGAGCCCTACACTAGCATAGGAGGAAGTTATAAGCATACAGAAATATCCGCTAGAGGTCAGGGGACGCTTCAGGCCCATCTATGAAAGGGCATATCATCATCGAATCAAAACCAATTCTGGACAAAGTGGTCATCATGTTTGAGAACTGATTCCCAATTCCTTAGCTATGTTCAATAAAGTGAAAAGAATTGTTGGAGTGGCAATTCCAATGTTACCAGGAACAGTTAGTTCCTATTTTCAATCTGGAATCAAACAAGATGTCTGAAAAACTATGAAGTTGTCGAGTTCAACGGCGAACTCGATAAGATCTAATCTAAGTACATTGACATGATAAAAAAATCAACAAATAAATTTCAAGCATTTGGCCTCCTTGTTATATCCATTTTTCTGATGAAGTCTTGCTCTTTAGGGAACTCCAAGAAGGAAACTATTGGGGAGGAAAATTTGGAACATAGGAGCTTTTCCTATTCTGACATCTCAGGGATTGGGGTAGATTCCGTATATAATAGAAGAGACCCTAGTGACGTGATTAAAGTAGGAAACATGTACTACGTGTGGTATAGTCGAATGGATAGCCCTATCACACCTGGTTATTGGGCCACCATCTGGTACGCTACAAGTGAAGATGAAGGACATACCTGGAAAGAACAAGGTATGGCGCTTGGGCTTGGTGAAGAGGGTGCTTTTGACAGTCACTCCGTATTTACGCCAAACATATTGGCCCATAATGGGAAGTACTATCTGTATTATACTGCGGTAAAGCCTACTCCTGGAAATCTTAATAAAAAATTTGAAAACAACAGCACAAATGATTTCACAGCTATTGGAGTTTCCGTGGCAGACAGTCCCGATGGTCCCTTCAGGCGGATACGAAACAATCCGGTAATTGCTCATAGTGAGGTCTCGTCAGATTTTGATAGCTATCGTGCAGATGATGCCAGTATGTTGGTGCGCGATGGTAAAATATGGCTCTATTACAAAGGCAGATGCATAGAACATGGCAAAGAAGGCCCACGGCTTACTGAAATGGGAGTAGCCCTGGCAAATACGCCGGACGGTCCATTTGTGAAAATGGGCAATCTCTTGGACAGGGGGCATGAGGTACTTATATGGAGGGAAGGTGAAGGAGTGGCTTGTCTTGCTTCCCTAAGTCAGTCAATAAATTATGCCGAAGATGGGCTCCAATTCAGCATGCGGTATGACAGTTTGAAAGCCATCCCTAAAGCACCAGGCTTATATCGTCCGCATTTGGAGCATGGAAATCCTAACGTCGGAATTCCCGGATGGGGAATTGCTATGAAAGGCAGAAAAGGGCTGACTTATTTGCTTCGCTATGAAATGAATATTAAGAAATAGCCAACTTGTGAATCCACTCCGAAAAGGTCACCAGATCAAAAATGGCCCTTTTGGTAACCTTTCCATTTTTCTCAATCAGCTGATACTCATGTATCACCTAATCTCGAAAACGTGCAAATCTTATCCAAAATAGATTCATTTTATGAGGTTGGCACTTTCCGGAGTACATTCACTAGTGCACTTAAAGCGAATTTGATAATCGATATATTGTTGTCGGATTCTTGCTATGTTCACCAATATCGATAAAAAGTGTATGCTGGTACTGCTATGGAGATGCCGCTCCTACCTCTACTCACGGAAATTTGTTCAACCCCGTATCTATTAGAGAAATCAAAACAAATTTGTCAATCAATAATTTAAGAAGCAGAATACTTTAATGAAAACCAGCTCAAAAATTAGAGGATTAAGAAACAATTTACTTTTGATTGTCATGGCACTTTTAGTTTCATGTTGCCACCAAGAAAGAGAGATTAGTATGGAGTTTCTTCTCAATGAAATGATAGATCGGGACGTTGTTTCACGGTTTCCAGAAAAAGATTTTCGCTTGAGACAAGAGAGTAGCTACAATAGGGCTTCCAAAACTCCTGAGGATACAGTGGGATGGTTTGCCAACAAGGATTACAATAGAAAAGAAGATGACCATAATTTTATCCGTATCGAAGAACATAATGGAGATAAGGAATGGGTACTCATGGATCATCAAAGTCCAGGGGCAATTGTTCGCACCTGGATGCCATACCTGAATCCGAGAGACCCAAGTACAACAAATATTATTAAGATCTATTTGGATGGGGCAACTGAGCCTGTCGTGGAAGGCAATATGCTTGGACTCCTAAATGGGACAGGTTTGTTTCCTTTCCCATTTGCTCATAAGTCTTTACGTTCCTCCGTCTCATTTTTTCCGATTCCCTACGCAGAAAGCTGCAAGATTACCGTCACCGAGCTACCATTTTTCTACCAATTTACTTTCCGCGAGTATACCGAAGGAACTGCTATTAAAACGTTTACCATGGAAGACTTTAATCAAGCAACTGCTCTTGTGAAAGAAGTAGGTAAAACCTTGCTTTCACCCCAAAACATAACAACAGGTAAAATACTGGAGTTAAAGCAGACTTTGATTCGGGGCGATGAGAAAACAGTTGCCCTACCTGAAGGAACATCAGCGGTTCGTACCCTTTCACTGAAATTGGGAAGTTACGAGGATGATATAGTCACACGAGCTGTGGTGCTGAAAATGGAGTTTGATGGTAAGGAAAGCGTATGGTGTCCTGTTGAGGATTTCTTTGGGAGTGGCATTGGCCTCAATCCATTTCAAGGTTGGTACAGAACAGTAGCCGATGATGGTGTCATGTCTAGTCGATGGGTAATGCCTTATCAAGAATCAGGAAAAATATCTGTCATCAACCTTGGAGATCAACCTGTTGAAGTTGAGCTCAAAGCAGTGGTAGGAGACTACGATTGGGAAGAAAAGAGCCTATACTTCCATGCCGCCTGGAGAGGGCAATACCCAGTGCTCACCAGACCATTTTCAGACTGGAACTATGTGACCATTAAAGGAAGAGGAGTGTATGTGGGTGATGCACTGACCATTTGGAATCCTGTTAGAAGATGGTGGGGTGAAGGCGATGAAAAAATTTGGGTCGATGGCGAAGATTTTCCATCCATTTTCGGAACTGGCACGGAAGATTATTACGGATATTCCTGGGGTGGAATGAGCAACGATTTTTACGAACATCCATTTCACGCTCAACCGACCAGTGCTATTTATAATATGCACAATAGGAAAACCGAAGCTGAATTCGCTACACGGAACACGCAAAATTACAGTACCGAAACACGTACCCGTTCTTTGGATGTAATGCCTTTTGGCAGCTCAATGCAATTAGATATGGAAGTGTGGAGCTGGACGGAGTGCGATATGGAATACGGAGTAGGTGTGTACTGGTATGGAGATGCGACTACTACCTCTAATCGTACACCGAATCCAACGGGTGTGCTAAATTTGATGACCGCTACTAAGGAAATAATCAACTAACATTGAGGATCAGAAATACCATCATTACCCCATTTAAGTACGATTCAAGCCCAGAAGTGGTGGTATATAATTGGAATTAGAAGAAGAAAACCAAAGCAAGATATAATGTCATTCATAAATACAATAAGTGGAGTATTAACAAGTATTGCAGTAGTGCTTCTTGCGACAATAAGCATAGGTTGCACTTCAAAGGGAGAGAAAGAAAGCATGCAAAAGCGACCCAATATCATACTTATCAACGCTGATGATTTGGGATACGGTGACCTAAGCTGCTATGGAGCTTCGCTTGTCCAAACACCCAACATCGATCAACTGGCTAGAGACGGAAGACGATTTACAGACGCACACACCTCCTCAGCGGTATGCTCACCTTCACGCTATGGTTTGTTGACAGGCAGGTACCCTTTGAGACGTAATTTTTGGGGACCAATTCCAGGTGTTACCGAGGGGCTGACCATAGACACGAAAAGTCCGACCATTGCCAATGTTTTGCAACAAGCTGGGTATGCTACCGCTTGTGTGGGCAAATGGCATTTGGGCTTTGGTCAGGAAGAAGGACCGAACTGGGATGAGGAGCTAAAACCCGGACCATTAGAGTTAGGGTTCGATTATTACTTCGGTATACCCACGGTGAATAGCGGTCCTCCTTTCGTATATGTAGAGAATCATGCAGTTGTAGGCTATGACCCCACCGATCCCTTTGTGATGAATACGGAGGCTGCCACACAAAAATGGCCGGCAAAAGGAGGATATAGCCAAATAGGTGGTGCTGAAAAAGCACATTTGTTTTATGAGGATGAAAAAGTAGGGACAACCCTAAGAAATAAGGCGCTCGAATGGCTAAAAAAAACGCATTCTTCAAACAAAGAAAATCCCTTCTTTCTTTACCTGGCCACCACTAATATCCATCATCCCTTTACGCCCGCTCCACAATTCAAAGGTACGAGCGAAGCAGGACGCTATGGCGACTTTATCCATGAACTAGACTGGATTGTGGGGGAGATTCTGCGCACGGTCAGAGAGATGGGACAGGAAGAGAATACGCTTGTGATTTTCACCAGTGACAATGGTGGCATGTTAAATCACGGTGGGCAGGATGCATGGAAGGCTGGACACAAACTCAACGGAGATTTGTTGGGATTTAAGTTTGGTGCTTGGGAGGGCGGTCATCGCGTCCCCTTTATCGCCAAGTGGCCAGGTAAGATCCCTGCCAACAGTCAGTCTGACCATCTGATCAGTCAGATAGACCTCCTTGCTACATTTGCCTCGATCGCCAATCAACCTTTAGGCGGAGATAAGGAGCACGACAGTGTAGATCAATTGCTCGAACTCACAGGGAAGGCAGAAGCCCCTCAAAGAGAGGTACTGGTTATTTCACCCAACAATCCAGGACATTTGGTCATCAGAAAAGGGAAATGGGTCTACATCCCCGGGCAAGATGCGGGTGGTTTTCAAGGCAAGCAGGTTGGAGATCACCTATTGGCAGGTGCTGCTGCATTTGCACTGACCAGACAAAAAAACAGCGATGTAGTCGATAATAAAGTCAAGGAAGATGCCCCGACTGAGCAACTGTATGATTTAGAAAAAGATCCCTATCAATCAGAAAATGTAGTAGGGCAAGAACCACAAATCAAATACGAACTTCAGCTAATTTTAGCCGAGTACAGAAAGAAAATTGGCCCATACCCTAAGCTGGGATGGATCAATAAAGAGGCCGTTAAAAGTTCAGAAAAAGAAAGAATCATAAATCATGCTAAATGATTTATTAGCAATTGTATTGATATATAACGCCGGTGTCTTTTCTAAGAGCTTGGTGGCTTCAACTTGAATGAGCAATTGCCTTGCTTTAGTAGCTTAGGCATATCATGATAATAAAAAGTCCTATGAGTAGTCTAAGCTGTCATTCAAATTGGTATTGACCTATTGTTACAGTCACGAATGCAGCGAACGAAGAAAGAGCTTTATATTTTAGCATGGATGACCTAGAGCGTTGCAACAAATGACCGGAAAGAGATCAACGGCGGCATATACCTGAATAAAATCTGTCGAACCTAATATGAAAGCGCTTTGGATTCAATAGATGATAGCAGCTTTCAATGAAGCAATCCATGCTCTTGTTGCATACTGGTGCAGAATGCGTATATTTTTTGTCAGTAGCTCTTGCCAATCTGTGCTAACGGCAATTAAATCTACATCTCTTTTGGGTAAATCGTCATGAATTTCTATTGAGGATTTTTTCCTGCACTTGGAAATAAGTTGCTGCTTGAACCTAACGCATTGATTTCAGGCAGAGCGGGTCATGGACTGGGAGACTATGTTTCCCTAAGTGACATGAATATTCCAATAAAAAATGTGGAAGGGCTTTGGGAGACGGTCGATGTGACCAATGATTCCTGGGGTTATGCCTGGTATGACAAAAACTGGAAAAGTCCAAAACGCATTTTGAAGAGTGTATTATCGACGGTCGCACGCGGAGGAACTTACATGCTCAATGTAGGGCCAAAACCTGATGGCACCATTCCGATAGAAGCTCAAAATGCGCTTCGCACTTCTGGACAGTGGTAAAAAGGTACCCACAAACAATCTATAAAGCAGGGCCCTCGCCCTGGGGCAGAATGATGCCATGGGGAGATGTTACGGTCTCAGGCAAAAAATTAAACCTGCTGATTTACCATTGGCCTATAGGTGGTGAAATATTCCTTCCCGGCTTGAAGAACAATATTAAAATAGCCCACTTATGGGTAGACGGCCGAAAGCAAAAAGTAGAGACCAGTAAATTAGGATATTGGACTAAAATAAGTATGCCATCAAGACGGCCAGAGAAACTAATTTCAGTAGTGGAACTGGAAGTAGAAGGGCCATCGGAAGTCGACGAAAGTTTAAGCATCGACCCGGTGTATCGCACCTCCAATCCTGTCGCATTTGCCAAAGCAACATCTTGCCAGATAACTGAATAAAAATGGATGGAAAAATTTGGAGAATGGAAACACATTGTCCAAGCTCAAGACTGGACTTTGGACAGCAAAGTGTCATGGGAGGTGGAAGTGATGGAGCCTGGTTATTACCAGGTGGATCTGAACTATACCGATAACAGTCGCCTGGTGTGGAGAATTGAAAATAATGAGGGCGAATTTGTGCAAAATCAGCAAAATTCATCGGCAGTTTATCAATATTTCGAAATGGGGTTGCTAGAATTTAACCGGGCAGGAAACCATATCGTCTCCGTTTCTTTCATTGAAGGAGATTCAAAAGCCGTGAGCCTAAAAGAGATCAAATTCACACCATTAGGAACTTTAGAGTAAATATCAAATGCAAAAAAATGATCTGATCGATTTATATCGATAAAAGTTGGTCGATAACAGTAAAGCAGGCTGTTGACATAATGAAGAAGAGGAGGAACAGGAGAACCTGTCAATCGGAAGGCAACAATGAATAAATCGAAGATCCAAATTTTAGTTTAAATTTTGCTTCATTGAGGTGGATTTCAATTCTGTTAATAGTCGGAAAGGCAATTGTCGTGGGGTTCAGTATAATCACTAGAACGCTTTCTTGGCTGACGCTCAGGATGAGAACAACAACCCAGGGCTTCGTGATTGGAAAGCAGATTGGAGTGAAGTCCAACAATCTCGCAGAGAATTGTAGATCTTTCAGCTATGCCGCAGGATCAAGTGAAGACTAACTTGGATCAACTGATGGACATGGAAGGAGCAAAAGCAAATAAAAAGTGAAACTTAATCACAGATGAAGAGAATATTCAGGATTATTATTTCGAACATCATTGTTCTTGGTTTTCTAGGTTGTGTAGAAGATGTTAGCAGTCCACCGAATAAAAAAGGGGAGCAGACAAAGACCAATATTCTCTTCATCTTTGCAGACGATTGGGGTTGGGGTGATATAAGTGCTCATGGACATCCTTATGTCAAGACCCCTAATATTGATCGACTGGTGGCGGAAGGAACAGATTTTCAGAGGTTTACGGTGGCAAGTGGTGTATGTTCTCCCAGCCGAACAGCTGTGATGACGGGCCAATTTCCAGCTAGATACAATATTGATGGGCATTTTGCATGGGTGCCGCAAAACGCGCGGCGAAACATGCCGGATTGGCTAGATTATGAAGTTACGCTGTTACCTCGACTACTTCAGCAAAACGGATATGCGACAGCCCACTTTGGTAAATGGCATCTTTCAAATGACATGATCTCAGACTCTCCTACACCGGCCAAATATGGGTATGACGTCTATGGCGCATTTAACTGCTCTGGAGAACAAATGCCATTCTATAAGGATGCAGAAAATGCAGTCGCCTTTATCGAAGAATCTCAAAGGGAAAACAAACCATTCTTTATCAACCTATGGGTACATGAACCACACACCCCGCATCATGTTATCCCGAAGTATCAATGGGCATTTCGTGATTTGGAGGAAACTGACAATATCTACGCGTCAGTGTTGTCGCACGCTGATCATCGCATCGGTCGGGTGCTGGATACTTTGGATCGAATGAATTTGGTAGATAATACCGTTGTGATTTTTAGTTCAGATAATGGACCGGCCAGAGCAGTTGGTACTGCTCAACTGAAAACGTATCATGATACCGCTACAGGAGTAGGTTACAATATTGCGGGCTCTAAAGGCACCACTGGAGGGAGAAGAGGCTACAAAGCAGCACTTTTTGAAGGTGGGATAGGTGTTCCCTTCATT
The DNA here is from genome assembly GCA_013001595.1 of Saprospiraceae bacterium. Lineage (GTDB taxonomy): Bacteria > Bacteroidota > Bacteroidia > Chitinophagales > Saprospiraceae > JABDMH01. Next base: position 16,528 of record JABDMH010000094.1, on the reverse strand, counting down.
GCACGGTGGCCGGGAAAAATCAAAGCAGGAGCCATCGATACTGTTTCATTGCTGTCGGCAGTGGATTTATTACCTACCTTCTGCGAAATTGCGGAAGTAGAACTTCCCGGGACTTATAAGCCTGATGGCGTCAGTCAGGTTTCCACCTTGAAAGGCAATCCTTATCCATCTCGGACTAAACCGCTATTCTGGAAAATGGGCGGTAATTGGCCCATCAATGAGAGAAAACCTGACCACTGGGTCTCATATGCTGTTGTCGATGAAAACTGGAAACTGGTTGCCAATAGAGATTTGAGCTATGTAGAGCTCTATGATATTACTCAGGATGTATACGAGGAAAATGACCTAAAAGAGGAGAACACCTTCACCGTTAGTAATTTGATCGAGCAAATTCGAGGTTGGAAAAATACCCTTCCGGGGGGGGCAAGTACGAAACTTTTCTCCAAAGAGAGACAAAATTTATAGTAGTCCAATTTTATTTAATCAATGAGATGGGGAATTATGACATTAAGAATTTGACTGCTGCCAATTTGATGCCCGGAATTGGGAACAAGAGTATAGCTTTGGTTAATGAAGGGGAATTTCTCTGAATGGTGATGGATGTTGACTAGTGTGTCGTCTTGTAAGTAAATGTATAGTTGGGGTAGTTATTTTGTGCAGGTTGAAGAAACAAAACCGAGCATAGCCTGTGCTACGTAAGGATTCTGGTGATGAAGAGTTGGTGCAAAAGAAGACGCCAAACTGTGTAGTTATTTGCCAGACGGTACACTGGCAACTATCTACAGCACATTACTATTCTGCCTTTATCCAGGATCTAAGACAGGTCTGGCGTCCTAACTTTGCCCAGATATAATATACACCATTGGCAAAACCATTGACATCAAATGTCTTCATACGCTCTTCGCCAGTCCATTCAGCAAGGGTGGCACCAGATGTCGATAAGACCCTAATGTGACGGGTGCCGCTGAGATCTATTTGAACGTTGAGTTGATCCGCCGTAGGGATGGGATACACCGCGGCATCAAGTTCTAGATCTTGGTAGGATGCGATAGGTACAATAGCTTCTGAACGGAAGTTACTGCGAAACAGACCAAGACCACCGCGGCCATTGCCAACCATCACATCGAAGTATCCATTTTCGTCAAGATCTGCAATTGCCATCTTAGAGCGCTCGCCTTCAGCAATAGACCCAATGGCATGTTCGAGCGGACTTAATGTACTACCGTTCTCATAGTTCCCAGCCAGGTGGTAGGTGAGGAAGTTGCCAATAGCACTTCCAACAAGTAGAAAAAGGGAATCGTTGCTGACGAAGGTAGTCGGACTAGCCAGACCAAACACCGCTAGATTTTGACGCGCATCTATCTGTCCAAAATCTTCATCATTGGTGACAGAGCTCCCGTCAATATCAAACTGAGGATTGTTGACGGTCCCGATGTTCCGAAATAAGTTGATGTTTCCTCGCTCTTCACCAATGAGTAAGTCCAAGATGCCATTGCCATCCACATCCGCAACCGCTGGTGCACTGCTGAATCCAACGTCGATGTCAAACCATGGATGGACTATACTGCCTATTTCAAAAGGGCCATCAGCAATGCCCACGTTCTCTACATAGGTTAGCTTACCACGTTTGTTGCCAATGATCAGATCATCATCACCATCTCCATCCATATCAGCACAAGTCGGATAAAGCATGTCAGCTTCATCGATGTTACCAGGCATATCCAGCCAATTGCTATCAATCAAAGTGAAAGAAGGGGCAGACTTAGAACCAGTATTTAGATAAAGGAAAAGCTGTGAGGGATGGTCAGGATCAAAGTCTGCGTGAAATCGACTAGCAACCACCAGATCCTTCATTCCGTCCGCGTTGTAATCAATAAACATTGGTGCTGCATCCAAACCAAAGTCGAGCATTTCTGATACGAGAAAAGCGGAATCAAGAAATCGGTATCGGATAAAAGATCCATCATCAATTGCCTCATAGTACCAGGATACAGCAACGTTTTGCCGTGCGTCAACTTGATTAGGACTGGCAATAAAGTCCTTGAAACCGTCACCATCGTAATCTCCCATATAAGCTGCGGGAAAAAAGGGGATTGAAACTGGACGATCATACGAAGGATACATCTGCTCTTGATCTACAATAAAGGCATTTTCTTTGCTGCCTTTGTTTTGCAGAAACAATAAGGTCTCATAGGTAAAATCTCCTAGCAGAATGTCTTGAAGACCATCTTTGTCAGGATCAAAAGATGCGATGGTAGATCCACTGTGTGCTCTCTTTGTCATCACTACCGTTGGACAAGTAGTAGAATCGGAAGAGATGATCACATCATTTGTGTTGAAACTCTCAACGACTTTTCCCCAACATTTGTCTTGTAAAACATAAATCAGACTATCAGGATCCAATCCACGTTCCTCTTGCATATTACGATAGTAGTGAATCTTGGTCCCGTCTGATTGGAAACTGAGGATGTCAAGATCACCATCACCATCTAAATCTGCAATATCAGGTATGTCAATAGTTGACACATATATATTAGCAATTGCACCACTAGAAGTAGGATAACCCAGCACCTGAAGTGGATTATCAAAAAACACCTTTTCAAAACCATATCCTGTTTCTGCAGATATTCCTCGATATACATCTATACCGGGTATGCCATTGGTGGCGAATGTAAATATATCGGGAATAGAATCACGGTTAAAGTCACGAATCAAAGCCCATTCCCTCATCTCCGGAAACGATGTCTGATAACTTGGTGCATATGACAAAGCATCAATACTCCCAACATCATTTCTAATGAAGGTAAGTACCTTATGGCCACTTCGATCAAAAATAAATAGATCTACTAGCGAGTCCCTGTTTAGATCTATAGTCGAAAATTGGGGAGCATTTAAACCACCGACTAAAGCATGGTCAAGTTCGTGATCACTATGCGTGATGGGAATCTGCCATCGCTGAACTTGTTGGCTGAATACCGAACAATATATGACTGCAAGGTTACAAATCAGCAGGCAAAATCTTTTCATACAATCGGGTGGTTATGCTGGAAATAATTTGTTTCTTGATCATAACGAAAGATATCTGAATATATGCTATGGAAGACATTTATTGTGTGGATTACTTTAGTGTTTTTCATAGATCCCAGCTACAGCCAGTCTGATATCCAAGAGGTCCTGAGATATGATGATCAAGGTCAAGTTTTTATACTCTCAGTAGGAGATGGAGGTAGCAGCACCTCAGTACATGTGGATGGGCAAAAACAGGATCTGATGGTTACTGATGGCGTAGCCACATGGCAGTTTGCTCCGACCCCTAAAGGCACATTAGTGTCGATAGATCATGCCACAACTGACAAACTCTTATTGTTTCATGTTTCACGCAGAAAGGATGGCAGTGCACGGCTGTTGCGGATTCCCTTGTGGTATTCAATCTTGCCACCGCTTGTGGCGATTCTTCTTGCACTAATACTAAAAGAAGTATCCATTTCTCTATTTGCTGGCATTTGGACTGGAGCATTTATTGTCGGGGGTATGAGGCTTGATTCATTTTACTACTTCATTATGTCGTTTTTGCAGGTGGTCGAAAAGTATGTCATCCATGCACTGAATGATGCGGGGCACCTGAGTGTGATTATATTTTCTCTGCTAATTGGTGGGATGGTGGCAATCATTAGCCGTAATGGTGGGATGGCAGGAGTGGTGACATCGTTATCGCGTTTTGCCAAAACAGCTCGAAGTGCACAATTCATTACTTGGTTATTGGGTGTTGCCATCTTCTTTGATGACTATGCGAATACTTTGATTGTCGGCAATACGATGCGCTCAGTAACGGATCGTTTTTCCATTTCTCGGGAGAAACTTGCTTATCTGGTAGATAGCACAGCTGCACCTGTGGCCTCGATTGCTTTTATTACGACTTGGATTGGTGCAGAATTGGGGTATATCGATGGCGGGATTGCACAAATTCAGGATTTCAGTTTTGATATGACCCCATATGCAATCTTCATTGCTTCGCTTAAGTATTCTTTTTATCCTTTACTTACGCTGGCATTTATCCTCTTGTTGATCTACGTTGGTAAAGACTTTGGACCCATGATGGCCGCTGAAAAGCGAGCCAGAAAAACAGGACAAGTATCTAGTGCAATGACAGTATCTGAAGATGAACCAGACATGGAGGATCTCAGACCAGTGGCCAACGCTCCTATGGCCTGGCAGCATGCTGTTTATCCCGTTTTGTCAGTAATTTTCATGACTATTGTTGGCCTAGTAAGTACGGGTATGGAATCTGTACAACAAGAGCTATCTGAGCTCACTTCAGATCAATATGCAGCTACTTGGAATGCCACCTGGCAAAACATGCATGTACTGCAAGGGAGCGAACAAATTGGCTTTTTCCGCAAATTGGGTATCCTGATTGGATCTGCAGATTCATACGTCGCACTGCTATGGGCATCGTTGATCGGTTTGGTTTGTGGTATCGTGATTACACTTTATCGGAAGATCATGAACGTTACACACACCATGCATACGATGGTTACTGGATTTAAGACAATGATGCCCGCATTAATAATTTTGACCTTGGCATGGGCCCTCGCTCATACGACCGAAGAGCTACAAACAGCCACCTTTCTTAGCTCGGCGCTTGAAAACGCCATCAACCCATATTTACTTCCCATGCTGGTATTTGTGCTAGCAGCTTTGATTGCATTTTCCACTGGATCCAGTTGGAGTACCATGGCCATTTTATATCCCATTGTGATACCTACCTCCTGGGCGATATGTCAATTGTCGGGACTGAGTGAAGGCATCAGCTTGGAGATTTTACTAAACGTAATTTCCATAGTAATGGGGGCATCAGTACTTGGTGATCATTGCAGTCCGATCTCAGATACTACGATTTTATCGTCATTGGCATCCGATTGCAATCACATTGATCATGTACGCACACAGCTTCCCTATGCCTTGATCGTAGGAGGTATCAGCCTCCTCTGTGCAGGGCTGTCCACATACTTGGGGGGCGGATGGTTGATCAGTTTACTACTCCTAGCTATTTCAGTTGCCATATTTTTGATGGTGATCACGAGGTTTGGCAGAAGAGCTTTGGATTGAGACCTTACTTCATTCTCCAAACTCCTTTCCCAGCATTTCCCAGCAAGTGATGAAGAAGGCGGCAATAATCGGACCCAAAACAAAACCACTGATTCCAAACCAGTTGAGTCCTCCGAGCGTAGATAGGAGAATCAGGTAATCTGGCATCTTCGTGTCATTCCCGACAAGCCGCGGCCGAAGAAAATTATCCAATAGGCCAATAATTAGAGAGCCTACAGCGAGCACCACGATACTACGGCCATAGTCAGCCTGGATGAAAAAGATGATGGCGGCTGGAATCCATACGATGCCACTACCCAATGGAAGAAGTGAGAGGAAAGTCATCAGGACTCCCCAGAGGGCAGGTGCAGGTATGCCAACGACCCAAAATAAAAGACCTCCAATGCTACCCTGAAGAATCGCCACCACCAGACTTCCTTTTACCGTGGCTCGCGCCACACTATCAAAGCGATGCAGTAGCTGCCACTCCTTCTGATCACCAATGGGTAGCACCCAAACTAATTTATCAACGATCTTCCTTCCATCACGCAGGAAAAAAAATAAGATATAGAGCATGAGAAAAAAGAGAACCAAGAATGAGAATATATTTTGTGTTATGCCTAGTAGTTTCCCTGCCAAGTTCTTCGTGATGGAAGTCAAGCCTTTGCTAATATTTTCCCTGATTTCATCGATATCAATATCAAAGCGCTGAAAAAAGCTTTCGATGGCAGGTATTCGACTTCTAAAGGACTCTAGTTGGCCCTGAATATTTATTTCATCGGTTTCAATTTGTTCATAGATCGAGATCCCCTGAGAGACAATAGCCATCGAGACAAGCAGAAATGGAACGATTACGATTAAGATAATCAGAGTCAAGGTTAGACCAGCAGCCAGATTATTACGACCAGGTAGCTGTGCTGCAATCCGGTTTTGTGCCTGATAGAATAGGAGAGACAGCACGACTGCCCAAAAGACCGAAAACAGATAATCTATAATCAGCCCGAAGAAAGCTGCGGTTATCAGAAATACCAGCAAGAGGAAAAAAAAGGAAGGAACATTTCTGGTGGTCATAAAATTGGTCAATTTTGCTATGCAAAAATGATGAGAATTGTTGATTTTCGAAACAGATAGATTGAAGATAAGAAACCTCATTGAGGATGATCTTTTGGCTTTTGTCGAATTACAGACCGATCCTGTAGTCATGCGTTATGTAGGTGGACCACAGTCAAGTGAGGAGGCCATTAGCGATTTCCGTTCCTGCACGGAGGCCAATCAAAATAGTGCGGACGACCTCTGGTTCATCTGGGCAGCGGAAAGCAAAGAAACCGATCGATTCATCGGAACAGTTGCTTGTGTACAAGGCCGTGACCGCAATGAGATAGAGATTGGATTCCGACTTCTGCCTGCATCCTGGAATCAAGGCATAGCCTCTGAACTTACTCCTTACTTGCTTCAATATGCATTGTCAGAATTGAGGGCCAAACAAGTCATGGCATCCGTTGATGCAGATAATGAAGCCTCAGTGAAAGTGCTCGACAAATGGATGAACTTTGTTGAACTAGTCCCTAATCATGAGGAAGGATGCTTGGACCGTATCTATCTATATGAGGGTTGATGAAAGGCTAGGAATTTGGATATATGTAAAACAGCAAGTGAAAACAAATATAGGTTATGATAAAATTGAACATTTGGGCGAAAGTAATGATCGGAATTTCTGTATGCCTGATGGTAGGCTTCATAAGTGGTCTTTCAACACAAGAGAGCTTACAAAGTTGGTATGCAAATCTAGAGAAGCCCAGTTTTAATCCTCCAAATTGGATCTTTGCACCTGTTTGGACAGTACTATACGCCCTGATGGGTATTTCCGCTGGATTGATTTGGGATGCCGGCTGGAAAAACAAGCCCGTCCAAAACGCCATTATGTTGTTTCTTGCTCAACTCATATTGAACGCAACTTGGTCGGTCGTTTTTTTCGGCACACAAAGCCCCATAGCTGCGCTGGTGATTATTCTAGCACTCCTAATCTTGATTTGGCTTTGTATGAGACGTTTGCGACCGATAAACAGGTGGGCTACAGTTCTTCTGTTGCCCTATTTTTTATGGGTATCTTTTGCGACCATCCTCAATGCATCGATCGTCTACCTCAATTAAAGGGATTAAAATGTATGAGACAATCCAATATTTAGGACTTCCTTGAATTGTGTGCGTGGCCCTTTACGGGGAGTGCTTACATCCTCTCCTATGTCTTCTTTGATGATATCAAATAGCACATCTTCATCATATGCCAAGTGGGTAAGCAGATTGATGCTGAAGAACTTGTTGACTCTAAACTTTAGAGAGTTTTCCAGGTTCACATCGATCTTGCCAAAATGATGCAAGTGATTGGTAAAGAGAGTACCGACGGCATGTACGGTGATGTTTTCCATAATCTCCTTCTTTACCTCGAATTTTAAAAGAGATCCCAATTCATAGCGAGCCATCCGATCCGTTTCTCCGCCTAGGTACTGCGCTGCAAGATCTTGGTCCGTCACGATGGTAATTTTGCTATTGACCGGTGTATAAAAAATGCTGATGGCTTTGTCCTTAGTCCGGTAGTCTAAACCAGTGCCTACATTGATATAAGCTGGAGAAAGGAAGTTGCCACTTCGCTTGCCCTTGACATTCTTCTTATTCAACTCATACACATCGTGAATGCGGCTACTGAAGTTAAGCATTCCCGTTACCTGAAGATGTTCTGAAAATGAGTGCCCATATTTAGAATTAATTTCAAGATGATCTTCATTTTTCTGCATGGCTTGATCTGCCACCTTTATTACACCATAACGAACTATTAAACGATTTTCCCATCGGTTTTTTCCTCGCTCAAAATTTGAAGAAAGATCTAAATGACTACCCAAGGCCATTGAATTTACACCGCCACCTTTGTAGTATGGACTAAAACTATGTTGGGAAAAAAAGAGTCCTAAAGTAGGCTTCGTCCGCCAGTGGGAAGTATCTAGATCGGTTTGTTGTGATGTTGCTAAAGAAGCTTGTCCGTAGAATACCACAAAAAGTATGGTAAAGCCCCAAGATATTGCCAATTGTGTGTTCATAGGTTTATTTCTCTAACTAAGCTCAGGGGGACGAAGCTCTTAGATTAGATTAGACGAATTTTGCAATGCATTATTATGTATTCGAAATTTCAAACCTTCAATACTACTTAAGATTTCCTTCGCAACAACCAGGTAGACAGATGCTATGCCCGCATTATCCACAAGCGGGAAAAAATCCAATTTGTTCTATTTAGCTCAGCGAGTGCAATGTATGATTGGTCAGAAACTACCTCACTTGCTGTCAGTGCTGAGCCAATTACCGATCTTTATCTACTTAAGATTTAGTGCACATGCATAAAGCCAGCAAACCTCTAGCTGCTGTTAAAATGGATTCTTACTATATTGCCATTGTGGGCACAATAAAGCCCTGATAATTATGAATAGTATAAAATGGAGTGTCTTCCCGTTGCTGTTGATGATGGCAGGAATGGTAAGTGCACAGGAATCAGGTATGGAAAAGACTAAGTTGCGACATGTAGTGCTGTTTAAATTTAAGGACTCATCTTCTGATAAGGATGTAAAAATGGTGGAGGAGGCATTTAAGTCCTTACCGGAGCAGATTTCAGAGATAAAGAGCTTTGAATGGGGAACCAACAATAGCCCGGAAGGCCTGAACCAAGGATTGACTCACTGTTTCTTTCTGACCTTTGATAGTGAGGACGGCAGAGATGCTTATCTCATCCATCCGGATCATAAGAAGTTTGGCAAGATGCTTGGCCCTCATCTTGATAAAGTAACCGTGGTGGATTATTGGGTGAAGGAATAACCAATACTACTCTAAGATGCAAAGTCAAAAACAGTAGTGTCAGGGCAGCTTTACTTGGTGCACTCAGTGGCTACTTGATGATGTCCTTCGCTGGGGTGAAGATCACGAGAAGATTTCAAGGTAGTTTGAGCCATCCTGGATCCGAATGCTGCTGCAGATCCGGAGTACATTTCACATATCGTGACCACAACTGATGGGTCCTGATCTGAATCATTGCTCGAGAAAATGATAAGGAAATTTCCGTCTTGACGATGGGTGGTATGGATAAGAGAGTATAGGTGTTTTGGACTGTTTAAATCTATCAATAGATTATTCATTATTGGCCTTATATTTGCAGCCAGATCTATGAGAGAGTGCTCAGAATGTGCTGATTTTCATTGACAAGTTAGCAAACACTGCGATGAAATCACATCCCCTACAACAGTTTATCAATGGTGTTTTCCTCCTTACATTTATGCAGGCTGTGCCTTTCTATAGGCACTGTTTTTCATACATTTTTATTATGGTCCCAAACTCCACCTAATCCGACTGCGGATCGGCCTTGGAGCTCCTGGTGGTATGACAATAGTGTGAGTGACGTAGAAGATGAATTTAATGCGGCTCGCCGCAATGAGGAATCTCAGCGAGGACTGATAAGCGGAACTTTGGATAACCTCGCCTTGCCTTCTAACTTCCTTTCGCTCACTACTCCAGAGCAGGCACTATTATTGATAACTGCTGAGCGCGCATGTAGAAATGGAGTCAATTATGGGTCTGGAGCTTTGACGGTGTTGCCATTAGAAGGTGTCGAACTAAATCTGAATACAGTGGCGCAGGGACATGCCGATTGGATGAGTTCCACTGGAAATTTCGGTCATGCAGGTTCTGGGGGATCCTCTTCTTCCAGCAGAATCAATGGAGCTTTTCCAATGTGTACCGAAGGCACCGGTGAAAACATCGCTTGGAACAGTATGACTGGGGGAGGTTTTATCCTTGGCATACCACTCGCTATTTATGGCTTCATTTATGATGACTCCTTTCATTCTTGGGGCCATAGAACACTCTGCCTAGGTCAATTCAGCAATAACAATTATGGAGATCCCAATAAACTGGGATTGGTGGGTTTTGGCAGAGCCACTGGGAGTAACGGAGACTATTTTGTGATGGACTACCTCGATCCTATTCCCTCCTGCAGCTACGACGTCACTAATTATGGGGCTGGCTCTGGCGGAGGTTGCCCCATTCATGTCGATGTGGATGGGATGATTGTTTCTGGCACATTTATGGCAGATCAGACACTGGCTTCAGATGGTACAGTCATGTCAGGTGCCACTGTTGATTTTCAAGCGGGTGCGTCGATCACTCTAGAGAATAATTTTACCACACAGAGTGGTGCAGAACTGATTATCACGATCGATGATTGTACGATCGCCAGTCTATTATCAGTACTTCCACAACAACACGCTCTGCCACATACGCCCACCTTCAAAATGGGAAGTCCCCAACTTTCAGGTGGACATCAAGCGAATTTGGATAAACTAAATGCTCTAGAATAGTCCTACCCGCCAGGGCTTGAACATCCAGGGAAGGTAAGTGTAGGATTGCTTCACGGTAAGTGCCTCTGATCTGCAGAGTAAACCCATTTTATATAAATCTACAGATAGTTTTACTTCCTTATCCTTTTGCAATTCACTCCATGCCTTGGACATTCCTGCCGACCAATGAATATCATGTATGACCACAATCGCATGTTTCGATAAATATGGTTTGATTTGTTGATAGTAATCCAACGTAGCCTGGTAGCGATGATCTCCATCGATCAAGACAAGGTCTAATTCTCTAAGCTCTGCAAGCACCCAAGGCAGGTTTTGAGAAAACGCTCCAAGAACGATCTTAGGTCGTTGTTCAGAGAATAGTGTTTGCAGAGATGCAGCAGCCCTGGAGACTAGATTTTCATCACCTTCTAAGCTGACCAAGTTAGCATGAGGCCATCCTGAAAAGAGATAGGCGGTGGATATACCCAGGCTGGTTCCAAGCTCTAATACATTTCTGGGTCTTAACATGCTGGCCAGGTGATGATACAACATTCCGTGACATCTGGGTGCCAGCGACATTTCCGCTACTTTGGAAACCTTAACCAATGGCCTCTCAAATGCATGAGAACCTGCACCAAAGGGTTGTTTCCGAATTAACTCCTGATCACGGAGAAACATCTTGCGTTGTGCTTCTATACTATCAAAAATTGGTGCATGCTTACGATTTCGGATCACAGATTCGACTAGATCGGAGAGGTATGGAGAATGCACATCGTATCGGGTTCGTGCCTGGCGATAATACTTCCATAGGGATCGAATCTTAAAAAAATGTGACATAGATCGACCAAGGTAGCAATTGCCTTCATAAAGACGACGGTGGGCAAATTTGACTCCGTTAAACCTTTCCCAATATGGAATAACTATGTAATAAATAGGCAGATGGGGCAGTTTACATGCAAATATCTTGGAATATGAAAGATCTCCTGTTGGTTTTTACAATTCTGGTGGCCACATTTTCATTGGGTCATGGTCAGCGATACATCACTGCGATGGGGATCCGAATGGGTACGGATATGGGCATCACCCTGCAGCAACGAATATTGTCTCACACGACTATTGAAGGCATATTTACGACCAGTGCTGTGACCAATATTTCAACTGGGACGGTTTTACTGCAACTACACAACCCATTAATTAGAAAGAGTCTGAATTTTTACATTGGCGGAGGGTTTCACAATCGATGGATACATGTTGATGAAAAAAGCCAGCTCGCCTTGCGCGGCATAACAGGTATCGCTGGAGCAGAGTTGACAATCGGTCGCATCAATCTCGCATGGGATTTTAAACCCACCTACCACCTCAATGTAGCCGAAAACGAATACGAGACGGAGACTGCTATTAGCTTGCGCTACGTCTTGGTTAAAAAGAGTAACCGTCGAAAAAAGAAGGAGGGAATTTTCTCCAACGAAAAGCGAACAAAGAATAAACGTAATCGACTGAGAGAGCGCAAAAGAAAGCAAAGAAGGAAAAACTCGAAGTCTAGAGAGACGAAGCAGCGAACATCTTGATCAGTCTTACTCAATAACGACATTATGACTTGTCCATGCCACCTCGGATTGGATCAAAACGGTATAAACCCCCGGAGATACTGCACCTAAATCAATGTTGGTAGCATAGGAATCGCTTTCTCCAACTTGATCGGCAAAATGCAAGATTCCCTGTTCGTCATAAATCCTTATTTGAAGGGTAGAAGGTTCATTGAGTTCTACTAGCAGATTAAAATTGCCCGTGTTTGGATTAGGGAATAGGGTAGCACTATTGATGGATGTGGGATTGAGTACTAAGTTGGAATCAAGTTGGTTATTATCTTCTACTATTTGAATCGACTTTTCAAGGATCGACATGCATCCACCATTATTGGCTTTGAGTAGTACAGAGAAAACGCCCATTTCAGAGAATTGTATAATGGCCTGATTTAGGTCTTGATCTACAATTTCGCCACCCAAGACTTCCCATTCCACTACTTCAGGTACAGGCCAGGATATTTCGATCGCAGAAACCAGCTCACCAACAACTGCTTGAGAGGCCATTAAAAAATTGGCATGAAACACTTCCAAACTATTAGACAATAGCATGGTGTCAGACTTCTCACAACCTAGAGAATCTATTGCCGTGACTATATATTTGCCGGGTGTTGTTACTTCCCTCTGAGCTCCATCACCAAGTAGATCTTCATCTTTGTACCATAAGAATCTGTACAAAGAATCATCGAGATCAAGTTGTAGTGACTCGCCTTGACATAATACTACCGAATCATCAGTCGGGAGATTGAAGTTCAACTCACTTGCATTGCTCAATTCATAGGATAATCCACGTGAACATCCTGAGCGTCCATCCGTGATGGTTAGATTATACACCCCAGCCTGGAGGGAACTAATATGTGAAGCGGTATCGCCAGTGTTCCATAAATAGTCATAATTTGTCACTGGGTCTATGACAGCTACACGGATAAATCCATCTTTGCTACCATGACAAGTTGGAGGTAGCACCATTGTGTCCAGATTGATGTGCTGTAGTTCACCTTCCAGTTCTAGAGACAACGTATCTAAACATAGGGATCCTTCTTCTCTTATCAACACCTGATATAACCCTGCTGGCAAGAATGGGCGCACTAAATCCCTGGTCCAGGTAACGCCATTGTCATAGCTAAGTTCTACAGATTCATCTATTGTTGCAAACTCAATTGCACCATCCATTGAGTAACAAGCCGATGGATGTACCAAACTCACTTCGATAGCCGGCGGATAGTACGTCAGGATATCGACTTGCAAGTCAATATTTGTATCATATTCACAGCCGAGGCTATCTTGTACTAGTAAAGGATAAATTCCGGGACTCACCTTAAAGGTTTGCTGATTTCGGTACCAAGTAGTGCCTTCATCTATGCTGTAAAGGATGGTGCTGGCCGCTGGACTTAAAGAGATTTTCCCTAGGTCGGACAGACATGGGTCTACATGGTCGATCTTTATGTCAAATCGAAATTCAGTGGGATCGCCAACTATTATTTCTTTGCTAGCCTGGTATATGCACGAATCCGACAGATCTCGAGCGAAAACAGTGTATATGCCGGACTTTAGATCAGGAATTCGATCACTGAACCAGGGGCCTGAATCATGTAACGAGATCTCCATCTGACCACTAGGTTGGGTTATAGAGATATACCCATCTTCAATGGAACAATCACTAGGCCTGCCAGTATATAAATCCGACGAGCTTAGTAGGTCTGGACCCAATTGTATCCTTCCAGCCAAATCTTGGCAATAAGTCAACGTATCCCTGACATAGAGTTCATATGTACCTGCTGGTAAGTCTGTGAATGTACCTTGTTCTTGAAAGCCCAATCCCTCATCAATGCTCCATACCAAAGGCTTATCAGATACCCCAAATACACTAATGGTCCCCAGATCCGTGCACCATTCCAGAGTATCTATCTGGATCATCAGATCTTGGTCGAGGTATGCAAGATGGACCTCACAGGAAATATCTAGCAGATGAAAGGAATCAATGTATCCACAACCGGCAGCGTCCTCTACAGAAACCCCATATGTACCAGGTGCCAAACCACTCACAGACTTGGTCGTATCACCTGTGCTCCATGAAATCTTGTAAGGTGGTTTTCCTCCCTCGATTTCAAGAGTAATGTCTCCATCACTCAGTCCTGGGGCAGATATGTCTGTGACCATTGAAGTCACCGATAGATTCGGTAGAGAAAGAATCTCAAATTTGGGCACGGATACGCAACCATTTCTATATGTTAGAGTCACCTCATAGATTCCTGGTTCCAAATTTCCTACACTTGTATCTTCACCACCGTTTGACCAATGAATAAGACTAACGGCGTTCTGTGAATCGATGACGGTAGCGGATCCCAAATCTGCTTTACAGCCTCTGTGCATTACTTTCACTTGGATCAGACTGGAATCACAGGGTGTGCCTATGCACAGACAATTTCCGTCCGTTGTATCAGCGAAAGTCAGGGGATTGCCATCATCACAACTTGTTCCCTGTCGTGGGCAATCAGTTTCAAGGACAGCAGAATCACTAATCGTGCATCCATTGGCATCTGTCACTGACGTGAGGTAGAGATTGCCTTCACCTGCTAGATTACGAATGGCACTAGTCGAATCACCAGTTGACCAGATATACATATAAGGACCTAAACCGCCGGTAGCAATAGCCTCAACAGCCCCATCTAATTTCCCTTGACCTGACTCTCTTGTTATATGAAAACTTAACGATAGTGGAGAAGGCTCTTTTATTAGAAAGGTAGTACTTGAGTCAGAGCAACCCCCCGAATCAGTTACAACTGCGAAATAATATCCAGCACTAAGCCCAGAAATCGCATTACCTTCGGCTCCATTCGACCACTTGTATACATAGGGAGGAGTTCCCCCTTCCGCAAGAAGGTTAGCCGTGCCATCAGACAAACCATTACATGAGATCTGAGCTACAGAGAGTGTAAAAGTTAGGCTGGGGCAAGGAATTCCTGCGCAAGAACAATCTCCATCTTCTTGGTCATCGAATGTATTCGCATCACCATCATCACACAATTCACCACTGGGTTGACAACCGGTATTCACTATGAAGCTAGCAGTATCAGAACATCCCGTTGCATCGATTACCTGGATGAAAAACGGTGAATCTTCACTCGATAGATTACCTAAGTCTTGAGAGACCACACCATTCGACCAAAGGTAGCTGTAAGGGGCAGTACCACCGAAAACGCTTAGGTCAATAAACCCATCTTTAGACCCTTCCAGTGACTCATCTCTGACTTTGGCAGAAATCATGAGCACACCCGGCTCATTAATGGAGAGGGCCTCCTCAACAGCAGAACAGCCATGGTCATCGGTCACGGTCACTTGATAGTTGCCTGGTGCCAGGTTAGAGATGTTGGTCGACGAAGCACTGGTAGACCAGGTAATTGAGTATGGGGCAGTACCGTTGGAAGGGTTGACAGTGGCTGTACCATCATTGGCACCAAAGCAGGTAATGTCTGCAGTGCTTAGGTTTAGATCGATGATGGGGCAGGGTGTACCAAGGCAGTTACAGTTTCCATCTTCCTGATCATTATAGGTGTCAGCATCTCCATCATCGCAGGGAGTGCCAAGACTCGGGCAGTTGGTCTCGATAATGGCAGAATCTGTTTTACTACAGTTGTTGGCATCGGTTATGGTCACATAATAGACCGATCCATTGCCAGCTAGTCCATTGATGTTTTGAGTGGTGGCTCCTGTAGACCAGTTGTACGTGTAAGGACCACTACCACCCATTACGCTGAGATTGGCAGCACCATCATTGGCACCAACTGCAGATTCATTAGTGCTGGCGACGAAGGAGCTAAGTAGGAGTGGTTCGCTTCCGGAAAAGGGTGCATCATTGTTGCAACCATTGGCATCGGTCACGGTCACTTGATAGTTACCTGGAGCTAGGTTGGATATGCTGAGTGATGAGGCATCGGTAGACCAGGCGATGGAGTATGGGGCAGTACCGTTGGAAGGGTTGACAGTGGCTGTACCATCATTGGCACCAAAGCAGGTAATGTCTGCAGTGCTTAGGTTTAGATCGATGATGGGGCAAGGTGTGCCCAGGCAATTGCAGTTTCCATCTTCCTGATCATTATAGGTGTTAGGATCTCCATCATCGCAGGGAGTGCCAAGACTCGAGCAGTTGGTATCGATAATGGCGGAATCTGGTTTGCTACAGTTTTTGGCATCAGTTGTGGTCACATAATAGACCGTTCCGTTGCCAGCTAGTCCATTGATGTTTTGAGTAGTGGCTCCTGTAGACCAGTTGTACGTGTAGGGACCACTACCACCCATTACGCTAAGATCAACGCCGCCGTCATTGGTGCCAGGAGCGGATTCTTTAGTGGTGGCGACGGAGGATGTTAGAACAGGTGCTTCGTTGATGGTAAATGTTGCACCATTGTTGCAACCATTGGCATCGGTCGCGGTCACTTGATAGCTGCCTGGAGCCAGGTTAAAGATGCTAAGTGATGAGGCGCC
>JABDMH010000062.1 GCA_013001595.1 Saprospiraceae bacterium | reverse complement strand
AATGACGCCACTTACTTACGTAATGAAGCCATCTGAGTATTGGACCACGGCCCAATATGATTGCTGGCGGACGGATTCAATCCTGGTGGAAGTATTCACGGATCAAGGCATTATCGGTATAGGGGGGTCCAGTCAGTATGGCGGACCGGAAGAGATGTTGGCCTATTTCAACAAGGTGATCCGTCCGTTCATGATTGGGAAAAATCCCTGGGATGTCGAACTGCTCGCGACGGGTCCCAGCTATGGCAGGATTGGCAATGACTGGTTTCACAAAAGCTGCGCCTGGTCGGGCGTAGACTGTGCGCTCTGGGATATTATCGGCAAAGCCACCGGCATGCCAGTTTATAAGTTACTGGCTACTGATAACGAACCGGATCCCCATGTGCGCATCTATGCCAGTGGAGGAGTCGACTGGAAGTTTTATGACCATCCCGAGTCGCTGATCGAAGAAGGTCTCCGATATAAAGAAGAAGGGTATACCGCCTTCAAGTTTCGTAAAGGCACTGACTGGAAGTTCAGCAACATGAACCTCAAGAAATACATTCCTTTCCTCTACAAATTGCGCGAAGCAGTTGGACCGGATATGGACCTGATGCAGGAATCCATGGGTGGCTCTGGTCATACCGTCGATGAGATCATCGAACAATTTTGCCCGGTTCTTGAAGAGCTGAAATTCCTTTGGTTCGAAGAACCAACCAGTCGATCTTTGGAGGAGCAAACCATACTGGACCACATCCGCATTAATGAAGCGCTTCCCACTGTAATGGTGACTGGTGGAGAAACCAAGACCAACCGTTTCCAGTTCAAGGAGTGGCTGGACCGAAATGCCTTCGATATCCCGCAACCGGACGCCAACAATATGGGCTTAACTGAATCCTGGTATGTGGCGCGTATGGCCCATGTGCTCGGAAAATACTGCATTCCTCACAACTGGCATGGCGGCCTTACTACCATGGCTAACGCCCACTTCACAGCAGCCATTCCAAATAGGCTCATGTGCGAATTGAATCAAACCGTGAATCCATTGACAACGGAAGTTTTCGTAGACCCACTGGTCGTCGTTGACGGTTACATGGACCTTCCGGATAAACCTGGCTTTGGCATGGAACTGGCACCCGACCTGGAAAAACGTTTTCCGTTTGTCCCTGGTGCAGCTATGAGCTTTCGTCGGAAGAATCCAGTAATGCGGTAGGGAGTGACCACCTAAGCAAAGATCAAATGCTCATAAGCAGCAGAATATTCGTAGGAGAAAATTGTAGGAAATAACACTTTAAACCCTAATTTAGATTCAAGCCAATGTTAGTGCTTAAAACAAAGTTATTGGAGAAATTGTATTCGCTTATTATTTTGAGAAATTTTGATACATGCTCGTATGTTAATTGTTGGAAATAAGTTTAAGACATTTACTGGGGTTTCTATTGATTTCAATCTGAATTGAATACTGATGAGTGAATTTAAACATAGCCGGGTGAGTGTAGCAGTTTCGAATCTAGCAGGTTACAATAAATCTAATCCATTTGCTAGAATAGACTCTACTATTGAAGGGCTAAGAAAGCGGCAAAGGGTCTCGCGTTGTCAGTCATCCAATCTTACACTAACTATGTCAGCGGAGGAGAAAGGATAGATTCTTTGTAAAACATTGAAGAACTGCCACCATGAGAGGAAGAATGGTATATATCACGTATTGATTGACAAAGTATTCCAGGTTTTACCCGTATTTTTAATCGACTTATTGATACATACTGAGAGTAAGGAACAGAACTATCCTGAAGATGAGTTAAATCTATTTTACATGAGAAAATTAGGAAGAATTTTCTGAGCATTCATGTGAAATATGCGTATTTTAACTGGCTGCTAAGTAATGTAATAGCTAATTAATTATAGACAAAAAGATCAAACCATGAGCAATACGAAAGGCTACGCAGCATACAGTTCCAGTGAAGAATTAAAACCTTTTGATTTCGACCGTCGGGAGATGGGTCCAAAGGATGTTAAAGTAGAAATCGATTACTGTGGTGTTTGTCACAGTGACATCCATACGGCACATAACGATTGGGGAATGTCTGAATACCCCATTGTACCCGGACATGAAATAATCGGCCATGTTACTGCCATAGGTGCTAATGTCTCTAAATTTAAAGAGGGCGATCTGGTCGGAGTTGGGTGTTTGGTTGATTCTTGTGGTGAGTGTCCTTCCTGCAAGGATGACTTGGAGCAGTTTTGCTTCAATGGAATGGTTATGACCTATGGAAGTCCCGACCCTGTTATGGGAGGTGTAACACATGGGGGTTATTCCACTCAGATTGTGGTTACTGAGGATTTTGTGCTTAAAGTATCCGAAAAACTCGATACCAAAAAGGTAGCCCCCTTACTTTGCGCAGGCATTACCACCTATTCACCGCTTAAACATTGGAAGGTAGGCAAGGGTCAAAAAGTTGGTATTATTGGACTTGGGGGCCTAGGTCATATGGGCGTGAAGTTTGCAGCAGCGATGGGGGCCGAGGTAGTTATGATTACAACCTCTCCCGAAAAGGGTGAAGATGCCAAACGATTGGGGGCAAAGGATGTCCTAATTTCAAAGGATACAGAAGAAATGGCAGCCCATGCTGGAACATTTGATCTTCTTTTAAATACCATACCAGTGGAACATGATCTCAACCCTTATCTGCCTTTATTAAAGGTGGATAAAACAATGATTGTAGTTGGTGCTACCCCTGTACAACTTCATAGTATGGGATTGGTCTTTGGCCGTAAATCCATCGCTGGCTCCTTGATTGGTGGCCTTAAGGAAACACAGGAAATGATGGATTTTTGCGCTGAGCATAATATCGTCTCAGATGTAGAAATGATCAATTTGGAAGATATTAACAAGGCTTGGGAACGGGTGATGAAAGCAGATGTGAAGTATCGATTTGTCATTGATATGAAATCATTTCGTTAGGGCAACAAAGTCTACATAGGCTAACGAAATATTTTATTAGTGCGTTATATACACCCACCAGGGAACAAAACCGACTCCCCATAGCTCCCCGGATGCTCGACCGTGTATATAACGAAAGATTACTAAGGAAAAAAAGGTGCGGACTACAATTGAGTACTGCATCGGCTTAGATAGTACCTTATAATCCTTCCAATTTTTTGCCACGCTGTCCTGGGCAGTTACAC
>JABDMH010000130.1 GCA_013001595.1 Saprospiraceae bacterium | reverse complement strand
AAAGGTTAACCCATGGGCCATTTTTTCGCGCATCAACTCAAACCCGGCAAACAGCGCATGGCCCTCATTAAAGTGATATACATCCACAGGTAGGTCCAGCTGGCGAAGCAACCTTATACCTCCGATGCCCAAAACCATTTCTTGAGCAATTCGCTCTTCCCCAAACCAACCATAGAGTTGACCAGTGATCCAGGGATCTTCGTTTTCAGGCAGGTCTGTATCAAGTAGGTAGAGATCAGCATTTCCGAAAGCATCGCATTTCCAGACTTTGCAATAAACTGGTCTCCGTCTGATCTCTAATTCGATAATGATGCCTGTATCGCTTAAAAAATCATAGTCATAGATTGGATAGGTATCGACTGGAAATCCCTCCTTATTTAGCACTTGGGTGGTGTAGCCTTGCTTCCACTTGATGCCAATACCAATGATGGGATAATCACCATCTTTTGCACCTTTCATGTAGTCACCGGCTAATATCCCTAATCCACCTGCATAGTTCTTGAAATCGCTGTCTAAGCCATATTCCATGCAGAAGTAAGCCACTGCCCGTTTTTCGTCTTTATTCATGGGCCAAAAATAGACCAAAAATGAAACAAAGCCCTCCTTTTGACTATTGAATGCCGGTCACCAAAAACTGGGATATCCGTTCTTCGACCGGGACATCGAAAGGATCAAAAAGGGGTGGCTTCTTTGGCTACTTGAACGTCATTGACTACTTCGTTGCGGATCAGGGCCCAGTGAAAGAGGTTGTCTGGGTTGGCATCTTTAGAGTCATGATTATAATGGGTCAAGGGCATATCATGATATATTGGACGGGTGATTTCAATGACTTGATCCCAATGCTCCAGTGCCTTTTGTAAGTGTGTTATGGACTCGGTCTTTAGCGCTTCTTCTCCAGACCGGCGGTATCTTTGCAGTGCAACACCGCCCCGAATTTTTTCGGCAAGATGTAGACCTAGGTGGGCCCAGGTTTTAATGTCCGCCACTTCATAGAAAAGTGCCAGATCATCCATTGGTTTGATTTCCTTAATTAATGCCAATGCCTCTACATTATCTCGCTGCAGCAAATTAGCGAGATCAATAGGTGTAATTTTTTCTGCACCGAAGGATCCTCCTTCCTGAATGATGTCCACATAAGATTTGATCGACACATAATCGGGATCCATGGTGGGTTGCCCGATCAAATCATCTATGGTAATGTATTTAGTAACATTGTCTATGAGCGCGAGAAATCCCTCACTGTATAATGTAAAATCCCACTTTGAATCGTATAAAGAAGCCAACCTTAGTTGAGTAGACGATGCAAGAGAAAGTGCTTCTAGAAGGTTTGTGCCCTGATCGCCGTATCGCCGATTAAATGCAGCCCTAAATACCTCATCTGACGTTTCTGGATTGTACAATAATCTCCCCCATAATTTGTAAAATAGCCATTGTCTTTCGAATGCCCAGGTCCAACTTTTTTCTCCATCTATGGCCGTGAAATAATCCTTGGCGGGGATATAGCATTCTGAACCCACAAAATACCCTCCCACATAATCGGCTTTTCCATTCAAAGCGATATGTTCGCGAATGAAGCTGGGAACACCCCAGCGCAAGGCAAAGAAGTCTTCATTGCGCATTTGCCAAGTGATCTTATAATTTTTTGGACTCGGCTTAAAATACGTGTCTCCTAATTTTCCACCATGCACTTTGACAAGCTTAGGTGTTGAGTGCGCATGCGACCAGTTAAATTTCATTTCTACCCAAATGGGCCCGGCAAATTGATTTTCTAGTTTTTCCATGGCCCTTCTCGTTACCACTTCTACATCCTTGCTGGTGCTGCCTGCTGAGGATAGGTTGGAGGAGAAAGGCACCCGATGGATTAACTTGACTGGTCGATCGGCCTCCAGCATACCAGCTATCAACACATCGTCCATCCATTCCTGTCGTTCCAATGGAGTCATTCCGGCCATCCCTTCACCATGAGAAATGCCAATGCCATCTAGATCTGGATATTCTTCTAATACTTGCTTGACACTTTCACGCAAATATCGACGGACAATTTCAGAGGTGTCTCCCTGCACATAGTAATGAGGGTAGAAGCTTTTTTCGGCGACCTGGTGCGCATTTGCAAAGGCTTCACTTACAAAAATACTCCAATGCACGATGTATGTATCTAAAGCACGTTCCTTGGCCATTTTAAAAATATGCCGATAGAGATTTTCCCACCCTGCCAATTCTTCAGCAGTCCATGGACTTGCCTCCGGAAAATTCTTAGATTTGATCATAAAAGTATAGGGGTGCATATTCCATAGGCTGATGACGTTAAACCTATTTTTGACCATCATGTCTAAAAAAGCCTCCCAATATTTGATGTCTCGGGCAGTTTCATAGTGGAGATCTAGTGCAGAGCTAGGTCGGTATGTTTCCCATGGTACATTGTATTTGATGGCACGAAATGCGAGGTTGGGTTTCTCCTCCATGGCATCGACATCGCTTAGCTTTTTTGTATTAAGTAATTGTTCAGCCAGCGCTAGAGTGCCGTAAATTAATCCACGTACATCACCGCCATATATAGTAATTACCCTGCCTTCAGGAAGTATGGAGAATGCCTCCGCATCTAAGCGTGTAGAATGGATGGCCAGACTGACGAGGTAGTCATAATCATTTTCTTTGTGTATGGTATGTCCTGTACTGACCAATGCCTCACTTAGTTTTCTGGCGGCATATGCAGCTTCGGACAAATCTGAGTCATAGAGGATTTTCACTTGCTCGCCAGTTGCGCATAGGGGAAGGAGTGAAATAAAAACCAGTGTTAGAAATCGATTTGTTGTCATGGTTGTATGTTAAAATTGGTCCGGACGCCTTGTCGATATATGGCCAAACATCGTTCCTTGAGGTTTAATCTTATTGAATTTATAGATACAAATTGGATTCTATTTCCTGATCTAAATATGCAGTTCAGTTTACCATTTTAAAATACCGAGGTATCTGAAAAATCTAACGGAAAATCAAAGTGAGGGCATGAACAATTGGCCTTGGTTCTCCCCTCATCATGTTTTGTTTTAATTGATAATAGGTATGTATCATTCCATCATGAGCGCATCATCCCAATTGTCCGTACGAAATCCAGGAGTCGGGAGACCATGCATATTATAGATGGTGGCATTGGCCTTGTCGTTCCATAGGTAGCGCACGGCCACAGGTTCTTGAATTCCGTTTGCGCTCAATATGAGGCGATTGTTTTGCTGTTTGACTTCTGCGGGGTAAAATATTCTGCGCTGATCAGCAACGAAGAAAGAAGGTATACCTCCTATTCCATCTCCCGCAAAATAGAAGGTACTGTTTTTGGCATCAAAGGTAAGCACAGCCTTTCCATCTTTAAAAGTTACATCAGCTAGTTGTGGCCCGCTACTTACAATTCCATCTGTTTCGTAATGTTGCTCTAAAGCCAATAGAGCTAGTCTGCGACCCACCTCCTCTTTTTCTGGTGGATGAATGTCATAAATCTGACCGATGTCTTGGGTTGATGCCATCCCGGTGTTCGGTAATGCTAGGGCGGCTTCTTGAGCTTCCCACAGTGGCGGAATACCAAAGTTGCCATTGTAATAGTATGGAGCAATTTGCACGAAGTAAAAGGGGAAATCTCCGACTGCCCATTCGGCTCGCCAATTCTCTATCATCGTGGGAAATTGCTTAGCGTAGATTTTCGGATGTCCGCGGTTAGACTCACCTTGATACCAGATTGCACCAGTTATAGCGAAGTTTAGGAGCGGATGAATCATCGCATTGTACAGTGATCCAATATGGTGGTGAGGTGCGCGCTTATAATGAAAGCTCTCAGGCTGAGTGGGTGCCTCATTGAGGAAGCCTTGATCAAATGCTTGCACATTGGCAGCAAAGGCGAAGCTATCTGCCGTGAATCGAGCTTTTTTGCTCTCCTCCTTATCCACAAGAAAGCTGTTTTGAAGAGCATCTTTTCGAGTCCAAGCTTCTACAGGGGTGCCACCCCAAGAAGACTCAATCATACCCAGGGGCATATCCACATCTTGCTGCAATCGGTGTGCAAAGAAGTAACCTACGGCAGAAAATTCCAACACGGTTTCTGGCGTACAAACCACCCACTTGCCTTGCAGGTCTTCTTGAGGCAGATCAGCGATCGCTCGTTCTACTACAAATAATCGGATGTTAGGCAAATCAGCATGTTGAGCGGCCTCCCAAAAATTTACGATGGGTTTTTGCCTGGGCTGCATACCAAGCTTCCGATCCATATTTGATTGACCGGAACATACCCAAACGTCACCTACCAAGATGTTCTTTATGGATGCAGATGTACTTCCTTCAATGGCTATGGTATAAGGGCCACCTGCTACTGGTGTCTTGACCTCCACTTGCCAGTTTCCGCCTTCGGTGACTACCGTGCTTGAAGACTCCTGTGTCCAAGAGGGACGCACTTCTACTGATTGTCCGGGGTCGTCCCAACCCCAAATCTTAACCTCCGTATTTTGTTGGATACACATATTGTCTGAAAGAATGGCAGGGAGCTTCATTTGAGCCAACACAACCGAAGTGGTTGCACCAAAAATGAACAAAACCAAACCACAAAGTGCGAAACGGAACAATTGCATTGCTTAGATTTTATGGATTGAATATAGCCAATTACCTAGATCAAAATAAAATTAGGATGAGGCTAGCGGGTTAACAGGATGTATTCAGAGAGTACTTTATTTAAGAAGACTGCCGGTTTTTGGCCGTTCATGGAAATGCCCAAATCATGGCAAATCTGTTCGGCCAGATCTGATATCATTTGTTCATTGGCAGCATTTGGATCCTTTTGGAATCGCTGCAAAGTTTGTTTAACCAATAACATATCTTGATCACTATATTGTCGTATTTGAGGATGCTGAATGTCAATCTGTCGCTGCCCCAACTGCTGAATTTCATTGAGTGTGATATGGCGGTATGGTTTTAATTGGATCACTGTGGAACGACCCAACAGATCTCCTACTCGTTGTCCTTTCGGAGACAATAGGATCG
This sequence comes from Saprospiraceae bacterium, assembly GCA_013001595.1. GTDB lineage: Bacteria > Bacteroidota > Bacteroidia > Chitinophagales > Saprospiraceae > JABDMH01. The sequence goes on along the minus strand of JABDMH010000130.1, from coordinate 36,923 downwards.
ATAGAATGGCCATACTTCCCAATGTCAAACTGATGTCAAGCAAGCGAAAAGCCCATCGAGTCATGTAAGTCATCAAAGATGGTGTAATGCCCTCTAGTGAGACCACACGAATATTCAATATTTTCTTGCCCGGAGACTGGCCTTGATTAAAGACTTCCCAGGTGAGGTGATAGAATATCAACACTAGGCCTATGCCTATGTAGAGTAACGCTTGATTTCCCCCACTGATTGCAGAGATGAGACCACTATAGATAGCTAATATTCCTGCATCGATTACAAAGGCAAATATGCGTTGACCGAGCGAAGCCAGCTCGTGACTAATGACAATATTATGTGAGGTGAGAATTTCTATTTTTTTCATCCAGACACTTTGAGTAGGGAAGGGTGTTTGATAATTTCACTTACTGGGCAGTACAACTTGAGCATTTATTTATAGCTTCGCTTTTACAAATGACCGAACTACTCTGTGACAGAATCTCAGTTCATAAGCCAAAATAGAGAAAAGTGGAGAGAACTTGAGTTGCTATTGTCACGTACCAATAGAGATCCTGACCGTTTGCACGAGTTGTTTATCTCGGTTTCTGGAGATCTCTCCTATGCGCAGACCTTTTATCCCAATAGGTCGGTTAGGCAATATCTGAATAACCTTACTCAACAAGTATTTGATTCGATCAATACTCGAAAGACCCAATTTCAGTTTCGAGAATTGCTGGTTTTTTTTGCACGTAGGTTGCCTGCTGAAGTCCATCGATCGAGAAATGCCTTTTGGATATCCTTACTTGTGTTCTTTGTGTCTGTCATAATTGGTGTTGTGTCAAGTGCACAAAACGACAATTTTAGCAGGGTAATCCTTGGGGATAACTATGTGAATATGACCGAAGCCAATATTAATAATGGGGACCCCATGGCGGTATACAAGGACGAAGCAAAAGTAGATATGTTTTTAGGTATAACCATTAATAACATTAGAGTCGCATTTTTCGCTTTTATTTTAGGTCTATTGGGTGGAGTTGGAACTATTATTTTATTGATGACCAATGGTATTATGCTTGGGGCTTTTCAGTACATGTTTTATACAAAAGGCCTTTTTCTCACATCTTTCTTGACCATATGGATCCATGGCACGATAGAAATCTCTGCCATCATTATAGCAGGTGCAGCTGGCCTAATTTTGGGTAATGGGCTGTTGTTTCCCAAGACTTTTAAACGCCTTCAGTCGCTCCAGCAGGCCTCACAGCAGGCGTTGGTTGTCCTACTAGGAACCATCCCTTTATTCATTATGGCGGGAGCCCTAGAGGCATTTGTGACACGCTATACGGAAATGCCTGATTTTATTAAAGTCTTAATAATTGGTGGTTCGCTCCTGATTATTCTATTTATGTGGATGTACCTTCCCGCTCGCATGGCCAAAAAAGCGTGGATACCCGAAGTCATTGTTGCTCAACCAAACGCTTTAGATGAGGCCCTAGGTAGCGTAAAATACCGCAGTCTTTCAGAAAACTTTGTGCTGACCGTGGCACAATTTCGCAATACGCTGGGTAGTTATTCCCAGGTTGCGCTTCCGAGCTTACTGCTTTTTATGGCTATACTCTGGTATCACCTGAAGACATTTGATGGTTATTCATACGATCTTCTACCAGACTCTTTGCCCTTTTTTCGCTTTGAATATGGAGGGGTTAGCATCTTTGTATTTGCTTGGGGTACGATCACCGCGGCATTGATTAAATTGGGTACATATGGCACCAGTGAATCCAACATTTGGGGCAAACATACATTGCGAACGCACGCACGTTCGATATTACTGTTGTGTATTATTCTCTCGGCTTTCTATTTTGCCGGATTCTGGATTGGGATAGCTGTTCTAGCGCTGGCCAGTATACAGTTTGTTGCCAAAATGGTTGTCGAGCAGCAAAGGCTTTCCACGATCTCTACTGGTCTTGTGAGGGAAATCTATCGATTTTGCATACAACACTATCTGAAATTTATCCCGATGATCATTTGTTTGATCTTGATCTATGCAGTCGTGAATTTACTCATGACATCCGGGCTGTCGTCTTATTTTATATCGTTTATTTCTTGGCATGACATTTTTAATGATCGTATTCTTGATCAACTGTTTATAGAACATGTGTTGAATTTTACTGTCCTGCAGTTTCTGTTGCCGATCATTTATTTTATGAGTATAAATACCTATCAGAGTATACAATGTCGGGTAGAAGCCATTGATTTACGAAAACGATTTAAAGATTTTGGGAATAGTGCAACCATACTTGAATAGATTATTTACAGAAAACGACTGTCGGGTGTCGAAGGTGAAAGCTCGGTGCTTAGTCGGTTACATATGGGTGATGAGACCATGGTCTATTGCACGAATGCTGCCCTTTCTGATGGTATGGATAGTGACTGTATTCACAATCCCAGCTTTTTCTCAGGATGTAGTTGACAAAACTGAATTTTCTGACTTAAGTAAGGAGCTGGATTATTCTGATACACGAACAGCGATGTTGGTTCGAGATCGAAAAGAACGCACAGCTGAAGATCCAGCACATTCGATCGATCGGGGATGGTATAATTCTTTAGGGATATTCCAGTGGGTGGCCTTTGCACTTATTGCCTTGGTATTGGGTTTCATTGTATTTACGTTATTTCAGAAGCCGAAAGATGTCGAAACTTCGCAGCCAGCCTTGGAGGATTTGGCTGTTGAGGATGTTCATGATATTGCGGCTGACCGTCTATATGAACAGGCGCTCTTGGATGGTGATTTTCGTCTTGCATTACGGATGCGCTTCATCAAAGTAATGCAACTGCTCAATGGCCGATCCATGATTGACTGGAAGCCAGAAAAGACGAATCGACAATATGTATTGGAAATGCGGGGCAACCCACTTGGTAGGTTGTTTAGAGAGATCACGCATATTTATGAATGGGTTTGGTATGGCAATACAGCACTTAATCAAGAAGATTTTGAGCGTTATGACCGGCCCTTTGTTCACTTCTTTGAGTCCGTACGTCCATGAATAGACGCTCCACTTATGTTTTGTTGATATTAGTGGGGCTCATTGCTGTGCTCATATATAGCCTTTTTGAATTCAGGAAAGTGCCAGATGTGCAATGGCGAGCAGACTATTCATTTGAGTCGAAACAGCCATATGGAATGTGGATGTTTAAATCGCTATTGGTAAAGCGATTCCTGCATATTCCCATAGTTGAGTACGATAGAGACACCACCCTGGTCGATTTTGAATCGGCAAATGACCTATATGTGCTTGTGGGCAAGGATGTGGTCTTGACGGAGGAGGAAAGAGAAGATCTCCTAGACTTTGTGGCTCAAGGAAATGACGTGCTTTTCATCTCTGAAACTGTTGACTTGGGCTATAGTGACGAAATCAACTTTTTAATCGCCGATTCAAGGAAGGATTCAACAGTTAAACTGAGCTATTCCTGGGATAGTGTTCACACCTACCCATTCACCTTTTACGACATCGATTTCAGGGAGGCAGCGACAAAAGATTTTTATAGTTGCGTAGTAGATACTTTTGGAGGAGGTACTTTTGAAGTGTTGGGGGAAATGCAGGATAGCCTACCGGTTTTTACAAGGGTGGAATTCGATGAAGGAGCGATTTACTGTCACAGTACGCCCTACGTGTTTAGTAATGTCGCATCTAAGCAACCGCTGTATTTAGATCACTTCAATGCCGTGTTCCAACAGTTTTCACCGCAGGGGCTAATTATAGATCACATGCGCTATCATACGCTTGACAACACTGCTGGCAGTTATTTACAGTTTGTCCTATCGCAAAAGTCATTACGTACTGCCTACTATCTGCTAGCCTGCACAGTGTTGCTGTACATATTATTTAGATCGAAGCGACGCCAAAGAGCCATTCCAATAGTAGAGGAAAAGAAAAATACAACTTTAGCGCATGTACATACACTTGCCCATTTGTATTTACAACAAGACCAGCATAAGAAACTGGTTCGGCATCTAGAGCGAATTTTTAATCATAAGATTTACCAAAGATATTTCTTGAAAAGAGATCAGCCTGAATTTGTTGATCTGTTGGCCAGGAAATCTACGGTTGAAGTCGAAGAAGTGAAGCAGCTCATAGATGATTTTGATAGGGCAAAGAACAGGCGGTATATGCAAGCAACAAGTTTGCAAAGTATTTTTCAAAAGCTTGAGCAATTTTATCGTAAATGTAAGTAACAAGATATGGAAGACATTAGAGAGGATTCACAGGAGATTGATCCGATACGTCCGAGTTTAGATCTTTCTTTTGCTGTTGAAAAGTTGGTGCAGATGCAATCAGAATGCGCGAAGGTTCTGATTGGGCAAGAGGAATTAATCGATCTGCTATTAACTGGTTTACTTGCGCAAGGTCACATTCTGCTTGAAGGTGTTCCCGGAATAGCTAAAACCCTCAGTGCCAAAGTACTTGCCAAAACACTAGCAGCCGACTTTTCTCGGATTCAGTTTACACCGGATTTGATGCCTTCGGATATTATTGGCACATCTATATTCAATCTAAAATCATCTGAATTCGAATTTAAGCAGGGCCCAATTTTTTCTAATGTCATACTCATCGATGAAATAAATCGAGCTCCAGCAAAGACCCAAGCAGCCCTCTTTGAGGTCATGGAAGAGCATCAAGTAACCTTCGATGGCGACACCATGAAAATGTCGGATCCATTCATCGTCATGGCGACCCAAAATCCCATAGAGCAGGAAGGAACCTATCGTCTACCAGAGGGGCAGCTGGACCGATTCTTAATGAAAATTAAGCTTAGCTATCCTTCTGAAGTTCAGGAGGTAGATATTTTACGACGGTTCCGTCATGAGGTGCATGGTGCTGATCTGGGCCAGGTAAATGCGGTATTATCCAGACAAGACATAGCAGACTTGCAATCCTTGGTCGGTAAGATTTATGTGGAAGATGATATCCTAACCTACATTTCAGCGCTGGTGCGTGCTACACGTACGCATGGACAGATTTATTTAGGTGCTTCACCTCGTGCAGCACTGGCACTGATGAAGTCTGCAAAAGTGGCGGCAATAATGTCCGGGAGAGATTTTGTGATTCCAGATGACGTCCAAGAAATGGCCGTTCCAGTTTTGAATCATCGATTGATACTGTCTCCGACTGCGGAAATTGAAGGAATGTCCACAGATCAGGTTATCCAAGATGTACTGCAAACCATTGACGTGCCCAGATGATCTTGGCTCCCATATATCTGACATCTAGGTTTTTCTGGACACTGAGTGTCGCTGTGTTAATCTTTGTGGCCAGCTACTCCATCCCAAGTCTATACATTATCGGTCAGATGCTATTGGCTTTACTCGTCATTCTTGCTATAGTAGAGGCTTGGTGGCTATTTCGCTTACGTGGTCAGGTAGGCTGTGATCGTCAGATAGCAGAAAAACTATCGCTGGGTGATCTACAACAAATTGGCTACCAGATTTGGAATCAATCGCAACAAAGCCTACTAGTTGAGATGCTGGATGAATTACCCTATCAACTGCAAATGAGAGACTTTATTTGGAAAGATAAAGTCACGCCTGAAGGTGCAAAAAGTCATGAATTTAATATCTCTCCATTGCTGCGTGGAGCCTACAAATTTGGAAACATTAATCTCTATTGTTCGATACCCTGGATGCAATTAGTTGCATATCGAGTGGTACTCAAAAAGACTCAAATGGTGCGAGTCATGCCGTCGATCATTCAGATGAACAAGTATGAGATAGAGGTGTTTTCTCAAACTGCATCATTATCTGGCATCCGACGAGTGCGACAATTAGGTGAGAATGATGAGTTTGAGCACATCAGGCTATATCAGCAGGGCGACAATGTGAAATCCATCAATTGGAAAGCTACCTCTCGTCGGAGTGCCTTAATGGTCAATCGATTTCAAAATACCAGATCTCAGGAGATCTACTGTGTCATCGACAAGGGCAGGTCCATGCGAATGCCCTTTGATGGACTTAGCCTGTTGGACTATGCGGTAAATACCGCACTCGTGATCAGTAATATTGTGCTTAGAAAGTTTGATCGCATTGGATTGGTCACCTTTAGCAACCGGATTGGAAGTTTGGTATCGGCCCAAAACACCAAGGGGCAGTTAAGTATTTTATTGGAAAAACTATACGATCAACGCACTGAATTTAAGGAGTCGAATTTTGAGCTCTTGTACCATGCACTGCAACACCAGGTTAGGAGGCGTAGTATTCTCCTCTTCTTTACCAACTTCGAACATCTACAAGATGTAGAAAGAAATATAAATTATCTACGAGCCATCAATCGCCATCATTTATTGGTGATTATATTTTTTGAGAATACAGCTCTACATGACGTCCAAGATGCGCAGGTTGAATCTCTAACTGATATTTATGTGAAGACATTTGCTGAAAAGGCCATTATGGAAAAGCAGCAAATACGCGACCACCTGACTTTGCACGGTATTCAATGTATACTAACACAGCCACACCGGCTTTCTACAGATGTGATTAATAAATATCTTGAGATCAAGGCTCGCAGACAAATGTGATCCCAACTCAAAGCATACTGCAAGGAATACAAAGATCCTTTAGACCAGTTCGTTATCTTCTACCAGGTGATCAAGAATTTCGTTGCCTTCTCCTTTGGGATTTGGACCATATTTGTTGCTACCTGCCTCGCTGTCTTTGCATAGCCAAACTAGTAGGATGATCAATCCAACCAATGGGATCAATATGAATAATAAATTCCATCCAGATTTGCCAATGTCGTGAAGGCGTCTTACACCCACAGCTAGACCTGGGATAAAAAGGGCCAAAGAAACTATGGTTCCAATTACTGGAAAACCGAAGAATTCATCCACTATACCTGCAGCAATGCCGGCCAGTATGTTGAAGAGCACGAAATACCAATATTCGCTACGTCGACTTCGCCCTTCGAAAATCGCGTATTTACTTAATGCCAGTTTGAAATAATCGAATCCATTCATTTGTGAGAATTTGCGGCGTTTACGGAAAAGTATACTCCTTCAAGATAGCTTTTAGTAGTGATGTTTCAAAAAAATATCTACAAAGCTGGGAGAAAATGGGAAAGGCAACTTTGAATGTTATCCGGAAAAGATCGCCAAAAGAGCCAATTTTGATTTGGCACCCTTTTCGGAGTGCGCTCAACCTTGGATTCCGACAACCTACAATCTATAGCGGACTCCGAGATAGCTGTTGCGTCCAAAAATCGGCCCCCATGTTAACGAGCTGTCAAAGAATTCACCAAAGGGGTCCTCTGCACCTAGGATGGGGTTGTCTTGCCTAAAATTCAGAAGGTTTTCTACACCTATATAGACCTCGAATTTTTTATTCCACCTTTTGCTTATTTGGGCATTCATAACTATGAATCCAGGTGAATATTCATCCAGCTGATATTCACTTGGATTGGCGTCTGTATTGGGAAGTCTTTTCCTTCCCTGCCAATTTATAGTATAATCCATGTGCCAATCAGTAGGTGTGGCATAGTCCAAATTTAGAAAGAGCCGTTGTCTTGAGAGCAGTGGTTTTTCTAATAGTGTTCCATCATAGGTGGTCTTGACATCATACCATCGATAGGCGAATCGAACATTAAGTCGCTTATGCAGTTCGTAGTCTATCTGTGCCTGAAAACTGTTGGAGTAGGATTTTCCCTGCAAGTTGTAGAACCTTACGATTTGTGGATTATAATCTAGATCTATGACGATTTGATTTTGAAAATTGGTGTGGTAGAAATCGAAACTGACTGTACCAGGGTGTTGATTATTTTGAAAAGTATAGACCAGGTTGGTACCTATGTTCCACGCAATTTCTGGTCCAAGACCATAGGGGCCATAACCGGAATTTCCAAATATTTCAAAAGTACGCTGACTGGCTAGGATCCCATTATTTTCGGAAATGATCTTGGCGGTACGCAAACCCCTACCGATCGATGCCCGCCAAACCCAACTGTCATTAAATGCATAGCGAGTATGTAATCTGGGAGTAACAAAAAACCCATATTGATTATGTAGGTCACCTCGTAGTCCCGCTACAAAGGAAAATTTTTCGTGCCCACCATAGGTGTATTCGAAGAAACTGCCAGGCACACTTTCTATCTGATCATACTCGGTGCTGCCGAGGATTTCATCATAATCGTCATACTGCCAACTCAGCCCCATAAGGATTTGATGATGCGTGTTTCCAATGATGCTTTGGTAGAGTAGATTGCTGTACAGTGACTTTTGCACGGCATCATAGCGCCGCAAACCGAAATAACTATCCTGGCTGTGATGCGTGCCCGATATTTGTACAGCCCAACTGCGCCAGGGAAGATCCTCATACACTTTACCTAGTTTTAGCCAACCTTCCCAGCGATCGATGTCCATACCCATGCCCCAAAGATCATTGCCCAATGGTCCATCGCTATGTATGAAATCTATTTGACCGCCCTTATTCCGTATTACGGTCCCGGTTAGTCCAACCTGTGCAAGCAGGCCGTCTGTGCCCATATATTTCCAACGATTTGTTGCGATCACATGGTCACTTAGCGGATTGTCTAAAAAGCCATCTTTATTGCGATCGAATTTTTTCTGATTTGTCTTAGTATGCAATAGGAGGGCGGTAGACCATCCTTCATTTATTTGCGCAGACATGTTAGCATTGGCTTCGAATCTTGCGCCCTCATTCGCGTATAGATTCAGATAGAGTTTCTCTGGATCCTCTGGTTTGCGCAATTCTATGTTGATCTGGCCGGCAATACTTTCGAATCCATTTACTACGCTGCCAGTACCTTTACTGAGTTGCATTCCTTCTACCCAAGTACCTGGCACTAGGGTGAGACCATACAATGAGGAAAATCCACGTATGTACGGCATGTTTTCCCGGGTGATTTGAATATTGGGTCCGGCCAGTCCCAGCATTTGAATTTGACGAGTTCCGGTCACAGCATCGGAGAAGGCTACATCCACACTGGGATTTGTTTCAAAGCTTTCGCTAAGATTACAACATGCTGCTTTTAACAATTCTTTCTCATCAATTTGCTGGACTAGTGCGGGATCCAGGAAAGAATATTCTGTTGCTTTCTTTCGGCGAACCACTTCGACGTCGTCGAGGGTGTTGCCGGCAATAAGCGCAATCTCCAAGAAAGTTGAACCCCCAACCTTTACTGTATCTCCTTGATAACCGATGTAGCTAATCACCAGTTGATCTCGATCCTGGACACGCTCGATAGAAAACAGACCATCTGCATCCGAAACAGTACCGGTCGAAGTGCCTAGCCAGAAGACACTGGCACCCACCATTGGCTCATTTTCGTCCACCGAGGTGATTTTTCCTTGCACATGGTCATTTCGTTGCCCATGAGCAGGAAGGTAGCCAGACAGCAATACTGTCAGCACCCCAATTAGGAACCTCACCATGATTAGTGCACTTCTACACCCTCTCGATAGGCGCAACATTGTGGAAGTTCAGCATATGCACTGTCGGGAGCAGCCAATCCCTCTGTGTCGTGGCCTACTGCAGCAATGGCTGTTTTAATCTCTTCCAGGGATGTCTTTTTGGACTTATAAATCACATTGACTTGTTGCGCATCTTTATCCCAGGCGACAGAGATGACACCTTTGATCAAGGCAGCTTTTTCGATGCGTTTTTCACACATTCCACAGACTCCAGTGACTGCAAAGGATTCCTTCACAATATTTTTCTTGGCACTTTGGGCCTGAGCTGGAGTTAAGTAGAGTATGGTAAAACCAAGTAGCAGGATGGTTTGAATTATATTTTTCATGACTATATATGTTAAAGTGAATAAGTAGATTACAGCAAAGTACTTGCCAAAACTGTGGCAGTTCTTTAGTAAGTAGATCCGCTTAAAACTTTATGCATAGAAAGTCAATGACCGAAAGAGCAATCTTCGGCTTATAGTGCGGGGTGGTGGTTCCCCTGGATGATTCCATGAAATGTCTTCCCTGTCCGTATGATTGCTGAGATGGAAGGCAGATTTACTCTGGTCGGAATGTTCGATATCATCAAGGGCAACATCACTGGGGGCAATCTGCAAGTTGTCCAATTGCAGGTTAAACGTTTCTTCTTGACAGCAATCTTTAGTTTTTTGCGCTTTCTTGCAACAAGATGTTTTGGTTACAGAGCAACAAGATGCTATCTCTCCGAAAATAGTTAAGTCTACCAAAGAGCCCTTGCAGAAGTGTGCATCGACCGACAGACCTACATTAAGCAGTAGGTAAAAACATGCCCATAATATGGTGAGAGGATTTTTCATCATCTACCATCCGTAACGCTTTGAAAGTGATTTTAGTTTGATCAAGAGCTAATTTCTAATAGGAGACCATTGACTATGTGCTAGTTACCGACCACGACTTTTCCCTGATTTTCCAATTGGATTTCCCCTAGTCGCTTATCGATGATTAATTTGTCGGTAACGGGATAGTTCCCCATGTCAATATGCCAAGTCTGGCCATGGACTTTCTGCTCTTCAGCCTCTTGAACAGTCTCATGAGGGATATTCCCGACCAAAGTGTCATTGCCGATGGACCGAGCCAGTGCAGTGCGCTGCTTAGCATACATAACATGAGGGATAGCGAATCTGTGCATTGCTCTAGAGCCAGATCTTTATACGCTTTGGCAGCAACTTGAGGATCATCAGATGTTGACAAAGCTCGCAAGTCGTCATTAGCTTGTCCATAAATAGTATTGGATATAATGGCTACCAGCAAGACAAGATGATACTGTGTCATGGATAAAGGGATGTCACATATAAATGTAGATAAATCGTTTTGATGTATGACGCGGATTTCAATAAATATGACCTCGTGGTCAGAGACCATGTAATACAAGGAGTGATTTCTTAGATTTGGGTATGAACGATGACACATTTGGTGGCAAGGTGCTGGCACATCATTTTCAACTAGAACCTGCCATACAGCTTCCCGAAGGGATAGAATGGTTACATCCGTATGGTATAGCGGAGGTGAAGTCAGCAATGGAAACTTTCTTTCAGAAATATTTTTCTGATGGTAACGGACGCATTGTGCTCTTGGGTATTAATCCAGGACGTCATGGAGCGGGAATCACTGGATTGCCATTTACTGATCCCATACGTATGGAGAGCCATTGTGGAATTAAAAATTCTTTTAAAAAGAGGGCGGAGCTATCATCGATTTTTGTGTACGAGGTCATTGAGGCTTTGGGTGGTGCCGAAAAATTCTATAGCTCCTTTTACTTTAATTCCATATGTCCTTTGGGTTTTGTCAAGGATGGAAAGAACTTTAACTACTATGACGATAAGGAACTATTGGAAGCGGTTATGCCTATGATTTTGCAAAATATTAAGGCACATCTGGAAATGGATGTTTCGTCAAAAGTTGCGTTCAGCATCGGACAAGGTAAAAATTTTGCTTTCCTCCAGAAGATTAATCAGGAGCATGCCTTCTTTGAATTTGTGAAGCCCTTACCCCATCCGCGTTGGGTAATGCAATATAGATCAAAGCAAAAAACGGCGTATGTGCAACAGTATGTCGACGAATTGACTGCGGCTCTGTCACATTAACACTTTCAACCATATGACCGCAGTTCGGGCTCCCTATAAAATCAGGTGTCTTGATTTGATGTCGTTTATGGACAATATTGGACACCGCTTCAAATTAATTAATCACTACCTTGAGGGTGACGATTAGTACTTTGTCCAGTGGAATATTTTGAAAAATCTTGAGGTCATTCTTGTGAAAGGCTAGGCCCGCCCGACCAAACCATTCGGACGGGCATCAAAACGGAATCATGGCCATAGCCCTGTTGTCCCGATAGTGGGATGCAACGAAGAAATTCGCAAAAAGACATTAATATTCTTGACAATATTATGCTTGACAGAGTACTAACCTACTTGGGCCATTATGAAAACTATATGCAACGTATTGATAGTCATCCAACTCAGCACATCCTTGGGATTCTCAGCAGGGCTTCCTTCATTAGATAGTGCTCAGTTCTTACTTTTTGATGTTGTTTTTACGTACACAAAGCAGGATGCAGAAAATTCGTCACCGAGCAAGTCTCACTTTTATGTAACCAAAGATCTGCTGCATGAGGCTGTGCCTGAGGATTGGACACATCCAATAGATTATCGCAATGGTCATGTGCACATTCGCATTGAGGTTATTGAAAAGCCCGCCGGAGACGTATCGACAACTTGGACAGTCTGTTACATTCCTAATAAGAGGCAAGGCAATGGTTACGGTTGCACGGGTACCGCGCTATATGAAACAGAGGGAGTGTACGAGAGGGATGTTTCGATGCATGATTTTTGGGAAAACGAATCCATCCTCTGGTCAGAGGGCATCAAGCAAATGGATTTGGTCATCAAGGATGATAGTGCGGGCAAGGGCCATGCCCATAAGCGTCAGGATGCCGAGCGCTTTTTTCCTACTCGGGTGCGAATCACCTTGGTTCAGGTAGCGGCAGGACAAGCATATGATGCCAACATCATCCCAAAAATTCCGTTGCATTCAATAAATTAGGGCATGAAATTATGACCCTAAGTCTATCATGCATTAATGGAATCAATTTAAAAGATCTCATGGATAAGAAAATTAATTAAACCTATGGAAAGGAATACAATAAGCGAAGAATTAGGACTTGATGTGTTGGGCAAACTTGTGCGGAAAGTGCGCATGCAAAAAAAGCTTACACAGGAGGAATTAGCGAAGCTGGTAGGAGTTTCACGCTCTCAAATTTCTCTGATAGAGAATAACTTGGAGAACGATCTAAGTATACAATTGGTGATGAAGATCTTTGGCGCTATGAAAGTACGAGTAAACTTTTCTGTTGTGGGCTAACATCTAGTAATACCGGATGTATTCATCCAGCCCAAAAAATTTAGATATCTCAGGGATATGGCCTTAGACTCTTGAATGCCTCCTCTATTTTTTGCATTGCCGGTTGCATCTCCTTTCGTTCTATTTGCGTGATATTTTGTAGCACTTTTTGCTCCTGTTCTAGGCAAGATTGCAGCTCCTCCTGACTGGGAGGTACTCCCTTTATCTCTAGATTGATGCAATTGATTTCTTTTTCAAGATCTAGGTCTTGCAGGGCAAGTTGCATTTCCGTTCCAAGGTGTTTGAGTTCCTCCACAATCATGCGCTGATGCTGCTCTTGACAGAGTTTTTTTTCTTCCAATAGGCTGTGTTGTTCCTCCCGCAGTTCATGTTGTTCCCCCAGTAACTGCCTTTGTTCCTCGATTTGAATTTCTTCCACTTCCTGAGAATAACTTGCAATGATCTCCTGCCAAAAGGATAATTCAGCATTAGTGGTCAAGGATCCGTTGCTACTAAACATGGTGATCAAGATGGATATGAAGAAGGTCCAGCATATGAATGGGAACCATATTGGTAGAGATGGATACGTGGATGTTGAGACCAGTACAAAGAAGGAGATGGTAGGTAGGACAACTGAGCTTACCGAGGCACGTAAGCCGCAAACTTGATAACTCTACCAGACCATGAGCGCTATGTAGTTAAAAAACGCTAGGTACATTGGCATGTACGAACGACCGTTTAGTACATCGTGTTGCCATTTTCCGACTTGTCCGGGATCTGCTGCATGGCATCCCAATGTTCTACGATTTTTCCATTGCTGTCAAATCGGAAAAAATCCATGGTTACATATTCATCGTCATCAGGCCACACTTGATGCGTATGAAGAGCAACCAGATCCCCCTCGGCCACTGCTCGAACAAATTCGATACGCTTATCTGGATATTCCTTTGCCATTCTTTCAAAGTAGGAGATAAAGGGTGCTTTTCCATCCCCCACCAGCGGGGTATGTTGGATATACTCCTTACCTACATATCCTGCTACTGCTGTGGCGGGGTCACCTTCGAAAGCAATCTTGTAGAAGGCAATGGCATTTTGTTTGTTTTTATCTAAGTCTACTTGCTTCATATGGTGCAGTTCACTTCTTTAATCTTAACGGGGAGTTTATAGAAAGAGAGCGAGTTAGGTGATCTTCGAATAAGATAATTGTCCTCCGCTAAGCTTCGTCTTGTAACTTCATCCATGCCCTAACGACAGATTCTAGATCACCTTTTTTCTTTTCTATATCTTCCATACTGTAAAATTTTACAGTCCGGCCTTCTTTGGCACTGCCCTCTAAGAGACCGCTTTCATCAGCTATTAGGGCACCCTTATGGAACATTAAGCTGACATGCTTTTTAGCATTGATGAAGTAAGATGCCATGTTGCCCTTGTACATAAAAGTTGGGCTACTCCATTTAATGGTTTCTTCCATGTCCTTGTGTGTGCCCAAGATTATTTCTCGAACTCTCTGGATCTTATCATGAAGGGGGTGTGCTTTCTTATTTAGGTATTGGTCTACAGCCGGATTCTTGTTCATAATTAATTCGTTAGGTTGTTTTAATGCTATTGGAATCCATATTTCCTCTTCCGAACTGATGTCGTGATTTCGATATTTTTTACCTAGTATCTCAAAGTGTAGTCTATCAGCTATTTCATACTGAGATGCTGGTACCCACGATCCATAAATATATTGGAAAATGCGGGTGTCTGCACTAGAGCCTTTATAGTCAAAGACCGCATATAGGCCAGCAGGTATGATCATTGAATCCAATCTCGGGGGGATGGCACTCAGATTGCTTACTTCCACCGCGCCCATTTTACAAAAAACTCGGCAGGATTAAAGTCTTTAAAATATCCAGCTCCGTATTCTTGCAAAGAAATCAAATCAGAAGATATTCGATGTTCGATTTGTGGTATTTGAGGCGAAAAGATACGCCATAAGGTTGGTGTGAGATTATGTTGGATACTCATTTTCATATGGATGCCGATAAGTTTTTTTTCGACGATCCTTTCGATTCTTGGTTGCAAAGTATCCATTACACTCTTTGGATTGGCTGATTCAAATACCAGCTACAAATAAAAGGGCTTCAATAACATTCATTGATTGATGCGATAGCTCAAGGTCAGATTGATTTGTCTTTGTTGTCGTTGGGATTCAGCTTCGGCATAAAAATTCGTACCATTTATTACTGAACGGAATTTACGCGTATTTAAGATGTCTGAAGCATTGAGTGTTAAAGTACCTTGATTGCCAAGGATGTCCTGTGTGAAAGCGATGTCGAAATAATACAGTGATTTTGATTTGCCTTGTGGTACTTGTTTTGGTGCTTCGTAATTTGCCCGAAACTGCAGATCAGCCTTTGGTGATAGTGTAAACCTTGAAGTTTGGCGAACAAACCAAGTGGTCGTTTCACTATTGAATTGAGCATTGATGTTGCTTGCATCTATTTCCGCCCGAAATAAGTTGACATTGAGGTCCAGCTTCCACCAAGTCAGCGGGGTGTATCCGGCCGTCACCTCTAGACCGTAGGCTTGTTCATTTTTTAGATTTTCGGGTTTTATAGTAGAAAACCCATTGGAATCTACGCTTCTGATGCCCTGTGAAATTGCGTCTGTAGTGCGAAAATAAAGAGAAGATACTACGGAACCTTGTTCAAAATATTTAATATGCCCAAATTCGAAAACATCCGAAAATTCTGGATTTAAGTCTGGATTTCCACTGTAGAAATTACGATTATCTGCGAAGGTGAAATATGGAGTTAGTTCACGATAGGTGGGTCGACGAATTCTCCTACTATAGCTGACTTGGATCGCATGGTCATTGACGAGATCATAGGTCATGTGGACACTGGGAAACAGGTTTGCGTAATTGCGAGGATTTTTTTCTCTAGTCTCGAGTAGTAAGGTTTCGATGGTGCTCCATTCAGCTCTGATGCCAACTTGGTAAGCAAACTTTTTGACCTTGTTAGCCAAAATTCCATAAGCTCCATGGATATTTTCATCGTAAATGAAATCGTTGTCAAAGCCAGGAAGGGGGATAAATTCACCTTTTTCATTCTGCTGCTCAACGAGAAAGTCATTGGTAATATCTCTGGTGCTACTTCTGGCTCCAACCTCGAGTTTTCCATCCTTTGAGAAAGGATAGCTATAGTCTACCTGAAATAGCAATTGCTTTTCAGTTTCAAAGTTCGGAGACAATTGAAGAGATGATCCCACCCGAGTACCATCTGAGGCAAAATTTGTTTCCGTGTATTTCTGATCAGAATCCTCCCAATTATCAAGAAATCTTACATCGGCCGTAAATTCATGACCTTTTTTCTCAAATATTTTTTTGAAACTTAGGGCGTATTCATTGTTTGGTTCTGCCTCCTCTTCATCTTGTATGCGCAGCGTGTAACCAGTAGGATTTTGGATAGATGTGAGATAGTCCTCGTATCTAATGTCCGAAAACCTAGTGCCATCACTGCGTCTAAATAGATAAGAAGCTGTGAGGATGCTGGTCTCTGTGAAAAAGTAATCTAAGCCGCCACGGATATTTTGCGAAAATCCTTTCTGCTCATGTTCAAAAGACTGCTTTGAGATAAAAACACTGTCTCGCTCTCGTAGCTCCTGATAGATCGACCTGTAGGAAGGCAGGTTTCGATAGGAGATTCCATAGTTGATAAAGAAGTTGAGATCGTTTTTGCGATAGTTTACGTTGGCCGCACCACCCACATTTAGAGGGCTTCCACCAGAGATCTCAAATGAACCATTGAATCCCTGTTTTCTATCTTTTTTAAGTACGATGTTGATGATCCCGCCCATCCCTTCAGCTTCGTAACGTGCCGAGGGATTGGTGATGATTTCGACCTTGTCTATAAGGCTGGCTTGGAGTTGTTGCAAACCAATGCCGCCTTTAAAGCTCACTAATCCTGAAGGCTTGCCATCAACTAGAATACGCACATTGCTATTGCCTCGCAGACTGACCTCACCCTCAGCGTCTACCGTAACGGATGGAATGTTGTTCAAAATTTCTGAAGCCGATCCACCTGCATTTCCCAGGTCTTTACCCACATTGAAAATCCTTTTATCGAGGGCCAGTTCCATGGTACTTTTTTCTGCTTGAACGACGACCTCCTTTAAGGTATTGACGACCTGTTGAATCAAAATGACACCTAGGTCTACGCTTGGAGCATCTTGGGTGATTTCGAATGCTTCAGTCTTATATTGCTGATAGCCGATAAAATCAATGACCGCATAGTAGGAGCCTTGTTCCACATCGACGCTGAAAGTGCCTGATTGATCGGTGATCCCACCTGTCACCACACTATGGTCTACTGCCTGTTGCAGTTGAATGGTAGCATATTCTAAGTTGGCGAATGAGACAGAATCTTGAACAACGCCATACACTTGTCCCTTTAGTATAGACTGTGCTTGCAGGGAGGTCAAGCAAGCTGACATCAAGATCAAACCAAGTAAATCTTTCATCATGGAATGGCAAAGATAAAAAGGTAATCGGGTGTTAAGTTCTATAGTTTTTAGATGAAAGCTGTCTGAGGAAGGTTAGATGGTTCAACACACCAACCTGCACGACTTGATAACCTGCAAACAATCAACCCAATACGCTGACATCCAAAGGAGCTAAAGGCCTACCCGGCCAAAACGCCAGGTAAGCCAAAGCGCTAACTCGCCAATAACCCAAAGTGCCAATACACCAGTAAGCGAACAAGCCAAAGAGCTAACCCGCCAACAAGCTGTACATATCAAATTAATTCTACTATCTTTCTTTGATGAATTCAGGGGGATCACAAAATATTGATGCAATGAGGATGTTGGAGTCCATGACTGAAAGTGTGCTGATCACTACCGCAGATCTTGAGGCGCCAGGCCCCTACATCATCTATGTGAATCCTGCTTTTGAGCAGATGACAGGTTGGTCTCGCGAAGAAATCTTAGGAAAAAATCCAAGGATACTACAGGGTCCGCGCACTGAATTTGGAATTTTTCTTGACATGCGAACAAAGCTGGAAAATGGTGAGGTTTGGACCGGAAGGACCATTAATTATCGCAAAGATCAATCAGCGTTCGACATGGAGTGGTCTATTACCGGCATCAGGGATGATGAAAGAAGCATATATCAATATTTGGCTGTGCAGAAGGAAGTGACGCACTTGGTGGAGACAGAAAGAAGCCTTCAACGTGCTACCGAAGCTGCTAAGAGACGAAGTAAAGAGATAGAAAAAGCCAATGCCAAACTTAATCGCTTGTTGTCTCAGCAGGCAAAAACCCTTTCACTTTTTGCCAAATATGTGCCCGAATCCATCGTCAAAGAAGCATTAGCGAGAGAGCCTGATAGTAGACGAGTCAGTGAGGCGCTGGAGGTTGGGCTATTATTTTGTGATGTCCGTAGGTTCACCGCTCTGATTGACGGACTCAGCCCAGATCAGGTGGTTTATATTTTGGACCTATATTATACTGTGATGTCGGAAGTGATTACGGATTATGAAGGCGTAATAATTCAATTTGTCGGCGATGAGATTTTTGTGGCTTTCGGAGCACCGCTTCAGATTGAAAGTCCCAAGATGAAGGCAGTCAGATGTGCCATTCAGATGATCACTAAGCTTGAGGAAATAAATCATGATTTGAGCGAGAGGTTTGGCAGGGAGATGGCTGTTGGGATTGGGATAAACTATGGATCAGTGATTGCAGGTACTCTTGGATCTGATGATAAGTTATCTTATTCAATCACCGGGAGTGAAGTAGTAACTGCCAAGCGAATTGAATCACTCACTCATGGTCTAACAAATGCCATCCTAATAGGAGAATCGGTATACCGGGATGTGCGCAATGCCATCGAATCCATAGCCTGGGGAGAAGTTGAGATTATAGGCAGCACCGAAAGAAAAACGGTGTATCAAGTACTAGGGCTCAAATAAATTCAGGTAGAAAATGGAAAGAGAGAAGAGCCTTACGCTAATGCCCGAAAGTGAGCTCCTGCGTAATGCCGCAAATGCGTCATCAGAGGGAATAACCATTAGTGTAATGTCGGCTCCAGATCGACCGCTGATTTTTGTGAATCAGGGATTTCAAACGCTTACGGGCTACTCGCGTAAAGAAGCGATGGGGAGAAATTGCCGATTCTTGCAAGGCGATGCGACAGATCCCTTATCTGTGCAGGCTTTGAGAGAAGCGATTGCAAAGGGAGAATCTTGCACCGTCGAACTAATCAACTATAGGAAAGATGGCACACCATTTTGGAATCGACTTTCCATAACACCTATTCGTGATCATCGCAACATTGTGACACACTATGTTGGCATTCAATCTGACATTACCCTCTTAAGAGAAACCAAAGTCAGATTGGAAGCAGCAAATAAGGATTTGGAAGTTTTTCAGGAGCGGGTACTTAAAGAACTTGAACGGGCAAAGCTGGCTCAACAATTTCTCCTTCCTACAGAATTGCCTACTTCCACTACAGTTCGATTTGCGTCCCTATTCGTCCCGATGCAAGAAATTGGTGGAGATTTCTATGATGTAATTGAATTGCCAAACGAAAAATATGGTTTGCTGATGGCAGATGTGACAGGTCATGGCCTACCCGCTGCGTTATTGACTTTCATGTCGTCTACTACCTTCAAGAATGCTGTGGTTGACTGTAGCTCACCCGCCAGATGCATTGGACTGACCAACGAGCGACTATTTCGAAAAATGCCTGATGACGCTTTTGTGACCATGTTCTACGCTGTCTTTGATTCAGAAAATCATAAGCTGACCTACGTCCAGGCAGGCCACCCCGAAGGCTATATTATTCGCAGCGGAACGAAGGAAATTCTACCGCTAAGGACAGGTGGTACCTTGGTCGGTGCCTTCTCAGCTGATGAAGTCAACTTTATTGAAAAGGAAATTGACATCGAGGCTGGAGACAAAGTAGTATTATACACCGATGCCATTACAGATATTCTAGATAGATGTGAAGATGCACAGGAAACAGAATTCATTTCGTTCTTGCAAGCGCATGCAGATTTGTCTTTGGAAAGCCTCTTTAATCGAATTTACGATTTCGGGCTGACACGTGGCAAACTAACAACATATCCCGATGACTTCACCCTCCTAGGCATGGAGGTGCTGCAGTAGCGAATGTATGAATTATGTGAATCTCATTTATTTTTCGAATCTGATCTCCGCGATTTCTAATCGAAATTTTTCCTCCTTTTTATTCGAGATGAGAAAAGCCATTTCTTCGATATGTTCACTATCAAATGGAGGGTAATTTAATTTCCGGCCTCGAAAGGCTGGGTACATATCCAGCAAGGGGATTTTAATTTCTTGCCATGCTCCTGAGGTGTCGAATATATAAACATACGAATGTGCTTGTCCAAGGGTTTCTTTAATTCGAAACTGATATTTTTTTCCATCACCTTTGAGCCTAATTTTGACACTGGTCGCCTCGCCGATTTTCTGTAGTCCATCACGATAGCGCACAGATGCGAAACCTCCATTATTTGCTAGCGATACGGAACCTTGAAAAACACCATTTCCATCAGCATTGACATTGATTGAGCTTTGAGACAATCCACCCATGACTCCATCATTGATAATTCTCCAACTATTGATGTCAGAATCAATTGTAAAGCTGTATATGAAATGAGCTAAAATCATAACAAAGTTATTCATGAGTATTATGTTAAGATGGGCGAGCGTGTATCGCCATTGGTTACTTCACAATTTATTTCAGCTTAGCTTTCTCCATGATTTCTCTTCTACGCATGGGCATTCTATCGATTAGTGCAAATAAGTCCTTCAAAGCGACGACGGATGTTTCTTGTAATTTAACACCACCATCCAAACCAATAAGAATGCATTGGAACTCGTGATCTGTTGAGCCAAGATCTGAGAATTCCTTTTCTCTCTTTAACCAATGATCACCTTGCAAACCACGACTGTATCTCTCTTGTTCTACTCGAAAGACGATGATTTTGCGCTCTTTCAGACCGTCTAAATCAGACCTTAGCTCAAGGAGTTGTGAGGCATAGGCTTCAGACCCCGGTTCGTTTGCGACCAAGAGTATTATCCTGTTCTGCCAACGGAAGGAATCTAGATTTTGACCTTTGGTAGTTTGCAAAGACATTGAAATTATTGCTAAGAATAGTATGCGAATCATAATGTGATTAAAAGCTACTTACTAAGATATGCTGAATACATCCATACCAGTTTTTCCTGTTCTCGTATATAGTCACTCATTTGGGCATTGGTACCCTCATCATTGATTTCAGCGGAGAGATCCAAAATGTGTCGTTGCTTGGTCAGCAATGCCTGGAAGGCAGATAAGATCTCTTCAATTGCCTTCGAACCATTGGTGACCTCATCACTTTCCGTGATCACCGTTTGTTTGAAATAGTCTGAAAATTTATGCCTGGGACTTTGCCCCAAGGTGAGAATTCGCTCGGCGATTTCATCTATCTTCACAAATAAGTCATTGTACAATTCTTCGAATTTTAAGTGCAACTCAAAAAATTTATCTCCTTGGATGTTCCAATGGTATCCACGAGCATTTTGGTAAAATATCGAATAATCTGCGAGAAGGTCATTCAACAAGTCAGCAAGCTCCTTACTCTTTGCTGTGTCGAGACCAATACTATTTAGGTTTTTCATAATGAGTAATTAAGATTAAATTAGGATTTGTAAAACTTACCACCATGTCTTCTTTTAACAGTGATTTGGATAATTGGTTGTGTGTACTTCATCACATGCAGGATTGTGATAGCAGATTAGTGATCTATGACAGAAATTTGGTCCTGCTAAAAGTGTCTAAGCCTAGTCAGCGACCCCTAGGGCATCCAGATGGCTTTATGTGAGTTAATTTCGGATCAACTGTGACTTCAATGGAAAATATGGACTCAATTAGGAAACCAATGCTGGAAGCATCCGTAGTCTAAGTACAACTGTGAATTTCAATGCTACGCAAATGATCTTTTTAGTATTCAAAGTTGTGCTTGATCACTAGTACTCTGTCCACTGAAATATTAGCAATAATTCTAAGCCCTCTTGGCCTCATACTGCGTTACAAATCCTCGCCAGGACTACAGCCCTGCCTACGTTTTGATGCCTTGTCTTAGGCCAAGATCATCTTAGAATTATCTACAAAATCTCACTGGACAGAGTACTAGCTTGGTCCTTACGAAATTGATCAGTTTCATTAGAAATGTCTCATCATTAATCGTTCACCAATTCATGAGTCTTGATATATGCCGGATCAATACGAATACCCAATCCTGCTCCCGAAGGAACCGTGATTACGCCGTCAATGCTTTCAAAGGGTTCGGCCTTGCTTTCGATGGGCACTGGTGTTCCATTGGCATCTTTGGTCTGAAACATCTTGAATTCGTGGAACTCTGCTGCGGCAGGGCATGCGGATACCATTTGTAGCATATATACGAATCCCAACCCTCCACCAGAAATATGAGGTGTAATTTGTAGCCCGGAAGCCTCCACCATGCGGGCGACTTGCATAGTCCTGATCATTCCACCAAAGTAAAAGAGGTCTGGTTGCAGTATCTGAAATACCTCATTGCCGATTAGATACCGAAAGGCATGCATGCCAAATTCTTCCTCTCCACCAGCCATGGGTATGTTGAGTGCTTGCTCAACCTGCTTTTGTTCTTCGTACCAATCCCAGGGCACCGGTTCTTCATAGAAATAGTAATTATAGTCTTCGAGTATTTTTCCAATTCGAATGGCTTCGGCTACCGAATATGATCCATTTCCATCGATCATCAAATTCATCTCATCCCCAAATTTTTCCCTTGCCATTTTGATTAACTTCTCTGTCCGACCGGGTGCATTATCAATATCGCTGGCAAGATTGTCACCCCTGCCGGCACGGAGTTTTATCGCTTTGGCGCTCGTTTTGATGTAATCTTCATACATCAGCTGCAAGGATTCTTCTGGTTCACGGTTGCGCAGCGCTGAGAGATGATGCCCTAAATAAATGGAGACTTCTCGATTCTGTATTTCACCGATGAGTTCTCCTGCAGGCTTATCGGCGATGATTCCTAACATATCAAGAATGGCAAATTCGATCACGGCAATTTGAACACATAGCGGTATGCCTTGTCTTTTGACACTGCGTTCCGCAGCATTGAAAATCAAGAGGTCTAGATCGCGTGCATCTTTTCCGATAAAGCGTTCCCGCAAAAGATTGTTAAACATAGGATAACTAGTCTGTGCTATGAATGGATGACCGATGGCAACCCCTTCTACACCATCCTTCGATCGAACCCTACAAATGGTATTCTTTCTGTCTCTAAGTAATTCCAGTGTTTCAATAATAATTGGTTCTGGGAAAAAGTCCTTTCTCAAAACCGGTCGCTTGCGGGCTGCATCAAGAGTCGCATAATCTGTGACTCGACCATTTTGACGTTTTAGATCTAATCCGGGGATAAATGCCATTGCTCCTGAAAGAGCTCCTGCCTTTAATAGTTTCCGTCGATTGTTATTCATGACTTTGTTGTAATTAAATCCTAAATGTTCAGAACATACTTAAATGTAGTGATCTTTTGGTTTTTGCAATTGGCACATTGAATTCTAGGTGTCCATTCGATGACGGAGCGTCATTAGCGTCCAGGTGGCTCCGCAAACATCTATAACAGCAAATAGTAAGATCATCACTTCAACTTCTCCAGTTAACCATAAAACACCCATAAAGAAAGCGGCAAAGTATCTCAGTATTACAGACGGTATATATAGCTCCCTAAGTTTGTGCCGCGCAGCAATAGTATAATAAACACCCACGATAAATGCCAGGAGCCCTAGCATTCTAGCTAGCCAAAATGAATTGCCATGATGTAAGCTAAACAAGTCAAGAATAAATTCTGGAATGAGCATAAGTCCGAGACCTGGAATGAGGATCAAGTAGATGCCAAAGGCCTTTAGACTAGTCGCAGAAGTATTCATCCAAGAAGTAAATTTCTAATACCTTCTAATATGTTTTATTTACTTTCAGCCCAGAGCCACCTCAAGCCTTCAGGCAACAACGCACCAGGATGTTTATCACTATGCTTGCCATCTGTCCATACAGGCATCACTTCGTATCGGTTGGAATTGCTTCCGCTTTTCTCAGCAACTGAGTTGGCATATTGCATGGCTGACAGCATTTGTTGATTAGCCAGGAACCAATTTCCCCAGTGATTACTTAAGTCATTGATGCCATCCTGTAGGTATATTCTTAGTGGTCTAATCGGTTCCCTACGTATTAATGCTGGATAATCCTGTCCACCCAATTTGATTGGCGTTTCATCTGGGCGAAAACCAATTGACACATAGCTACCAATGCCACTATAGACCTTTCGAAACATATCTGGTCTGTGCCAGGCCACAGTGAATGCAGCTATGGCTCCGCTACTGCTTCCTCCGATGGCACGTTGTTCAGGATCATCAGTGAGATTATAGTCTTTGGCAACTTCCGGTAACATTTCTTCCACAATAAATCTGGCGTAGCGGTCACTCATAGCGTCATACTCATTTGCCCGATTGTTTGGATTCCTGGGGCCAAGGCTGTCAGGGTAAACGTCCGAACGGTTGCCTGGTGTAATGAATATTCCGATGGTGACGGGAATATCTCCCTTGGCAATGAGGTTCTCCAAGACCTGGGGTGCACGAATGGAACCTCCAGGGATTGTCGCTCGGTTGCCATCCTGGAATACCAAAACACTTGCCGGCTTGGAAGCATCATATTGTGCTGGTACAAATATCCAATACTGCCGTACTGTCCCGGCTATTATTTTGCTATGGAAACTGAATGGACCTTTGAGCTTTCCTTTTGGCACATCCGCTTGGGGGAAGTGATCAGGAGTTAATTCCACCTCCGTACGTACTTCGATCTGAGTGCGCTTCACTTGTGCTTCCAAAAAACAGTAGTGTGTCAGAGTGAGGACCAGGAAGTATAATATTTTCATTAATGTGTTCTTCAATGGCTACAGTGTAAAATAGGAAAAAGCGAGACAGAAGTACGGTTCTTCTCTAGCGTCTAAATATGTGAGCTGGCTTTTTCGTATTTTTGATTTGGTTGATCACCCACCTTCTCGACTGCGCTCAGTCTATTTTTCACATAGTTATTTTTCGGCAAAATTTTTGCAAAGCGATAATTGTAGACATGAGGTTTGCCAGTATTATAGTACTCTTATATTCTATTGTGCCGTCGGCTTTGGCGCATGGCGACCTTCACGGCCGTATTGAAGCATTATCTGCTCGGATTAAGCAGGTGCCACAAGATTTAGAGTTATATCAACAACGAGGAGAACTTTTACTTCAGCATGAAGAGTATACCATCGCCAGGAGAGATTTTGAAAGATGTCGTCGTCTTGGCTACACATCGGCAAGACTCTATTATTGCCTAGGCAAGGTATATTTCCACCTGCAAAAATTCAGGAGAAGCAAACACTACCTTGACATTAGTCTAGACCTAGAGCCCACAGATATCAAGTCGCTTGGACTGATGGCGATGTGCCATGTAGCTAAGCGTGAATATACAGGGGCCATCAAGCAATATTCGCTACAGATTAAGCATTCCGTGCGAACAAGGCCCTCAGTTTACCTGGATTTGGCCAGGGTCTACTCGTTGAAGGGAGATTTAGATATGGCGATTCAGACCCTTAAATGTGGGATCTCGCGGCTAGGCCTGCTGCCAGCTTTTTCTTCCCAACTACTTCTATATTATAAAATGGGCCAATATGATCAGTTAGCCATTGAGCTGCAAACGGAGTTGATTAGGGTCTGTATGCGCAAAGAATTTGCACTGTTTGAAAGGGCTCTACTTTTTTACACTCAAGACAACTACCCAGCCGCACAAGCTGATCTAGTTGCGGCGACCGATTGCATTGAGAAGCTGCCAGACCATATCCGCAAAGGATCCATTATTAGGAGATTGGTCCATCAAATTGAAGAACAATGGATAAAGTTCAAATTAGCTAAGGATGACTGACCGGATTACAATCTTTCTATCAGTGTTGTTTTTCTCTTTTCATATGATGACTGGTCAATCTATACTTGTGCCATACGGAAGCAATTGGAAATATGCCGACCAAGGATATGAGCCCAGTGCACAAGGCAACGAAACCTGGGTTGATTCAGCCTACAGTGATTTATTATGGTCCCAGGGTGATGCCCAATTGGGTTATGGTGATGGAGACGAATCTACCGAGATTGGTGATACCATAATTACCGCATATTTTCGTAAGATTTTCACGGTAGCAGATACTTCAGTACATGGTGACATCTACCTAAACCTGATCTATGACGACGGTGCAGTGGTATATGTAAACGGCAGTGAAGTATGGCGTGTCAATATGCCAAGGGGCGAAATCAGCTATAGCACATTTGCTTCATCAGGTAGTTCTGACAACGATATGGCCTCTACAATCATCACCAGATCATTAGTGAATGGAGAGAATATAATCGCCGTTGAGGTTCATCAACGTAGCGCAGGCAGCTCAGATATCAGTTTTGATTGTAAACTAACAGCATATCCGAAAGGCTCAACTTATCTTACACGTGGGCCTTATTTGCAAAAGCAATCACCTACATCCATCGTTGTCAAATGGCGGACTGCCCATGCTACGGAATCGGTTATTAATTATGGAAATCATCTGGATCAGTTGAATCTGACTGCATCCAGCGGCTCACCAACAATAGAACATGAATTGGAAATTGTAAACTTGCAGGCAGGTGAGAAGTATTATTATGAAATAGCAAATAATACCCAAGTTTTGGTGCCTGGATCTCAGGATTTGTACTTTCGGAGTGCACCCTTGTCAGGCAGCAGAACACCTATGGAAGCTTGGATTTTGGGTGATTGTGGAACAGGCAACAATAACGCTCGAGCTGTCCGAGATGCATATTATGATTTTGCCGGATTGGGAGAAACGGACTTGATTTTGTTCTTAGGTGATAACGCCTATTCCAATGGTACCGACGGAGAATATCAGCTGGCACTCTTCGAGGATATGTATGAGGAAAGACTGAAGAATACGGTTTCGTGGTCTTGCCTAGGTAATCACGATGGACATTCTGCAAATTCAAGCGATCAGTCTGGTCCCTACTACGATATTTTCACCTTCCCCACCCAGGGCGAATGTGGAGGTATGTTATCAGGCACAGAAGCGTATTATTCATTCGACCATGGCAATGTGCATTTTATCAGTTTGGATTCCTATGAGTCTGATCGAAATGTTGGGGGTGATATGTATCTATGGTGTGAAGCTGATCTACAAAATTCCACCTCAGATTGGATTGTGGCTTTTTGGCATCATCCTCCTTATAGTAAGGGGTCTCATGATTCTGATCAAGAAGGTGCCCTGGTAGACATGCGGGAGAATTTCTTACCATTGCTGGAATCATATGGTGTGGATTTGGTATTGTCTGGTCATAGTCATTCTTATGAGCGATCCTATTTTATCAACAATCATTATGGTCCCTCTGATTCCTTCAAGCTTGCTACTCATGCAGTAGGATCAAATGGAGGTGGAGATGGGCAAGTTGCCAGTGATGGCGCATATCAAAAATCTGGAGACCAGCAAGAAGGTGCAGTATATATTACAGGTGGATCTTCTGGGAAGAAAACGGCAGCAGCACTGGATCATGAAGCGATGTATTATGCCGTTGCTGAACTCGGATCCTGCATATTGACAGTACATGGTGGTGAGCTTTCGGTCAAATTTTTAAGAGAAGATACGTCTGTCGAGGACCATTTTACCATAGAAAAGGAATTAGATTGTATTGTAGGTACATCTTGTGATGACGGGGATATGTGCACTAGAGAAGATTCCATCAACGCATTATGTCAGTGTGTTGGCTCGCCCATAGTGGCTATACCAGGTGCACTCGAACTCAATGGTGATGATTCACCATTGGAAGATACCTACAAGGCAACGGAAAGTATACACCTTGATGGAAGTGTAGTTGTAACAGGGCAAACTGTTGTGCATTTGATTGCACCTCAGGTTATCATTGATCCCCTGCTAGACGTGAACTCAAATGCACAGTTCAGCATCCTGTCAAGCGGTTGCGAATAGTGCGACTAATGCCCTGTCCACTGGACTATTCTGCTGAATTACCCGTGGCCATCTGAAACTATGTCATCATGCCGATTGATTGGGTTGATCTGATTTCATTTTTCAAGAATGTCAGGGGCATACTTCTCGACAGTCGTGGCATCAATCTTTCCAATCATATGGGCCAGTAGATAACGAAAAGAGATTGAATAGCAAAAAGGACTAAAAACGGAATGAGGAGGTATCCCATGATATCCCTAGCTTGGAGCTTTACACCACTACCCATGATTGGCATGATGATAAGTAGATAAAATGGTTGAAGCATATTACTAAGACTCTCACCATAAGCTACAGACATGGATGCTCTAGCTATCATTTGGTTCATCTCCATGGGTGAAAGTCCTTCGCCAAGGTTGCGGAGGGCTCCGATTAAGCTAGGACCAATAACGGCAAACTCTCCACCGGCTGAGGGAATGGCGAAATTGACAATGGCTCCGGTCACATATGCATATAAAGGGTAAGAGTTCACTGTAGCCAAAGATGCCATTAGGTCTCCGATTCGATCACCAAGGCCAGTGTATAACATAATCCCCATAATGCCAGCATAAAATGGATATTGAAATAGAATGCCTGAAATGTTACTGCTCGAGCGTTGCATGGAGATCGCATATCGGACAGGAGTTCTATGAAGTAAAAGTCCGATTATGATGAAAATGAAGATCATAATGTTGAAATTAAAGTCCATGCCTCGAGTAGCAAAATGATAGAGTACGTAGCTGCCGCCCATTAAGACAATGACCAGCTGTAAAATCACGCTATTATTCATCTTATCTGACCAGGTTTTAAAAGGCAGTTTTAGGGAAATCGCCTCCTCCTCGATCGTTGTGTTGTGAGAAATTCCGTCGGTTGTATGTAGGTCCTTTAACGTGCGGCTTTTTGCAGTCTTTGGCCTCAGAATGAACATCAGCACCGGACCACCAACGACCATCAAAATGCACATTGCAAAGTTTAGTGATGATTGGATTGTAGTGGAGGTGGGGATGACACTCGACAACAGCTCAGCTTCTATCAGAAAGTTGTTTTCAGAGTTAAGTAGTAAGGGAATAGAGCTAGAAAGGCCCATTACCCAGCTATTAAATGAAAAATAGACGCAGGCGATGAGAAAGGGGTAGTGTATGCCATTGACACGAAGGGAGAGTTCACGAGCCAATACGGCAGTAATGACGATCCAACCAAAGCTAATAAGTGACAAGAGCATCCCGATAAAAACAACCACCACATATACTTGGGTAGGTGTTTTGATACGGGGAGCCAGGGCATCAATTCCTCGGGAAACGATGGGGGAGAGTGCAATACTAAAACCAGTGATGATGATAAGCACAATTTGCATGGCAAAACCTAGGAGATCGAAAAAGCCCATATACCAGGATTCAACAATCTGCATAGGGGAAGTGCCCACCCATATCCAGGCTAGAATCCCAGTTGCGATCGTTAAAAGCATGGCAAAAACAAATGCACTGGGCATATATCTTAAGAAAAGAGAATTGAGTGTTGTACCTAATTTTTCAAGTATTATCAAGTGCAATCAGATTCTGTGGTAGAGGAAAATATTTCATTGGACCGATGGTTGAAGTAAGAATCCCTCGGCATTGGAAGATAGCAATATCATAAGTATTGGCCTCGAGACTGCTTGAGTATCTGGTCTAATTCAAAATCGAAAAGATTTTATTAAACAGTCCTGTGAGCAGATGGAATAAAATTGACATATAGATGAGAGAACAATAGGCTCCTTCCAGAAATGGGTAGTGAGGGTATGACAAAGACCTTATCTTTATCTCGGATGTCTACACGGAGCATTACTGGAGATAGATTGATGGCGGCTGTAATGTTCGCCGATATGGTCGGTTACACGGCTATGATCAATGAAGATGAAGCACATGCAAGGTCATGCAAGCAACGTTTTCGTGAAGTAGTAGAGGATAAAGTGAGCCTGGATCACGGAAAGGTGATCGAATTCTATGGAGATGGGGCATTGATCATCTTTTCCAGTGTTATTGACGCTGTGGTCTGTGCAAGGAATATTCAACAGAACCTAATTCTGGAACCTTTCGTTCCTGTCCGGATCGGACTGCACTTGGGAGATATTGCTTATGAGAAGGATGGTGGAATCGTCGGTGAGGCAGTCAACATTGCATCTCGTTTGGAAAGCGTGGCTATACCGCAAAGTGTGCTGATTTCTCGCAAAGTCGCTGCTGAATTGCGCAATCATACTGCTACCGTGGTTAGATTCCTCGGAAATTTTAATCTGAAAGGCATTAAGGAAGAGGTCGGTATTTTCGCCTTAGAGGATCCCAGTTTGAAGGTGCCGACCATTGCAGAAATGGAAGGTAAAGGTGAACTGAGCTTGAGCAGTCTGGCGGTGTTGCCTTTTTTGAATATAAGTACAGATCCAGAGAATGAATATTTTAGCGATGGTATCACTGAGGAAATCCTTAATGCTCTGGTAAAAGTTGAAGGATTAAAAGTCACCTCTCGGACATCATCATTTGCTTTTAAAAAGACCGATCAAACACTCAAATCGATTGCCACTCAATTAGGTGTACAAACGATTTTGGAAGGCAGTGTCCGAAAAGTTGGTGCCCAAGTTCGCATCACGGCCCAGTTAATTAATGCCCGTAACGATGTGCACATATGGAGTGAAACATATGACCGTACTTTGGAAGATATTTTTGCCGTTCAAGATGAAATTGCCCGCGAAATTGCCCATAAATTGCAGTCGTTGTTTGGTGTGAGGAAACCGGCAGGTCAATTAGTGGATGTACCAACCGAAAATATAGATGCATATGAAACATTTCTGAGGGGGCTCTACTTTCAGAATAAGTTCACACCTCCAGATGCCTTTAGAGCCATTGAATTATTTCATAGGGCAAATGAGCTGGATCCTGATTTTTATTTGCCTCTTTCGAACTTAGCAGGAGAATACGCTTTCTTGGGTTCGATGGGAGCAATGGATGCGTGCAGTGCGTATAAGAAAGGGATGCAGGCTGCGCAAACAGTGCTTGCGCGAGATGATTCATATGCAGAAGCTTATGCATCGATCGCTTTAATGCATCTTTTCTATGACTGGGACTGGAAGGCTGTGCGATCGAATTTGGAGGAAGCTGAAAAATTGGGTGCCAGCGGTACAAACTTCTATATTACTGGATATATGTTCTACGGTAGCCAACGTGAATTTCATGAGGCATTGCAGTTTTTAAGCAGGGGATTGGCTCAAGATCCCCTCAATCCAATGTTGTTGGTGCTGCAAGCGCAGGGCTTGATGTACCTAGGAGAATATGAGCAGTCTTTGCAGATTTGTAAAGACTTGCTAGTTAAGATTCCAGATTATCGAGCTGCAGTGGAGCTGCAAGGGTTTATTTATATGGCAATGGGAGATCTTGAAAAAGCCCTAGAAAGGTTTTTAACCTATCAAGCCATGACAGGGGGACCACTCAAAGGCATCAGTGTGTTGGGGTATCTCTATGGTATTTTGGGCCAGATAAATAAAGCAGAAGAAATACTGCAAAAAATGAAAATTAGGCAGGAGTTGGAACCTCAGAGTACGTTTTTTCTGGATTTTGCCATGATATATTTGGGTTTGGGAAAGATCGATGAATGCCTTAATCAATTAGAGGAAGCATTTAACAATAAGATAGGTGCGGTCATTTTCTTTGGGATCTATCCATTATGGAAGCCTTTGCGGACAAATCCCAGATTCCTGGTAATGCTCAAGAAGCTAAATCTTCCGGCGAGATTTAAATAAATGATAGGCAAATGCTAATTCGTCAGTCACAGCTTAAAATATCAGGTCCACTGGTGGTGTGGACTACATATTATCTCTACCTGTTTCCCGCTATTTTCCTGATGGTACATGTATGTTCATGTCAACTAGCCAAGGAAGAGATGTATCATACCTGGTCTTATTACAATGGAGATCAGAGTGGATCAAAGTATTCTGCATTGGACCAAATAACTCGAGACAATGTCAGAGATCTCAAAGTTCGTTGGAAATTTAAAACTGGAGACTTGCCAGAGTCCAAGTTTTCGAATATGGAATGTAATCCACTGGTAATTGGGCATACCATTTATGTGACATCTCCGACAGTTGCGGTGATTGCATTGAATGCAAATGACGGGAAGGAGATCTGGCGCTTTGAGACTCATCCAGGTCTCAGAAATCGGGGAACGAATCGGGGATTAGCCTTTTGGTCACAAAATGATACGACACGCTTATTTTTCGGGAAAGGCAATTATCTATATTGCTTGGATGCATCGGATGGAAAACTTATTTCATCTTTTGGAGTAGCTGGAAGAGTAAATCTAAAGGAAGGACTCAACCGAGATGCGGACAATCGAGCAAAGTGCACTACTCCAGGTGTCATTTACGGTGATCTATACATATTGGGTGCTACTGTGGGGGAGGGACCTGGCCCGGCTGCGCCTGGCTACATTCGTGCTTTTGACGTACGCACCGGAGCAGTTGTTTGGACTTTTCATACGATTCCACTTCCTGGTGAGCCAGGCTATGAAACTTGGCCACCAGATGCATGGAAGAAGTCTGGAGGAGCCAATGCTTGGGGAGGGATCACACTAGATGTCGCAAGAGGTATGGTATTTTGCGGCACCGGCTCGGCTGCTTATGATCATTGGGGAGGTGATCGGATTGGTCAAAATCTTTATGCCAATTGTGTATTGGCATTGGATGCCAATATGGGTAGAAAGATCTGGCACTATCAAGTGGTTCATCATGACATCTGGGATTATGACATTCCTTGTGCTCCGAATTTGGTTCAGGTAAAAAGAGGAGATGACCTTATTGATGCGGTGGCTCAGCCCACGAAAATGGGGCACTTGTTTGTGCTAGATCGAGAAACCGGAGAACCGGTTTTTCCTGTGGAAGAATTACCGGTACCCAAGAGCGAAATACCCGGGGAGGTTTCTTGGCCGACCCAACCATTTCCACCCGAATCACTTAGGTATGCTCGGCAAGAGATTACCACAGCAGATATCACAGACCTCAGTACTGAAGCCCGTGAATTTGTAAAAAGGAGCATTGCCGGAATGGAGACGGGAACTATATTTAGGCCTCCAAGTAAGGACAGCGCACTCATTATGCCCCAATTTAATGGTGGAACAGATTGGGGTGGAGCTGCATATGATCCCCTAATGCGAAAAATCTATGTCAACGCAAGCAACGAGGCAGAATGGATCTCCATGGCCCCCGCACCTAAAGCAGAAAAATTATCCAGGTTTGATTTAGGCTCAAAAATATACCAGACGCAATGTACTTTCTGTCACGGAAATAGCAACAGTGAGATTAAGACGCATAGCCTGACCAGTTTGCAGCTGATCACCAAGCAGAGATCGGCATCGGAAATCATGCATACCTTAGCAAACGGCAAGGGCAACATGCCTAAGTTCAATTGGCTGTCTGCAGATGAGAGGCTGGCACTGGTGGCGTTCTTGAAAGAGGAAGGACAGGAGGAGACGCTGGACTTATCTAAGATCGAATTGAATTTTTCCAATGAGGTGCCTTGGTTATCGACCGGTCATCACCCAATAAAGGACAACCACGGATTTCCCATCAATAAAAGACCTTGGGGTACACTGTCTTGTATTGACCTTGATGCAGGCGGTATTGAATGGCAGGTCCCTCTGGGCACTTATCCCACTTTGGAGGCTGAGGGCTTTGAGCCAACGGGCACGTTTAATTTAGGCGGACCACTCGTTACTGCTGGAGGCCTTGTCTTTATTGCAGCTACCATGGACGAGCGCTTTCGTGCCTTTGATAAAGAAACGGGAGAAATGCTTTGGGAGTTTCAACTTGATGCTGGAGGATATGCGACACCTGCCACTTTTGAAATAGATGGTGAGCAATTTGTGATGATAGCCGCGGGAGGTGGGGGCATCCCCGGCACTCCCTCTGGAGATTCCTATTATTGCTTCTCACTCTAGAAATCTAAAAGGTAGTGGAGGATGGCAATTAAGCCTGATACCAAAGTAGGTATGTAGACAAAACATCCCGAAGGACTTTAGTCCATCAGGATGTATTTTTAATCTTATGATCTGTGATTATTAGACTGGAGGCATTCCAATATTAAAGCCATTTTTAGTGCGGTTGATCTTGTGTTTTCCTGCCCGCAATCCCGCCTTGTAAGATTCACCGTCAACTTGAAATTCTAATAAAAAGGATTCGCCAACTAAGAAATTGTCACTAGAAAAGAATTTTCGTAGTGTAGCTTCGTTCATGGATGATCTGTGGAATGTCATGCTGGTGACTCGTCCATTTTCAGTTGTCGCTGTTGCTGTTGAGCGAGATCCTTCCAGAGCTCCCATAATTTTGGTTCCGCCTTTTATTTTGCAGACACCAAAGCCACTACAACCTTTTTTCTTCCGACCTAGGTCAACTTCTACTTCGATTTCAACTTTCTTAGCACCCAAGTGATCTGTTGTGCCAACTGCTGTGGAATTAAAGTCTGAAAAAAATGTTGAGAATGGCAATAATAAAGTTAATAATAAAGCTTTCATTATAAATGGTTTTATATTAGTAAATTAGGCATAACACCTTTGATTTCAGTAGCAAATATATGTTGCAAAGCAAGGCCTGGTTTCACCCATTTGGGTGATATTTATAATGATCTGAACTAACAATACAAAATGAGAACAGAGTGACTTCTGTTTCAGAATGAAGCTTTAGCGTTTAGAAAATTGCTGTACCAGTTCCTTCTGAAATGCCTATTCATGTCCATTTAGATTTTGGATTTCAATCAACTTTGGCGTAGATGTAGAAATATTTTATTGTTCTGCTAATGTTGATTTATCTTTAAAGGCATTAAATGGTTATCAATAGGGAGGAATCTGAGCTCGCATGGAATGATTGAACCAGTTCTGAGGACTAAGCTATCGAAAAGGTTTGGCACCCAGTTGAGTGAAGTTTTTTATTTTTAGAAAAAACACATCCTATGGAAAATCGAAGAAAGTTTATCAAGAAAGCTACCACTGTGGCCGCCTTCGGTCTCATTGCGGATTGGGCTTCTGCAAATCCGGAGTCTGACAAGTTTGGTGATGTACTACCTAAGCGGCAGTTGATGCGAGATGGTACAAAGGTGACGGCATTTTGCCTCGGTGGATATCATTTAGGGATTACAGAAAAACCCAAAGAAGCTGAGCTGATGGTTGAGCGGGCGATGGAATTGGGAGTACGCTTTTACGACAACGCAAGGAGATATCATGATGGACGTGCTGAAGAATACATGGGTCGTTTTTTGACACCCAAGTACCGAGACCAGATTTTCTTAATGTCTAAGGCTCCGGCCAGAACAGGAAAAGGAGTCGCCAAACAATTGGATGAATCTCTGAAGGCTCTGAAAACTGACTATTTAGATTTGTGGCAAATACATACACTTACTACACTTGAAGATGTTGACAACCGATTGAGGGATGGCGTGTTGGATGTTTTTCTCGAAGCTAAGGAAAAGGGTAAAACCAGGTACATTGGCTTCACTGGTCATCAGAATCCGAAAACTCATTTGTATTTTCTTAGCAAGTTGGAAGAGATGGGCCTTGAGCTTGATACCTGTCAAATGCCTCTCAATGTGTGCGATCCTTCCTTCGAATCTTTCCAGCTACTTGCACTCCCTGCTTTGCTCGAGAAGAAGTATGGGGTCATCGCTATGAAAACCATGGCCGGTGGTAGCATGATGGGCAATAGGATTGATACGACTCCAGCCAATATTAGGACGGATGATATTCCCGACATGGTGGACAATACCGAACTGACATTTGCAAATCTTCACCAATACGTCTATTCCCTGCCAATATCGTCTCTATGCAGTGGGTGTAGTAATACTCGCGAATTGGAAGAGAATGTTCAAGTGCTGCAGAACCTTAGGAAATTATCCGATTCAGATTTGGAGATGCTAAAAGATTATGCGGCCCCCTATGCTGGTTTGACGGTTGAAAATTATAAAAGAATTCTCTAAAAGCACCTTAATACTTCAGCAGTTGGTCAATTAGCTCTGTGAGGGATCAAAAGATTACTACCCTTTGCTGCCATGATCCATCTCGATCATAAAGCCGCAGTGTGTACATGCCGGCAGGAAAACCACTGACTGATCTTGCATGTATTCCAGCTCCTAGACCTTTGTAAGAATGTATGATTTGTCCTGAAGTGTTGATCAGATCTGCAGAAAACGTGCGGCCAACTTCATGTCTAAGCTCAAAATGGATAGTGGCGGATGCAGGATTTGGCCAAACTCGAAATCTGTTTTCGTTCACTTGGTCGATCCGAGTGGTCGATTCTTCCAGTGTGAATTTCAAGATGGCACCTGGATTGACCATTGTTCGCATTATGTTCAGTCCAGAAGCATCTGAGGTCGATCCTCTCTCATCGGTGATCAGATAAAAAGATTTGCCATTAGGATGGACAGCAATATCGCGATACCGATTCTGAGTATAAAATAGCTGCATAGTATCACCTACGACTGCTGTGCCCTGTTCATTCAATTTGAGTCTGTATACTCTTCCTCTCTTCAAGCTGGTTACCAGTAGTGAATTCTTCCACGATGGGATGGCATTGCCTTCGTATATTCCGAGACTTGAAGGTGCTACATTTGGACGACAGATCCAGGCATTTTCGCAGGCAGGGTTATTATAGTCGTAGTCATCTGTAACATTAAACATTGAAAACAGCGGATCCATGTAGTTGTCAGCTGTGAAACTACTTTCTTCAACCAGTGTGGCAGACTCAGGGCACGATCCATTGGAATAATTTTCACCTGCGCAATTTGTGGCAGTAGACCAATCGCAATAATCATAGGCTTGGTCATCTTGATAACCTACTACATTTGGCCATCCATAATTGGTACCTGACTCAATCATGTTGACCTCATCGTCGGTATTTGGTCCATGTTCATCAGAATAGAGCAGACCATTGTTTCTAAAGACAAGTCCTTGAGGATTGCGATGTCCGTAGGAATAGATGTGACTTTGTACGCCATCAAGTAC
>JABDMH010000093.1 GCA_013001595.1 Saprospiraceae bacterium | reverse complement strand
AATGAGTTGCTTAGTAGCTGACATTTAATAGAATACGAGAACAACATTAGTCCTAAAATTCAAACTTGATGAACAAGTCAAATCACGCTCTTTTCTTTCTTGTTGCAACCTTACTTCTATCAGTCCTTTCATGCAATACTAATGACAAAATCCAAGCTCCAAGCAGTCTAACTGTATGCGAAGGCTTTACCAATCCAATAGGATTTTATGACAGTCATCCAACTTTTTCCTGGCAACTACCTCAAGCAGTTCAATCACAAAGTGCTTATGCCCTAGTCGCTGCAAGTTCGCCAGAATTGCTGCCAAATAAACCTGATTTATGGCAAAGTGGAAAAGTGCGTTCAGACCAAAGTTTATACGTAAAATATAAAGGTGAGGATCTTTCTTCTAGGCAGGAGGTCTTCTGGCAAGTAAAGGTCTGGGATAACCAGGGGAACGAATCCAAATGGAGCAGAAAAGCATTTTTTGAATTAGGCCTGTTGCATAACAATGACTGGAAAGCAAAATGGATCAATCTGCCTGACGAAAAAGCAGTGCAAGTTCCAGAAATTAATAAGAAGGTCCACCGAGTTCAATATTTGCGGAAAGACATAATTCTAGACGAAAATGTTGAAAAAGCGCGCCTTTATATCACCGCAAAAGGCCTATTTCAAGCACATATTAATGGAACGCAGGTAGGACATGATGCACTTACTCCTGGTTGGACACCTTACCAAAAACGTATTGAGACTCTGACTTATGATGTAGAGGCCCTACTTAAGAATGGGGAAAATACAATTGGAATCGAACTTGCTGAAGGCTGGTATTCGGGACGTCTTATTTTTCGTGGATATGCAGAAGTTGACCCTCAGGTAATTGCGCAACTTGAAGTAGAATATAAAAACGGCGATCATGAAACCTTTATCACAGATCATTTATGGTCTGGAACAGTTGAGGGGCCGATTAGATATTCCAGCATCTATGATGGTGAAAGCTATGATGCCAACTTTGATATGCCAGCTTGGAGTACAAACAGTTTTGACGATACCGAATGGACTGATGTTGCCGCACAGTCCATTTCGGAAAACGTAGCACTCACCCCCAAACGTCACCATCCAGTTAGAGCCAAATTATCTCTATCCACACAAACCATTTCTAAACCTGCAAAGGGAAATGTGGTATTTGATTTAGGTCAAAACATGGCCGGTATTCCTAAAATAAACATCCCGGTAAAAAAAGGTCAAAAGGTCCGAATCAGGTTTGCCGAAATGCTTCAACCCAATGGAGAAATCTACACCAGGAATTATAGAAGCGCCGTTTCTACTGATTTTTATATGCCCGTAAAAGATAGTGTAATTGAGTGGCAACCAAAGTTTACCTTTCACGGATTCAGGTATGTAGAGTTGAGCGGTTTTGATGAAAGCTTTGCGCCCGAAAAAACCTGGGTTACCGGCTTGGTGCAATATTCCGATTTTCATATGGCTGGCACCTTTTCTTCTTCCCATGAAAAACTGAATCAACTACAAAGTAATATTGAATGGGGCTTGCGCGGCAATTTTTTAGATATTCCAACCGATTGCCCTCAGCGTGATGAACGTGCAGGCTGGACGGGCGATGCACAGGTATTTATTCCAACCTCACTTTTTATTGCCGATTCACATTCATTTTGGTCAAGTTGGATGCAGAGCTTGCGTGAGGATCAACGCGAAAATGGTTCTGTTCCCATCGTCGTTCCGGATATTGACGGGAGACGTACCTCTGCGGGCTGGGGAGATGCTGCAACCGTCATCCCCTGGGAAATCTATCTCCGCACAGGCGATGTGAAAATCCTGGAAGACAGTTATCAATCCATGCTGGAGTGGATAAATTATTATCAGTCTGTATCTGAAGATCATATTGTCGATCTATTTACCTATGGCGATTGGCTGCAACCTTTTTCGGAACACCCCACAGATGAGCGCAAAGGAGAAACGGATGAAAAATTGGTGTCAACTGCTTATAACGCAAGATCTGTTGACCTGAGTTTACAAGCTGCCAAAATATTGGGACTATCTGAAGATGTAACAAAGTTACGATCAAGGCTCAATGAGATTCAAATAGCCTTTCAAAACCACTTTTTTGATGCCGAGGGAAGGGTGAGCAAAGGAAAACCTACCCAAACAGCTTACCTATTGGCCATTGGTTTCAACCTGTTGAGCCCTGAAATGGAACAGAAAGCCATTCCTCATTTAATTGCTGAAATTGAAAAGGCAGAGAATCATTTGCGCACAGGCTTTCTGGGAACGCCTCTTTTGGCTCCGGTACTTGAAAAAATTAACAGAACCGACTTAATGTTCGAAATGCTGTATAAGGAATCCTATCCATCGTGGTTTTACTCCATCAATCAGGGGGCAACCACCATGTGGGAACGTTGGGACAGTTACACGCACGAAGATGGCTTTCATAAAGGAGGGATGAATTCATTTAACCACTACGCCTATGGCGCAATCGGGCAATGGATGTACGAGCGTATTGCAGGTATTAAACCAATAAAAGCCGGTTATAAAGAAATACTCATTGCGCCGCTGCCGGATGGACCACTAAGCTCCGCACAGGCAAAATACAATTGCCCTTATGGAGAGGTGAGTTCAGCCTGGAAAATGGAAAAGGGTGTATTCCAGCTGAATGTGACCATACCGCCGAATACGACAGCGAAAATTGTGATCCCTGGCAAGACAGGTAAAAATCTGATATTGAATGGTACTTCCTTCTCGGAAAATGCTGACGTGAAACTGTTGAAGAAAGCCATGGATACTTTTGAGCTGACAGTATTACCGGGTAGCTATGAATTTAAGTCTTTTTTGACCCAAAAAGAATAGACCTGAAATTGATGAGCGTTTTTTTCAAGAATATACTAGGTCTAAAGTTCTTCTTAATCGGGATACATGATTCAGTGATTGGGTTAATCCGATTTAAGATGAGCTTTCTCTGATCATTGAGTTCCGTTTGATCTGTTCCATGATAATTATATCCATTGATTAGATCTCATCCATTAAACTAATTAATAAGAGAAAACATATGTGTAATGTTCATCAGAAAATGATATTCACTCTATTTGCTTTGATACTTATTGCAAGCGCCTGTAAAAGAGCAGAACCAATAACTAAACCCAATATTGTCTATATTTTAACCGATCAATGGAGGGCATCCGCCTTCGGCTATGCTGGTGATCCCAATGTCAAAACCTCAAATATTGACAAGTTTGCACAGGAGGCGGTAAATTTCGCAAACGCGGTATCAGTATGCCCAGTGTGTACCCCACATCGAGCCGCCCTCTTGACAGGTCGTTATCCAACTTCAACCGGAATGTTCCTAAACGACCTTTACTTGCCCGACGAGGAACTTTGCATGGCAGAAATATTTAAAGCCGAAGGTTATAAAACTGGGTACCTAGGAAAATGGCACCTCGATGGACATGGTAGACTAAACAATGTTGAGCCAGAAAGACGACAAGGTTTTGAATATTGGAAAGCTCTGGAATGTTCTCATGACTACAATGAGATGGCTTATTATGAGCACGATAATCCTGAAATTAAGTATTGGGATGAATACTCACCCAACGCATTGGCCAAAGATGCCATCAGCTTCATCAGCCAAAGGGTTAAGAGCGAAGAGCGTTTTCTCTTATTCGTATCCATAGCTACTCCACATTTCCCCCACCATAGTGCACCGGCGAAATATAGAGCAATGTACCCTCGAGAGGAGCTAATCCTTGCACCTAATGTGCCTAAAGAATGGGAAGCTGAAATCAGAAAAGAGCTGCAAGGATATTACGCGCATTGTACAGCAACTGATGAAGCGATTGGACACATTCTCCAAAAAATGATGGAACTAGATTTATTAGGTAATACCATTATTGTGCTAAGCTCAGACCATGGAGAAATGATGGGGGCACATGGCATTAAACCCTTTACCAAGCAATTGGCATGGGATGAATCCATCAGAGTTCCTTTTCTGATAAGATATCCGGCAATTGGTGAAAATCGAGGCGCGGTTATAAATGCACCCATCAGTACTCCTGATATTCTTCCTTCACTACTAGGTTTGGCAAATATCGAAATTCCTGAATCTGTCGAAGGTGAAAATCTCTCTGATTTAATCAGGTCACCGGATCCAGCTATCGATCGCGTAGCCTTAGTCATGAATGTTTGCCCTTTTACAAGAGAGTATGTCTATCCCGAATACCGCGCCATTCGTACCAAGCAATATACCTATGCACGTACGCTAGAAGGTGCGAGTAAATTATTCGACAACCTTAGCGATCCTTTCCAAATGACCAATCTGGTTGACAAGCTTGAATTGAAGGATCTTCAGCGAGAAATGGATACAAAGCTCAATCTGGCTCTAGAAAAAATTGGGGATGATTTTAATCCTCGTGATCACTATCTGCAAAAATGGAATTTAAAGTTAGATTCTAGTAATCAAGCCATTAACTATCGGGATTTTCTAAAAGGGGAAGGAGTTGTTCAGACCCCTATGATAAGATAAACATGATCATCATAAATAAATACTGACTAAATGTTTCAAATCAAAAATCTATTTGCAGTTTCCTTACGGGAATGGGTTGGATTTATGGCAGTGTTATTTAGCTTGTCAATTGTAACAGTAAGTAATACCTCCCCTCCATTAGATGGCTTAAAAGAAGCATTTAAAGACCCGCCAGATTCTTCGAAACCCGGTGTCTACTGGTACTTCATGGATGGCAATTTATCTCGCGAAGCCATGACAGCAGACCTAGAATCGATGAAAGAAGTCGGTATCAGCAATTTAATATTTCTTGAAGTTGGAATCGGTGTCCCCCGAGGACCGGTAGATTTTATGAGTGAGGAATGGCAGGATCTATATGTGCACGCTGTAAGAGAGGCAGAACGACTAGGGATAAAAATACTCTTGGGTGCGGGTCCAGGCTGGTGCGGGAGTGGCGGTCCTTGGGTAAAACCGGAAGAATCTATGAAGCATCTGGTTTTTAGTGAAACCGATGTTTTGGGAAATAGAATAGTAAAAGTCACACTTCCCATTCCGGAGCAAAGAAGCACGACCTGGCATAAGATGAAAGATCCCTATTATGAAGATATAGCTGTATACGCGATTCCAAATTCCGTGAAACCTGTGATTACTGATATAAACGAAAAAGCACTTTATGAAAGAGATCCCTATTCTTCAAAGCCAAAGGTCAAGCCTTTCCTACCTGACCCGGCTAGTTACCTGGAAATAGATCATAGTGAAGCACTTGAAAAGGAACAGATCATTAATATCACCAAATACATGCAGTCAGACGGGCTACTGGTTTGGGATGCCCCTGCGGGTCAATGGACGATAATCCGTATGGGAAAAAGGGTGACTGGTGCCAGCACACGGCCATCCCCAGAACCGGTAATTGGTCTGGAGAGCAATAAAATGGATACCATCGCCTTCAGAAATCACTTGAAAAATTTCACG
Organism: Saprospiraceae bacterium; assembly: GCA_013001595.1. Taxonomy (GTDB): domain Bacteria; phylum Bacteroidota; class Bacteroidia; order Chitinophagales; family Saprospiraceae; genus JABDMH01. Next base: position 202,899 of record JABDMH010000093.1, on the reverse strand, counting down.
GATATCTTATTGAAAAAGACAGCCCCCAGAAAAGAAGGGGTCGGTTGGACTGGCTTCCATATGGATAGCTGGGAAAGTGGTGCTCAAAACTGGACTGAAGGGATTGTCGAAGCATTTAGGAAAAGTCGTGGGTATGATCCCGAACCATATTTCTTAGCCTATACTGGGCGAGTAGTTCAAAATGTAGAAATAACCGAACGCTTCCTATGGGATTTACGTCAAACTTGCAAGGAATTAGTATTGGAAAATCATGTGGAGTTTGGCAAAGCATATGCGCATAAAAATGACTTGGAGCTGACCATTGAACCCTATGACATGAATCCTGCAGGCGACCTTGATCTGGGAGCAATCGCCGATGTAATTATGGCAGAATTTTGGAGTAAGCGTTTTGGATATGTTACCTGGTATGCAGTTTTGGAAGCTACTTCCATTTCACATATTACCGGGCAACCCATTGTAGGGGCAGAAGTTTTTACCTCAAATAATGATGAAGCCTGGCAAGAGTATCCCTGGTCGATGAAAGACCAAAGTGACTGGGCATTGGCACTGGGTGTTAATCGATTCGTGTACCATACCTTTGCCCATAAACCACTTGGTAATGAATACCGCCCTGGTATGACCATGGGTCGCTATGGGGTGCATTGGGATCGTGGACAGACCTGGTGGCCCATGGTAGAAGCCTACCATAAGTACATCAGCCGTTGCTCTCATATGATGCAACAAGGTCAGGCGATTTCTGACATCCTTTATCTTACTCCTGAGGGCGCCCCCATGGTATTTACACCTCCAGCAGATGCCTTGCATGAAAATGGAGCTACCCCTGACAAAAAGGGATATGGATTTGATGGTTGCTCCCCCAAAATGCTGATGGAAAGGGCTGTAGTAGAAGATGGAAAAATTGTTTTTCGCGGAGCTTCTTCTTATGAGATAATGGTGTTACCAAATTTTAAAACAATGACTCCAGAGTTACTAGAGAAGATCACTTCACTTGTGGCTGAGGGAGCAAAAATAATTGGAACTCCTCCCGTCAAATCTCCAAGTTTAAGGAATTATCCAGATTGTGATAGTCGGCTGCAAGTACTAGCTGAACACCTTTGGGGATCTCTTCAAATACCGGACAATAGAACAGAGAGGAAGTATGGCAAGGGAATCATTTATTGGGGAGGCGACCTAGCAAGTCTTTCTTCAGATAAATTATATCCGACCTATGAAAATACCATAGCACTCCTAGCAAAAGAGAATATCGCTGAAGATTTTAAGTCCGAAAATAATTGCATTCGTTCTGGTCACCGAAGAACAGCGGATAGAGACATTTATTTTGTGGCCAACAAAACTGAACAATTCCAAAACACCCATTGTACTTTTCGTGCAGTTGGAGAACCCACATTATGGGTACCCACTACTGGAGAATCAAGACCAATTGCCAATTATTCCGTCGATAATGACTTGACGACCGTACCACTAGAATTCTTTCCTCACGAAAGTTTCTTCATCACCTTTTCCGCTAAGAGTCGGCAATCCGCTGCTGAAGAAGTGGGGCATAATTTTCCAGTCTTAAAAGAACTAAAAACCATCGAAGGTTCTTGGGACGTCTCCTTTGATGCAAAATATGGTGGGCCGGAACATATTAAATTCGATGAACTCCAAGACTGGACTCAACATGAAATGCGTGGTTTAAAGTACTACTCCGGTATTGCGACATACCAAAAGACCATCAATGTTGAAAAGTTGGATGATAGAAAATACTACCTCGACCTGGGAGTTGTAAAAGATATCGCCAGGATAACATTAAATGGACAAGATGTAGGAGTAATTTGGTGCGCACCGTGGCGTATTGATATTACCAGTACCCTCCGAGAAGGAAGCAATGACTTGGAAATTGAAGTCGCCAATCGGTGGATCAATCGGCTATTGGGCGACCGGCAGGAACCAGATGCAAAGGCACGTACTGTAAAATTTGAAAATGGATTGATGGGAGGCCAGGAATTCACAACCGGCAGATACACCTTTACCACAGAATTAGCGATGCGTTCCTTTAAGTTTTCGGAGCCTCTTTCCTCAGGTTTGTTGGGACCTGTTCAAATATTGACTACATCATCACCAAAGATAGATCCTCCAGCAGGGCGGGTAGCCATTATTGCTGATGGAAACTCCCCGGATCCTGATGACCTGGGAGGTACCGCTGTATCAATCGCTTTGTTGCGTGCAGCAGGATTGGAGGAAAGATTGGTACACTATTCACACAGTTGCGATTTGGTAAGGGGTCCAAGAATTTCGGAAAAAGCAGAAAAAGAACGTCATGCGCTGATGCAATCCTGTTGCGATGTAACCGCCAGACGTTGGGGAGGCTTTGAATCGCTTGTATTTTATGATGCAAAGTGGCAAAAAGATGAAACCATAAAAGACTTGTGTAATGCAATAAATGCTTCAACGGCTTACGACCCACTATGGATCGTTGAAGCCGGAGAACCAGATATTATTGGCCTTGCTTTGGATGCCACACCCAAAGAAAAACATCCATACATCAAAATAGTTACCCATCATCCGGCAAATGACAATGCTGGTGATTTCTATACCTGGCAGCAGATCGTAGATCTTGGAGTAGAAGAAGTGCGAATTCCTGATCAAAACATAAAACTAAAGGTAGATCTAGCTGATTGGGATTGGGCAAAGAACCATCCCGATTCGCGCATACAACAGGTATGGCTTCAAGGAAAAATAGCTGAAGTAGATGATGTGGTGAATTTTCAAAAAGGGAAATGGGATTGTTCTGATGCAGGAATGATACTGTACTGGATAACCGGTGCTACCAATGGTGGACTAAAACAAGGTACAGTTGAAGATGTGAAGGCATTCCTTTTAGATTATATTGCACGACATCCTGAAAACTAGCTGTAAGTGTAAAAAGGCTGCAAATCAAAGTTGTACTATTTATTCCCAATAAACACATCTGAATAATTTAATCGAATCATAACTTCATGCAAGCCCTATTAGGCGTCATATTTCATTCTTTGGGGGGCATAGCAGCGGGAAGCTTTTACATGCCTTTTAACAAGGTTAAAGGATGGGCGTGGGAAAGTTACTGGATTGTCGGCGGTCTATTTTCTTGGTTAATTGTTCCTCCTTTGGCGGCTTGGCTTACAGTGCCAGGGTTTGGGGAAATTATTGCGGCAGCCTCACGTCAAATCATATTTTTCACTTTCATCATGGGCTTGCTCTGGGGAGTTGGTGGTTTGTCCTATGGGCTGGGGATCAGGTATCTTGGCATGTCCCTGGGCAATTCGGTGGTGCTTGGCTTTTGCGCAGCCTTCGGTGCCATTGTTCCATCCATTTATTACAATATTAATCCCACCGAGGGGAAGATTTCTTTTACAAACATGATGGCCTCATCAGGAGGTCAATTGGTTTTACTCGGTGTCCTGATTTGTTTAATTGGGATTTCCATATCTGGGAAAGCCGGAATGATGAAAGAAAGTGAGCTCTCTACAGAGCAACAGAAAGCGAGTGTAGAAGAATTTAGCCTGGTCAAGGGATTAACTATAGCCATACTCTCCGGCATCCTGAGTTCATTTTTCAATTTCGGCATTGAAGCCGGTAAGCCCCTGGCAGATGCAGCTGTTGCCGCAGGTTATAATCCACTGTATCAAAATAACGTAACATTCATAGTTATCCTTTGGGGTGGATTGACAACCAATTTCATCTGGACATTGGTTTTGAGCTTAAAGAATAAATCATACAGGGATTTCATCAATGGGTCTACGCCAATTGCCCACAATATCCTGTTCTCAGCGCTAGCAGGAACTACTTGGTTCTTACAGTTCTTTTTCTATGGAATGGGAGAAAGCAAATTGGGCAACGGTGCCAGTTCTTGGATACTACACATGTCAACCATCATTCTAACCGCCAATATGTGGGGGATCTATCGACGGGAATGGAAGGGCGTCACCCCACGGACGAAATTGACGATCACGATCGGAATTGTGATCATCATATTATCGGTATTTCTTGTGGGAATTGGAAATTCAATGTAAATACACATTATATGACTCGAGTTGGATTATTCGGCATTGGACTTGATACCTATTGGGATCAGTTTGATGGATTGTTGGACCGCCTGATCGTTTACCAAAAGCAAATCGCTGGTAAAATGGAGGCATTTGGAGCTGAAGTCATTGATGCCGGCCTTGTTGATGCTCCAGAAAAAGCAATAGAGGCAGGAGACTACTTGAAGAAAAGCGACGTCGAGATTGTTTTTCTATATGTATCTACTTACGCCTTATCGTCCACAGTCTTGCCAATTGCCCAGAAGGTAAAATGTCCCATTATCGTTTTAAACATACAACCGGTTGCGGCAATTGACTATGAGAAATTCAACAATCTCAATGATCGAGGACTAATGACTGGAGAATGGTTGGCCCATTGCCAGGCTTGTTCGGTTCCAGAAATTGCTAATGTTTTCAATCGCGTCGGAATTCGCTATGAGTTTGTAACCGGGTATCTAGGGGAGAAAGCCGTATGGGATGACATCCAAGGATGGATCAATGCAGCTGCTGTAGCTTCAGCTATGCGTGCCAATCGTTTGGGCATTTTGGGTCATTATTATGGTGGAATGTTAGATGTCTATTCCGACTTCACCAAACAGGCTGCTGCATTTGGTACGCACATCGAATTAATTGAAATGTGTGAATTGAAAAAGTGCCGTGATGAAGCCACCGATGCGGAAGTTGAAGAAAAAATTCAAGAATTTCACGACACTTTCGAGGTAGTTGCTGCCTGTGAACAAGAAGAAATCATACGGGCTGCGCGCACGTCAGTTGCCCTGGACAAATTAGTCAGCGCACATAACTTAGGTGCCCTGGCCTACTACTATGAGGGTGAATCGGGTAACGAATACGAAAATATAGTCACCTCAATTATTGCTGGCAATACCTTACTGACAGGAAAGAATGTACCGGTTGCGGGTGAATGCGAAGTGAAGAATGCACAGGCCATGAAAATTATGGATTCCTTTGGTGTTGGTGGTTCATTCTCAGAGTTTTATGCCATGGACTATAATGATGATATTGTGATGCTGGGTCATGATGGTCCGGCACACTTCGCCATCGCTGAGGGAGAGATACAATTGGTACCACTTCCGGTATATCATGGTAAGCCCGGGAAAGGACTATCCATTCAAATGACAGTGAAGCATGGTCCGGTAACTTTGCTTTCGGTGGTGGAAGGTAAAAATGAGGTTTTCTTACTGGTTGCCGAGGGGGAATCCGTGCCTGGCCCAACCTTGCAAATCGGAAATACGAATAGCCGATATCGGTTCTCCATTGGAGCCAAACAGTTTATGAATAAATGGTCAAAGCAAGGTCCAGCACATCATTGCGCCATCGGTATAGGGCATATCACAGACCATATTGAAAAACTTGGAGCCTTGCTAGACATCAGTGTTGTTAAGATCTGTTAGCACGTTTTATTAACATAATCAGGTGAAAAATCCAATCAAATGAAGTATCAAACATTGTTTAGTGCATTTGTAATAGCCTTAGTGGTCTTTTGGGCATGCGGCACTGCATCCACTGAGAAAAGTGAAGAAACAGATCCAAAGTCTTTAAATGTCCTATTCATTGCCGTAGATGATTTGAACACCTGGCTAGGTTGTCTCAATAAATACTCCAACACCAAAACTCCAAATATGGATAAGCTGGCAGCAGAGGGAGTGTTATTTTCCAATGCCCACTGCCAGGCACCCTTATGTGGTCCTTCGAGGGCTTCCATAATGACTGGTTTGCGGCCATCTACTACGGGAATCTACGGAATGATACCAGATAATCAGATTCGTTCAGAAAATCCAGCGACCGAAGACATTATCTTTCTCCCCGAATACTTTAACAACCACGGGTACCATACCATGGGCATCGGAAAGCTGTTTCATTCGCATGCGCCCGAAGGAGTGTTTGATGAATCAGGGGGAAGGGTAAAAGGCTTTGGTCCCCTCCCCGCAGAGCGATTTGTCTGGGATGGATATGGAACCTCAGACAGAGCACAATATGGTCGTACCAGTACAGACTGGGGTGCATATCCTACGGTAGATTCGCTGATGCCTGATCATCAGTCGGTAGATTGGGCGATAGAACGACTTGAGAGAACATACGACCAGCCCTTTTTTCTGGGCCTGGGGTTTCTACGGCCGCATGTACCTCTATATGTACCGCAGAAATGGTTTGATCTGCATCCTGTCGAAGAGATTGAGACAGCGCCGTACCAACCCGATGATCTAGATGATGTGCCACCAGTTGCCCTAAAGATAAATGACCTACCCATGATGCCCACGACTGAATGGGCCAAAGAGAGTGGAGAGTGGAAAAACATTATACAAGCGTACTTAGCCTGCATCAGTTTTGTGGACCACCAGATAGGCAGGCTGATGGAAGCATTTAAGCAAAGTGATCATTACAATAATACAGTGATTGTGCTATGGTCAGACCATGGTTATCGTTTGGGGGAAAAGGGCACATTTGCCAAACATGCCCTATGGGAACCAGCCACTAATGCTCCATTGATGTTTGTGGCTCCCCAGTTGCCCAAAGAAAAAGTGATCCATGCACCGGCAGAAATGCTTTCCATCTATCCCACTCTACTCGATCTGTGCGGACTCCCTGCTTATGAGAAAAACGAAGGTATTAGTTTAGTCCCAAAAATGTTGATGGAAGGTTCATCAGAAGATGCTTATGCCATCACCACCTTTGGCATGAATAATCATACCATCAAATCAGACCGGTTTAGGTATATCCAATATGAAGATGGAGGTGCTGAATTCTATGATCACGAAAATGATCCTCATGAGTGGACCAATGAAGCTTCAAACTCTAGCTATGTACATGAAATCAAAAAGCTGAAATCATTTCTACCAAAAATTAATGCCCATTGGGATCCGAATTCATCCTATAGCTTCCAACCCTATTTTGTAGAGCAAAAAGAGAGGACAAGTGGGTCAGATGCTGAGCTTGTAAGGTAATCAGTATTCAAATTAATCTGGTAGTGAGAATTTTGTATCAGATATCAACGACCTCAATTTCTTTAGGTGTTTCTATCTCTGACCTAATTCCGCCACTTGCTGTTTTGCTGTGTCGCACGGTGATGGGCCCAAAGGGCGTAGGATAGCTCCCTTCTACCCACTCAAGTTCGCCCAGATGTGGATTGACACGCACCTTTGTACATCCTGGTTCGAGAATCTCGATGCCTAGTACATGCTCTGATAGCCATGCAGTGGGGCCACTAGCCCAGCCATGGCATAGCGAATGTCTCAGACCTACGTAACAGTAATCACCATAAGTGGCATGAACGTCGATCTTTCCCTGTGGGGTTATTTGATCTATTCTGCCAGCATTTTTCATCCACCTTAGGTCAAAGTCCTCCCAGAATGTAGTGGCACCTAGTGCAAGCATACCTCCCCAGTATTTCTTAATCACTTCCATAGCGCCCTGATAATCACCTGCTAGTGCACGAGCCTGTAATACATAATATCCATAAAACGTTGAAATTCCATCAATTGGATTTACCGAGAGAAAGGCATCGTTGATCTCCTTGGCGGATTTCAAACCCGATATAGCTAGTAAAGCGGCAGCTGATTTGTTGTCATTAGGATCAGGTACATGTTTTTGCAGAAGTTCAATGACTTGCAAGTACTCTGATCTTTTCTCATCTTCACCTAGGATGGATGCAATTTCGGCTCCGGCACTAAAGGTCATGACCATCATTGCTTGTAGACCCGCATCAATGGCCTCTTTATTGGGACTGGTCGGCCAGTCTAAAAAACGATTTCCATCCAATTGCTCATTGCCCTTGTCATCAATTTTTGATTTGAGCACCCCAAGCAAGTCAAACAAATATTCCTGGTGTCCTTGTAAATAAGACAGATCTCCTGTGTTCCAATACCATTCCAGTTGGATCATGATCCACCACATAGAATAGGAACTGATGCCATTCATCCAATCTGGAAGGTGGGTGATTTTCTGAATCAAATCAAGGCTCTTGGGCACAACTTCATTATTACCAAAAACTGAAAGAATAGTCATTACTTCCGGGTGCATGTCACCTACCCACACCAAACGGTCTCTCTTTATACCATCCCACAAATAATCTTGCATGTTTAGATGCACCGTATATGCACCCACATTCCAGATTTCATTTAGCAAACTATCGCTTGATCGAAAAGAGCCTACATACGGTATGGGTCGATATATCGAAATGGCATTGATTTCTTTAAGCTTCAATGTGCGGTCCTGATCAAGCATTTCAATTTTGGCAAAACGGAAACCGCTGTTACCAATATGAACCTTTCCCAACCACGGCACTCCGACCGTAAATTCCCTCAGTGCATGATCATTGGTGGCTGTCGAAGTTGCGATCTGGCTCATTGCTTCACTCACTGACTCACCCAAGGTGATTCTGACGTTGACAGGGTGTTTTCCTTCGAAAATACCACTAACGATCTCTATCCCACCATGCAATTCCCGGCCAAAATCCAGTACAATACTGGGATTCATAGAGGGACCACCAACAAGGTTGCATAGGTTCCTTCCTTCGAGATCGGCTTGCCCCGATCCTTTCTTTAACAGTGCTTTCGCATTGACAACTTGGCTATTGGTTGTATCAGACAACCAAATGATTTTTTCAGGGGTGATGCGTTCTCTCACGCGGACATCAAGGTCTTTTGTTAGTCCAGCCCCAACATCCATCTGTCCTGAAACCTGGGCATAAGCATGAAAAAGAAGGAATGTTGCCAATATTCGTGCAAGTAGGACTTTCATATGAAGTATTTTAAAGACAAAGACGACCGATCAAATATAGGTAAGGCAAATATCAAAGGCCCGGATAGATGTTGTTTTTTGGCCTATTTTCGCCATTTACCTCTAGCATAAATGACATTGCTTCCAGTAGGCAGTAGAACAGTTGATGAGGATCGAGATCGTATTTTTAGTCAGGGAACCAATAACCAACCAAGAAGAAATGGAAATAGCATATAATCCTAAGTATCCAGATATCGAATATTTGCGTGATAAGGCCAAGAAGCGCATTCCTCAATTTGCTTTTGACTATCTGGATGGGGGCTGCAACAGTGGCGTAAATCTTCGCCGAAATACAGACGAAATTCGTAGAGTACAACTGAAACCCGTTTACATCAAAGATCATGGTGATGCATCGATGCAGACCAGCCTTTTTGACAGAATGTATGATGCGCCTTTTGGCATATCTCCCATCGGATTACAGGGTTTGATGTGGCCACGAGCTTCTGAGATTCTCGCAAAGGCTGCTTACGATCACAACATTCCCTTCATCCTCAGTACCGTTGCTACCGCCTCTCTAGAAACCATCAGTGAAATCACAGAAGGCAATGCTTGGTTCCAACTTTATAATCCTGTAGAAGATCGTTTGCGCGATGATCTGTTGGAACGCTTGGAGGCTGCAGCATATCCGGTTTTGGTCATATTATCGGATGTACCCACATTTGGGTATCGTTCTAAGGAAATCAAAAATGGTCTGGCCATTCCTCCCAGGATGACGCTCCGCAATATCCTGCAAATCTTCGGTCGACCTCGTTGGGCCATGGAAACATTGATCGCAGGACAACCTTCCTTTAAAACCCTCACTCCCTATATACCAAAAGGTGCAAACTTGCGGCACCTAGGCCTATTTATGAACAGGACATTCTCAGGTAGACTCAATGAGGACAAGATCAAGACGATACGCGATAAGTGGAAGGGGAAACTGGTGCTAAAGGGGGTAGCCAGCCTTGAAGACACGGAGACCGCGATTAAACTTGGTTTAGATGGCATCATCATTTCAAACCACGGTGGCAGACAATTGGACCATGGACAGTCTACGATTGAAGCACTCCGTACCATCGCCCCCAAGTACGCAGACCAAATAAAGATCATGATAGATAGCGGAATGCGAACTGGTCCTGATATTGCCTCTGTTCTTGCAACCGGAGCAGAATTTACCTTCTTGGGGCGCTCCTTTATGTACGGAGTTGCTGCGCTGGGTCGTCATGGAGGTAATCATACCATATCCATCCTGAAAACACAACTCAGGCAAGTGATGGAGCAGCTGTGTTGCGACCGAATCGAAGATCTCCCCAGTCATTTGATTGCAGACGAATCGTGACTATCAATGTAGGTTTTGCAAATCCTGGTTAAATGGCCAGGAGAAATCTTGGAAAAGATCTATGATTGTTGATTCGGATCGATACTGCACTACCTGATACTATGTCCTCGTCGATCGAAATATCGATACGGGTGATGGGTTATGAATGAGACATCCAATGGAGTTAACAAGGCAATTTTCTCGATTTACTACAGATTGTCCACAAGGGACAAAAGAGTAGCTGGATAGGGAGAGATGGGCAGAACCAATTATGTAGTTCTGCCCAGTGGTCAATAGTTTGTTGAGGCTGCCATGGAGTGGTTTTGGTGAATGGAAATGATTACCGGAAAGGATCATAGGGATTGCCTTCACTGGGATAGGGTACTCCCCAGGCACCTTCGAGGTATTCCGAATAGGATCCATAGGTCTCACCATTAGGGCCCATCCATCTAACACCTTTCATTCTTTCCTGTAGTTTCTTGAGTGATTCCATGATTTTCTTTCGGTGTTTTGCCCAATCTTTCTCTCTGACACTCTTATACATGTTTGCATCCGACAACAGGGACAAAAAGGCTGATCTCTCCTGTGCAGTGAGCTTGCGTATACCTCCAGCCACAATATCATCTCTATTGGCAAAGTAGTAATCTTCCTCGCTTGTAGTCGGGCTACTTGATGCTGATTGAGTTAGGGGAGTCCACGCAAAGAATAGGCCGGTAACCAGAATACTTGCGAGGGACACAATAAGATTTTTCATGATGCTTGTTTGATTTAAAGTGAATGATTGATTCAAATTTGAGCTATCTGGCACATCCTTGCTTCACCCAAAGGGGTGATATTTGAGAATTGGCTTACATCCATTGAAAAACGGGTAGGCGTATCCGTAATGGTTTGATCGAAATACTGATTCTGGCAGCTGTTGTCGGTGCTGGTTGGTACTATTGGTAGTCACAGGAAGAAATCAAAAATGGTCTGGCCATTCCTGCCAGGATGACGATCCGCAATATCCTGCAAATCTTCGGTCGACCGCGTTGGGCCATGGAAACATTGATCGCAGGCCAACCTTCCTTTAAAACCCTTACTCCATACATACCAAAAGGAGCAAATTTGAGGCACCTAGGCCTATTTATGAACAGGACATTCTCATGCAGACTCAATGAGGATAAGATCAAGACGATACGCGACAAGTGGAAGGGGAAACTGGTACTGAAGGGCGTAGCCAGCCTTGAAGACACGGAGACCGCGATTAGACTCGGTCTGGATGGCATCATCATTTCAAACCATGATGGCAGGCAATTGGACCATGGACAGTCTACGATTGAAGCCCTCCGTGCCATCGCCCCCAAGTACGCAGACCAAATAAAGATCATGATAGATAGCGGAATGCGAACTGGTCCTGATATTGCCTCTGTTCTTGCAACCGGAGCAGAATTTACCTTCTTGGGGCGCTCCTTCATGTACGGCCTTGCTGCGCTGGGTCGTCATGGAGGTAATCATACCATATCCATCCTGAAAACACAACTCAGGCAAGTGATGGAGCATTTGTGTTGCGACCGAATCGAAGCTCCCCAAGTACCTCATCAAGTGATAGGCATTATCAATATTAATTGGGACCTACCTTGTTTAGGCTCCCATCCTAGTAGACATGTAAAATTTAAATGCCAAAATTATTAGAGAAGTTAATACCATGACACTGAAAATAAACCATAGTAAAATCTTTTTCCAGGTTGCGCCTTCCTTCACTTTTCTAATTCCAAAAAACCATATAAACAATGCAGAAAATAAACCGAAAATGCTGACCCTGTTGGCTATCATCATGAAATCAAAGATTTCTCGAAATAAATTAAGGCCTTCGTAAGGGCTTTCCACTACCCATACGCAATCGTCCGTATAGATATTTCCCTCTTTTTCCGCCTTAACAATTACCCCATTATTCCCCTTATCCAATGTTACATCATCCCAAACGATCACTCCACGTTCCGGTGATTTCGTAGGATATTGCCGATCATTTATCTCCAAAGAAACATTGTCAATATTAGTATAAACTCTTACTTGTGTTTCGGCCTCTTCTCGAAAGAGGTATCTCGAAGAAGTGATGTGAAGTACTGGTTCTTCAGACCAATTCGACTTATAAAAATAGAAGGCATCTTTTTTCGTTTTACGATCATAGGTGACCAAACCTTTATCGTTCATACCATAGTGATCACCTTCTTTTCTAAAGTGTGATCCAAAGTCAAACATATTCCAAACGAAAGTCCCCCAAACAAAAGGGCGCTCATCAAATATCCTCAAATTCTCCTCGTGATAATGGGATTGCCATTGTTCTGGATGAGGTGATCCCATTGGATTTGGAGGGCTTAACTGATCCGAATGCTGATTGATGCTGCCACCAGCACCATATTCACTGATGCCAATCTTCAATCCTGGAAAATCCCGATGCAATTCATCAAGAAAGATTCCCATATCCTCAGGAAGTTTGTAGTACCAACCATAGTATCTATTCCAGGCTATAAGGTCTGTAATATCATGCATGTGCGGAAATTTCTGAGGGCTGAGCATACTTGCACCTACTGTCATCCTACTAGGATCTTCTTGCTTGACAATTTCATTTAATTCCTTAATGAATGCTGTTGGTTCCTTTCCCTCAGGGCTTTGAATTTCATTGAAAATACACCAAAATAAAATAGACGGATGGTTAAAATTCTGACGAATCAATTCTAATAATTGCTGCTTAGCATTTTCGTGAAAAGCATCTGTTTTCTCATAACCATTACTTTCAGATAAAAATCCTGCTGGCATGCCAACCCAGGGTAATTCTGCCCATACTACCAAGCCATTGGAATCTGCCATCTCATAGATGACTTCGGCATGCTGATAGTGCGCCAACCTTAGTGCATTAATCCCCATGTCAAGCATGATATCCATGTCTTCACGGTGATCGGCTTGCGAGATTGCAGAAGCTTTATCTTTTCGATCTTGATGCCTACTGACACCACGAAGATCAAGTGCTTTACCATTTAAGAAAAAACCATTTTCAGCATCCACATGGAAATATCTTAGTCCTAAGGGTTCCGTATTCGAATCAATGAGTTTATTTTTCTGATAAACATCGACCTGAATTTGATATAGATAGGGATCTTTCTTTCCATTCCACAAATGCGGATTCTGCAATGAAAAATGTTGCGTAATATCTTCTCCTTCTTTCGGAAGGATGGTTTCTGTCACAATAGACTGCAGATTTCTTCCCGAGCCATTAAAAATGGTCGTAACCAAATTTATACTTGCTTCTTCACCATTGTTCGATAATTTGGTTACCACCTCTAGATCGGCGTGGGCTTCACTCACACTCTTTTGCTCAATATAAATACCAGGAGATGCGTAGTCGAGTGGTGAAATACAAATTGGTTCAGTGACCAAGAGAGAAACTGGTCGATAAATTCCTCCATAATTATTAAAGTCACCAACAAGGGGGAGAACATCCAAGGTTGCTTCATTACTGACAATTACTTCGATATTATTCTCTTCAGAAAACTTTAAGTGGTCTGATATTTCATAAACAAAGGCTGCATAACCGCCCCTATGTTCGCCCAGGTTCTTGCCATTAATTATTACTTCTGAGGTGATATTTACGCCATCGAATCGAATAAAGACCCTTTTATTACGCCAATCATCCTCTGCATCAAAGGTCTTGACATACCTACATATGCCTCTATGGTACGCAATACCTAGCTGGGCATCAGCAGCATTCCAAGAATGAGGGAGCGTGACCATTTCATCCTTCTCTAATCCGGTCACTGATTGACCGACAAATTTCCATTCCTTATTAAAATCAATTGTCCTCCGAACTTGAGCTAAGGTCTGATTTGTCTGAATTAGACTTAGAATAAGGATTAGAATATAAAGCAACTGTTTTTTCATAATGGTTTGAAGCTAATATTCTTTTACCGATTTAGTGATGGAAATTGACCTCAGCCCCTACCTTCAATTCCCCATAAGCATAGTTTCATAATCCCTTGTTCGTCATTCCTACTTCGGCGCCTCTGAGTTCCCGAGCCAGAAATTTTCCTACATTTAGTAGTGAGGTAAAATCCATATCAAGACGAAGGTCGGATAGTCGGTCTGGGAAATATCGTTCCTCTCATAACTTGAAACTTTTCGAATGAAGAAGACCTATCATAATAGTGAACGTTATTGTTTTCTCACCTTGATGGTGTTAATTTTCCTTTCAGCTCAAAGTCAATCGCAGACAGATAGATACAACGCCATTGCTAATGATACGGTGACCACTTCCTACCTCATGGAACACCTTTCTACAGAGGGCCCTAAGTTGATCCTTACATCATCACTTGAGCAACAGATAAAAAAGAAGTTGACATCCGATCCATTGGTACACAACTACGCCAATTATTTAAGATCTGAGGCTTTGGAAATCGTCAAGAAACCACTGCTTAAAAGAGAACTTGAGGGCTTCAGGCTGCTCTTTGTATCGCGAGAATTTCTTCGACGGATGACCATCTTATGTATCGTCTATCGCTTAGATAAGGATGCCACGATACTACGCCGGATTGATGTTGAATTGCAAGCCGTCTGCAGTTTCAAAGATTGGAATCCAAAACACTTTCTGGATGTTGCTGAAATGTGCCTGGGTGTGGCCATTGCCGTGGACTGGATTGGTCGTGAATTATCGCATCAAACACTTGACCTGGCGAAAAAATCATTGATTGAAAAAGGCATCAAACCTAGTTACAATACTGAGGGTAAACGGATGTTTTGGATAGACGGATCTAATAACTGGAATTCGGTTTGCCACGGGGGTTTGATTGCTGCGTCTATAGCGATTGCCGAAATGGATCCGACATTGGCAGCTAAAACAATAAATCGGGCACTGCAAAAAATGCCAACCGCTCTAAAAGAATATGCCCCTGATGGTGTATATCCCGAAGGTCCAAGTTATTGGGGCTATGGCACCAGTTATGTTGTTGTAGCTTCCAATGCGCTGACCACCGCGTTAGGTCACGATTTTGGTATGGCTGAGCATCCGGGATTTATGGAAAGTGTAAACTTTCGACTACTGGCAACCAGTCCTTCAGGAGACCTATTTAATTTCGCCGATTCGGGAGATAAAAATACGGGCAGCGGGAGTCTACTAATGTCTTGGTTTGCTGCGAAAACCGGCGACGGACTTTATTTTGACAAATCCTTTTTTGAGAAGCCTGAAGATGGAGGCCGATTTGCTGGATTTGGCCTAATATGGCTATCGCAGTTTGAAGAAGAGACTGTCAGTACATTGCCATTGACGTGGCGCGGACGAGGAACCAATCCTGTAGCGATTTTTCGCTCAGACAAAGATGATCCCACACAATTCTATCTTGGAATGAAGGGAGGCAAGGCAAGGTTAAGCCATGGCAATATGGATGCGGGCACTTTTGTTTTTGATCTATTTGGTGTAAGGTGGGTATTGGATCCTGGCAACCAGAGATACTATTTACTGAACAAGATCGGCTTTCAATTATCCAACCATAATCAAGACAGTGAGCGGTGGACACTCCTTACCAAAAGCAATCATGGGCACAGCTCCATTACTGTAAATGATGCTCGATATAATGTGGATGGTTTTGCTCCTATTCACGATTTTAATTCGGGTGAAATTCCGCAAGTAGCCATTGATATGACTGATGTTTTGGGTGGTAACGTTGATTTTCTTGAACGAAGATTTATCAAAGAAAGCAGTCAGTCAGTGATTATCGTCGACAGTTTTGTAGCGAACAGCACCACCCAGAACATTACTTGGGCGTTGATGACCACCGCTGAAATAGAAATCAGAAAACACGGTGCCCTATTGAAGCAAGATGGTAAAGAACTGAGCTTATCAATAATAAAACCAGCGCATCTAAGTATTTCTGTAATCAATCTAGATCCTCCACCTTTAGCAATTGATAAAGTGATTGAAAATCTAAAAAGAATTGAAATTAGATTCCCAGCCTATCTGGCAGAAGATCAAAAGGGAGTTATTAAGGTAAGACTCTCCGGGGACACTTCTTTCTAGGCAATCCATTTGAATAAATTGGCTTTTTGAGCACATCTATGCAACTCCATTGCTCTAGCAGTTACAAATAACAAGATTTCAAATTGTAATGTACCTTTCCTTATGATCCAGAAAATTGATGACATAGATTTTCCACGAATTAGGACAACAACAGTGGGTTCCTATCCAGTACCGTCGTGGTTAGCTTCAGCTCCAAGTGAACAAAGCATAGTAGATGCGACAAGGGTAATCGTTGACATCCAACGCCAGTGCGGTATTGATCTGCCCACTGATGGAGAGCTGTATCGATTTGATATCAATCATCCAGAGACCAATGGCATGATCGATTACTTCATTCGCCCCTTGGCGGGCATTCGTAGTACGATCGGAAGAAAGGATGCAGCTGAATTTGCTAAGAATAAGAGCATGGCATTTCGAACTAAGCCTGCCGGTGTAGTGATCGGTCCCATAGAGGAGGGTTCTTTAGATTTAGTTGGAGACTGTGCACGAGCGGTTAATGCAGTGGGTGAACAAATCAAATTTACTGTTACAAGTCCCTATATGCTAGCCCGCACTCTACTTGACCAACACTATGGCAATTTTGAAGAGCTGACCATGCAACTGGCGGAAACGCTTGCCCAACAATTTAGTGAACTGCATTGCGCCTGTGTGCAAATTGACGAAGCCAATATTCCGGGAAACCCAAAGGATGGAGCACTAGCTTTACAAGCAATCAATATGATGCTGGATCAATGTAGGGGACAACGAGCAGTACATTTTTGCTTTGGTAATTATGGTGGACAAACCATCCAGAAAGGCACCTGGAGAGCACTTATTGATTTCCTAAATGGATTGCACTGCGACCATTTGGTTCTGGAATTAGCTCACCGTCCTGCCCAAGACTTAGAAGCACTTCGGGACATTGCACCCAAGATCAAACTGGGTATTGGAGTGATTGACGTCAAGGTCAATCATATAGAATCTGCCGACGAAGTTGCAGTAAGGATCGAGGAAGCTGAAAGCGTGGTTGGTTTAGACAGAATCGGATGGGTTCATCCGGATTGCGGATTTTGGATGCTTAAACGCAGTGTCGCAGATCGAAAAATGGAGGCCTTGGTCAAGGGTAGAAATAAGTACCTGGGTATTTAGTGGAGATCTACCTAAACCATCTTGAAACGACCCCTACCAAGGACAAGGTCAGCATCAGAAGCAAGTCCAATCTGAGGCCCATGATGAATTCCGGTATCGATCCTGCCAGGGACATCGTAAACAAAACAATAGCAATGGCTGTAGCAACCAGAATTTCTCTACCTGGTGGACCCGTAGTAAGGATGGCTAGCATGACCATGGGGCCAAGTAAAGCAGTACCCGCAAAACTTACTCTGGCCAATAAGACCAGTTGATCGCTGCTCACAATCGAAAATACCAGGGAGGCAATGGCAAAAAAGGCAATGGCCAGTCGGGTCAGCAGCATAACATGCTTTTGGCGATGCATGAGTAAGGATCGCAGCTCTGTGCCAAGTGCAAAAATCTGCGAATCACTGGTCGACAAAGCCGCAGCGATGAGTCCAATTATAGTCACGGCAGCCACCCAGCCAAGCTGATCAAACAACAAGGCCTGAACTAGAAAGTCGGCTGTGCTGAGGTCCGAGTAATGTACGGCTCCATATAGTCCAATGGCAATCGTAGGAATAAAAATCAGCAGCATAAAACCTCCTAGTGCAACTGCCATCCGTTGAGCTGCCTTGAGATCTTTCATAATGGCGATTCGTATAACAATCTGGGGTTGTGTAGATGGATAAAACTGTATCACAACGAATGTTGCAATGAGAAACTGAACTGAGAAGAGACCTTGTGGTCCTGGTGTGGAGAGCAATCGAGGTTCCATCCTTTCCACTTGAACAAACATGTCACTGATGCTTCCAAAGCTTTTCATGCATGTGGCTGCAATGATCCAAACGGCTATCAATAGAATTGTCCCCTGCAATACATCCGCATAGATGATCGCTTTTAGCCCACCTGTCTCGCTGTAGAAAAGCATAAGGGCAACAATCAAGATGGCCCAGCCCCAAGATGGAAGGGCTGCGGGAAAAGCTGCTTCTAAAAAGATCGAGATGCCTCTGATTTGAATGGCAACGTAAGGAATTAGGAATAGGAATATACCTGCAAAATAGATGTATCCTGCCCAGGAAGTTCCATAGCAGGACTTGAGCAGACCACCCATTCCATTAAAACCCTTGAGTGCGACTTTCTTCCTCAGATGAAAAGCAAACCATAAAATGCCAAACACCATAGCTCCATCCGATACACCAACAAATATCCAGGCACCAATTCCGTGTAATCGGAAAAAATCTGGTAAACCCATCAGTGTGAAAGTGCTGAATATGGTAGCTGCCACTGTCATAAATCCGACGAAGAGACCAAGTGGACTGCCACCAAGGATGAAATCACTACTACTCTTATTCTGCTTCTTAGACCAGAAAGCAAAAAAAATCAGCAACGTAAGATAGACCGGAAATAGAATGAGCAACCATGTCTTCATGATGGATCCTCTTTCTCAGATCCAGGGAAAAATAGTGCTCCTAAATAAGTCATAAAGACAAAAATGGTTGCTATGATGAATCCAGTCCAAAGGGTATAGGGCACGCCCCAAAGCCGAGGTTCAATAGTATGCGCCGGTATCACCCAGGGTGTAAAGGTGATCACACTCAAGACAACAAATAATCCACACAATACTCTCCAAACCATTCTTTTCCTTCTGCCAGATGGGTTCATTCCATTTTGGTCATTATCGAATCTATAGATTTTGAATCTGATGCGCAGGTCCTTATTTTTCCTGGCGTCAGCAGCAAGTTTCTAGCAATCAGGTTCTTTGATTTTAAAGATAATAAACCCAAAACGTATATCTCCACCAATCTATAGGTAGATCAGATAGGTATGTAAGGCACTAGTGACGGTGCAGCTGTAAACTCATCGGAAGTACAGAATAATGGAAAACAGGGTGTCTCAATCAAAATTTCTTGCCTATACCGATTCCGACAGCCAATGATCTTGGGTAAACATTCACATTATCAAATGAAAAAATCGGTGATAGTGCGTTGGAGTAGGTCAGTGAGCCAGAAATAAATGTACCTGAGTTATCAATAAAATATTGAGTATCGATTCCAAATTGATATCCCATGAAGAAAGACTTTGAGGACCTTGTATCCAAAGGTGTAAGAACTAATTCTCTATAACTGATTTGTTCTAGACTAGACTCCAAGTTGGTAACTTCAGATTTCAGTTGAGAAATCTGCAGATTGAAGTTTATACCAACTCCAGCACTTACATGAAGGTTTCCCAAGTTTAGAAGACGCAATCGTGCTGATAAGGGTAAAGAAATTATATGCTGCGTTTGATCAACGTCGGCATTTAGCACCACCTCCTCTCCATCCTCTACGGTGGCTTCGACGTTGCGTTCTAACCGGGTCTCGGCAGCTAGGCCACCATCTACTGAAGGAATGTTGTGATTGATGGAACGAAATGCAATATTGCCAACGATCTCTTCCTCTGCAGTAGAATAGGGTAAGGTAAAAACATATTTAGCTGTGGTTTGAATGGGAGTGAAATGCAGTCCAGCATCCAATGAAAAGGATTTACCCATAAAATAAGAGGCTGTTAGAAAAACTTCTGGTGACCACCTTTTCTCCACATTAAACTGCGTGTTAGGATCAATAGAGAAATTCCCCTGAATGAAATAATCGTTAGAGCGCATTCCGGCCCCCAATTGTGCCGTCCAATATTTTGATGACTTCAATTCTCCCTCCAATCCTTCCACTACAACATCAGATTTAGCTAGAGGAGACATCTCACCGGATACGGAAGACAAAAGGCCAAAATTTCTGAACGCTGGAAAATCTTCCAACTCAATTTCCGCACCATCCTTGTTATTTTGGAGGTAAGTGTCCTCCTCAATTTCTTTGGTGGAAAGAAACGGAAAAGCTTTTCTAGCTACGTCTGATTCTTGATCATCATTGACTTGATTAGCTACATGCGGGGAAATGGCCAAACCTCGATTCCTCGATATTGGGTCCCTACTTTGATCTTTTTGATTTTCGATTTGAACGACTTCCTCTCTTGCAGAAGCTGTTTTCGATGGAATGAAAACATCTATCATAGACCCTTCCGACGAGATGTGAGGCAAAATAAGAGAATCAGGAATGGCTAAGAACTCTAAATACTGAAAATTTGTCATCTGAGCCATCGTATAGATGGAAAAACCCACCAAAACACCAAATCCCACTAACGCAAGTATTAATCCTACAAACCCACCTCTTCTGTTTGACTTAGGGGCGTCCAGCGCATTTTCTATATTAATCCATGTGCCTTCAGGCACATCTAAGTCAGCACTCACTATGTCAGTGTGATCAGAGAGGCCCTCTCTGAAGATACGCTCTATTCGATCTTTGCTATCCTTATTCATCTTGTGACTGCCAATTTAGACGTAACATTCTCGGGATTACCTTCTTTCAAACATTTCCTTAGAAAGGCTTTCGCTTTAGAAAGTTGAGATTTGGACGTATTGATCGAGATGTTAAGGATCTCCGCTATTTCAGGATGCGTATACCCTTCCATAACATGAAGATTAAAAACGGTCCGGTAACCATTGGGTAGTTGCTGCAAATAACTCAGTAGATCACGAGGAGAGTATGAACTAGATGATACATCCTCATATTGCACTACATCAGTCTCTTCACCAATAAAACATTCTTGCTCAAACTTTCTGTTTTTACGAATATACTGCAGGCAGGCATTGATGATCACCCTTCTCATCCAAGTCCAGAGAGCTCCTTTCGATGCGTTATAACTTGCTAGGTCCTTGAAGACTTTAATAAAGCCTTCTTGCAACATATCTTGAGCCTGAAATTTGTCTCTCGCATATCTCAAACAAAGTGCAAATGTTGCTCTCTTGTAGCAATCAAACAGAGCTCTTTGGTTCTTGCGGTCACCATTGAGACATCCATTTATCAGCACCATAATTTGATGGTCATCCATACTTACCTGTAGTCAAAGATTATCTGTGCAGCCTTTCTTACAGAGGTTGCCTAGATGTCAAAATATTTTTTTCAACACTTTGTTCAATAAAATGAACAAATAAGTAAACAAAATCTTTAATTCAGGCAACCCCTAGTCTTTTGAAGGCACACCTAACGATGTAAAATATTTGATAATTGAAAATCTAAATGAAGATGAAGCAAATGAAGATCTACCTATCTCTTTCCCTGCTGGTCCTTTTTATGGGAATGGCATCAGAGGTTGAAAGTCAGTGTATCGCTGGCAAAGAAGTAATGTTGGCGAATGGAGAAACATCTATAGATGTATGTTCTAGTCAACGCATTAAATTAAAACCTGGATCCAATGCAGGTCTAAACGTATTTGTCTTCACCAATGAAGAAGGCATCATTGAGGCCATGCAAACAAAGAATATTGTCGACCTCTCAAAACTTACTCCTGGATCCAAGCGGGTCTACAGTGTTAGTTGGTGGGGGGTATTGCTGGATCCAATTGGTGAAAACATCAATTCAGCAATCTTTGCCGACTTCTGTTACGAACTATCTTCCAACTTCGTAACTCTTACTCTCGCTGGTGGCTCAACGGGAGAAATTACGCCTGTTAATGAAATTGTATGTTTTGATGGCTCGGCAACACTTGAAGCTACTCATTCAAATTTTTCGCTCGGCGCAGGATATGAACTAATCTATGTTCTTACTAAAGGCACAGACCTAGTCATTCAGAACGTAAATGCAGAGCCAAACTTTACGGTTAATGGGGCTGGCCAATACATCATACACCCCCTTATTTATGATCCTATGACCTTGGATCTTAGCATAGTAGAGCTTGGTGTAACCACCGGTTTTGATGTTAATGGTCTATTGAATCAGGGCGGCGGAGATATTTGTGCATCTCTCGATGTTACAGGAGCTGCTTTTTCAGTAGTAGACCCAAGTGCAGGACAATTATCTACCAGCCAGAGTAGCATTTGTTTTACTCCAGGTGATATTGAGCTCAGTGCCGAAGTTTCCGAACAACCCTTTATTCCTGAGGGATACAGCTTAATCTATGTGTTGACCAAGGGATCTGGACTGATTATCACGCAGGTTGGGTCTGAGCCTACTTTTACCGTTAATGATACCGGACGTTATACCATACATACCCTGATTTACGATCCCAACACACTTGATCTTGGAATCGTAGCGCTGGGAGAAACTTCCGGTTTCGATGTCAATGGACTATTGGTTCAAGGCGGAGGCTCGATCTGTGCCAGCCTCGATGTCGCTGGTGCTCAATTCGATATTACGAGTCCAGATGCAGGAACACTAGAACCTGAAGGCGAAGCGACCATCTGCGGTGGTGAAACCTCTCTCCTAGTTGCAGCGACAAAAGATACTCCAACAGTGCCTGCTGGCTTCTCAATACTATATGTGCTGACAAAAGGTGATGAATTGGTAATCATGGATGTGAGTGACCAACCTTCATTTGAAGTCACTGAGAATGGCAACTACATTATTCACACACTTGTGTACAATCCGGAAACACTTGATCTATCCATTGTAGTGATCGGAACAACCACAGGTTTTGATGTTAACAGCCTCTTGACACAGGGAGGAGGAAATATCTGTGGAAGTTTACTTGTTGCTGGAGCATCCTTCAGTGTAGTGAAGCCTGATGCAGGATCCCTTACTTCGGCATCAGATATTGCTTGCAGTGATGGAAGCGACATTCTTTTGGAGGCTCAAAGAGATAGAGAAACTGTTATTCCTGATGGTTTTCAATTGATTTATGTCTTAACCAGCGGAGAAGAACTCGTCATTCAGAATGCTGGATCGTCTCCCAGCTTTTCAGTAAACACAGGAGGGATCTATACCATTCATTCATTGGTATATGATCCCAATACCCTGGACCTAGGTATCATCGAATTTGGGACTACCACAGGGGTAGACGTCAATAGTCTTTTGTTCCAAGGCGGCGGTTCTATATGCGCTAGCCTAGATGTGGCTGGTGCTGTGTTCACTGCCAATGTGCCATCTGCTGGAACATTAGCAGGTGGAGAAACGATTGCCTGTTCTACTGCAGAATCTCAGACTATTGAAGCAACGGTGGATCAGCAGGCTTTTCTACCGGCTGGTTACGAACAACTCTATGTTTTGACCAGTGGAAGTGGCTTGGTCATAGAAGCTGTGAATGCTGCTCCCTCATTTGAAGTCAGCGAAAGTGGCATGTTCACCATTCATTCACTTGTTTATGATCCACTCACCCTGGATCTAGGAATTGTTGTTTTCGGTGAGACAACCGGTTTTGATGTCAATGGGCTCCTAGTCCAAGGTGGCGGAGGAATTTGTGCATCTCTTGATGTCGCAGGGACGGTCTTTTCCATAGGTCCAGATGCCGGAACGCTAACATCTTCATCTTCAGGTTGTCTTGCTGACGGTGAAGTTACCCTTACTGCTATGGCCAATGGAGATGCAGTCATTTTGGAGGGCTTTGAGACAATTTATGTCTTGACAAGTGGTGAAGAGTTAGTCATCCAGCAAGTTGGTTCGGAACCAGCTTTCACTGTGGAAGAAGAGGGTATTTATACCATCCATACACTCGTGTATGATCCCACTACATTGGATCTAGGTATTGTAGTACCAGGAGTTACCACTGGAGTAGATGTGAATGGTCTTCTGATCCAGGGTGGTGGACAGATCTGTGCAAGTTTAGACGTTGCAGGTGCAAGGTTCAAAGTAGCGGATCCACAAGCTGGTACTTTGGTCGCAGTTTCGTCTGATTTCTGTGCTAGTAACGAACCCATTATGATAGAAGCTGCGGCACAGGGTGATGCTGTAGTTCCAGATGGCTATTCAACCATCTATGTCTTGACCAGTGGAGATGATCTAGTAATCCAGGCGGTTTCTGCAGAACCACAATTCGACGTAGGAGTTCCAAATTCTTATAAGATTCATACACTGATCTATGACATGGAAACGCTCGATTTAGGCATTGTCCAAATAGGTGTAACCACCGGTTTTGATGTCAACGGTCTTTTGGCGCAGGGCGGAGGAAGTATATGTGGAAGCTTGGATGTTGCAGGGGCGAAATTTAGTATAGGTCCAAGTTCAGGTACTTTGACAGCAGGATCTGTTGAAGGCTGCGACATGGAAGTAACCTTGGCTGCTGAAGTTGCATCTGCTCCATATATTCCAGAAGGTTACCAGCAACTCTATGTACTTACTAAAGGAGAATCTCTGGTCATCGAACAAGTTGGAGGAGAACCTATTTTCACGGTAGAAGATAATGGTACGTACACGATTCACACCCTTGTGTACGATCCTAATACATTAGATCTGAGTATAGTAGTGCCCGGTGAGACTACCGGATTCGACGTAAATGGACTCCTAATTCAAGGAGGAGGTTCCATTTGTGCGGCGCTTGACGTTGCAGGTGCACCATTTACAGTGGTTGGAGTTAGCGCTGGTACCTTAAACGCACCATCTTCCTTCGTTTGTTTTTCGGGATCAGAGACTACTATCACGGCCGAAGTTGTGGAGCCAGCTAGTCTTCCCGCAGGATATTCTCACATCTATGTTCTTACATCAGGAGACGAATTGGTTATTCAAGGTGTGAGCAGTACACCATCATTTGATGTGTCTAGTGGGGGAATCTACACCATTCATAGTCTTGTGTATGATACGAGCACGCTCGATCTGGGTATCGTGGAACTTGGCGTAACAACTGGTTTTGATGTAAATGGGCTCTTGATTCAAGGGGGAGGACAAATTTGTGCTTCACTCGATGTTGCTGGAGCACGCTTCATCGTCGGCCCTGATGCCGGGACCCTTGTATCAGTATCAACTTCTGGTTGCACGGGATCTTTTATGCTTGAAGCAGGTACAGAAAGAGAACCTTTCATACCAGAAGGATACACTCAATTGTTTGTCTTAACTGAAGGATCAAACTTGGTGATTCAGGCTGTTGCAGAAAATCCAATGTTCGAGGTTACCAATACAGGTACATATACAATACACTCTTTGGTCTATGATCCCTTAACACTAGACTTAGGTATTGTTGAATTTGGTGTTACCACAGGCGTAGATGTAAACGGCCTCTTGATTCAAGGGGGCGGTAGTATCTGCGCTTCACTCGATGTTGCCGGAGCAGTTTTCGAAGCGAGTGGACCTATAGCTGGTACCTTGAATTCTGAAAGCGCTTTAGTTTGCTTCGATGGTTCTTCGGTCTCATTGGATGCGCAACATGCCGACGAGCCTGTGGTACCGGCAGGATACAGCGTTTTGTATGTACTGACTCAAGGAGATGGTTTGGTGATACAGCAAGTAGGGGCTGAGCCAACTTTCGAGGTCGACATGCCAGGGAATTACACCATCCATACATTGGTGTATGATGCCAATACCTTGGATCTAAGTATTGTTGTACCAGGAGTCACAACCGGTATTGATGTGAATGGCCTGCTTGTTCAAGGTGGAGGTTCAATCTGTGCTGCTCTGGATGTGGCGGGAAGTAAAATATCTGTCGGACCCAGTGCCGGAACCTTGGTGGCAGATAATCCAAGTCCAATGTTAGATGGAATGGGCTCCGCTATGTTGCAAGCCAGTGTAGGTGAGGATCCTGTGGTGCCAGAAGGATTTAGTCTCATCTATGTCTTGACTTCTGGAGATGATCTGGTGATTCAAAATGTCAATGCAACTCCAATGTTTGAAGTGACAACTTCAGGAAAATATACCATTCATACACTGGTATATGATACGTTAACCCTAGATCTAGGTATCGTAGAAGTCGGAGTCACCACTGGAGTAGACGTGAACGGTCTCCTGGTTCAAGGTGGTGGTTCAATTTGTGCTGCTTTAGATGTAGCCGGTGCGGTCTTTGATGTAAGTGCGGCGATGTCTCGCAGTGGCATTGAGATTATAAATGTCTGGTACCACGCTGGAATTATTTACGCGGAGATTGAAGCCTCCAAGCCAATGCTTACTCCCCTCCAAGTTTTTAATCCTGGAGGACTTGAAGTAGTTACAAGAAGAGAATCTATATCACAAGGATATAACTTACTGGAGGTAACCCTTGCAGTAGAAAATCCTTCTTCTCTCTACTTCGTCAAGATAGAAAACCAAGTGTTTAAGATAATGAAGGATTGGTAGACTCGGATTTTGTTTGGCAAGGGGGCTGCTCTTTCAGGGTAGCCCCCTTCCTTTTTTAAGGTCAGAATTTTCACTTGACTAGTCTAGTAGGCATTAGCTCTGTAGTACTGGTTGTCTTATGCTTCTCCCGATGAGGACATTTTTTTTCGTTGTTCTCTTTCCCGTTTACGCTTTCGTAGAATACCATTTAACCACTGTGGAATAATAATGGCTCCAGCTAAGAGAAAGAAGTAATACGCCATCATACGCCACAAGGATGCCACTACAAATGATATACCGGAAGGCACATAATCTGCCAGCAATTCCCCAAACAAAATCTCAGCAAACCCAGCCCCACCAGGTGTAGGACTAACAGCCATCATTACAAACATGGTCTGAATGCGAGCATATAGCTCAAAAATGGATGCCAAGTCAAACTTAACTGTGCCACAAATCCCAGCTATCAGGCATATGATCAAAAAGAACCTGCAAGACCAGGCACCAGCAGTGGCAACAAATGCTGAGATATGATATGAACGGTCTTGACGATAGAGTGTCCTTGATGTCATTGCAATGTCATCACCTAGCTTTACTAGCCGATCACGATATTTACTTAAAAAGGAACGTCGACTAAGCCAAATCGAAAACCTCCGTAATGTCTGTGGCTTATAAAACAGGCCATATGCAAAAAAAGCCCCGTAGCAGAACATAATGCCGTAAGCAACCAATAGGGTAATTTCCCAGCCACCAAATTGATTAAAAGGAAGTCGACCAGGGCCCAAAATATTGCCACCAAAGATAATGACCCAGACCGGGATGCAAATCAAAGAAAACAGTGCATCAAGCACAATGGTATATAGCACAATGGTTGTTGTGCGGGCAACTCCAATCTTTTCCTGAGCAATGATAAAAAGGGCTACGGTACTACCTCCTACGTTAGTAGGTGATACAGCTGAGCTAAACTCCCATAGAAATATGAGTTGGATACACTTAGCAAAGGAGAAGCTTTGGTCAGCTAAAATATACAACCTCCAAGCATAGCAAAAGATTCTGGCAAGGAGGCACCCAAGAGCCAATAAGATCCAGGCCAGGGTATGTCTGGTCCATTGAATATTGGCAAAAGCCTGTGGATCATACTGGTGGTAGAATAGATAACCCACCACAGTCAATCCAATGAGCACGGGTAAAAAAACCCTTGATAAACGAAATGTGCTGAGCGCTTTTCTCTTTTCCGATTCTGAATACACCTTGGTCATGTAGGGCTAAATATAAGGGTATCTCACCAAGTTACTCAGATAGGTTCCAACATCACATTGAGATATAAATGCCAGTAGATCTGATGATCATAACCTAATCTTTAAGACCACTATTGGATATAGCATTAGTAGAAAAAGTGCTACCTTATCTCACAATATCATTCAACTATGGACTGGATCTATTTTCTTATTGTTGGTGCCTTGGCGGGTTGGCTAGGAAGTCTGCTTTTTAAAGGGTCGGGAAGTGGTTTGATTATGAATATTCTTTTGGGCATTGTTGGTGCCATCGTCGGTGGTTGGATCTTTCAAAAACTGAATATAACCGTAGGCGGCTTCACGGGTTCGGTAATCACGGCAGCGGTTGGAGCTTTTGTCGTTCTATGGTTTTATCGTTTACTAGGAGGTGGCAGACGATAACCTTGATCAACGCTCTAAGCGCTGGCGCCTTGCTTTGGGTGCGCTTGATGATCAGAAGGGCGATGAAGATTTAAATCAGCTCGAACAGCAAATAGATCAGACCCTCAGTAAATTGTATCAAGGTGAAAAAAAAGGCAGCCTCAGCAAATCACTCAGACTCTCCTTCCAGTGGTTTGCCAATATTAGGAGCCTATTTCCACAGAATGTAGTCAGAGTTGTTCAGAAAGATGCCATTGAGAAGTTTGGCATTAAGAAACTATTGAGCCAACCAGGATTTCTACACGAAGTCGAACCCGATATAGGTCTTGTCGCATCGATATTGTCGGTCAAAGACGCCCTTTCCCCTGAAGCCTTAAGTCAGGCTAGAATGCTAGTTAGAAAGTTAGCACAAAAATTAGAAGAACAACTAACATTTAAAGTGCTAGACCGACTAGCCGGTCGGCAGGACCATAAGCAAAAGACAAAGAATCCAAGAGCAAATGAAGTTGACTGGGATCTCACCATTAGGCACAACATGAAGCACTATCAGCGAGATTTACAAACCATCATTCCTGAGGTTTTAATCGGTCGACCAAAGAGACATCGTGCTTTGAAACGACTCGTTCTTCTAATAGATCAGAGTGCATCGATGGTCGAGTCATTCATCTACGCAGCCATCCTTGGATCAATCATGGCAAGTATACGCAGTATCAAAACACATCTAATTATTTTTGACACAGCTGTTGTGGACTTAACAGATCATTTGCATGATCCGGTCGAATTGCTTATGCAATCTCAATTGGGAGGGGGCACAAACATCCAGAGAGCCATGCATTATGCCAGCCAGTTGCTAGAGGATGATCTCGATACCACCATTGTATTGATTAGTGATCTATTTGAGGGTGCTCCTGAAGATCTCCTTATCAGTAAAACTCAAGAGCTACTCAATCGCAATGTGAGGGTCATTGTCCTACTGGCACTAGATGAGCAGGGCTTGCCCACTTATGACAGAAAGATGGCGGTTCGACTAGCGCAACTCGACGTGCCTGCTTTTGCTGTAGTGCCTGAGGTATTTCCTGAAGTAATGTCAGCAGCCCTTGACGGTACCGATCTAAGCAGATTTATGCATTAAGGAATCAGTAAATAAAACCTTCCATTTTTATGCTGGTTCTTTTGAATTTATACTGTGTCATAAAAAATTTACGTAGCCCCACAATGCTTATTTTTTTTATGTCTT
Organism: Saprospiraceae bacterium; assembly: GCA_013001595.1. Lineage (GTDB taxonomy): Bacteria > Bacteroidota > Bacteroidia > Chitinophagales > Saprospiraceae > JABDMH01. Next base: position 173,697 of record JABDMH010000093.1, on the reverse strand, counting down.
GTTTAAATTCAAAATGACATCATCTAAATCGGAAACCTGTTACTTACAGATCCAAAAGACATTCAAAAATCAGATATGTTAAGGTAGAAGTGTCATGAGGTACTCTCCGTAGCCACTTTTTAAGTAGCGATGAGCTAACTTCGCTAAACCTTCATCACTGATGAATCCTTGCTGATAGGCTACTTCTTCAATACATCCGATCTTCAATCCTTGCCGATCCTCTATGGCCTGCACAAACTGCCCAGCCTGTATAAGAGACTCGTGAGTACCCGTATCCAGCCAGGCAATTCCTCGGCTTAAGACAGCTACCTTTAATTTTCCTGCCTTTAAGTAGTGCCTATTCACATCCGTTATTTCCAACTCACCCCTTTCACTTGGTTGTAGATTTTTAGCTACTTCGACCACTTCATTATCATAAAAGTAGAGTCCCGGAACTGCATAGTTTGACTTAGGTAAAGTAGGTTTCTCTTCGATCGATACGACCTTTAGGTTATCATCAAATTCTACCACTCCATATCGCTCAGGATCCGCAACCTGATAAGCGAAGACAATGCCACCATCGGGATTGGCTGCTCCCTCTAGTTCCACCTCCAGACCATGGCCATAAAATATGTTGTCACCAAGAATTAGAGCGGCACCATCTCCGTTTATGAAACGCTCTCCTATAATGAATGCCTCTGCTAGCCCCCTTGGTTCAGCTTGTTCAGCGTAGGAAAAACTACAGCCCAGGTCTGAACCGTCCCCCAGAAGCTTCTTGAAATTAGGTAAATCATGAGGTGTCGAAATAATTAAAATTTCATGGATGCCGGCAGACATCAAGGTAGACAAGGGATAATAGATCATCGGTTTATCATAAACCGGCATCAATTGCTTACTCACTGCCAGTGTCAATGGATATAAACGGGTGCCTAGTCCTCCAGCAAGGATAATTCCTTTCATATTACTGTATGTTTCAGGGTGGTTATATTATTTATTTAGATTCGCCTAAATCAGGTTTTCTAGGAGTAAAGATAAATTGGGCACCCAACTCGCTGATTACAAATAAACATAGATGTTGGCCAGGATCTTTATATATACTTTGAAAATCTTCAATTTTATCTGTCGCAATCAATTGCTTGGTGGCAAATTCTTCTAAGGTACTGGCATTTATAGACCATTTGCCATTCACCTTTTTGTGGTCGACCACAGGTAAACCCAGTTCTATGTGTTGTTGATGAATGACCAATATCGGAAAGTCCGAAACTTCTTTGTCTAAGATGGCCTCCACTGCCTGCTCCATCACTGATTGATAGGGTTTGAGCTCTTTCTCCAACACCAAAAAGTTGCCTTTACCTTGTCCGACCATAATTACCTATGTATTAGCTGTGCAACGTTTTCTATATGACTTGTATGGGGAAACATATCGACTGGTCGCATTTTTGCCACTTGATACTTTTCCGAAAGTAATTGAATATCTCTCGCTTGTGTCGAGGGGTTGCAACTAATGTAAACGATTCTATGGGGCTCACCTTCAAGAATATTCTCAATCACTTTTCCATGCATGCCCCCCCTTGGTGGATCAGCGATCAAAACGTCAGGGGAGCCATGCTTCTGCAACAATGCCGGTGAGAAAACACTCTTCACATCACCGACATAAAAATGTGCATTTGAAATCTGATTCCTTTCAGCATTTTCTTGAGCATCTTTGATGGCATCACCTACTTCTTCCACTCCTACCACCTCTCTACATGTCTTTGCAACATATAATGCAATGCTGCCCGTTCCCGTATACAGATCATATACGGTCTCCGTACCTTCTAATGAACAATAATCCTTGGTCAAGTCATACAGCTGCTCAGCCTGATGAGGATTGGTCTGGAAAAATGATTTTGGCCTAATCTTGTAGTGTAGGTCACCGATCTCCTCCACGATATGGTCTTGACCATGATAACATTGAATATCTTGATCAAAAAGGGTGTCGTTTTTCTTGCGATTAATTACATAGTGTAGGGAGGTGATTTGTGGGAATTTCTTTACCAACTCATTGAGTAGTGCTTCTCTTTCCGACTTGGCTTCGTGGTGAAAACTCATTACAACCATCCATTGTCCATCTTTGGTATTGCGAATGATCATGTTTCTAAGAAAGCCTTTATGCTGCATTGGATCAAAGTAGCTTAGGTTGTACTTGAGGGCATAAGTCCTAACAAAATTTCTAATGTCATTGGATAGGTGCTCTTGCAAGAGGCACTCATGAATGTCGACCACTTTGTTAAAGAATCGAGGTGGGTGAAGGCCCAGCGCACCATCCGACTGGATTTCTTCATTGAGTGCTATTTCCTCTTTCGTCTTCCAGCGCTGATTGGAGAAGGAGTACTCCATCTTATTTCGGTACTGAAATATCTTTTCTGAACCCAAGATTTCCTCGAATTGTCCGATGTCTACCTTTGCAATTCTGGACATCGCATTACGCACCACTTGCTCTTTTTGATTCAACTGGGCATGATAATCTAAGTCTTGCCACTTGCAGCCTCCGCAGTCTAGAAAGTGTTGGCAAGGTGCACTGATTCGATCAGGAGACGCACGATGCATTTTTTCTGGTACTCCTTGCCAAATGCCCTTGCGCTTACGCAGGATGCGTACATCGACCACGTCACCTGGTAGGCCACCTTGCAGGAAGACTACCCTACCTGTCTTGTCTCTTCCCACGGACATTCCTTTGTCAGCAATGCCGGTTACGGTTACCTCCTCCCAGATTGGTTGTTTTCTTGCCATCTAGCTATCGCTGAGTAATGATAAATTCTGTGCGTCGGTTGCGTTGCCTTCCTGCTTCCGTATCGTTTGACACTAAAGGCCTCTTTTCGCCAAATCCGCGATAGGTCATGCGACTTTGAGGAATGCCTTTCTCGATAAGGAAGTTGTATATGGCCTCTGCACGGACCGTAGAGAGCAAATCATTATCTGAGGAAGAGCCTACATCATCTGTATGGCCTTGGATTTCAATGACCATCTCTTTGTTTTCATCCATAAGTTGATACAGCTTTCTGAGCTCGTGTAAAGAGGTTGGCAAAATTTCAGCGCTTCCTGATGCAAAAAAAACATTTTCAAGGATTATTGGCTCTACTGAATCCACATTTTCTTTGGCATCCTCTAATGGATACAATGTCGCTTCCAACGTATAGGGCCTTAGTCGAGTATTGCCCTCTTCCAAATTGATGTGTGTAGAGAAGAAGGTGTAGCCCTTTTTCTGCGCATGAATGGCAAAGCCCTTCCCAGCCGCAAGGCATACCAATAATTCACCTTTTGCGTCGGTATAGGTTCGAATAAAAGATTTATCTAGAGTCAAGTCATACACGTCCACCACTCCTTGCAATGGTGTTGCATTTCCTCCGTCCAGAATCCTGATCATGGCATAAGTGGCAGGTGTTGGTCTCAGATGCTTCGGTATGGGGAATTTGTAGATGTCGATATTTCTAGCATCCTGATCAGAGACTTCCCTGGCGAAATAGCCCGTCGTTCCGGCGATATCTATGTGCAATGCTCCCTCGTCTTGCACGGTATTTAGCGGTGCACCTAAATTGGTCGGTGTTGTCCAGTTTTCATCTATCAGCCTACTAAGGAATAGATCGGTGCCACCATAACCAGGATGTCCGTCTGACATGAAGTAGAGTGAAGTTCCATCCAAGTGGAGAAAGGGTGACTCATCGTTGTCTTTAGTGTTCAATCTAAACAGATTGGTAGGACTTGACCAGCCTTTGGGTGTTCTAGATGTACTCCATAGATCGCGACCCCCTACTCCACCTGGTCTGCTACTCGAAAAATAGAGCGTTAGACCGTTGGCAGAAAGTGTAGGTTGACCATCCCAGTATTTACTATTAACGGTTGGGCCCATATTCCTGGGCTTGGACCAACCACTTTCGCCAAGTACACTAAAGTATAGATCGCAACTGCCAAGTCCGTCTCGACGGGCACAAGCTGTAAAAATTAGCATTTTACCGTCAGCAGAAATTGCGTGAGCACCTTCATTTTCTGGAGTATTAAGCTCCTTGATAGGTTGGGCAGGAAGCCATGAATCCTGGTTGCGCCGACTAATAAAGAAATCTTCCTGGCCACGGACCCTTCTGGTGAAAACCATAAATGCATCTGTGGCTGGCATAGCTGGGAGATATTCTGCTGCTGTGGTATTAATCGCAGCAGGCAATGATTTTATTACCATATCAGAATGGGCCTTGGCATCTATCATGAAATTTGCATCGCGAATGTATTTTCTAGCTTTAGCTTTCACTTGGGGACTGCCATACCCTGTGTCCAAAAAGGTATGCATCGCGTTACTGACAGCTTTGTAATCGTTTGTCATCCAGGCTATCTCACCGAGCTTGTAGTGGACAAGCGGATATTGGTTGGGTTCTTCAGTGAGCACTCGCAATAAAAAAACTTCGCTCTCATCGTAGTGACCTCGATCAAAGTATAATGCACCAAGTCTCACCCTGGCAAGATTGTAAAGGGGCGCCTTATCCAGCACCTTCAAATACGCCATCTCTGCTTCATCAAGCTGCCCCTGCTTGAATAGAATCTCAGCATGATCAAATATCTTTTGGGCAGCTTTACTAACCTTAGCAGTGCTTTGTGCCCCTACTGCACAAGACCCCAACAATAGGTATGCAAGTCCAACCAAGATCTGAACGAACAAAATCCGCATAGTAGAATACTATTTCAGAATACCAAACCCCGATGTATGCTTTCTAAGTATCTGCTCAACCATGTTTTTAGCAGGCACCTTCTTAAAGCAATGAAGGGGTAGTTAAGGTGAGACTAATTTCGAGAAATATCCAGGAAAAGATGCAGCGTGGAGGTGGTACTAACCAATTGTGATCGATCTTAGGTGGCTTTAAGCAGCTGCTTTGCCCTTTTTGAACCTAGCTTGGTAGCTTTATTCCAATCGGCTTTGAAACCATTTTTGCCCGTATTTTTTCTGGCAATACCTCGATAAAGCAATATATCTGCTTCGGATACCTGATCTAGGAGGTCCTGTTTCAGCAAGGCGTCAAATACTTCGAGTGCTTCAGCGTACTTCTCCAACTCCACCAAGACTTTGCCATGATTGAACTGGGTGATCATTCGATGTGCATAGTTTTTACTGGATTCCTTGAATTTTCGCCTGCCGAAAAAACGAAATTCGAATTCGGCTTCTTTAAATTGCTGCAGGTGCACATGGCACTCCCCCTTCATTCTCCTAGCCATCCAATGGATATCCTGCAGAGCCAAGCTACTTTTTACTGCCATGGATAGATCCTCGATGGCTTCCTGCCATTTTTCTTTCTTGATCTTTATTTGTGCCCGACCATAGTATGCCGGAGCATTGCTCTTATCCAAATTGATCGACTTAGTGAAGTCTCGATCTGCATCATGGTATTTTTGGAGAATGAAGTTGACATAACCACGTCGCTCATAAGCCTGCGCATGTTTATTATACAGTTCGATAGCCTTGCTTAAACTCTCTTCAGCTTCCTCTTCATTACCTTCTTGCTCTAAGAGCTCTTTGCCCCGTAAATACTTCTGCACAACTGCCTTATCCCCCTCGGGTTCGATCCAGGCGTAGCGTTGAATCGTTCCTTCTTCTGTGAGCCAAGCCCCTACATTTCCTGAAATGGCAAACTGAGCAACATACTGCAATAGATCAACAGTGTTCTTCCAAGTTTTCTCAGTGATGTTGGAAACGGAACGAGGAATAACCAGGGAAAGGCTATCGGCATCAAATATGTCTTCATGCTTGAAGACCACGTCATCTTTATAATAATTCTCCAGGCGGTGATCGTACATCTTAATCACCTTGTCATAGCTCTTAGCGTTGCCAAAGTGCAAGTTTCCTTGAAAGATACTTTTGAAATACATTAGTCGAATATTCTGAAAATCACCGGGAAGAAAACGAAGATCGGCATATTAAGTTAGAATTCAAAGTCTTTCATAGGAGCTATCTCCGCTCTCCTCCTTTTATCAATTGAATTATGTCTATGCCCATACTTTACATCCCTCCGTACAATTTTGGCAAATGTCTATCTCTGCCTTTCCACTCAATAAGCGTCTTCTGAACTCCTTATATCTTTGACCATTCCAAATGGTCTCAAAGTTTTCATAGTCCATCGATCCCATCACGTTGGACGCATCCTTATCGAAACAACAAGGCACGACCTGACCATCCCACGTAATTACTGCGCTATGCCACATTTTCCAGCATTCGTTTGAGATCGAATGTTTTAAAGCATAGGTTCCGTCAGACTTTTTGCGGTAGCGTGCATACTCTTCATTCTGGGGGATGAGAGGATTTCCATATTTATAATTATACACCTGCGCAGTCTTGAGTTTTACCTCGTCCACTCCCAGTTCATCTGCCAGCTGATATATTTCTGGAATTTGATGTTCATTTTGTGCGACCACTAGGAACTGAAATACAATGTGCGGAGTCTTACTTGCAAGGGATTTCTTCCACTTGATGAGGTTTTTAGTGCCTGCTATCACTTTTTCAAGCGATCCTTCCCTACGATAAGCAGTGTATGTATCTTGAGTGGTCCCATCTATGGAGACAATCAATCTATCTAGACCTGATTTTACCGTTTGTTTAGCACGATCATTATCAAGAAAATGTCCATTGGTTGAGGTGATGGTATACAGTCCTTTTGCTGATGCCATTGAGACCATATCTAGGAATTTCGGATGAATAAATGGTTCACCCTGAAAGTAGAATATAAGGTAGAGTAGTTTTTGCTGCAATTGATTGATGATCTCCCTGAAGTCTTCTTCTCGCACATTTCCTGTAGCTCGTGAGAAACTACGTAGACCACTGGGGCATTCAGGGCACCGCAGATTGCAGGCTGTGGTAGGTTCAATTGATAAGCTAATCGGCAATCCCCAATGCCATAGGAGACCCGTGTACTTGCTGAAATAATAGGATACAAGTATCTTCGCTGCATTAATTACTCGTAGTGGAGTAAGCTTTCCCAGAAAATTTATGGCATCATTCGATTTGAACCGGAGCATAGCCATAAAAATAGCACATTCCAAAAGGCACATGTGGAAATTCTTTTCAAAGTGGTTTTCTCAAAAAGAGACAGTTGATTCATCGATGAAGTACTTAATTATTGGTTTGGGGAATATGGGTTCGGAGTACGAGCACACACGACATAACATCGGATTTGATGTAGTGGATAAACTCGCAGAGCTGGAGGAGGTTTCCTTTAAAAATGAGGTGCTTGGTGATCTCGCTCATTTTAAGCATAAAGGACGTATGGTGTATCTTCTGAAACCATCCACCTTTATGAACCTAAGTGGAAAAGCCACGCGCTACTGGACTCAAAAACTTAAAATCGCTTCAAACCAATGGCTCGTTGTGGTTGATGAATTTCAATTTGACCTTGGAACCATTAAGCTTCAGAAAAAGGGAGGACCTGGCGGCCACAATGGGCTAAAGAGTGTAGAAGCCATGATGCAATCCAGTGTATATCCACGACTACGTGTTGGAATTGGTCATGATTTTCGAAGGGGAGGTCAGGTAGACTACGTACTGGGTAGGTGGACTGATGAACAGGCCAAAACCATTGAAAAAGTAAAGGAAGAAGCCTGTAAAGTGCTTAAATCATTTGTGGCTATTGGTCTTGATCGTGCCATGACCATGTATAATCGTAAGTAGTTGATCTTGAGTATGATCACAACCACTCTTGTAGAGCTATGATCTTGGTCTCATTCGCGTACAACTCAGGTAATGCAGGTGAAAGAGGTGCCAGATGTTCAAGTTGCTCTAGTAGGCCAATCAGGCGATTACCAACTGTCGCAAACTCGGGACGTTTACCATGTCGCTTGGCGAGATATGCTTGCTCAGGCTGGCCAGGAGTAGGAACAAGTACAGCTTTGCGATTTAGTCGATAGTAATCCATAATGGATGAATAGCCCGATCGACTTAACACAATATCACTAGCACAGAGCATTTCATTAAGCGCCCTACCTCCTAAATAGGAGTAAACCTCTGAATCCCCGATCGGTGGCAGCTTTGTGTTAGGGTCACCTAGAATCCATACCATTTTCCTATCTGATTTGCCTAGGACTTGTAAAAGATCATTCAACAGGATCTGTCGATATGGTTCTGGTCCAGACAACACAACTGCCAGGTCATATTCCTTCTTGACATCGAGTGCTACGAACCTGCTCATGGGTCCAATGAAGGTCACTGGAACCTTAATGGATCGACTGGATAGCATTCCTGACAAATTATTTGGTCCTGGGATGTCAGGAATCCAACATTGATCAAAAGGCGCAATCCATTGGTCTACTTTCCGGCACACGATCTCGCGTATACCAACCGGAAAAGGAAAAGTCAATTGATGTGTGATGATTACGCTAGGGATGTGCTCATAATAAACACCGTATCTGTTATCAGAAATAATAAGATCTACAGGATTTGCATCAATATAGTTACGGATCACCCCATGCTCATTAGAGAAGACTTTTTCTAGATCTTTTGCTTTCTTCCACCAGTACAAAGCTCTCCACTTAATTGGATACTGAATATTATAGGAGGGCAATGCTAGGAAGGAGAGTTGGGGAAATGCTTTGCGGAGAACATGACCAGATAGGCCATCTGAAGCCAAGATCGGTTCATGCCCTAATGCCAGAATATGTTGGATTAAGGGAATGCAGCGAGTGGCGTGTCCCAGACCCCAGTTTAGCGGGGCGATCAGTACACGACGAGGAGACATTTAGTTGAGACGAATTTCATCATTGTGTCCATCAAAGAATCGGTACTGATTAATGTGAAAATCGGCGTTTTCAAATAATTTCACCCACCGACTAAATGTTCGATACCATTTCATTCGAATGCTGGGCAAGCCTTTTTTCAAATAGGCATAAACGAAGGGATGTACTTGCAATTGAAGTTTTGACTTTGGGCGGTTTTGAATGATGTATTGCAAATCACGTTCGATCTCTTCAGTAACCAAAATGGAAGCCGTAATCTTTCCTGTACCCTTGCAAGTTGGGCAAATTTCATTGGTATCAATCTTGACTGCTGGTCGGACTCTTTGCCGAGTAATCTGCATAAGCCCAAACCTACTGAGTGGAAGCACGGTATGTTGTGCACGATCATTCTTCATGAATTCGCGCATCTTTTTAACCAGCAACTTTTTATGATCCCCTGACCGCATATCGATGAAATCGATGATAATCAAGCCCCCAATATCTCGAAGACGGAGTTGCCGGGAGATCTCTTCCGCAGATTCAAGATTGACATTGAGCACCGCTTCCTCTTGATTCTTCTTGGCCATTTTCGGCCCGCTATTGACATCAATGACATGCATTGCCTCCGTATGCTCAATGACCAAATAGGCACCGCTGGGCATCGTATAGGTCTTTCCAAAGGACGACTTTATCTGCCTGGTGATGCCAAAGTGATCAAACAACGGTCGCTTACGTCGGTGCAAATGCACGATTTTCTCCTTCTCAGGAAAATTGGCATTCAGGTAGTTTCTTACCGATTCATACATGTCCTGATCATTGACCACAATATTATTGAAGTCATCAGTGAGTACATCTCGCAACATGCTGGATGTCTTATCAAGTTCGCTCAACAGCTTAAGGGGTGCATCAGCATGCTTAAGTTGTTGGTGAATCTTCTTCCACTTTTGCTCGAGGTCGCGGATTTCTTCATGCAGGTGTTGCACTTTTTTACCCTCGGCAGCGGTACGTACGATGATGCCAAAGTTCTTTGGCTTTATGCTTTCTATGAGGACACGAAGCCGCTCGCGCTCCTCTGCAGTGGTAATCTTTTTTGAAACTGAAACTACATCGGAGAAGGGGGTAAGCACCAAAAATCTACCTGGAATGGTAATCTCGCAACTTAGCCTTGGGCCTTTGGTCGAAATTGGCTCTTTAAGCACTTGCACGAGAATGGGATGCCTTCGATTCAGCACTTGATCAATTTTCCCTGTTTTGACGATTTCCTGGCTTAGGTCAAACGATTCGAGTCCGTGACTTTTACTTTCACCATTAATCGCCATGTTGGTAAACCTAAGCAGAGAGGGCAACTTAGGGCCAAGATCAGTATAGTGTAAAAAGGCATCTTTTGGATGGCCTATTTCAACAAATGCAGCATTTAGGCCAGGCATCAGTTTTTTGATCCTACCTAGAAAAATATCACCAACCGTGAACTTGGAATTTGTCTTTTCACGATGTAGCTCTACCAGCTTTGAATTTTCAGACAAAGCTATTTCCACCTCCGTCGGAGATGAATTGATAATCAATTCTTTATCCACAAGTCATCCTACATTTAGATGCCCGTATTGTGCAGAAGCGTGATAGACCTAGGGGAAAATGGAATTTTCGGATCGTTTGTGAAAAGGGATTCAGGATGCCATCATTCTTTGTGCACCTAATATAACAGCAGTGCACAGCATCGAAAGTATCGAGTATCTTATCGGTCTTACATTAGAACAAGGAGAAAATCTATCTACTCCTACCTTTCGGCGGACGTTATCTATTTTTTTTCTTATGTCTATTCTTTCTCAACCTTTTCTTTCTCTTGTGCGTCGAAATTTTGTGACGCTTTCTTTTTTTACCGCAAGGCATATAATTCTTTTTTAGTTATTGATCAATTCACATTTTTCTGCAAGCTCATCTGCTCGCAGATCAGAGGTTTGTCGGTATAGCTCTGCAAGCAGACATACGGCACGAACATAATTTGGGTCAAGCTCCACTGCACGTTCCAAACGCTCTTTTGCACGATCCATTTGTCCCGTCTTCATAGCCAATCGTCCCAGGGTTGTCAATACTACCAACTCATCCGGATGCTTTTTGTCTAAATTTAGCAGCATCTGAATTCCTTTCATCGGATTATCCTCTGGAGGTCTTTCTGTATAAGCCAGCGCTAAATTTACACGATGGTTTATTTGCTCCGGATCCAAGCTAATGGCATTTTCTAGAGCTGAGACTGCGCCTTGAAAACAAGCTTTACTCAATATTGGATCTTGATTGGCAATGCCAGGTATATATGTTGTACCCGCGATACTCCAGTGCTCTCCTGTCGGTTCCGTTTCAGCTACTAGGGTAGCATAATGTCCCGCTATCAAAAATTCCTGCAGTTTGTACCATTTGCCTGAGAGCTGTTTTAGATAATTCACCCTCAGTGTATCCTTGGCACCTCCTTCTACCACACCCTCTAGTGCGTTTATTTCCTGCAAATCTTGAACAGCAAGGCTTTCCTTTGCTGTATTTATTATTGGACCCACATCTACTTGTGTTCCGCTCAGGGCTCTAGATGCGAGTTCCTTTTTTTGTCCTATTGACTTTGTATCAAATCCCCAATATAGGGCCACAGTCAAAATGACCCACAAAGATAACACTATAATTTGAAGGCGTGTAGGTCTCCCCATTAAAACTTGAGGATGTCCGCTAAGGGAGGAGTAGCCCAGGTCTCAGAATGGGTGATCAGATGAGTGCAATAAGATATGACCGTTTCCTTAGTCGGGTAATTTACTGACATTGTCTTTTACTTGGTCCACAAAAATCTTAGCAGGCTTGAACGAAGGAATGTAATGCTCAGGAATTTCAATGGCTATATTTTTCTTGATGTGCCGTCCGATCTTCTTTGCTCGCTTCTTGATCACAAAAGATCCAAATCCTCTTATATAGACGTTATCTCCTTCAGCCAAGGAATCCTTTACCTCCGTGAAGAAGTACTCTAAAGTCACCAAAACGTCGACTTTCGGAACGCCTGTTTTTTCGGATATGGCTGTTACAAGGTCAGCTTTTCTCATTATCTTTTGGTTTATAGCTAGTTACGACTGATTTTTTGCTCTTTCGAAGAGTGGCAAAGCTCGTAATTTATTTCAGAAAAAAAAATAAACCGTTACCTTTTTTCAACCAGGCGGGCTGGATTTGAATCATTTCATGTGACTGATAATCAGAATTTTGCATTGAGGGCCTCGGAATCCAGCTAGTCAGAACACACAGCTCGTGGCGTCGAAAACATACTTGAACGCGCTCAAAACTTATCTTTGGTCAAAAGAAGAGTATGCTGTTGTCAATGACCAGTTATGGAAGAGCTGCTGCGACCCTTGCAGACAGAACGGTGGCGATCGAACTGAAAACGTTGAATAGTAAATTCATTGATTTGCGACTCAAGGTGCCTCCAGGTTTTCAAGAAAAGGAGATGGAGTTGCGAAAGATTCTCCACGATCGCCTATTGCGAGGAAAGATTGAAGCTACTTTTACCTTCGAGAATCAAGCTGGCGGTGAGGTTTACAACATCAATAAAGCTGTTTTCAGCCAATATCATCAACAGTTGTTGGCTTTAAGTCAAGACCTGAACTTCAACGCTAACGATATGCTCAGTGCCATCATTAGGTTGCCTGAAGTTGTGGCTACTTCAGCCAACCCTATTACCGAAGCTGAGTGGAAGGAGATTACAGCATCTCTAGATGTCGCCATTGATCAACTTATGGCTCACCGAAGGGAGGAAGGCGCCTCTGCAGAGGAAGACCTGCGCAAACAAATTCGCACCATATTAGAAAATCTAGCACAGATCGCTGAGTTTGAAGCAGACCGGGTGGAAAAAGTTCGTTTGCGCATGTCAAACAACCTCAACGAATATTTACAAAGAGAGAACGTAGACGAAAACCGCTTTGAACAAGAAGTACTTTTCTATCTAGAGAAAATCGATATCACAGAGGAAAAGGTGAGACTCAGTCAACATTGTGACTATTTCCTTGAAGAACTGGATTCTGAAAAAGAAATGAAAGGTAGGAAGTTGAACTTCATCAGTCAAGAAATGGGTAGGGAAATCAATACCCTAGGTGCTAAAGCATATTCGTCGGATATTCAAAAGAGGGTGGTTCTGATGAAAGATGGGCTCGAGAAAATCAAGGAACAACTCGCTAACGTAGTATGACCTTAGCCAAAACCTATGAACTCTTCATAGCAATATGGAAAAGAAAATTCAGGGCAAAGTATTCGTTTTCACGGCTCCTTCTGGGGCTGGCAAAACCACTATAGTAAAACATCTACTCAAGGTAAATGAGGATCTCGACTTCTCAATTTCTGCCACAAGCAGATCAATGCGCAAGGATGAGATCGACGGTAGGGACTACTATTTTTTGGATGGAGATACTTTTCAACAAAAGATCACAGAAAGAGCTTTTTTAGAGTGGGAGGAGGTCTATTCCAATCAGTTCTATGGAACGCTACATAGCGAAATCCGGCGAATTTGGGATTTACAGAAACACATCATTTTTGATGTCGACGTTAAAGGTGCAGTTGACATTAAGGATCATTTTGGAGACCAATGTCTGAGCATCTTTGTTAAGCCACCGTCCCTGCAAATTCTTATGGACCGCTTGAAAAAAAGGGGAACTGAAACGCCTTCGTCACTCCATAAAAGAGTGGCTAGGATCCGGCACGAGCTGACCTATGAGCAGAAGTTTGATAGGGTAATTGTAAACGACTTGCTGGATGTCGCATTGAAGGAAGCTGAATTCCTCATTGAGGATTTTTTAGTAAGTTAGTATGGAAGACAGGTTTTATTATGGAAGTACTCATTACCCAAGGCATTAAAATTTCGGTTACTCCGAAATATGAGCCCCAACACTCCAATCCACTGGATCATAAGTACCTATTCTCTTATCACATCGTGATCGAAAATCTGAGCGAATATACTGTCCAGTTGTTGAAAAGACATTGGCTCATTCGAGATGCTCATGGTGAGCTAAAGGAAGTTCAGGGTGATGGTGTCATTGGCAAGCAACCCATACTACATCCAGGTCAAATTCATGAGTATAGCTCTTGGTGCCCACTAACCACGGCGATCGGACGAATGCAGGGTAGCTACCTGATGAAAAGATTAAGCGATGAGGGCACCTTTGATGTCCAAATTCCAGCTTTCGAACTCGTTGCTGCCTTCAAATACAATTGACATCATCTGTTCGTCGGCCCAATCAAACGAAGAAAGGCTATAGAACGGCTTCTTCAAACATAGCAATCTGGTGATGAAAAGCTTGGGGGTTTTCCAATTCCAACAGCTGTCTCTTGAGCTCAAGACCATAAGCATAGCCTGTAAGTTGACCATTCGTACCCAAAACTCGATGGCAGGGAACAACGAGGGCTATGGGATTTCTTCCGTTGGCTTGTCCAACGGCTCGAATTGCACCGGGCTTCCCTAAGACCATGGCTAATTGTTTATAGGTTCGTGTCTTACCGTAAGGAATGGTACGAACCATCTTGAGCACTTGTTGGTGAAATGGTGGAACACCTGACCAGTCGATCTCCAGATCGAAGCTGGTCCGATCACCTTCTAAATACTCCTCAATTTGTCGAATGTATGGTACCGCACCTGGAGGATTGTCACCAACATCATCTGGGAGATCCTTTACAAAGGAAAGTGAGCGCAATCCATTTTCACTAATCTCAATACGGATATGGCCAAAGGAACTGGAAAGAAAAGCTTTGATGTGCATGGCCAAATATATAAATATTCTGACATGTGTATAAGCAAACTTGGCACGACAGTTGATCCTTGGCTTTAGGAGTATAATGGCGCGATCTAAATCAGAATGTGTCAGAAGTGTTTAAAAAAGAAAGACCGAATCTAGTGTCCAGTCTTCCATAAAATGCTTAAGATGTGGTACCTCCAGGAATCGAACCAGGGACACCAGGATTTTCAGTCCTGTGCTCTACCAACTGAGCTAAGGTACCATTCAACACCCCCTGATTTTGAGGGGATTGCAAATTTATGCTCTTTTTCGAATTCGACAAAGAATTGATCGTTAATTTTAATCTCCATCGCAATGGCTATGATATTATCAAAATGGATTCTTGCTCCTCTACTACTATTGACAGGACTTGTATTGTTGGTCAGTTATGGTTGGGGCTATCGAGAATATTCTTTTTGGTTGATTCCATTAGTCATTGGCGTAGCAGCAGTCTATGTACTACATCCAGAAATAGATCGGTGGTATGTAAAAAAACATCCACTCAAGTTGCCGAAAGGTATGCTTAGATTCATAAAGGATCATTTACCTACCTATCGACTAATGGACGATCAGCAAAGGACAGCCTTTGAAAACGCCGTGAGCATATACCTGAACACCGCCACTTTTATGCCGCAGGGTTTTGAGCGAATTCCAGAAGACCTCAAGGTCGTGGTTGCCGCCAATGCACATATTCTTACTGCTTTTCAGCCTGATTGGCATCAGAAATTTGTTGATTTCTCCAATATTGTGATCTATCGCCATCCGTTTCCCACGCCACAGCATCCCAAGCATCTACATGTCTCCGAACTCTACGTGCAAGACAAAGTCATGTTGTTCTGTGCCGATCATTTCATGAAGGCTTTTCGATCTCCCCAGCAGTACTTTAATACAGCTATGTATGAATGCGCCAAGATCGTGTTTATCAATGATGCGCCCGAATTCAATTTGGACCTGGAACTGCTGCCCGATATCAGTGGATTTAAGAACGAGGTAGTCGTTGAGTATATTGGTTTACCAGAGCCATTCGTTCATTGGGAAGCTGTAGCCACCACGTACTTCTTTACATTTCCCGTGCGTTTCAAAATGCATCTTGAAGAGTCATACGAGCGCATGAGTGATTTTTTTGGGATAGATCCAATTGTTCGCATCAACGAGCAATCATAAACTTCTGTCTGTTTACCACACGCAGTATGTCATCCGGCCCTTGCGCACTCACTTGCAAAATATACATGCCCGAAGCCAATGAGCTAACGTCCAGATGCACAGGACCAGCTGCTAAGTTGGAGCGACTTATGACACGCCTTCCATGCCAAGAAATGATGTCCACTCTGGTAGCTGTAACATCGGGCTGATTGTGCTCAAGAATCAGTTGGTTTTCCGCCGGATTAGGATAGATTAGACAGCTGGCGTAATAATTCGTCACCGCTTCAGACCAACAATCTGAGGAGATTTTCATTTTGTCTGAATGCTCATTTGATATATGCCTCATATGGTCTCTGAAATCATCCCATTTTGCCAGACCATCATTGGCCATCATCGACCAAGGCATGATTCCTGTGTATCCGTTGTCAAGAGCGAGTTGCATCAATTCAACTGGATCTCGATTCTTGGCTAGGCTAAATTCAGAAAGTAGTACCGGTTTGCTGAGACCCATGGAGTTCAAGGGTTGTCGAAAGGGCGAGAGTGTTTCCAATTTCCATTTGTAGTAATGCACCGAATAAAAGTCAAGATATGCACCTTTGCAGTGGGTATTTTGAGCCTGCAATTCAATGTCGTGCCAGTAGTTCTTGGAAAAAAGGTGCATGTCTGTGAGAAACCGCAGTCCTGCTGTTCCCACAGTCACTTTGTGTGGGGAATGTGAATGAATTGCTTCGGCAACCTGACCTACGAAACGTTGCATTTCACCAGCCTTTACCGTATGTTTTGTAGTGCCGGCAAAAGGTATGTCCATCGCCCATTCTGGTTCGTTGATCACCTCCCAAGCTAAAATGTTACAATGCCGCCTTGTGCGCTCCAGCATAGGTACCAATGCCTGATCAATGTACGTCTGTGTTTTATGCGGATCCCGTATTAGCTCAATCTTGCCCTTATCAACCATTTCAAAAGTCCATAGCACGGGCATCACCAGTAGATCATATTTGGCCGCTCTTTCAAAAAAATCATCTATGTCATCAAGAAAATTTCGGGGCAAACCCTTTACTATTCCCTCCCTATCGACAATGGGCGAATGTCGACCATCGCAGTGGATCCACATGCGTATCGCATTCACACCATTCTCCTGCAACTTTGCAAAAGTGCGATCGAAAAAAGAAGTGTCGTAGTTCACTTGCCTGACAGAGGTGCCAAAATCTAAACCAAAATATCTCCATGGTATATTGATACCATTGACGATGAATTCCTGGCCATCTACGTGAAGCATCTGAGCCTTCAGACCACATCCGAACGAGATGAGCAAGACCACAATGAAAGACTTGACTGTATTATACATGTTTTTCCTTCAATCGCTCAAGATACATACCGGCAGTCCAGTGTTTATAGGCTAAGACTCAGATTGCCGACAATTTATTACAATTGCAGCATAAATGCATGATACGACTGTTCGCTTACTGTCTATATTGCTGGTTTTTGTGACGACTGCACAACTATATTTTTGGCTATATAGCTTTGGAAAGCTTAATAAAGCAAAGGTACTTGCACCGATCGTATCTGGACCAGCTGTCAGTGTGATCATCTGTGCCCGAAATGCGGCTGCACACCTAAGGAGCAATCTTCCTCACATCTTAGGTCAAGCATATCGTCGATTTGAGGTGATTGTAGTGGATGACAACTCCACCGACGAGACACCAAGTTTGCTGCTCGATTTGTGCAAGACTTATCCGCATTTACGCATTGAGAAGACGCCGAAGGGATTAAGTGGTAAGAAAGCCGCCCTGGTCCATGGTGTTAAGGTTGCTTCCTATGATCTAATTGCTCTTACAGATGCAGATTGTAAGCCAGCATCAGACCAATGGCTTGCTCACATGATGGCTCCCATTTTTACTGGTTATAGTGTTTCACTAGGAGTAGGGCCATTCTTTCAACAGCCTGGATTCATAAATGCTTTCAGTCGATTTGAGGCGGGACTGACGTACTTTCACTATGGTTCTTCAGCCGTGAGTAGGGCTCCCTTGATGGGAGTAGGTCGTAATATGGTTTTATCCACCGAGATTTTTACTCGTTTTAAAGAAAAGAAAAATCCTTATATCAGCGGAGATGACGATCTCCTGATCAATAGTCTCACAGCATCCCATAAAATATGGCTGGTACACTCAAAGAGTGCGTACATGTACTCACATAGTACTAATAAAATCAGTGCCTTCTTAAAGCAAAAGAGGCGTCATGTTTCGGTAAGTTGGCACTATAAATGGCAAGATAAAATCCTGCTTTTGCTGTATGCTGGAAGTCAATGGCTACATTATCTCATAATCATCTTGTTGGCCATGCAAGGGCATATCGGAATTGCGATAGTCTGTTATCTGTGCAGACAGGTCGTGGTTTTATATAGATCATACCAATTAATGCCCAGTATCGACGGTAGGGAACTACCTTGGATACCTGCATTGGATGCCGCATTTATTCTTTATTATCCCATCGTTGGCATCTTTTTATGCCTGAAAACACCACAGAAATGGTAACATCCACGGGACCCGAAATCATATGGAAGTACTTTCCTGATTTATCAGAATCTATGCGAGATCAGATGACAAACCTAGGACCACTGTATCGTACTTTCAATGCAGAGGTGAATGTAATATCTCGCAAAGACATAAATCAAATCTATCTGCATCATATATTGCACAGCCTCTCGCTACATTCTTTTTTGGTACCCTCTTCTGGCCAAAGGATACTGGATCTGGGCACAGGTGGAGGGTTTCCTGGAATACCACTGGCCGTATGTTTTCCGGATAACCACTTCACTCTGATTGACGGCTCTCGAAAAAAAATTAGGATTGTGCAGCAAATAGCATCAAAGCTCGGGTTGACGAACGTCGATGCGTTGCATATTCGTGCGGAAGATTTGATCGGTACTTTCGATCACATCGTTTGTAGGGCTGTCTCCAATACAAAACAACTGCTTTCCTGGATGAAACATTTGACTACTGATCAAACTCAGATAGATTTATTAAAAGGGGGAGATTTGACACAAGAATTGGCTTTCCTATCTCCCAGAAAGTTTCAGGTATTCGACATCTCAGACAATTTTGTCGAACCCTATTTCACTACCAAGAAGATCGTTAGTATACGCTAAATTTGCACAATAGGGGACAGTGCGGATAATGGGACATCAGACATTGTCATTATCTTTTAGCAACTTACTTTGGCAAAACCTTGCGAATGGACCTTCTCAACATCTTGGACCAAACCTTTCTCGAATTTGCAGGATTTACCTTTTGGTGGCACCAAGTGATCTACCTGCTTTTTTCACTACTACTTATCTACGCCACCTATCGCATCTGTTTGGTTTTGGCCTTTACATATTTTGACAAGCAAGATGTTGACTCGGTCGATCTGGGCATTGACTCAGCCTTGAAAAGAATCTTCGGTGCCATCGCCGTCATTGCATTCCTAGAGTCCTTTGATCTAGACCTCATTCTCAATAAGTCTGAGACCTTCACTTTCAAGATCTCCAGTCTTATTTTAGGTCTCATCATTTTCCAATTGGCACAAACGCTTGACTGGATAGCCAACAACATTTTGCACAAACAGTTTGAGTTGACTCGGGGACCCTCTTCGATGTCGGATCTTGACGCTCCATCAAGGGCGGCGAGCACTGTACAATATATACTGTATACCATAGCAGCCATTGTGATCATTTCGGCATTTGACCTGAACAAACCCTTGTTACAAATCCCCATTAAGGATGACATTTTTATCTTGAAGGTCCGTGGTGTTTTAATTGCCATATTAATATTCCTTTCGGCAAGGTTAATGGCATGGATCGTCACCCAATTGATTCTCTTTTCTTACTACCGAAAGAATGAAATCGATTCAGGGAAGCGATTTGCCATCAACCAACTGGTCATCTACTTCATCTATGTTATAGCCCTCTTTGTCATTATTGACAATTTCGGGATTAAATTAACCGTCTTATGGGGTGGTATTGCAGCCTTGTTGGTGGGTGTTGGTCTAGGAATGCAAGATGTTTTCCGTGATCTGATTTCCGGAATAATCCTGCTGTCAGATCGTACAGTGGAGGTTCATGACATTGTTGATGTGAACGATCACATCGGTGAAATCCAAAAAATCGGCCTAAGGACTTCCACTATTCACGGACGAAATGATACCACGTTGATTGTACCCAACTCCAAATTGGTCTCTGACCAAATCATCAATTGGACAGAAAGCGATCGCAAAGTGCGCTTTTCCATTTCTGTTGGGGTAGCTTATGGATCCGATGTAAATCTTGTGAAAAGTCTGTTGCTCAGAGCAGTAGCGAAAAGTGATTCCATCTCCACTGTTCCGGCGCCATTTGTCAGATTCAAAGATTTTGGTGATTCGTCACTTGATTTCGAAGTATTCTTTTGGTCATATCATCTGATGGATATAGAAAACGTGATGAGTGATGTTCGATTTATGATTAGCTCACTATTTACCGAATATGGAGTTACCATACCATTTCCTCAACGCGATCTGTGGTTTAAGAATGATCGTGAATAGTTTTAATCCCAGATCAAATGGGCAATGGCCCATCCGTTAATTTCATTAAGCTTTGCGTTAAACAGGCGTTAAAAAGAGCACTACATTTCGGGTATTTCAATGTATAAGTACTTGATAATAAGGTGTTTTTGATAAAGTCCATTCTCTGATCTATAAATGACATTGTAACCTGACCATTCAGCCATCGTCTTCTAAATGAAACATGTACATAAAATCGTAATTTTGATATGATCTATCAACACTAATTGTTTGAAAATAAAGTAAGTATGAAGAAATCTCTTTGGTTTAGCCTTGTTTTTTTGCTCGGAATATTTGCCAACAGCCATGCTCAAAAAATTGCTGTTGTGGACATAGCCTATCTCTTGGAAAATATGCCAGATTATCAAAATGCACAGGCAGAATTGGACAAGGTTGCCGAAGCCTGGCAACAAGAAATCTCTGTTGAGCAAGATAAAATCAAGAGCCTTTATAACAAGTACCAGGCAGAATTGGTCTTGCTAAGTGAGGAGATGAAAAAACAGAAGGAAGATGAAATAATGAAGGCTGAAAGACAGGTTCGCGAGATGCAACGTCAAAAATTTGGCCCAGAAGGTGAGCTCTTTCAAAAGAGACAATCTCTAGTTTCTCCCGTACAGGAAAAAGTCTATGGAGTGATTCAGGAATATGCCAATGAGCGAGGCTATGACATCATTCTAGATAAGGGAGGAAGCTCTGGAATCATCTTTACAAACGAACGCTACGACAAAACCGATGATGTGCTGCGTGCCATCAAAAGTCTCTAATTCACATAAAAAACTATTTTTGTGCACCTATTTAAATTTCAATAAGGATGAAAATGAGTCAATTACTAAGACATACCATCTTTCCAGTACTGCTAATTGGGCTAGTCACTATGGTCGATGCGCAGGCTCCGAAAATTGGATATGTCAATTCGGTCACATTACTTCAAGACATTCCTGAAGTAAAGCAGGCCAATGCAAATCTGGAAGCTCTGCAAAAACAACTGCAGAAGAAAGCCGAAGGTATGATCACTGAATTTCAAAGGAAGTACCAAGAATTGCAGCGCAAAGAGCAAAACGGTGAACTCTCTCCCAAGCAATTGGAAGAAGAAGGCACCAAGCTTCAACAAGAAGAGCAAAACATTCAGAAATTCCAGCAAGATATGCAGACGCAGATCATGGAAAAACGCGAGACGCTGTTGCAACCGATTTTTGACAAAGTCAACGCTAAGATTGCTGAGGTAGCGAAAGAAAACGGATACACATACATCATGGAGGATAGTGGTGTGCTGCTATACAAGGATGAAACTTTTGATGTGACCTCCTTGGTCAAGGCTAAATTAGAGTTGTAATTAATCCTCAGAAAAGCGATCATTAAGGTCGTTTGGTCTGCCAAACGGCCTTTTTTTACCAGATTTTCTGCACCGAATTGGGCTCAACCCATCTGCTCCATTTGCGATTGTAAGTATGCAGCTTATCGGTCTTGTTACCACTGCTATCGACAATGGGCTTGTCTTGGTTGACCCACTCAAAAATACTTCCGTAGAGGTTAGCGACGTCATAACCCATAGATTGAATCCGTTCTGCGATCTTCTCACTGCGATAGCCAATGGAACAATACACTATGATCTTTTGATCCTTTGCAACTGAAGAAAGTAGTTCTTCATCAAATGAATCAAAGCCAGCGAATCTTGCGCCGGGAATATGGCTGACCTCAAATTCTTCGTGGGTGCGAGTGTCTAGAATCAACACCTGATCTTTCATTCCCTCTAAGTCATCGCAGGAAATAACTGGAACAGAAAAGTCCAGGTAACTACGTATGGTCTTATCAAAAGCTACATTTGAGACCATTGTTGATGGACGTTCCTGCGCCTGAGTCACAAGGGGAACAATAAACAATACCCATGTATATCGCATATCTCGATTTTTAAAGACTTTGTAAAGGCCCAAGGCCCATTTCATCTTTGATCCATGCTCCCTGATGACAATAATTAACGAGCTTATCGTTAATAAAGTTTTCCACCGCATCTTTATTCTCCTTGGGGTAAAGGAGGTGGACATTCGGCCCTGCATCTAAGGTAAAACATATGGGAATGCCCGTTTCGTTTCTGTATGACTGCACCGCTTGAATGATTGCCAATGTATTAGGCTTAATCAACAGATAGTAAGGGCTCGAAGACATCATGAGTGCATGTAGTTGCATCGCCTCTTGTTCGCACAATAACACAAACCTCTCTAAATCTCCATGCTGCAAGCACTCCAATGCCGATTGAAGGTTTCGATTGGCTTGTTCGTATCTTACTGAAGCAAAAGGATGATGGTCCATTAGACCGTGACCAGCAGAACTGCTTACACTTTTTTCTTCCCTGCTAACTAGAAGGATGGCATCTTGATAAGCCACAAAAGAAGGATGAAGCATTGATTCAAGCGAAACGGCATATTCATTAGAGGCTCCGTCCACAGCACCAGTCTCTCCCCAAAGAGCAGCATGGGCATAGATGGATCTACATGCACTACCAGAACCTAATCGTGCAGTCATCGAAGCTTTCGTACGAAAAGCCTGGTCTTCCTGAAGGGTCTGGAAGAAGTGATCTTCAATACTGCAAAGACAGAGTGCCAAAGCACTCATACCAGAAGCGGAGGATGCAATTCCCGATGAGTGAGGAAAGGAATTTCTTGTTTGAATATCAAGATCGAATTGCTCCAGAAAATTGAATTGGGAAATTAGTCCGATCAGATATTGCTCTATCCGCTGTTCAAAGGTGGGCATACTTCGGCCATCAAATTGAAAGGAAATCGATAATTTCTTTTTGTAATCTTCTCTGGGTTTGTATTGTATTGTGGTTTCAGTATATGCTGCTGACAATGTGAAACTTACACTGGGATTGCGAGGATATTGATTACCAAATTTACCCCAATACTTGACCAAGGCAATATTAGAAGGACTGCGCCATGATACCTGACCACTGGACATAGAAGACTTAGGAATAACGAGTGAGCGAACGTCTGTCGGTGCCATCTTCTGATGAATCTATTTTGCTTGATTTACGCTTTTCGAGATTGAGCAATGCCTGATTATCAGCAGATTGGGAAAAAAGGAACAGTCGCCAAAAGAGCCCATTTTGATATGGGAATCTTGGCGGAATACGCTCACAATTGGAACAGAGAAGGATGTTTGCATGCCATTACAATTAGCACTCTCAAAGTAAGTATTTATTTGGGGTGAGTGACATCGAAATCTGCCAGCACAATGTCCATAATGGGATCTTCACCTTGAATATAACCTCGTTTTAGGTGGTATCCAAAAAATGACCCTGCCGTGCTCCAATATGTGGCGGTTAGTCCACCTTTAAGTTCTTTGATGAGGAAGTGTAATGGGGTCTCTAGTTCACGTTCGATCATATGCACCAGTATTCGTCCTTGAGTCTTACTCAAGCTCTTGAGAGGATCTTCGAATTCCTTTTTAAGCTCTTTTTGCAATTTTCGGAGATGGCGTCTTTGCTTGCGTTTACTCATTTCCTTAGTCACTTCCTCGACATCTCTGAATACCCTGATAGCTTTAACGGCATAGGGATATACCTTGGTCGCATAGCGTCGATAGCGTCGATATAGGGCTTCCTCTTCTCGTGATGCAAATTTTCGCTTACTGGTTATACTAACATCGTCCAGCTCGGCGACATACAAGGTATCATCATCGGTAATAATGGCAGTGACAACCTGACCATCTATCTTTATACGATGGGTGATCTGGGCACCTGGTTGAGCCATTGCATACGTTACAATGGAAAAAATCACCAAGACTGTCAATAATGCCTTACTCATCACAATGCTATAACGCTACTTAGAGTAATATCGCATCTTATGAAACCGTTATCTTCTTACCTATTCAAAATGAGTACCTAAGTGTTGGCATTAACCCCCTAAACCAGATAATGATTCCCATTATACCTGAGTATTTGGTCAAGTAGCTGACTGATTCAGCACCTAAGATCGACATCGGGGTTGACAAAATTAGGAATGCCGCTTTTCCGAAGTGTTCAAATATTTATAAGAGATTGATTGTAGCATATTTATGTATTTAGTATTTTTACCATGGCTAAGGTTATCCACATGATATATATCCCTGTTCTTATTGCTGTGCTGTCTCTTCTTTGTCCGGGTCCAAACCCGATGTACACCCTTGAAAAATTGAGTGGCCAGATCAATACGAAATACGACGAAATCAACCCTGTAGTGAGCCTTGATGGCAAGACAATCTACTTTACCAGAGTCGGTCATCCTTCCTTCGACAAAACCCTCAAAGTAGATCAAGAAGACTATTCTAAAACCTTAGGCTTCAATTCATACATCGAGCGGCTAAAAGATGTGTATGCACAACTTGGCGATGGCAATAATACCGACCCCATTTCATCTGCATTCAATCAAGATATCTGGATTGCTACTTCTGAACACGGTAATTTTGATCAAATCATCCACCCTTCTTATCCACTGAATAGTGCACTACCCAACAGTGTTTGCGCTGTAACGACTGACCCAAACATGATCATCATCGTAAACCAATTCTATAAGGATGGTGGCATGCAAAAAGGATTCTCTTTTGCAAAAATGTCCGATTGGCACAGTTGGCGATTTCCAGAACCACTCTTTATCTACGACTACTATAACCTTGAAGCTGGGGTGAACCTTACCTTGAGCAAGGACAACGAGGTTATGGTGCTGTCTATGCAACGTCATAATTCGCTTGGCGAAAATGACCTCTATGTGAGTTTTAGGGTCCACACTACTCTTTGGAGTGCACCCTTGCATATGGGAGACGTCATTAACTCTATTGATAACGAAATCACCCCGTTTCTTTCAGATGATAAACGATTCATCTTCTTTTCGTCGAAATCTCAAGCTGGTACGGATCAGGATGTGTATGTCAGCGAAAGACTGGATGATTCTTGGACAGAATGGTCAACCCCCAGAGCACTACCTACCCCCATCAACTCCGGGAGTGACGAAGCACAACCCTTCCTTAATCAGAAGAGCGGGTATCTCTATTTTACCAGTACAAGAGATGGATCGAGTGATATATTTAGGGTGAATTTTGAAAAACCTGAATCCCAGCCTGTCGCCATTCCGATCGTGAAGACAGCCGAAGCTCCTCAGGTAAAATGCCTAATCGTTGATGGTAAAACCGGGAATCCCATTATTGGTTCTCTTCAATACGGATACGCTGGCGAAGATGGCTTCCATGATACAAAAGCCGTAGACACCAGAGGCATACAGCTGCCCATTGATGATCCACAGAAGATCGTTCGCTTTAAAGCGAAAGCAAAAGGCTATATCACCCGGGAAATTCGAATAGATGTAGCTGCACTTTTACTGAAAGAAAAGAATCCAGTCATACTTGTTCCGGCTGATCCATTGGTCCCTGATGCCAAAATATCTCTAGCTCCAATTTACTTCCTTAGAGGCAAGGATAAAATCCTATCGGGTTCCTTTGCAGAACTTGACAGGCTCTTCAGCATCATGAAACAACATCCTTCCTTACAGATCAAAATTGAAGGCCATACAGATAATGTCGGCGATGAATTTGCTCTTTTTATGCTTTCAGATAAACGTGCCTCAGCAATAAAGAAATACCTGGTCACCTCAGGTATACAGGCCTATCGCATCAAGACCAAAGCGTTTGGACCAAGGAAACCACTCAATGACAATAGCTCCGAAGAGTTGCGTTCGATGAATCGAAGAGTGGATGTAATAATAACAAAGGTTTGATTTGTTACTTTGCGTGCACTTATGCGTCTCGGTGCACACATACTGGCATACCTCTTCCATCCACTACTTATTCTTTCCTACAGCTTGTTGATTCTGCTCGCAGCTGATCCTTTTGGTTTTGGTGTATCTTCTCCATGGGAAAAAATGCCACTTATTGTCATTACCCTGCTTTACACATTCTTCCTTCCGCTCATCACCACCATATTTATGGTACTGACCGGGCTAATCGATTCTGTCTACTTAGACAAGAAAGAGGATCGTATTGGACCACTCATCGCGGCCGTCATTTTCTACACTTGGTTTCTGATGAATATGATTGATAATCCGGAAATCCCTCCTGTGTTTAGTGTCATTGTATTGGGATCACTAATAGCACTCTCGTTCTCCTTTGTTCTTAATATTTTTTCCAAAATAAGTCTGCACGCGGTGGGAATGGGAGGTCTCCTTGGTGCGTGCTTTTTGCTCTATACATATTACGATTATGATTCCATATCCGTGGGACCATACGTGATTCATTTCTTTATCGTGATTCTATCTGTTGTGCTGTTGTGCGGCTTGGTAGGTAGTTCACGACTCGCACTTGGAGCACATATCAAGAAGGACATCTACGGTGGAGCCCTTGTAGGCTTTGCTTCGCAGCTTCTTGCAATGAGATTTTTAGTATAATTGCATCCAATTTTTATACAGGTTATTCTAATGCTATGATGAGTACTTTGAAGGAGCAGATACAATCAGTTTGGGAAGATAGATCCCTACTGAAGGAGGAAAAATACCAAGATGCAATCAGGTCTGTTGTGGAGTTGCTTGACAAGGGTGAACTGCGTGTAGCAGAACCTACCTCAGATGGTGAGTGGCAGGTGAATCAGTGGGTGAAAAAGGCTGTTGTATTGTACTTTCCCATTCAAAAAATGGAAACCATAGAGGTTGCACCTTTTGAGTTTCACGATAAGATTCCCCTGAAAAGCGGCTACAAGGACCTAGGGGTCAGGGTGGTGCCTCATGCGATCGCACGACACGGGGCTTTTTTGGAAAAAGGCGTGATCATGATGCCAAGCTATGTAAATATCGGGGCCTACGTCGGCAGCGGAACGATGGTCGATACCTGGGCAACAGTGGGTTCTTGTGCTCAGATCGGCAAGAATGTTCATCTCAGTGGTGGTGTGGGCATTGGAGGTGTACTTGAACCGTTGCAAGCATCTCCGACCATTATAGAAGATAATTGCTTTATAGGTTCGAGATGCATTGTCGTAGAAGGAGTCAGAATTGGATCGGAAGCTGTGCTGGGCGCTAATGTCGTATTGACAAAATCCACTAGAATAATTGATGTCACTGGAGAAGAAGCCACGACCCTTCGGGGATATGTACCTCCTAGAAGTGTTGTCATTCCAGGATCATATACCAAGTCTTTTCCAGCGGGAGAATATCAGGTATCTTGCGCCTTGATCATCGGCCAGCGAAAAGACAGTACTGACAAGAAGGTATCGCTCAATGATGCATTGCGGGAATACGATCTTGCTGTGTAATAATTCCATGCAACTTTGAGTTAAGACTTTTGTTTTACTAGCTGTGGCTTCGGCCATGGTCAGCTAGTAGTCTGAAATATTGGAATATATTGAACAATTCGGTTTTTTTTGCGAATACGATACTCACGACTCATTGAGCGTGGGATTCGAGGTACGATGAAACCCATGGTTAGTCAATGGCGATTTAGCTGGTAACCAAGGAGTTCATAGAAAAAAATAGGAATAACAATCATTTCTGTAGACAGTCTACGAGGTGCCCCCTGGGCATAACTGCATTTTCTCATACTAAAATTACTGATTTTGTCTAGGTTTATTTTTCTCGTCTCGATTGCGTTAATCATTGGTAGTTGCAGCTCAAGCATGCAATTGGCCGGTACTGATCCCATTCCCCTTCCCATGCCCGATGATGAGCAGGAGGTGCGCAACCTAGACACCATGGTTGTCAAGCCCGAGGATGACTTGGCCGAAGCCATACCATCTGAACTACCTGTTTATAGAGCAACTACAACAAGGGAAGTAGACCTCATACATACCAGCTTAGATTTACAATTCGATTGGCAAAAGGAAGCGGTTATTGGAGAAGCTACCCTTACTTTAGCACCATACTTTTATCCGATCGAACAAGTCTCTTTGGATGCTAAGGGTTTTGAGATCAGGGAAATATCGCTTGGTAATGGTAGTCCGCTTGCCCATGAGTATGATCAGGAAAAATTGACCATTAGTTTGGATCGATCATATGAGATGGGAGAAAATATTGACATTCAAATCCAATATATCGCTTACCCTTCTACCGGTGCTGAAGGGAGTGCAGCGATTACCTCTGACAAAGGACTCTTTTTTATCAACTCAGATGGTTTAGATCCCGAAAAACCTCAGCAAATTTGGACACAGGGTGAGACCGAATTCAACTCCAGATGGTTTCCAACAGTCGACAAGCCCAATGAGCGCTGTACTCAGGAAGTCTCCTTGACCGTTGATGATTCCTTCCAGACCCTTTCGAATGGCTTATTAAGAAGCAGCATCCAAAATGAAAATGGTACCAGAACTGACCATTGGGTGCTGGACCAGCCACATGCGCCATACCTGTTTATGCTGGCCATAGGTAAGTACGCTGTTGTTGAAGAACAGTGGAATGAAATACCTTTGTCATACCTGGTGGAAGAGCCTTTTGAAGCTGACGCCAAATACATCTTTGAGCATACTCCCGAGATGTTATCTTTTTTTTCCAAAATCACTGGAGTGACCTATCCCTGGCCAAAGTATGCCCAAGTGGTTGTCAGAGATTATGTATCTGGAGCAATGGAAAATACCACGAGTGTCATCTTTGGTGAATTTGTACAGAAACATAGGCGGGAGCTAATAGATAGTGACAACGATTACATAGTTGCACACGAATTGTTTCATCACTGGTTTGGTGACTATGTGACTTGTGAGAGTTGGTCAAATCTGGTGCTCAATGAAGGGTTTGCCAACTATGGTGAGTATCTCTGGATGGAGCACAAAGATGGTTTAAATCGTGCAGAAAGTCATCGGATGGAAGAACTGCAAGGTTATCTGATGCAGGCCTCCCAAGAGGTTCATCCTTTGGTGGATTTTAGCTATCAAAGCAAGGAAGATATGTTTGACCAACACAGCTACAACAAAGGTGGGCTGGTATTGCATATGCTGCGCGACCTGGTGGGTGACCAAGCATTTTTTGCAGCACTTAATGAATATTTGGAACAGAATGCATATCAGGCGGTTGAAGTGCATAACCTTCGACTAGCCTTTGAAGAAACCACTGGTTTAGACCTAAATTGGTTTTTCAACCAATGGTACTTATCAGCTGGTCATCCAGAGATAGAATACAAAACAGAATGGGATGAAGTGACCAAATCACTCACACTAACCATCAATCAAATTCAAGATCCTACAGAAGTTCCTGCCATCTTCATTCTTCCCACTGAAGCAGATATCTATTTGAGCAATGGATCAAAAATTAATGTGCCAGTTGAGATTAGTGCTCGAGAACAAGTTGTAGTAGTTCCTTTAGAAGAAGAGCCTTTATTGACTGTTCTTGATCCCAAGCGTACACAATTGGCTGTGATCCAAGACGATTTTTCATTGGAAGAAAACCAACTCATAGCTAAGAATAGCAATACACTACCGCTCCGTTCACAAGCCCTTACGGCATTAGCAAAGTCAAAAAGTGCCGAAATCCACGACCTGTTCGTTTCGGCACTAGATGACCCTTTCTGGTCCATCCGCCGGATTGCCATTGCTGGTATCAACTGGAAAAAACATGCTGAACTAGTGGATAAGTTAAAACAAATAGCTGAAGCTGATCTACATAGTATGGTTAGGGTCGATGCCATATATACTTTGGCTGAACTAGACGATAGAGCACATAGTCCGGTTATTGCAAAAGGCATCAATGAAGAAGATGCCTATCCGGTAGTAGCAACCTCCATCCTTGCGCTCCAAGAACTTAATCCTGACTTAGCTAAAGTGAAAATCAAACTGCTTGAGCACGAACAGCAATCCGATATCGTAGCCGCACTATCTACCATTTATGCAGAAAGCAAGGATACCAGTCACCTGGCCTACTTTGATAAGCATCTGTTTTCAGTAAAAGGTCTTCCTGCTATAGATTTTTACCGAAATATGGAATCCCTTCTAGAAAATAGTTCTCCAGACAGTCTCATGTATTGGCTACAAAAATGTAATACGGTCGCTAAAGGCTTTACAGCTTCTCCGTACAGTAGAATTGCGGCGACTAGAACCATCATTAACTTTATGAAGCAAGGTGAAGCCAAAAAAGGAGATTTAAGCACAGACCAGGTCGCTACCCTTAAGGCAATGATAGATAATATTATTTCTAGCGAATCGAATGATCAGGTTAGATCTATCTACAACTCCTTCTTGAGTTCCTGAGTTGTGAAAGATCAGTACTGTCATGATTGGGCTTGACAGCAAACCCTAAAGGACTTAACTTGTACAGCTGTTTGATTAAGCATTCCAACTGGGATGTGAGAAGTTGGTCTATGGTGTTTGGAAGGTTTCAGACTTTCAATCATGTGTTCTACTTGGTTTAAGGTATAGTTTTTGTGCACAAGAAAAGGATAATTGCTTATGTCCCGAGATATGTCAAGTTATGATCTGTTGATTCAGAAGCTGGATCAATTCATCCGAAAGTACTATCTGAATCAGATGATTCGAGGCTTGCTCTACAGTGTAGGATTGATCGTTCTATGCTTCTTACTATTTGCCTTCGTAGAACACTTTTTCTACTTCGGGACAGGTGTACGAAAGATCTTGTTTTTCAGCTTTTTAAGCATATCAGCTGCAGCTCTCATTGGATGGATCGGTCTGCCACTATTTCACTATTTCAGATTGGGAAAATTAATTTCCCATGAGCAGGCAGCAGGCATCATCGGTGATCACTTTGGTGGTGTGCGTGACAAGCTGATTAATATTCTTCAGCTTAAAGGGCAGTTGAACTCTTCGAGTTCGAAGTCATTGATCAGTGCATCTATCGATCAGAAAACTCGAGAGATCCAACCCGTGCCGTTTCAATCAGCCATTGATCTGCGTAAGAACAAGAGGTATTTACCCTACGCCTTGCCACCGCTATTGCTTCTTTTAGGGCTGCTTGTGGGTGCACCAAGTCTGATTAAGGATCCAGCCTCCAGAATCATACGCAACAATCTTGACTTTGAGAAAGCGGCTCCGTTTCATTTCTTAGTGAATAATGCATCCCTTGAAGTCCCTCAATACGAAGACTACACGCTTCATGTTGAAGTAGAGGGTGACTACCTACCTGAACAAGCCTTTATTGAAGTAAATGGTTTTCAATATCGATTGAAACAAGAGAGCTTGGCAAAGTATAGTTACACATTCAATAACGTTCAAAAAGATCAATCTTTTAGGTTTCTCGCCGAGGGTGTAAAGTCTAGCGATCATGGCCTGAAGGTCTTGTTGAAACCTAATATCCTGAACTTTATCACAGAGTTAGATTATCCCGCATATCTTGGTCGAAAGGATGAAGAGGTTGCAAATGTGGGAGACCTTGTCATTCCAGCTGGAACCAAAGTTGATTGGATAATTGAGTCTGTTAATACAGATGATCTCTGGTTTGGGCTAAACGACAAGGCGTTGGAATCCGCCGAAAGAATTGGTGAAGACACCTATACATTCAACAGCCGATTCTATGGCAATAGTAGTTATAAATTAGTAATTGGAAATGAGGCCCTGCCCAAGGGTGATTCCATCTCTTATGTCATCTCCGTGATACCGGACCTATATCCATCTGTGTCTCTCAAACAGTTTGTCGACAGTACAGATCAAAAAATGATGTACCTCGTTGGCGAGGCATCTGATGATCATGGTTTAAGTAGAATCACTTTTAACTATACCGTGGTAAATGGTGGTAAGAAGGTTCAAGAACCGACTGCCCTGGAACTTGACAAACCCACTAGTAAGAATGTAGGATTTGATCATATTTTCAATATAGACGACCTCAATCTGAAACCAGGTGACAACGTCCACTATTTCTTTGAAGTTTGGGACAACGATGGGGTAAGTGGAGCCAAAAGTAGCCGATCGTCCCTGCTAAAGTTTAGCCAACCTTCCGTTGAGGAGTTTCAGGAAAAGGAAGATGCCAATGAGGAAGACATCAAGCAAACACTAGATAAAGCAGCAAAGGAATCGGAAAAGATAAAGAAGGATTTGAAATCCCTTAGGGAAAAAATGCTTCAAGAAAAATCCGTCGACTGGCAGTTGAAAAAGGAGTTGGAAGATTTATTGGACCGGCAAAAAAGCCTCGAGAATGAGTTAGACAAAGCCAAAAATAAATTTGACGAAAACATTAAGAATCAGCAGGAATATACTGAAGTTGATGAAGAAACAAGGGAAAAGCAAGAAAAGCTGAGAGAACTCTTTGATGAACTAGCAGATGAAGAGACCAAAGAATTGATGGAAAAGATTCAGCAGTTGATGGAAGAGTTGAAAAAGGATGATGCTTTGAAGATGATGGAGAGTATGGAATTTAATGAGGAAGAGCTTGCCATGGAATTGGAGCGACTCAAAGAACTTTTCAAGCAATTGGAAATGGAAAGGGATCTCAAACAAGAGATAGATAAATTGAAAGAGTTGAGTAAAGAGCAAGAAGAGCTTGCCGAGCAGACCGCCAAAAAGGAAGAAACGGAAGAAAAGCAACAACCTGAAGCTGAGGAAAAATCTGGGGCTGAGGATCAAAAACAAGAAGGATTAGACAAAGAGGACAAAAACGAGCAACAAGAGGCTGAGGAGAATGAAGGAGAAGAAAAAGATACCGAGGAGGAAAAGGAGGACACGGATGATAAGCAAAGCGACCTTGAACAAGAAGAATCTGCAGAAGAAAAGCAAGAAGACTTAAACAAGGCTTTCGAGGAGATCCGTAAAGAATTAGAAGAATTGAGCAAGAAAAACGAAGAACTACAATCTCCCAAAGGCTTAGAAGATCCGGGGGAAAAGATGGATGACATTAAGCAGGACATGGAGAAAAGCCTAGAGCAGCTGCAAAAAAATGAAAATCAAAATGCTAGTAAATCCCAGAAGAATGCCGCTCAGAAAATGAAGGAAGCTGCTCAGCAGATGGAACAACAGATGCAGGATGGAGAAATGGAACAAATGCAAGAAGATATGAAAGCCATGCGTCAGCTCCTTGAAAATCTGATTGGCTTATCCTTTGAGCAAGAAGAAACCATCAGTGAGTTTAACAAAACACATACTAGTACACCGCTCTACAAATCGCTGGTACAAAACCAACACAAACTGAAAGATGATTTTCATTTGATAGAAGATAGTCTCCAAGCCCTTAGTCAAAGAGTATATCAAATTGAATCTTTTGTGCTTGAGAAAGTAGCCGATATAAATAAGCATATGGATCGAAGTTTGAAGCTTTTAGAGGACAGAAAAAAGGCTCAGGCATCAGATGATCAGCAACGTACCATGAAGAATGTCAATGATCTAGCGCTGATGTTTAGTGAAACCATGAACCAAATGCAACAGCAGATGGCAGGAATGATGGCAGGTAAGCAGATGTGTACCAACCCTAGCGGCAGCAGCCCCAAAGATGGTAAGGGGAATGTACCGCTTGATAAGATCGGAAAAGGGCAAAAAGAGCTCAATGGGGAAATGAAAAAGATGAAAGAGGGCATGAAAAAGAGTGGCCAAGAAGGTTCGAGCAAGGAGTTTGCTCAGATGGCAGCCAAGCAAGCAGCATTGCGTAAAGCACTGCGAGAGCTTCAAAAGGAAAAACAAGCGCAAGGACAAGGGTCTAAAGAATTGGAAGAAATTTTGGAACAAATGGACAAAATTGAAACTGATTTGGTGAACAAACGGTTAACCAATGAGATGCTCAAGAGACAGCAGGATATCCTAACACGCTTGCTAGAATCCGAAAGAGCTGAACGGGAAAGAGAATATGAGGAAAAACGTGAATCAAAAACCGCAGAAGAACAAGAAAGAACCTTTCCTCCCTCAGTTGAAGAATACATCAAAGAAAGAGAAGCCCAAATAGAACCCTTCAAAACTGTGTCACCAGCATTGAAACCATATTACAAACAACTTGTAGAGGAATACTATAAATCGCTTAAAGGTAATTGACATGCTAAAATTAGCGTCGTGTTCAGAGAGCATATGTGAGTTGGAGCAATTTGTACGAAACCTCTCCGAACAGTACAACATTTGTCCGGATCGCTATCCAGACATCCTGATTAGCCTGACAGAAGCTGTGAACAATGCCATCATTCATGGAAATGGAGAATGCCGATCAAAAAATGTTTTAGTTGTCCACAGCTATCAAGAGCGGCGTGGCTTAACCTTCAAGGTTTCTGACGAAGGATCCGGTTTTGATTATGCCAGCATCCCAGATCCAACGAAGGTTGAAAATCTGGAAAGAATTGGTGGGCGAGGCGTATTTCTGATGAAGCAATTGTCCGACCGCATAAAGTTTGAAAATAACGGTAGAACGGTCATCATCAATTTCAACGTATAAGGTAGTACACTTGACCCTTTTAATCTTGTACGTTCTTAGCCACTTGTATATATAGCCAAGTTGCAGTTACCAATCTCTTTCCATTGTGATGATGATGTAGCACTCCCAGATGGATTCAACCACCTGGCAACTGGTCGGTGGCTACAGAATGTTGTTAAACAGGAGGAAAAGGCGATTAAGGAGCTACACTACTTTTTCTGTTCTGATGCCCGACTCAAGGAGCTCAACGAAAAGTATCTCCAGCACTATGATTACACAGATGTGATCACCTTTCCATACTACTATAATCCAATTGAAGCAGATATCTATATCAGTCTTGAGCGTATAGAAGAAAACGCAGCTAGATATGCAGAAAATGACTTCTTCCTGGAATTGGATAGAGTCATTGTTCATGGCCTCTTGCATATGTGTGGTTATCCTGACAGCAGTGAGCGGGAAAAATCAACCATGAGAAAGCTTGAGCGATCATATCTAAAAATCAGACCATGAGCTGAGAGACCATCGAAAATACTCAAGGTACCCAACTCTGTCAAACTTTGATTGATAAGCCATTTTACTAGGTTTTAGTGCCGCTAAAAATGGACTTCTAAGCAGAGGATGCAAGATATCCATCCTGATATTTTGCATTACGTCATTCCAATAGTCCGCTCCAATTGGCTTTAGCTTGTTATCTTTGCGCCAATCAGGCCTCAGCCCTAGATAACATCGTTATAATATGCTGATAATCAAACTTTTATGGTTAATTGGTGTCATCATTTCTTATGTGTTAGTTGGGCCAAGAGCTAATTATTGAATAAGCTATAGTTCAAGATAGGATGCGAGTATTAAAGTTTGGTGGATCTTCTTTAGCAGATGCTCAATGTATTAAAAATGTTGGCGAAGTCATTCAGCAAAAAATTCGCAGTGGTGAAAGGCCCCGGGCTGTTGTAGTATCTGCTTCTGGTAAGATGACAGATTTACTCACTGATATGGCCATTCTTGCATCAAAAGGTGATGATCGGTACAAGGATTCTCTAGAGAAATTTCGTATCCACCATGCCAAGGTCACAGAAGATTTGTTCGATCAGAAGCAAGGCTCCAAAGTGCAAGTGGAGATAGATGAACTATTTAAGACCCTCGACAAGCTATTGCAGGGAATCTTTCTGGTTATGGAAGCTTCTCCACGTACCATGGATTATGTACTTAGTTTCGGAGAACGAAACAGCGCTTATATCATATCTGAATTCTTCAATGCTGTTGACATAGCTGCCAGTTTTCTTGATGCTCGAGAAATTATTAAAACCGACAAACGGTTTGGATCGGCGCAAGTCGATGTGAAGTTAACCTATAATAAAATTCGGGAACACTTTGCAAGTCAATCTGATCTACAGGTAATTACGGGATTTATAAGTTCTGCTAAGGGCGGATTGACTACGACGCTTGGTAGGGGAGGCTCAGATTTTACTGCGGCATTGGTTGGAGCCGCACTAGACGCCGAAGCGATCGAAATCTGGACCGATGTTGATGGAGTGTTGACGGCTGACCCCAATAAGGTCAAAGATGCATTTACGATTAAGGAAATGACATATGCCGAGGCCATTGAAATGTCGCATTTTGGTGCAAAAGTTATCTATCCGCCCACAATTCATCCAGCCCTAGCTAAAGATATTCCAGTCTACATTAAGAACACATTCAATCCAACAGCTGAAGGAACGCACATCAGCCAAGTCACCACCGAATATACCAAGGCTGTGAAAGGTATATCCTCAATATCTGAAGTTAGTTTACTAACCCTGCAAGGCAGTGGTCTCTTCGGTGTGCCGGGTATTGCGGCCAGGTTATTTGGTAGTCTATCCCAGGTCGGTATCAATGTTATTTTGATTACCCAGGGTTCATCCGAACACTCAATCAGCTTTGCAGTTCAGCCCAAATCTATTGCCAGGGCTAAGAAATGCGTGGAGAAGGCATTTGAATTTGAACTAAACCGTGGTTCTGTAGAGCCCCTGCGCATAGAGCGTGATCTTTCTGTCATCGCCATCATAGGTGAAAACATGCGCTATAAACCCGGTGTTGCTGGTAGAATGCTGACTGCTCTGGGAAAGAATGGTATTAATGCGGTAGCCATCGCTCAAGGCTCATCAGAGTTGAATATTTCAGTAGTTATTGGCAATGAAGACGAAGCTAAGGCACTCAATGTACTTCATGAAGCCTTCTTTTTATCAGACACCAAAGTGATTCATCTATTTATGGTAGGTGTTGGACTTATCGGTAGTACCTTATTGGATCAATTGAAAGAGCAGGCCAAATTCCTAAGAGAAAAGCGCTCATTAGAAATTCGGGTTGTAGGGCTTGCCAACACTAAGAAGATGTATTTTGATGAGCAAGGTTTGGACATCGATAATTGGAAAAGTCTCTTGGACACTTCAGTTGTTAGCAGCGATATGGGTGGTTTTGTAGACAGGATGATCAACCTCAATCTGTCCAATTCTGTTTTCGTTGATAACACTGCTGATTTACTCATTCCTGATCACTACCAATCCATACTAGATGCGTCGATATCCATTTCAACTCCCAATAAGGTTGCCACTTCTTCAGATTTTCGTCAATATTTGAATCTGCTCAATCGAGCCGAGAAGCGCAATGTCTATTTTGGCTATGAGACCAATGTTGGTGCCGGGCTACCTGTGATTTCAACGCTACGCAACTTAGTTGATAGCGGAGATAGAATAATTAAGATTGAAGGTGTGTTGTCGGGGTCTCTTTCCTACATTTTCAATCACTTTAATAAGGAGACTCCATTCAGTGCTGTAGTATCTAAAGCGGGCGAGTTAGGCTATACAGAACCTGATCCCCGCATGGATCTGAATGGTTTAGATGTTAAGAGGAAAATATTAATATTGGCAAGAGAAGCTGGTCTCAGCATGGAATCATCGGATGTGCATGTTGAGAATGTCTTGCCCACCTATTGTCAAAATGCTGAACCAGGCACCGAGTTAGACCTGGCCCTAAAAAAGGCCGACACTTACTTTGAAGAAATTCGTGCTGGTGCAGAAGAAAAAGGGGAACGCCTGCGCATGATTGCTAAGCTAGAAAATGAGCGAGCCACCATCCGTCTACAATCAGTAGGAATGGACAGTCCATTCTACTTCCTAAGTGGCAGTGACAATATGATCGTATTTACTACAGAAAGATATAAGGAACGTCCACTGGTAGTGCAAGGTCCTGGAGCTGGTGCTGAAGTAACTGCTGCGGGTGTATTTGCTGAAATTATACACATAGGTACACTGTTATGAAAGCAGGCATCAAAGTATTCGCACCAGCGTCCGTAGCTAATGTAGCCTGCGGATTTGATATTCTAGGATTTGCCCTAGATAAGCCAGGGGACGAGATCATTGCTCGTCCATCTGATTTGCCAGGTCTTTCCATTGCTAGGATCACGGGTGACGAAAAACGCCTTCCCTATGAAATTGAGCGCAACACTGCTGGATTTGCTGCATATACATTGATGCAACATCTGGACTGTTTGGACCAGGGTATAGAATTAGAAATTCATAAGAAAATGCCCTTTGGGAGCGGTCTTGGTTCATCTGCCGCCAGCGCAGCAGGTGCTGTGGTGGCTGTCAATGAATTGCTCGGTCGACCGCTGACTCGGCGTGAACTATTGCCATTCGCAGTGCTTGGAGAGCAGGTCGCAGACGGGGCATACCATGCCGATAATGTAGCACCATCCTTGATCGGTGGCATAGTTCTGATTCGAGATAATGCCACTTTAGATTTTCATCGCATTCCGGTTCCCAAGGGACTAATTGCCTTGGTGATATATCCGCACATCAAAATACTCACGAAAGATGCCAGGGATGTCATTGCTGAACATGTATCTCTCCAAAGTATGATTGTGCAGACCGGAAATATTGCGGGACTTGTTTTAGGCCTAATTAGATCTGATTTTGAATTGATCTCACGCTCTTTGCACGATGATGTTATAGAAAATCAGCGATCTTCTTTGATTCCATTTTTCTATGACGTAAAGGAAGCCGCCCTCAAAGCAGGTGCTCTTGGCTGCAGTATATCAGGAGCGGGACCATCCATCTTTGCCATGTTTAACAAAAGCGACTCCGCGGAACAAGCTGGAGAAGTAATGAAGCAAATCTTCAGTACTAATGGCATATCCAGTGATGTCTTCATTTCTAACATCAATCATGACGGTACAGTCGTTTACTGATGCATTATTAGACGTCTTAATTTAGACATCAACACTACTTTGAATCAATCTAGCTGTGTAGCTTTGTGCAGAACCAGAAAATGTTTCACGTGGAACTATACAGCACTGCAAATCCCAGCAGTTCATACAGCCTCAAGGAAGCAGTATTAACCGGTCTTGCACCCGACGGTGGTCTCTTCATGCCACACCACATTATTCCACTTCCTAATTCATTCTGGTCTGACTTCTACCAGAAGTCGTTCAATCAGATATGCATCGAGGTTGCACAACACTTGCTACATCCTGCAGTGCCAAATCAAGATATTCCTACTTTAATTCACAGGGCTTTTAACTTTGAAGCTCCACTTGTCCAACTCGATGATCAAATATCAGTGCTAGAGCTCTTTCATGGTCCCTCTCTTGCATTTAAGGACTTTGGTGCTCAATTTATGGCACAACTAATGGCCTATTTTCACCCGAAATCTGAAAAACCCCTGGTGATATTAGTCGCCACCTCTGGTGACACCGGCGGAGCCGTCGCAGCAGGATTTCATAATGTTCCAGGAATTCAAGTCGTCATATTATTTCCCAAAGGCAAGGTCAGTCCACTTCAGCAGAAGCAGCTTACCACCTTCGATAATAATGTCACAGCAGTTGAAATCGATGGAAGCTTCGATGATTGCCAAACAATGGTTAAGAAAGCATTT
This sequence comes from Saprospiraceae bacterium, assembly GCA_013001595.1. Taxonomy (GTDB): domain Bacteria; phylum Bacteroidota; class Bacteroidia; order Chitinophagales; family Saprospiraceae; genus JABDMH01. Next base: position 134,327 of record JABDMH010000093.1, on the reverse strand, counting down.
CTAGACAAAGACCTTAAAAAAAGTGTCAATCTATCATCTGCCAATTCCATAAATATTGCGAGACTAATTCCTCAAAGCTTCTACTTCTTCTCTGCCGTGCAGCAATTGAACACGCAAAATGATATAGTAGTTAGTGTGCCCAGTGGTAATTTTGGTAATCTCACAGCAGGCTTACTGGCTCAGTCACTGGGATTGCCCATTAAGCATTTCGTTGCATCTACTAATATTAATGATGTAATACCGATATACCTCCGAACCGGTCGATTTACGGCTAGACCATCAATTCAAACCCTTTCCAACGCCATGGATGTAGGCAATCCCTCAAATTTTGATCGCATGCAAGCCTTATATGGTTCCACGTGGAACCATATGAAATCTGACATTAGTGGCTACTCCTTTACGGATAAGCAAACACTCTCATCCATTAAATACATCCATGACCAGTATGAGTACATTGCAGATCCGCATGCAGCTGTTGGTTTCCTAGGTCTTCAATCTTACCTTCGAGAAAATCCGAAGGCTCGTGGCATTTTCCTTGCCACTGCACATCACAGTAAATTCAAACAGACTATAGACCAAGCACTCAACTTCGATACTCCTGTACATCCTGTACTGAATCGCCTAAAAAACCTCTCCGAATCATATATCAGCTTGCCAAATTCAAATACCACACTTAAGCATCTGCTTTTAGATAAATTCACGTAAAGCTTGCTCAGTTGATGCAAAATCCATCCGACCCCCATTATCTAGTTTCTGCTTCCACGTCTTCCAGAAAGGAATGTAGAGCGGCGTTGAATTGGCCTGGTCTCTCCAACATTGGTGCATGCCCACATTTATCAACCATGACCAAACGACTAGGTATTATTAATTCATTGAACTTTTCTCCAACAAACTTCGGTGTTATCGTATCCTGTTCTCCCCATACCAGTAGGGTCGGCACTTCAATCTTGCTCAACTGATCTTCTACATTATGTCTTATAGCCGATTTAGCAGTCTTCACAATCCGAATCGCCTTCGATCGGTTATTCACTACATCAAAGACCTCATCGACCATTTCTTTAGTGGCCATCTCAGGTTCATAAAAGGTTAGAGAAACCTTTCTTCTAATGTATTCATAGTCCTCTCTTTTAGGAAAGCTAGTCCCGAAAGAGCTTTCATATAATCCCGAACTACCAGTCAAAGTCAATGAATGCAATGTATCTTGATGCTGTATTGCATACAAAAGTGCTATGTGACCACCCAATGAATTACCCAATAGGTGAAACTTTTCTACTTTCATAACCTTAATAAAATCTTCTACATACTCCAGCAGTCCACCCAGTGATAGTTTGCGCAAACTCATCTCGAATATTGGCAAAATCGGCATCAAAATCCTTCGTTCTTTAGAAAACTCAGCTATTAGCCTATCAAAGTTGCTGGCCGTGCCAAAAAGTCCATGTAGCAATACTAAAGGTATCTCCCCCTTTATTCCTAAATCGATAAATTTAATGCCGTCTTTTTCTGTCAACGGGTAATTAGTCATACTTGCAGTCTATTTTAGATACTTGCTGTTACTTTACGGCCCGACCGATCGCTAAAATAGTATATAATAATGGTACATAAGAGAATTGCTATGGCTACAACTTGATGTGCAATCCCCAGGAATACAGGCACGGTACTTTTACTACCGTATAACACCAAGATTCCCAGAACCGCCTGCGTTATTAACATGGTTACCAACATGCCAGGAATGAACCATAATCGGTCGCTTGTAATCAGTCGTTTATGTTTTATCAAAATATATATACCGCTGATTATCAGTATGTAAGCAAGTGATCTATGACAAATCTGTATAAGTCCCGCCAAAAAGGGACTGGAATCGTAATTAACAAAGTTATCCACATTCCAGACTCCTCTTTCTAGCAATACAGCAGGCAACCAGGATCCACCATAATCCGGCCATTCAGGATATACCAATGAAGCCTTTGCACCAGACATGATACCCCCCAAAAATATTTGGATTCCCATAGCAACAAGGAAGTACTTAAGTCCTGGTAACCTAGCCTCAATGTCCTCTCTGGGATAACGATACTGTAAAAAAACCCATAATAAGTATCCCAAAACCACTAGAGCGAGACTCAGATGTATCGCCAATTTATAGGCATTTACCCAGGGTCTCTCAATCAAGCCACTCGCCACCATAATCCAGCCAAAAAGACCTACCAATCCAGCCATGAAAAACACGACAAGCAGTTTCCTCATCATCACCTTCGATAACCAACCCTTTTTCCAAAAAACAAGGAAAGGGACGATGAAGACAAATCCCATACTTCTCGCCCAGAGCCGGTGTAAATACTCCCAGAAATAAATGAACTTGAAAGAAGACATTGTCATGCCTTCGTTAATCTTCTGATATTGCGGCGTTTCCTTATACAAATCGAAAACTTCATTCCAAGCATCATTGCTCAATGGTGGCAAAGTACCTATTACGATCTCCCATTTTGTGATGGAAAGTCCAGACCCAGTCAATCTGGTAATGCCCCCAATGATCACCTGAAAGTATATCAATACTATTCCCAATATCAACCATATAGTGATACTCCTTCGAACTAAAGATTTATTCACATCCATTCCTATGTATTATGATTCAGATGTATAATTTTCAGACCTTATCATTATCATCAGTGCTGTTAATATGTAGATAAGTTTTGCCAGATATAGTAAGGATTGATGTATATAACATTTTGGCATTCGTTATTAACAACTCTTATCTCTTTAACACCTTGTCAGTCAGTTTCGTAAAGCATCTTAACCTATATGAACCAAAGCCTTATGTTGGTAATAAATCGATCATTTCTCGTTCACTTAGCCATAATAGTTGTGGACTAAATGGGTGATTGGCATATGGTAATTGACATAACTAACCTCAAATAAGCTGACCTGTTTAGAACATACAGATATCACCAAGGTATGTTTAACTTTTTCCACATACATTATAATAATGTATTATGCATAAAAATTTGATATTTATTATTTTATATGTGTTTAATTCTTTTGATGTTTGTAATTTTACTTATTACCTTGCGTTCTTAGAATAGGTGTCAAGAAAGCTACAAATAAATGAAAAGACTATCGTCCATAGTCACAAAAAGTGACTTCCAGGAACATCTTGGCGATGTTGAGATGGCAAACAGTATCATTCACTCTTATGCTATTGATCTACATGATGACATATCAATAATCTTAAACAAGGCGGGTCAAAACGTTGCTGCATCCTGGGGTCTGAATCCTGATCCTGATAAGAGATCGATAAATCTTCCACAAGTTAATTTTCATCGTATTCATGTTAAGCCGACTTTTAGAATGGCTTTTCGTAAGCAGCGAGCAGTGGCAACCCTAGATAGCTATTATTGTTGGCACAAAGATCAACGCATTCCCTATCGAATTCGCAAAGTTAACAGTACTCCAATGTTTGTTCCTTGTGTTTACTTTCCAATTGAGGAAGATAAGTATGTCTGTACATTGATAACCAGACCTGCTCGACAAAATTTGTCAAGGCTTGCTGAAGTAGAGCCATTGATTTTTGACAAAGAGGAAACGAAAACCTGGTTATCTCACCTGAATGCCAAAGAAGCCATAAAACTCCTGGAAGCCAATCCTTCTGTCGCTCTTGACAAGCAAAAAGCTCCAGCAAAAACCATGATCAAAGGCTTCAAGGATCGAATGCTGCATAATGAAGCTATTGAGGAACTAACTCTTTTTAAATAACGATGCGAATCGTATTGCAACGCGTCAAATCTGCTCATGTTAACATCGAGCGAAAGATAACTGCTTCCATACGTCATGGTTTGCTGATATTCCTAGGTATTGAAACCGACGATGCTCAAGATGATGTTGTGTGGCTCGTACGTAAAGTATGCCAAATGCGTATTTTCTCCGATAAGGATCAAAAGATGAATCTAACAGTCAAAGATGTTGGCGGATCCATGCTCATCGTAAGTCAGTTTACCCTCCATGCAAGTACTAAAAAAGGCAATCGTCCCTCATTTATTCGCTCAGCTCCGCCTTCCATAGCCCAGCCACTCTATCAATCATTTCTTGAAGCTCTTTCCACCAATATGGACACTAAAGTTGAGTCGGGACAATTTGGCGCAGATATGCAAATATCTTTGATAAACGATGGACCAGTCACCATTTTCATAGACAGTAAAAACAAAGAATGATGCTTCAGCTGCAATCATTACAAGATCAGATTGATCAGTGGATTAAGAAATATGGTATTGCCTACTTCGATGAGCTGACAAATATGACCTTACTCATGGAAGAAGTGGGAGAGTTGGCCAGCTTGATGTCTCGTATATATGGTCAGCAGTCATTTAAGCACAAAATAACTGAAGAAGATCAACGAAAACGGTTGACCGATGAAATAGCAGACGTCTTATTTGTACTCACTTGTTTGGCCAATCAAATGGACATTGATTTGACCGCAGCTATGCAACAAAACATAGATAAAAAAACAACTAGAGATGCTGAACGGCATAAGACAAACCCTCACTTAAATAAAGATGGAAGCACCTCGTAAAAGTTCGCTATTTCCTGTCCGCATTTTTTTCGTTCGGTCTTCTTTAAATGGGGTACTCTCTGGATCAAGGAAAAGATGTCTTTCCTTTTAGATTGAAATTTGGCAATGACTACTTCCGTGACTGGCCTATTTTTAACTAAACTGGTATGGATTCGAGATACTTTGTCTGCTTCACTCGGATAAGCGTAAGGAGCATCTACAAACAGAGAAAAATCGAAATCATATGGAACCGGAATCAAACCAATATCCGAATCTATTAGTTTTACATTTTTTCCTGTCTCTATATTCACATCCCTGTTTCCAATCAGATATTGAAATAGGCAAAAGTTTCATAGGAATAAGCGTCGATCAGTTCTGGTTTGCCAATGTCCTGTTTTGACCATTTTGCTCCAAGCCTCCCTACGAGATCATCATCACTTTCCAGCATAATTACAAAAGACTCCTTTCGTTTGCCATTGGTAATGTCTAGATAGCTTATTGGTAACAACAAGGTTTGATATGCATAGTCTGTTAAAGTTGCATAGATCTGATACGCCAAGTATTCCTTGATCAATGTTTGAGCAGATCCCTTCTTATTCATACAATGACTCACGAACTTGAAATCATCGACCTTCTTGAACGACATGTCTTTTAATTGACTTCTATCGAAGTTTAAATGGAAAGGAGGAAAATCAAAGTGCTTACGTCGATAGTCTCCCCGAATCAGGACTTCACAGCCAAGAACTAAATTATTCTTGGCTGTACTGTAGATCGAAAAAAGCCCGTTGTAAGGTTCTGACTTTAGTTTATTTGATTTGAAATGGGCAACATCAAATGACAACTGGATACTGACATCTCTTTCTAAACTTAAAAAAGTAAATAGAGACAACTTCTTTTGCGATGCTCCGCTTTGAATGGTAGCTATCGTCGAGATTGTCAACACCAAACCCAAAATCGCACAAGAAGATAGCCGGTATTTCATATGATATATTTAAACTATTTTCCCGCTACAAACTTATGATATATAGTATTCAGAAGACGTAAAACCCAGATGTTGCCGAGATTTCCCATTCTAACAATGCTTATTTTTCTATTGTCTTGTTCTACGGTACGAACAGGTCAAATCACCAACACACTTCCTGATCTACCTAACAATATCATTTTGCTGATAGGTGACGGAATGGGTTTGTCTCAGATTTCAGCTGCTCTTTATTCCTCAAGAAAGAATCTAGCTTTAGAAGAATTTACATATGTAGGGTTGCAAAAAACGCACTGCAAGGATGAGCTCATCACAGATTCGGCTGCCAGTGCTACCGCAATATCCAGAGGTGTAAAAGCAAACTATAATGCCTTTGGTAGTGATCATATTAGAAGAGCCCCACAATCCTTGATAGAAATAGCTGAAGAAATGAATATGCCCACCGGAATCACGGTCACTTCTTCACTAACACATGCCACACCTGCAGCTTTTGTCACTTACCAAGAATTTCGATCTATGAACGAAGGAATAGCAAGTGATTACCTAAACCTAGACATAGACTTTCTTGTGGGTGGAGGTAAGAAGTATTTTGATAGGAGACAAAATGATACCCGAAATCTCATTGAAGAGTTGGAAGAAAGGAACTATCAAGTCAATACTTATCTGGATATCGAACTGAGAGAACTTGGTATTAGCCCCAAAAAAAACTTAGCTTACTTCACTGCCGATTCGGAGCCCCTTTCACACATGGCCGGCCGTGATTATTTCATTGATGCCTGCAATATTGGTGTAAAGTATCTTAACAACAAATCAAACCAGGGCTTTTTTTACCTGATTGAATCGTCCCAAATTGATTGGGGTGGACACGCAAACGAAGTTAAAATGGTATTAGATGAAATTGCAGAATTTAATACTGTGATTCACAATATGTTAACCTTCGCAAAAAAGGACGGCAAAACGCTGCTAATTGTCACAGCCGATCATGAGACGGGAGGTCTCTCCATAATCGGTGAAAAAGAAAAACACAAACTAGACATTGCATTTTCAACGAAGCAACACACAGCAACCATGGTGCCCGTTTTTGCCTATGGTCCGGGTGCAAATATGTTTTCAGGTGTGTACGATAATACAGAGATCTATAGCAAAATACGACGGCTATTACAACCTTAGATCTCGGCTAATAGGATGGAGATGAAAGTCAAGAACCCAATCACCTACGAGATCAATACTAGGTCCTGGATTAAGCAGTTCGGTGCTCACGCTAAACTGACAGATGTGCCGACCGAATATTGGCGTGACCTCCGATCCAAGGGTGTCGACTTAGTGTGGTTGATGGGAGTTTGGGAAACCACAAAAAGTTCCATTGAGAAGTATTGTTTTCACCCAGATTTAGTAAAAGCCTATGATCGCATTAGCCCAGAATGGACCAAAGATGATATCTACGGATCTCCATATGCCATTGAAGATTATCAGGTATCAAGCCATCTGGGAAAAAACGAGGATTTAGGTGGCATCCGCTCAGTACTTCACGAAAACAACATGGGTCTGATTCTAGATTTTATCCCCAATCACTTCAATGCCGAGAGTTCGCTAATCCACAAACACCCAGATGTCTTTCTGCAAGCGAGTAAAGAACAATTTGAAAGGGATTCTTTTACAATCTATCAAAGTAGAGACCGCTATTTTGCCCATGGCAAGGATCCGTATTTTCCTGCCTGGACTGATACCGTACAGATCAACTATTCTGTCCAAGAGGCTCATTTATTTATGACAGAAAGACTTCATATGCTCTCAGAATTTTGCGATGGAGTAAGGTGTGATATGGCAATGTTGATCCTTCCAGAAATTTTTGAGAAGACTTGGCATGATCTCAGTCACCTCAATGCGCCCGAAGCTTTTTGGAAGACAGTCATACCTACGATTAAGGAACAAAATCCTGAATTCATCTTCATAGCTGAAGCTTATTGGGACACCCAATGGCAGTTACAGCAGATGGGCTTTGATTATACCTACGATAAAAAGCTCATGGACTTGCTAAGATCGCGGTCCAATCATGATATTAAAGCTCATCTGTCAGGGGACCTCACTTATCAGGAGAAGTCAGTAAGATTTATTGAAAACCACGATGAAGATCGCTCTTTGTTGGAGCTAGGAGAAGGCCGGTCACGCATGGCTTCGGTCATGATGAGTACCCTACCAGGCATGAAACTTTTCTACGATGGGCAATGGGAGGGACGCAGAATGAGGATTCCGGTACAGATGGGAACATCTTTTCCGGAGGACCCTTGTCCATGCACTGTCAATCCTGCCAATGCTGATCATATTCCATGTCCATGTCAATACCACCACTATAATGTCCTGCTTCCTGTCATACAAAATGAGATCCTTAAGAATGGATCATGGGAATGGTATCATTTGGAGGGAGCTCCCGAAGCTATCTTTTCATGGCAGTGGACTCATCGACATGAACGCTTACTGGTTGTGATCAATACAGAACCTCATTTTAACCAAGTCAAGTTGAGTATAGCATTGCAGGAAAACACGGCGATTTCGGAGGTGCTCAATAATAACGGAGCGTTGGTCAATGACCATAGAGAAGGGCAGATTACCGTTGCATTACCCGGATATAAGAGTGTGATTTACCACATTAAAAATCGAAGGTAATGCCTTGGGATAACGGTAAAGTTGTTCCATAGTTGATTGTGTTTGTTTGCCTCCTCATATAAGATTTCCAAGAGTCCGACCCACTTTCGCGTCCTCCACCAGTCTCCTTCTCCCCTCCGAAAGCTCCGCCAATTTCAGCTCCACTGGTACCAATATTTACATTCGCAATACCACAGTCGGATCCAGATGCGGAGAGAAATAGTTCCGCTTCTTTCAGGTATTCGGTTATAATTGATGAGGATAACCCCTGAGGCACATCATTTTGTAGCTGAATGGCTTGTTTTAAACTTTGGTATTTTATTAAATATAGTATGGGTGCGAAGGTCTCCTTTTGAACGATGTCATAATGATTTTCAACCTCCGCGATACAAGGACGTACATAGCAGCCGCTTTGAAAACCACTTCCTTCGATGACCCCTCCTGAGACAATAAAGTTGCCACCAAATCTTTGGACGATCTCTATGGCTTCAAGGTATGCATGCACTGCGTCTCTATCAATCAATGGACCCATATGCATAGAAGGATCAAGTGGATTTCCTATACGTATTTGGCTGTATGCCATTTTTAATCTCTCCTTAATAAGATCATAATGGTCTTGATGTATTATCAGTCGACGAGTACTCGTGCAGCGTTGACCGGCTGTGCCTACTGCTCCAAAAACAGCCGCTCTAATGGCAATATCAATATCGGCATGCTTTGATATAATCATGGCATTATTGCCACCTAGTTCCAATAGTGACCTACCTAATCTTGCCGCTACGGTTTGCGCCAAGGACTTACCCATTTTTGAGCTTCCAGTCGCTGATACAAGTGAGATTCGTTGGTCTGCAGTCAGCATCTTACCTAGCTTGTGATCACCAGTTATGATGCAAGAAATCGCAGCGGGAGCTCCCAAAGCTTTAGCTGCCTGGCAAAAAAGTTTCTGACATGCCACAGCACACAATGGTGTTTTTTCCGATGCTTTCCAAATGCACGCATTACCACATACGATGGCCACCATGGCATTCCAAGACCAGACAGCTACAGGAAAATTAAATGCACTGATGATGCCGACTATTCCCAAGGGGTGCCATTGTTCATACATTCGGTGATCGAGTCGCTCTGAGTGCATGGTCAATCCGTAAAGTTGGCGTGATAACCCCACTGAAAAAGCGCAGATGTCTATCATTTCTTGCACTTCTCCAAGACCCTCTTGAATACTTTTGCCCATCTCATAAGATACCAGGTTACCCAGCGCATCCTTGTGATCTCGCAGCAGTTGACCAAATGCTTGTATGACAGATCCCCGCTTGGGAGCAGGCCATCTACGCCACTCTTCAAAGGCGGATTGTGCTCTTATCACGATTTTTTCATAATTTCCAGCATCGGTTAGCGATACCCGACCTATCAAAGTTCCATCGACAGGAGAAGAGGATGATATTTCCTCGTCTCCGACCATTGTGTCAAACCCTGCAATGCTGCCATGATTATGCTGGTCAATTTGTAGTGTTTGAAGAAATTCCTTGTCCATTCTATTCGTTCTTTAATTTGAAGTGCGGATCTACATGGTGTAAGGTGATTGAATAAGTTAATATTTTGATCTGGTTTTTCATGTCATCAATCATTTATTTGATGTCGTTTAAATAAGGATCACGTAATCTAGTTATCAAAGTCTGATGGAAACTGTACACTATAAGACAGTGGGTTTCTTTGGTTGTTGCTTGCTCGCTATAATGTTGTTGGTGAGTGCTGCGAAACCCGAGAATGATCAAGAAAATCTCGTTCCTAACAGTGGGTTTGAGGCCTTTTCCATTCTACCGCATGGGTGGTTTTATAGAGGTTCTGACTTCACTTCCTTGGTTAAGGATTGGAGTTCAGCATCTGAGGCATCACCAGACGTATATGGACCGAATATTCGTGTACCAGAGTCGTGGAAGGAAAAAGGTTTTGGCAGAAAAAAGCCAAGATCTGGCAATCACATGGTTGGTATTACAGCATTCGGATGTACAAATGGTAAGCCCCATTGTCGAGAGTATATTCAGGTGAACTTGAAAAAACCCCTGGTTCCTAATCAGGCATATCACGTTGAGTTTTGGGCATCTCCGCTACATACGGGCATACATTCCAATAATTTGGGCATCTACTTCACAAAAGAAAAACTCCAAGAAAAAACAGATCGGGTAGTCTTAAAAGATCCACAAATCTACAGTAAGAAGATTGTGCCAGGAAATGAATACATCTGGCATAAGATACAAGGAGATTTTACAGCAAATGAAGCCTGCAAATTTCTAGTGATTGGAAACTTCTTCAGTGACCAAGGGACGGAGAGTAGTGAGGGAGCAGAGAACAACCATAATTTTGCCTATTACTATATTGATGATGTTAAGGTGTATAAGCGACCTCCAATTCTTGCTGAATCAAAAGACGAGTTTGCAGATTGGTATCCTCTTGTAGAAGACAAGGTGATACCCCTTGACCACATCTATTTCGATACAGATAAGACGGTAGTAAAGGCCCGTGGGTTAAATGAATTGCAAAAACTGCGTAATATTCTAGTTGAATATCCTACTATGGAAATTGAGATTGGAGGACATACGGATCATCAAGGTTCCTTTGAATACAACATGCGATTGTCCAATCGACGAGCTAAAGCAGTGGTAAATTACCTGTTGGATCAAGGCATAGAACCGGAAAGGCTCTCGTATATCGGATATGGAACAACCAGACCTCTAGCTACAAATGATACGGATGAAGGACGTCAACACAATCGAAGGGTAGAATTTCGTATTCGCAGAATCTAAGCTGACTCAAGGTGTGATTTTTATCTGTCAAAGCTAGGTAGGGTCTCTATCATATGCATATATTCGTTATGTGTTACCACCAAGATTAAATCCAGATATGCTAGAAGCTGGCTGTGATGAAGCCGGGAGGGGATGTTTAGCCGGTCCCGTTTTCGCAGCAGCAGTCATTTTACCTGCAGATTTCTGGCTTGAAGATCTTGATGATTCGAAGAAAACATCCAAGGATCAACGCGAACAACTGCGCAAAGAGATCGAAGATGGCGCATTGGCATTTGCTGTTTCTTATTGCACACCTACTACCATTGATAAGATCAATATACTCAATGCCTCCTTCGAGGCTATGCACCATGCTATTGCTAAGTTAGACCGAGATCCAGAGAAGTTATTGATTGACGGCAATCGTTTCAAGCCGTTTAAGGGTATACCTTTTGAATGCATCATCAAAGGAGATGGAAAGATCGCTTCTATTGCCGCTGCTTCGATCCTGGCCAAGACTTACCGCGATGATTATATGGAGCGGAAACATCGAAAATATCCTTACTATGCTTGGGATACCAATAAGGGGTATCCAACATTGGCACATCGTCTGGCTATTGAAAAATATGGTCCTTGCAGCTTACACCGCAAGTCATTTCAACTCTTGCCCCGACCTGTTCAAACACAATTGTTCTAACCCCGTTTTATTCAACTCCAGGTCTTTTTGACTCACTGAACGAATGACCTTGAAGAGTCGAGTGCGACAGCACGTGAAAATAAGACACCATGAAAATTGAGTGGGCTGCTCGTCAATTTAAGGAAAGTCTACAGAATCGTCTGGTTATAAGTTCATTGTCCTGGGTCATTAAATACCTCTCAGAAATGGATTTGACGCACGTTCCTTTCCCACCGTAGTAGACTCACCATGACCTGGATAGACTATCGTATGATCTGGTAAGGTTAAGAGTTCTGATCTAATGCTCTGAATGAGGGTATCAAAGTTGCCACCAGGTAGGTCCGTCCGCCCAATACTGCCATCGAATAGCACATCACCAGCAATGACATAGTTTTCTTCCTCACAATAAAAGCCTATACTGGCAGGAGAATGCCCTGGCATAAAAAGTACCAGCAATTCAGTTGACCCCAATTTGAATTTGTCTCCTTGCGCTAAAAACTCGTCAGGCGGGGGGGACACTTCAGTGGGTAATCCATACATGGTAGCCACTTGGGGTACTGCTGCGAGCACAGGCAATTCTCCCTTGTGGGTATACAACTTGACCCTATATTTTTCAACTACAAATTTATTTCCGAATACATGATCAATATGGCAATGAGTGTTAAGAAGCGCTTTGACCTGCAAACCTTGATCAACGATATGCTTATCCAAGCGCATTTTTTCCTCGCTCGAGTGACATCCCGGATCTATGATTACTGCTTCTTTGCCAGATGTAGAAATGATGTAAGTATTTTCTTGAAATGCATTAAAGGTTAGTGAGGTAACCATAGCTAGGCTTTTTACGTTATAAGAGAGTAACTTTTTTAGTAAAGTCGTATTTTGTCTATTCTGTGCTTAAGGATACCATACTTATCTATGTTTAGGAAACTGAAGTCTACTCTTTTTTTACTGGTGATTTGCTATGCAGCAATATACGCTCAGGTAGAACAGGTAGAATATGGGAAAAACCGGATACAGTATCACGATGATTTTGACCAATGGTTATTCTATGAGAGTGAGAATTTCATTACCTATTGGTATGGGAAAGCGCGAAATCACGGAATCTCTACGGTCAAATATGCAGAGCAAGATCATGATGAGATCCTTGACATCATTGAGCATCGTATAAATGACAAAATTCAGATTCTCGTATACACAGACGTCTCTGACCTTAAGCAAAGTAATATTGGCCACGAAGAATCCTTTCATACCGAGGCAGGTAGGACAAAGATCGAAGGGAGTAAGATCTTTGTTCAATTTGATGGCAATCATGGCAACTTAAGACGTGATATCCGAAGGGGGGTAGCGAGGATTTTTCTTAACAACATGTTTTTTGGATCCAATCTACAGGAGGTTGTTCAGAATTCTGTTTCAGCAGCCATACCAGAATGGTTTCAGGGTGGACTGTCCGATTATGTTGGATCTTACTGGGATCACAAAAGCGATGATCAACTGCGTAATATTTTCTTGCATGAGCGTAAAACTGACTTTAAAAGAATCAGTGCTTATTATCCCAATATCGTTGGCCATTCACTTTGGTATTACATCGGCGTAACCTACGGCAAGTCAGAAATATCCAATCTGCTTTACCTCACCCGTATAAATCGTAGTGTCGAAGATGCCTTCTTATACGTGTTTGGTATTCCTTTCGAGGAAATTGTTTCGCAGTGGGAGCAGTACTTTAAAAAAAGATATGAAGCTGAGCAAGAACTATTTCAGCCTATTATTGGGGGTGAAAAAGTGACCTTCAAACGTAAAAAAAGGGTGCCGGTTAGTCACCTGAGGTACAGTCCTGATGGAACACGCCTAGTCATTATCGATAATAACATTAGCAAAACCCGGATTCTGTTGCGAGACTTACAAACAGGTCAGATAAAGAAAATCTTTAAACATGGATATCGTAACAATCTACAAGCCACAGACTATAATTACCCCATGGTTGCCTGGACACCTGACGGGTCAGGTCTATTTATCTTATATGAATATCGTGATCAAATTACATTAAAACTGATCAACTTCCGAGATGGCAGCACCATTTCACAAGTACTGCCGGAGAGGTATCAGCGCGTATACTCTATGGATTGTCTCAGTGAGAAGGAGTTGATTTTTTCTGCTTTGTCAGAAGGAATGGTTGATCTATTTTACTATACCCCAAATACTAGACAGTCCAACCAACTTACCAAAGATATTTATGACGAACTGGATGTACGTATAGGAGAAGTGGATGGAGTCAATGGCATTTTATTTAGCTCTAATCGTCCAGATGCCTATCAAAGGAGCAGTAGTGTAGATACTGTGCTGCCTTTTGAAAACTTCAACTTATTCCATTTGGCATTAGAGGAAGAAGGAACGGCGTTGTACCAGATCACTAAAGAGACTGGTGTGGATCTTAGAAAACCGGTGCCGGTCGGCGACGGTATAGTTTACTTGAGCTATGCAAATGGGATTATCAATCGTAAAATGGTTCAAGCACGCCGTGCCCAGGAACCCCGGATTCGAGTCACTTTTACTGATGAATCTGAACTGGTGCTTCCTCCAACGATGATTGATTCACTTGTGGATAGTCTGATTGTCACTACTGTAGATACCTTCAGGACGGTTTACGAGTCAACAACTAAATATCTAACCAATTACCTCCATAACATTCAGGAATTTGATGTCGATGCGGGTCAAGGTAAGGCAGTAGAGACCTTTTACAAGGTAAACGACTACGTAGTGTACGAAAAACCACTATCCGATAGAACCGTACAAGCCAACACGAGCTTACACCACCAGATTATTGATCAGCAAAAAGATATTCCGGAGGAAGTAATACCCATAGCCCCTTCGGCTCCCAAACCATCCAGAGAAATAATACGGTCTAGCAAGTTATCAGATGATGGTAAGAAGTACCTGTTTCAATCAGAGTTTGGAGACATGGAATCTGATGAGGCTGAAGAAATACTAGAAGCAGCCACAAGTGCACTAATTGTTCCTACGACAAACGTAGTAAACCGAAAAACCTCCAGTGTCGATAGTTTAGCCATTAATCGATTGCGCATCGTTCCCTATCAACTTAAATTCAAACTGCATTCACTTAGTGCCAATATGGACAACGATCCGCTATTTGGAGGACTAGATAGTTATACAGCTTTCAAGAGGGAGTATGAGCCCCCACCAATTGGCGTCTTGATAAAGTCTTCTTTTAAGGATCTTTTCGAAGATTATGTGTTCGAAGGAGGGGTAAGAATTCCAACGGGATTTAATGGAGCTGAGTTTTTCTTAGTCCATGATGACCGCAAGAATCGATTGGACAAACGCTATGCGGTATATCGCAGGACAATTAGCGAAAATCAAGCATTGGAGTCTGGCGACCCCGCACGAATCCGAACTAAAATCCTCCTGGGCCAATTTGGTGTCCGCTACCCCTTGGACATCTATCATAGTCTGCGTGCTACAGCTACACTTCGCCAAGACAAAACAACCGTGCTAGCATCGGATATAAATTCACTGAATAGTCCTGATCTAGAGGCACAACGATTTGGAGTTAAGCTTGAATATGTATTCGACAATTCGCTAGATATTGACTTGAATATTCGCTCTGGCACCAGGTTTAAGGTGTTTACGGAGGCCGTTAAGAAGTTCTCTTTTTCTATTGATCCACTTTCTCTGCAGTTATCCAAAGGGTTTATGACCGTGATTGGAACAGACGCCAGGCATTACCTCAACTTCTTCAAACATTCTGTATTAGCGGGGCGCCTCGCGGCTGCTACATCCTTTGGATCAGAAAAGATCTTATACTTCTTGGGAGGCTCAGATAATTGGTTGATTCCGAAATTCAATGATCAAATTCCTCAACCCACAGGTGGAAATTTTGCTTTCCAGACCATTAGTCCAAGTTTAAGGGGGTTTGATTACAACATTCGCAATGGCTCGACCTACGCGCTTGTGAATACTGAATTGCGCCTTCCATTGTTCAAATATTTTAGTCGCAGACCAATCAAGATGTCCTTTATTCGGCATCTTCAGCTGGTTGGTTTTGCTGATGCAGGGGCAGCTTGGGAGGGTATATCTCCATTTGATGAAGAAAATCCCATCAATATCGTCAATCTGGAAAATCCACCAACCGTAAAGTTGAAAGTGAACTACTACCGAGACCCAATAGTAATCGGCTATGGAGTAGGTTTACGGACGATGCTTTTTGGCTACTTTCTACGCCTAGATTATGCTTGGGGTGTAGAGACGCGAATTACTCAAAAGCCCAAGCTTCATTTTTCAATGGGGCTTGATTTCTAAAAGAAAGATAAGATGTGATCGCTGCTGCCATTGAAGAAAATCTGACCATGGAGATGTCAGATCATGAACAGCTAATTTGCAATATGGAACTCGACATTTACCAGATTGATGCCTTCGCAAACACACTGTTTTCAGGTAACCCTGCAGCAATCATCCCACTCGAGGCATGGATTGACGATTCCACCATGCAGAAAATAGCAGCAGAAAATAATCTTTCTGAGACCGCCTTTGTGGTCAAGTCTGATGATAAATATCACATCCGTTGGATGACACCAAAAGTTGAAGTTGATCTATGTGGGCATGCTACACTAGCAGCCGCACATTGTCTCTATCAGCATTTGGGAGAAACCCGTAAGAAACTCGTTTTTCACAGTCGCAGTGGTCCGTTGCTAATCACTAAGGAAACAGTGGGTTACCTTATGGATTTTCCAGTCGATTTACCGCGGAAGAGTTTAAACGATGTCGAAAAAATAAGATTACTATGCCCTACAAGTAAAGAGCCCCACCTTCGAGGTAAAGATGATTACTTGGTGATTTTGCAAAGTGAGGAAGAAATCCGCAATTTCAAACCGGACTTGCCATTGATCAGTAAGCTGCAGGCTCGCGGCCTGATCATCTCTGCCCCGGGTCAACATTGTGACTTTGTCAGTCGTTGCTTTTATCCAGCCTTTGGTATTGCCGAGGATCCAGTGACCGGCTCAGCGCACACACTTTTGGCACCTTTTTGGAATCAACGAATGGGTAAAGCGGAGTTATCTGCACAGCAACTTTCATCGCGCAGCGGAGAATTGACTTGCCGTATCATCGATGATCGCGTTTACCTTTACGGTCGGGCAGTCACTTATTTAGTGGGCAAAATATACATTTAGTGTCGTACAGCAAACATCGTTATCGGAGTCGACAGGAAAAATATCAGCTAGTGAAAAGGAACACCAAAATGGTGCTTATTTTCTCTTGCATTGCAGCGGTTATTCTGATCTACAAAAACCGATTAGCCATCTGGAATTACATCAAATTCTACTTTTGAGAGCTGGCAACCTTCGGAGTTCGTTCCAATATTGGCTTCTAACTTCGTGCAAACCAGTGTTGGATTGTTTGCCGGTCAAAGCGATAGACTGCAATTATATAAGCTAGCAGTAGTATTGTATTCAAGGCAAGTTTAGTAGTTAGGTTTTGAACACCATCCGCTATTGCCTTGCTCAGTACATAGATCAGTAGTGCCATGATAAGATAACCCATGATTTTGACAATTGGATATGGTATTGGATAATATCGTCTTCCTATGACATATCCGGCTATGCACATGAAACTATAACACGCCAATGTCGCGCCCGCCATAGCTACATCGGTATAGACGGAAATATAGGCCGAAACGACAAGTAAGGTAATTATGGAACCACCTACAGAAATCAAAGCACCGAAATGTGTCTTGTCTAATATTTTATACCAAATAGAAATGTTGTAGTACATCCCTAAAAACCAAAATGCAACCAATAATATGGGAACAATGTGTAAGCTTTCTCGATAGTCAGGTCCTAATATCAGGACGAGCAAATCCAGGTAAAGTAGTATACCAAGCAGGAAAATACTCGCTACGAGTGCAAAGGCTTGAGCGACTTCAGCATAGATCTCCTGAGCTCGTTGCGATGCAGCACTTTTAAAGAAAAAGGGTTCAGCGGCATAGTTGAATGCTTGGGTAAATAGATTCATTAGCAGTGCCAGCTTTGCGGCAGCGGCATATAGACCGGCAGTCTGCAGATTCTCTGCATTTGATCCAGGTAATAGATATTTGAGCAATGGCACTGCGAAGGACTGATTGAACACCCCTGCTAGCCCAACAATTACCAATGGAATCACGTACCATAGCATTTTCTTCCTAAAGCCAAGAGAGCGTTTCCATTTGATGGTCCACATATCTGGAAGTAGTAAGATCCAGACCACTGCACTGGCTATCAGATTGGCTATAAATACGAGATCCAATCTAAGGTCTTCATGATAGTAATTGGAAAGCCAATTCCATCCATGATCAATGAGCCAAGGAAAGCCCTCTAGAAACAGAAAGACCAGGACAAGTGTGACCAATATGTTAAGGATCTTAATGGTGGCAAATCTGATGGGTCTTTCATCCAAGCGAATCTTGGCAAATGGTATGGCTGCCAGGGCATCCAGGGCTAGGATGCAAGCAAAGTAAACAACATACCTACCTTTGCCGGTATAGGTTAAGGCAGAGGCAATGTGATCCCGAAAACCAATTAGTATTGACATCAGTGCAATGGAGATGATGGCAATGAAAACCATGGCTTCACTAAATGCCAAGTCTTTTTGTGCTGGCTCCGCTCCAAACCGAAAAAATGCCGTCTCCATCCGAAAAGTAAATATTATAAGAAGTAGAGCGGTATATGCGTATAGGTCTGTGTAGATGCCGTAGGTGACTGGAGCAAAAACACGAGTCAAATAAACGGTAAGCAGAATATAGTGGAGGACTCTGCTTAGGATGCTACTTAGTCCATAAATGGCAGTTTGTCCTGCCAGCTGTTTTACGAAAGACATATCTTATCCGATTGATCGGATTGGCTGCAAAGTAACAATTTATCAGCCCCAAGACTACCTTGCAAAGTTTAATTTATAACCTACCTTTGGATCCAAATTGTCACAATTTTATGGTTGGGTTCAACGATTTAAAAAGGATATGTGAGACTCCTGGTGCACCGGGATTTGAAAAAAAGATTAGGGATTTAGTTATTTCTTTGGTTGAACCACTGGTAGATGAAGTGAAGATTGATTCGATGGGCAATGTGGTCGCCGTTCGCAAAGGTGCCGCCGACAAGCGCATCATGGTTGCCGCACATATGGATGAGATTAGCTTCATGGTGACACATATTGATGATGACGGATTCATTCGTTTTCACACTTTGGGAGGATTCGATCCCAAGACACTTACTGCCCAAAGAGTAATTATCCATGGCAAAGAGGAAGTAATGGGTGTCATGGGTTCAAAACCCATCCATCTTATGAAGGATGAGGAGCGTGGTAAGGCACCTAAACTTCATGATTTTTACATCGATACGGGCATGTCGGTAGAACAAGTTAGAGAATTGGTCAGTTTGGGAGATCCCATAACCCGTGAGCGTTCATTGATTGAAATGGGTGATTGTGTAAACGGTAAATCTTTAGATAACCGGATTTCTGTATTCATTCTCTGGCAAGTCTTAAAACTGCTGAAATATAAGCCGCTGCCTTTCGATGTCTACGCAGTATTTACGGTGCAGGAGGAAGTCGGTCTACGCGGTGCCATTAGTTCTGCAAGACATATCGATCCCCACTTTGGATTAGGTCTTGATGTTACAATTGCCTTCGATCTTCCAGGTGCGCAGCCGCATGAGGTTGTGACCAAACTGGGCGAAGGAACCGCAATCAAGATTATGGATGGTTCGACCATCTGCGACTATCGGATGGTGCAGTTTCTCAAAGATCAGGCCGCTAAGCATGAGATAGCATGGCAAGCCGAGATATTGCCTGCAGGTGGCACGGACACGGCTGGAATCCAACGGTATGGGAAACAAGGTTCCATAGCAGGTGCGATCTCGATACCACTGAGACATATGCATCAGGTAATCGAAATGGCACATAAGCGTGATATTCAACACAGCATAGACCTTTTGGCAGCGGCATTAGAAAATATGGACCAACACGATTGGAGCAATTAGGAACCTAAGAGATAAAAACGATGTGGTTAGAAGCAGATAATAAGTTGACCAGGACTTTTGAGTTTGATGACTTTATCACCGCTTTCGGATTCATGACTCAAGTTGCCATCCAAGCGGAGAAGGATAACCACCACCCGTGGTGGAGCAATGTATATAACAATGTGGTTATCGAACTGAACACCCATGATGCCGGTGATATTGTGACTGAGAAGGATCGATCCCTGGCAAAGAAAATCGACTTGATTTACCAGCGATATACGAGCTAGCATGGCAAAGCTATTAAGCAAACTTCCCAATACGGGTACGACCATTTTTACTGTGATGTCAGCTTTGGCGAAAGAACACCGTGCGATCAACCTTTCGCAGGGTTATCCTGATTTTGACTGTGATGATGTGCTGAAGGAATTGGTTTACAAGTACATGAAGGAAGGCTTCAATCAGTATGCACCGATGAGGGGCATAGATCCACTGCTGGAAAGCATTACCAATAAGGTCCAAGCCCTGTATGATTTACAGACTACACCAGGTGACGAGGTCACAGTAACTAGTGGAGCGGCTGAGGGAATATACACGGCGATAACTACATTGGTCCACCCAGGTGATGAGGTGATTGTGATCGACCCTGCTTACGATTTGTATAAGCCGGCCATTGAATTAAACGGAGGGATTCCAGTGGTTTATGAATTGGTGGCACCAGAATTTCAAATTGATTGGGAAGCTCTTGGTGCATTGGTGACAGAACGCACTAAAGCCATTGTAATTAATACACCTCATAATCCAATTGGAAGGGTAATGTCTGCTGAAGATATGCAGGCTCTGCAAAAACTTGTGGTTGAGCGAGATTTATTTGTCGTCAGTGATGAGGTTTATGAGCATCTCGTTTTTGATGACCAACGGCACGAAAGCGTGTTGCGCTATCCCGAACTTTATCAGCGGAGCTTCGTCATTTTTTCATTTGGCAAGACCTTTCATATTACAGGGTGGCGACTGGGTTATTGTGTTGCCCCACCCATGCTTACAGCTGAGTTTAGAAAAGTGCATCAATTTGATGTGTTTTCGATCTGTACGCCTATGCAGTATGCCTTAGCAGAATATCTTCGTGATGAAAGTACCTATTTAGCCTTGCCAAGGTTCTTTCAAGAGAAGAGAGACTTTTTAGCCGAAAAGTTGAAGAATAGTCGCTTGAGACCGTTGCCCAGTAAGGGAAGTTATTTCCAGCTGTACCAATATGATCAGATCAGTGATAAAATGGATGTCGATTTTGCCCGAGAAATGACGATTAAGCATGGTGTGGCAGCGATTCCGATTACCGTCTTTTATGACAACCCTGACCCAGCGTCACGCATCATCAGGTTATGCTTCGCCAAGACCGAAGAAACCTTAGAAAAAGCGGCCGATCGATTGGTGAAGATGTGACAAAGGGATTGTCCAATTTTTTTCCAAAGTTTGTTAGTCACCGCTATGATGCAGCAATTGCAAGGGTAACCACCGAAATACGTAGATTATCTTTCTGATTCAATGTAATGGCGCAAGCTTCTACAGTAGCCCCAGTGGTCAGCACATCATCTACCAACATTATGTGTTTATGATGGAGATCTTGATTCGGCACTAATGTAAATGCATTTTCCATATTCTTTAGGCGATCCATACGATTCTTGGCAGTTTGAGACTCTGTGTATCGAACGCGTTTGATCGTATTTTTTGACCAAGGTATATGCAGAGCTTCTGATAGTCCCTGGGCAAGAAAATCGCTTTGATTGAAACCTCGTCGCCTTAGTTTTCTAATGTGTAGTGGTATGGGAACGATGAGATCTAGGTCTTTAAGTCGGTCTTGTGACTTAAGCATGGTTCCGAATCTTAGCCCCAATTGGTAGGCCGCATGAGTCTGGGCACCGTACTTGATCTGATGGATCATCTCTTGAACCTGCCCTGCTGGATAAAATCTGAACATACTTGCAGCAAAGGCTAAGCATTGAATGCTTTGGAGTCGATCGCTGCATTCATTAGGATACTGCTCATGAAAATTAGTGACTTCTAGTTTCGATTCACAGGCTAGGCAGATCAAAGTTTCTCCATCGACAGCATGGGTGTGACAGGCAATGCACAATTGTGGATATAGCAAATGTAGAACATCGGCTATGGTACGCTTTACTATCTTTCGGACTGCTGACAAGTTTCTGTACTGATTTAATTAATTCGTTGACATGTTGCCTAACTCAAAAGATAAGACAATTCGATCAGGTATCTTAACATGGGCCCAACAGCACCCACGAGATTTGCCTTGGAAGGACACCTCAGATCCTTATCGTATTTGGGTTTCAGAAATCATTTTGCAACAAACTAGAGTGCAACAAGGGACACCTTACTATCACAGATTTATTGAGACTTTTCCCAATGTATTTAAGCTGGCGTCGGCGTCCATTGATGACTTATATAAGGTATGGGAAGGTTTGGGATACTATAGAAGGGCCAGACATATGCATGAGGCTGCTCAGCGCATAGTGAATGAATTTGAAGGCAATTTTCCAACAAGTTATGACGAAATATTGTCCTTAAAGGGCGTTGGACCTTATGCCGCTGCAGCGATTGGATCTTTTGCTTTTGGTTTACCCCATCCGGTTATTGATGGCAATGTTCAGCGAGTGATGGCCCGACTTTATGGAATCCATGCGGAGACTGACAGTACTGCTGGAAAAAAAGAAGTGGAGAAGGTGGTGAGCGGTGTTTTTGACAAGAATGATCCCGCCACTTTTAATCAGGCGATCATGGATTTTGGCGCTTTGCATTGTAAACCGCAAAATCCGAGCTGTGCTGATTGCCCGTTGAGTGGTTCTTGTTATGCATGGAAAAATCAGATTGTCCACCAATTACCTAGGAAAAAGACCAAAAAACCCAGGAAAGAGCGTTTTTTCTACTATCTGGTTTTTCGCAATGAAACAGACATTTGGATTCGCAAGAGAGAGGCAAATGATGTTTGGCAGCACCTCTATGAGTTTTATCTAGTTGAGCATTCAGAGCCCAAACCATGGTCTGAGATCTTGAACCTCCTACCTCCGGAGATTGAGGTTCTTCACACCTCAGAAGCCTATCGCCAACTACTCACGCATCAACAAATTCATGCCAGTTTCTCAGAGGTTTATCTACCAACAGACTATGAGCTAAGGAATGTACAAGACATGATGCGGATAAATCAAGAAAAATTGGAGAATTTTGCTTTCCCGAAAGTCATCGATTGTTATTTAAGGGATAATAGTGTAACTTTAAATTTGGCGTTTTAACAATGTATAAGGTATGATTAATAAGGTAGTTCTGATTGGTAATTTAGGAAGAGATCCGGAGGTCAGACACTTTGAAAACGGCAGCATGGTTGCCAAGTTTTCATTGGCGACCAATGAAAACTATCGGGACAAGGCAGGTGAATGGCAGACCAATACGGAATGGCATGACATAGTGGCCTGGAGGTCATTAGCAGAGCGAGCAGAGAAAACTTTGAAGAAAGGATCACTGGTGTACGTGGAAGGAAAATTGACACATCGCAAATATCAGGACAAAGATGGAAACGACCGCTACATCACTGAAGTAGTCGCCAACACTTTTAGATTGTTGGAAAAACGAGAGTCTTTAGGAAGCAACTTCCCACAACCCGATGATGCTCCGGGCACCAGCTATCAAATCGCTGAAAAAAGTGAAGCGCCAAGCACTACCCCTGTCGTTCAGACTCAGCAAGGTGATGAGCAGGCAGAAGATGACTTGCCTTTCTGAGCTCTGATTGAATCCAATGACAATGGCCCTGTGACGATTCGATCACTTTACAGGAGTGGGCTATTGGAAAAAATATTGTTAAACTTAGCTTGAAATTTTGGAAAGCGCTGAACCTCCGGATTCGAGTATATATTTCCTAGTCCTCCCCTTTGTATTGTTGCAAACCTCTTGGACGGGACTGACCGTCGCTATTGTATTACTCCTCTTCCTCCTTATATGTTCAGCCCTCATTTCGGGGTCAGAAGTCGCTTACTTTTCATTGGTTCCTTCAGACCTGCATCATTTAGCCCAAGAAGGCAGTGTAAACTCCAGAAGAATTCTGCATCTGAAAGAGAAACCACGCATTCTCTTAGCCACCATTCTCATTGGCAATAATTTTGTAAATATTGCTATTGTCATCCTTTCTGACATTGTTATTGGAGAGCTATTTGGCAGAGAGACTTTTATACGTTGGGCAGAGCACCTTAGCACTTGGGTGATACTTCAGGATTTTTCTATTACTGCGTTATCATTTGCCATCGAGTTTTCACTAACGGTTGTTGGTGCTACCTTCCTACTGGTCTTATTTGGTGAGGTAGCCCCTAAGATCTATGCCAATATTAATAATCTAAGGATGGCTCGCATCATGGCCACGCCGTTGGTGGTACTTAGGTCGATTTTTAGCCCCATCTCCAATATTTTGGTCAAGTGGTCGAATTGGTTTGAGCAAAAACTAGGTAGTGACATGCACCGAAACAGGTCAATGAAGGATGATTTGGATAAGGCCATAGAGCTCACCGTCAGTCATGAAATAAATTCGGAGAAGGAAATCGACATATTAAAAAGTATCGTAAAATTTGGTGAAGTAACGACTAAACAAATTATGCGGTCAAGAGTCGATGTTATTGCCATTGATATACAAAGCACCTTCAAGGAGGTGATGGAAACCGTCAATGCTTCTGGATATTCAAGGATACCTGTCTACAATGAAGACTTTGATGACATCAAAGGTATTTTATACGTCAAGGATCTGCTCATCTATCTCGATGAGAAGGAAGATTTTGATTGGCAAAAACTTGTTCGATCGGATATTAAATATGTGCCGGAAGCGAAAAAGATAAAGGAGCTACTCACGGAATTTCAATTGGAACGAACCCATATGGCGATTGTCGTCGATGAGTTTGGTGGAAGTGCCGGGATAGTTACCCTGGAGGATGTGATGGAGGAAGTGATTGGCGATATCAGAGACGAGTTTGATGATGCCATAGAGGTAGATTTTGAACAATTGGATGCCTTTAATTATGTGTTTGAGGGTAAAACACTTCTTAATGACATGTGTCGAGTTATGGGCATTGATACGGACACCTTTGATAAGATCAAAGGAGGATCCGACAGCATCGCTGGCTTGGTACTGGAATTGATGGGAAGGATACCTAAAAGAAATACAGAATTCAAATACAAGGCATATCGTTTTAAGATCAATGGCGTTAACACCAAAAGAATTGAAAAAGTACAAGTCACCCTTCCTCAAGAACCTGTCAACTAGTGAGCCTTCTCGAGAAAGGTGCCATCTTCGCAAAATGAGACTCTCTTGGATGAGATTTGCACTTTTTCGGAGTGGGTTCACTGGCTTGGCCACACTCTTTCTATTTCTTGCTGCTTGCGAGCAGGCACCATCGGTACCTAAACCAAGGGCCTATCCTAAGGTGGAGTTTCCCGAGCGGACATATGTCACCTTTGATGAGTCTTACTGCAGTTTTACTTTCGAGATGCCTTCCTATGCAAAGGTGCAGCAAGACACGGTCTTTTTCAATGAAAAACCCATTGATCCTTGTTGGTTTGATATTTACTATCCAGATTTTGATTGCCGCATTTACTGCAGCTATTACCCTATTACCGATGAGAATCCATTTGAAAGACTAAACAGCGATGCATTTAGACTAGCCATGGAACATAATAAGAAGGCGACATTTATTGATGAACTTCCCTTTTCTAAACCCAACGGAGTGAGTGGCATCATTTTTAATTTGGAGGGTCCGGTGGCTACCCCATTTCAATTCTACGTGACGGATAGCACACAGCATTTCATGCGGGGAGCGCTCTATTTTAATAGCAAAATTAGACCAGATTCACTGGCACCAATGCATGAATTTGTAAAGGAAGACATCACACATATGGTGAATACGTTTGCTTGGACCCGGGACTGATTAATCTAAGGGATTAACACCACACTCGGTGACAATCATAACAGTTGATTATAAATCAAAGATGCTAACTGGCTACAGCTTCCTCTTTAGCACTTTTTTCAGGAGTTTCAACACCGGTGATTTTTTGCATGATCAGGTTTTCTACCTCGGATGCAACTTCAGGATTATCTTCCATGAACTGCTTAGCAGCCTCTCTGCCTTGAGCAATCTTTGTACCACCATAGCTAAACCAAGAACCACTCTTTTTGACAATTTCTAGCTCAACACCGAGGTCGATAATTTCACCTACTTTACTAATGCCTCTGCCGTACATGATGTCAAAAAGTGCAATGCGGAACGGGGGAGCGAGTTTGTTTTTTACAATTTTTACCTTCACCGTATTACCCACTACATTAGCTTCCCGGTCCTTGATGGGAGATCCACTTCGGCGAATGTCTAGACGCATAGATGCATAAAATTTAAGGGCATTCCCACCGGTCGTTACTTCGGGATTGCCGAACATAACACCAATTTTTTCACGAAGCTGATTGATAAAGATACAGCAACAACCGGTGCGACCTATCGTTCCAGTCAGCTTACGCATGGCTTGCGACATGAGTCGTGCTTGTAACCCTACTTTGGAATCACCCATTTCTCCCTCTATCTCAGCACGTGGTACCAGGGCAGCTACAGAATCAATCACTATGATATCGATGGCACCGGAGCGAATAAGGTTTTCAGTAATCTCCAGGGCTTGTTCACCATTGTCAGGTTGGGATATTAGCAAGTTTTCTGTATCTACCCCTAAGGCCTCGGCATAGAATCGGTCGAATGCATGTTCAGCATCAATAAAAGCAGCAATGCCACCTTTTTTCTGGCATTCAGCGATCGCATGGATGGCAAGTGTAGTTTTACCGGAAGATTCAGGGCCGAATATTTCTATAACCCTACCTCTGGGAAAGCCACCTATTCCAAGTGCAATATCTAAACCCAATGATCCCGAAGAAATGGTATCGGCTTCCACCACCTGCTTATCTCCCAGGCGCATGATTGCCCCCTTGCCGTAGGTTTTTTCGAGTCGATCAACTGTCAACTTAAGGGCCTTCTGCTTTTCCGACATTTCTTTGCTCATAATCATTGGTATTAGATGACCAAATATATGACTTTAAGCAATATAAATACCCAAAGGGAGTGGTCATAGCTTGAATTTCCTTTCGGAGGAAGTTGTCGCAGTATGGTTTTTTACCAAAATCATTACATGAAGCTACCTAGCTCGACTGAAGACATTGAACATTGGACATTGTGCCCCTATCTAGTCCAAATCTCTATGGCACCATGCACGGTGTTCCTTCCAAAGCGAGTTTGATCAGCCAAACCACGTAGCAAACGAATGGAAAGGACATTGTTCATATCTATTGATTCATTCACGACTCTATAGTGCCTACCAAGATCTCGACCATCGACTAAGTAAATAACTGATCCAGAAGAACCGGAGGTTCGACTCAACCCGACTTTAATATAATCACCCGATCCAGAAACTTGAATCCCAGGCAAGTGCCTGCGGGCATCGGCTAGAGATAAATAGCCAGCATAGAGGTTGGGCTGAAGTTCAGTTGGGTACGCTTGGTGCTGACAACTGATCAACAAACTATAGCATAAGACAAAGAAGATCTAGTATCCGATAGACTGGATGTATAGCAATGACGCGGTGATCTTGTTGTGTAAAGATCCTTCATGGTTCCCTTTAGAGCCATCACTAGACATGTACGGATAAAAAAAGCCCTTAGAAAGGATTTTCTCTCTAAGGGCTTTGACTTAAATAGAAGGTTTTACATTTCTACCTGCAAGGCAGAAGTTCTTCTGCTGTACTGAAGAATCTCTTTGATACATTTCTCAGAGGGAGCAAACGTCACCTTAGGCAACTGACCAGCAGCTTCCTGCAAGACGTGATATTCTTCTCGCAATGAGTAATCGGATTCTATCGCATGAGCCAAGGAGAATGATTCAGTGGCGGCAGCATCTTTGTAAACCAGGCTAACTAAGTGTTTAAGTGTGTAGTTTTGCGTCATACAAAAAGTTTTGGTTACTTAACTGATGTATAAACTTATGGATCATCTTAATTATTGCATGCGTTGAATGTTAAATTTTTCATGGCAACTCGTTCATATACAAAGGAATCTGTATGTGTTGGATAATCCCATGCTATATTATTTGGTAAAGCGAAGTTCATGACAGGTCAATATCAACTTCCTTAAGATGTTCGCACGGATTCCAGATCAATCGGTCCAGATCCACTACTTTGTCTTCTTGCACCACCACACTTTCCATTTCTAACAAGTCTTTCATCCGAGAAGGGGGCTTGAAATGATTTCTTCCTGTCAATTCTCCTTTTCTATTCACCACCCTGTGGGCAGGAATATTTTGTCCATGTGCATGACGTAATGCCCAACCCACCATCCTAGCCGAGCCCAGTGCCAAGTAGTCGGCAATCAATCCATAGGTACAAACCCGGCCAGCTGGAATCAACTTCGTAACTTCGTATACCCAATCAAAATATATCGGTCTTTCACTCATTAAACCTTATTTGTGCCAAAATTATTTGCTTCTAAAATAAGTAATTTGACAGATGCCCGGTTCTTTGCAGCCTATATGCCTGACTACATGTCTATGCCCTTACCAAACAATGATTCAGAAGAAATACAACGTTGCACTGCCATCAAGAATTGGATAGAAGGCATTTCATGGGTAGCAGAGCTGAATCATGCCATTGATGAATCTACTGCCGCAATTCTTGAGCAGCTGGGTATTGATGTTGTCCTGTTTGGTGGAAGACAGATACCATTTTCCCTACCGAATCATCTCTCAGGCTTACTATCCATTTCGCAATCTGAATTTTATTCGACCATCCAAAAGGACCTCAGTCCATTTGATCAACTCATACTTCCGTCAGGTTGCAGTGTCGATCGGATTAAGGAAGTCCTGCAAAAGTTTGATGGTCCAATATGGAGTACGGTCGAGAGTGAGAGAGATTGGGAGGAAATTCTCCCGTTCCTGGACATCATCGAGGGCATAGTCGTACATGGAGGTGAAGAGGACAAGGTGGGACTCAAATCCTTCGAAGATAAATCGGAACTACTTGACAGGATTTTGGGAGATATAAATTGATCCCTTCCAAAGGGAAATCGCGGCTATGTCTGCAAATGCTTCTTAACGATCATAGCTACCGTTTTGCCATCGGACTTACCAGCGAGTTTTGCATTGGCCAATCCCATTACTTTTCCCATATCTTTCATGGAGCTTGCACCAGTGTCCGAAATAATCTGCTGAACGATGGTTTCAATCGCTGATTTATCTAGTTGTTCAGGTAGGTATTTTGTAATAATCTCGATTTCTTCTATTTCCACTTGTGCCAGATCGTCACGTCCCTGTTCTTGATAGATCTCGAGCGATTCCTTTCGTGACTTCACCAACTTTTGTAGGATGCCTATTTCCACACCTTCATCAATGTCATCGCCCGACCCATCGGTTTTTTTCACTAAGATGGCTGCTTTTACTGCACGAATTGCCCGCAATGCTGCCTGATCCTTCTTTTTCATGGCGACTTTTAGGTCACTCATTATTCGATCCTCTAATCCCATAATACTAACTTTCGTTTGCGTAAAGATAGATAATACGGTTTAGCTCAAGAAAATCGTCAATAGACATCTGCTCAGGTCTTCGTGTCAAAAATGGATGAGTAGGGTCGAATGGCTTTGGCAGGATGGATTTAAGAGAATTCCGCAGCATCTTTCTACGTTGATTAAAGGCCATTTTAACAACCTGTCGTAGCCTCTTCTCGACCTCAGGAGCCATATCCACACCATTTTTTCTGGTTAGTCTAATCACTGCTGATGTGACTTTAGGTGGTGGTGAAAAAGAACCAGGCTTAACCGAAAATAGGTACTCGGCTTGGTAGAAAACTTGGACCAACACACTGAGTATGCCATAAGCTTTTGATCCGTGTCCAGACACAATCCGAGTGGCGACTTCTTTTTGAAACATACCTACCATTTGTGTAATCAGAGTGCGATTGTCTAGCATTTTAAATACAATCTGTGTCGAAATGTAATAGGGAAAGTTGCCTATGAGACTGAATGCATGCGGTACTATTTGAGGAAGATTGCACTTGAGAAAATTGGCATGAATGATCCGCTCAGTATGGACAGGGTATTGTTGCTTCAAGTGTTCTACCATGTCGATATCGGCATCTATCATTACGACTTCCTGATCCAACTGAAGTAGGTACTTGGTGAGCATGCCTTTTCCTGGACCCACTTCCACAATATTCTTCACTTCATCAGAGTCAATAAGTGAGCCTACAATTCGCTGTGCAATTGATTGATCCACAAGGAAATGCTGCCCCAAGTGTTTTTTTGCTTTCATGACGATAGGGGCAAAAATAGGATAGTTTACCTATCTTAGGCTCCTACTTTGTATGATGTGTTGCCAATGATACAAATTGGTGTTTTTTCCAAGATTACAGTAGCCAATGCATCGGGTGTTTCTGGGTAAAAATGGCATTTGGGCATGCATCTATATAAATAGTGGGATGCCTATTGCCTACCAGTATGGAGCTAGGGCATAGAAAATTACTACCTATGGAGAAGATAAAAGTGGGAATATCGACAGGAGATATTAACGGTGTTGGTTTGGAGGTCATAATAAAGTCGCTCGACAATCCAAAAATCCTGGAATTAGTCACACCCATTATTTATGGCTCAGCAAAAGTGATCTCTTACCACAAGAACATCGTAAATCCGAAAGCATTTAATTTTCATAGCATCACCAATATTGACCAAATCCATGCAGATAAAATCAATATCATCAATTCTTGGACCGAAGATGTCACCATATCTCTGGGTGAGCCCAATGAAGAGAGCGGAAAATTTGCCTATTCTTCTCTTGACAAGGCTGCGCAAGATCTCAAATATGGCTTGATTGATGTTTTGGTGACGGCTCCAGTGGATAAGCATGCCATGTATTTGGCGGGATTTCCGTATACCGGTCATACGGAGTTTTTAACTGCGCTAACGGACCAGTCAGAGAGCCTGATGTTAATGGTGTCTGATGAATTGAGAATCGGACTTGTGACCAATCACATTCCGGTGACAAAGATTGCCGACACGATTTCAGAAGAACTTGTTTTCAGCAAAATCAAGACATTTCACAATTCTCTGCAAAAGGATTTTGGTATTGAGCGACCGATTATAGCCATCCTTGGTCTAAATCCACATGCTGGGGATCGTGGCTTAGTGGGCGATGAGGAAGAGCGAATGATTCGGCCGGCCATACTTCGGGCGAAGGAGATGGGTATGTTGGTTGGAGGCCCTTTTTCTGCCGATGGTTTCTTTGGTTCGGGAGATTATCTAAAAGTCGATGGCACCCTAGCCATGTACCACGACCAAGGACTGATTCCATTTAAGGCGCTGTCTTTTGGACAAGGGGTGAACTTTACCGCGGGATTATCATTTGTGCGCACTTCACCAGATCACGGAACAGCTGATAAGATTGCAGGTAAGAATCAAGCAGATCCATCCTCATTTCGTAAGGCTCTATTTTTGGCAGTAGACCTCTTCAGGAATCGACGCACATTTGATCAGCTTCATTTAGATCCTTTGCAAAAGGAAGAACTTATTGAAGAGACCGAGGGGGATTCCTAATCGATAACCCCAGCGTTAAGATTTATCTTCTAGTTTACTCCGTTCGAGTGTTTTGATGAGTTTTTCTATATGTGGTTTGGCACCGGATTTGGCCTTTTCGGAAAAGGACAATGCCTCCCGAGCGTATGCTAGTGCCTGATCAGGTTTGCCATTTAAAAGAAGGAGTTTGGCTGCTGTGAAGCAGTAAGGTTCACTTTTTTGAGCTTTGCAAGCATCAAGTGCCCAGACTTCAGCAGATTGCATTAATTTGGGATCGTCTTGCATATGACTCAAAACAAAGTTGGCAAGTTCAAATTTCTGCTCAACTCCTTGTCGAGCATAACTCTTGGCTACTTTATGATAATTGTTGTGATCTTTTAGTGCTCCATAGTATGTCAGCTTGGCGCGGGCAGTAAACGATTTACTACGATCGGCAGCAAATCTCTTGATCTTATCGATCGCTTCATGCAGTAAATCCTCATTTTCAAATTTGATCGCCTTTTGCACCGTTTTATTACCTGCTGCTTCAATTCGATCATGCACGGCCTCAGTTCCGTAGATCGATGTTATTGCATCTTGATGATCCACCATTTTGGTAAAAATCCTTGAATCTGCCTCTACTGTGCTCAGATATATGATTTTTAGGTTTTCTTCGGTACTCAGGTCTTTTTGTGCATCTAGATATTGATTGGCTATTTTCAACAATGGACGTTTGGCCTTGGCCAAAGCACCGATGTATTTCAGCATAAACTCAGGATCACGCGCACCTTTTTTGTAGGCTTCATCAAGTTCGCTTGAAACAGAACTTGATTTTGAAGCGGCAAATCGTCCCAGGCTCAGGAAGTTCTTCACGTCCATGCCACCTACAACTCGGTGTACTAGCTTTCCCTGTGGATCAATGAAGAGCAGTGTGGGAAAAGCTCGGACTCCGTATTGTTTTTGGAATGTCCTGCCTTCCCCTTTTTCCATATCTAGTTTTACGTTAATGAAGTTCTCATTGTAAAAATCTCCTACCTCCTTGGCGGTAAATACGTTCTTAGCCATTCTTTTGCAGGGGCCACACCATGTCGTAAATGCATCGACGAAAATCAAACGGCCCTGATCGGCAGCAATCTCCTTGGCTTCTTCTAAGGTGCCATGATGGAAATCTATTCCAGTAGCCCATAGTGACGATGACAGAACTATAGATAGAACGACAGAGAGAACCTTCATCAGATTATGAATTTATTTCTTCAAAAGTAAATAATTTGTCACTGAAGTGGGTTTATGAAAACTACACCCAGGATACTGCATATCAACATTGCCGATTATCAAACCACTCAAAGAATGGCTGACTAGGACTATGCTACGCATCACGCAGCAACCTTTTCGTAACTTCGAGTGTATAGATTCAGGATTAAAACTTGCCCAGCTGACTGAACTAGAAAAAATCAAACACCTATATTTTCGAGCAGGATTCGGAATGAGTCCCACACAGCTCGTTCATGGCCGAAGTTCTACATTGTCGGATGAAATTCGAGCAATTTTTATTGGGGCTAAAGCTAAACCTGATATTGGCGAGTCGAGAAATCTATCGCTTAATAAATCTGCACCTTCCTTCTTATCGAAGTCGATGTTCGACGCTGGATCACAAATGAATGCTGAGCAGGAACTAGAAATTGCACGAAATCAGTGGATTAGGCAAATGGCTGAAGATGGTCCAGATCTTCTCCAAAAGATGGTCTATTTCTGGCATTGTCACTTTGCATGCGTATGTCCGACCGCACAATTGGCCAATGGATATCGACAGACGTTGACTGATCATGCATTGGGTAACTATCGTGACCTGGTCTTAGCAGTTGCAAAAAGTCCTGCAATGATCAGGTTTCTCAATAACCAGCAGAATCGGAAGCAAAGGGCCAATGAAAATTTCGCCAGGGAATTGATGGAGGTATTCACTTTGGGTGAAGGGCATTATAGTGAAGCAGATGTGCGGGCAGCAGCTCGAGCATTTACAGGTTGGTCAAGCGATAAAGGGGGAAAATTTGTATTCCGCCGTAACCTACATGATTATGGCCCCATCACATTTCGTGGGCACACCGGCAGATTGTCAGGGGAAGACATTGTAGATATCATTCTCATGGACAAACAAGCCGCTCATTTCCTCGCTAGTAAGCTCCACACATTCTTTGTCAATGATTTGCCAGATGCCACATTTGTTGATCAGATTGCAGCTGTACTTATCCAAAGCCATTTTGATCTAAGCACTTGTATGCGCTTTATTTTTGAACACCCGTCCTTCTATCATGTTGGCAACATGGGTAAAAGGATCAAATCGCCGGTAGAGCTTTTGGTACATTTAATTAAGCTACTGGATCTAACCTTTGAGGACGAAAATGCGCTTACATTCTTGCAAAATACTTTGGGTCAAACACTATATCGACCTCCGAATGTAGCTGGTTGGCCTGCCAACCGCAACTGGATTAATAATGCGACCTTAATGCTTAGGCTTAACCTTGTTAAATATCTTGTTGACGCAA
Source organism: Saprospiraceae bacterium (assembly GCA_013001595.1). Taxonomy (GTDB): domain Bacteria; phylum Bacteroidota; class Bacteroidia; order Chitinophagales; family Saprospiraceae; genus JABDMH01. The sequence continues at coordinate 100,567 of JABDMH010000093.1, read as the reverse complement.
CTGGATTTGATCACGCACCTACAGCTTCTTTAAAAGCATCTGGTCCTATGGATGTCATCCAAACCATTAATCTGCAAAAAAATCTTGATCCACTTATTACGATCTTTGCAGGCACTTCCTTTGATGTCTTGGAAGATCAAATTAAATCAATGTTGTTGGCAGGAGGAAGTAAGCAAAAGCTGTCAAAACCCGGAGACACGAGATCACCTGATTTTATTCAACGAGCGCTGTTACGTACCATGCAATTGCCTGAATTTCAATTATGCTAAGTGATTATGTTCAATAGGAGAAAATTCATAAAGCAGTCTGCCATACTCTCATGTGCACCGATGATGCCCAGGTTTGTTTCCTCCTCCTTGAAGAATATTGACAGCGGCCAATCCGGCAAAGTGCTGATCGTGGTACAACTTTCTGGAGGCAATGATGGCTTAAATACGGTAGTGCCATTTGGTGATGATAAATATTACTTGGCGAGACCAACGATGGGCATACGTAGAAACGAGCTTATTGAGTTGGATGATCGGACAGGGTTCAATCGGGCTTTGAAAGCAATCTATCCCTTATATATGGAAGGGGAGATGACCATCTTGAATCATGTGGGTTATCCAAACCCGAATCGGTCTCACTTTCGATCTATGGATATTTGGCAAACTGGAGGGAGCTCAGATGAGTACCTTTCTTCCGGATGGATTGGAAGGTATCTCGACAGTGAATGTGTGGGTTGTGATAGACCTTATCATGCTATTGAATGGGGAGACAACCTTAGTTTGGCACTACAGGGCGAACAGAGGATGGGATTTGCAATGCGTGGTCTTTCGAAGCTGAAGCGTACTGCAGACGATGTCTTTCTGAACCAACTAGGGAGCCAATATGTGACCGATGGAAATGATACACACCTCGATTTCTTGTATAAGACGATGACTGAAGTGCAAGAATCGGCCGCATATATTGTAAGTAAATCTAAGAAGAATCGAAGTGTATCTAGCTATCCTGACCACGCATTTGGTGTGGGACTCAAACAGATTGCTGAATTGATCCTGGCTGGCTGTGACACGCAGATATACTACATTCAGATATCTGGATTTGATACCCACGTCAACCAAAAGGCAAGACAGGGACCACTACTGCGCACCTATGCCGAAGGTATTAGAGCCCTTACACAGGACCTCAAGAATGTGGGAATTATGCAAGATGTCTTAATTATGACGTTCTCGGAATTTGGCCGACGTGTCGAGGAAAATGCCAGCAGAGGCACCGATCATGGCGCTGGAAATACGCTCTTTCTAATGGGAGGCGGTCTAAAGAAACCGGGTATGTATAATGATGGTCCAGATTTGGCAAACCTGCTAGATGGTGATTTAGCGCACCAAATCGATTTTCGCAGTGTATACGCCAACATTTTAGAGGACTGGATAGGTACGGGTTATGAACAGGTGCTACCCAAAGCAATACCAAAATTAGATGTTGTTTAAATAGGTCCGCTTATTCCTGAACTACTTCGAAAGCTACTTCGGTTTGCACTTCGCTATGCAGGTTCAATTTAGCGGTGTAGCTTCCCAATTCTTTTACCTCCTCGGGCATCTCAATTTTCCGTCGTTCTATCTCAACCTCGAATTGATCTTTGAGTACTTGAGCCAATTGTAGATTGGTCACACTACCGAAAATCTTGCCAGTAGCTCCGGCCTTGGCACCGATCTTTAGTACGGTACCCTTCAGCTTCTCTGCTATGGTTTCGTAATGCCCCTGTAGTTTTGCTTCTTTAGCAGCTTCAGCGCGCACAAGTTCCTCTAGTCTTTTTCGATTGCTCACATTAGCAATCAAGGCTTTACCCCTGGGAATCAGGTAATTGCGTGCATACCCGGCCTTTACAGTGACTAGTTCATGCTTGTCGCCTAGATTTTCAACTTCTTCTAACAATATGATGTCCATGACAATATTCTTTTGGCAAATTACTTTAAAAGATCAGCTACATAAGGTAAGAGCGCCAAATGTCTGGCCCTTTTGACCGCCGTTGCTACTTTCTTTTGATATTTAAGCGAGTTTCCAGTGATGCGTCGAGGGAGAATTTTTCCCTGTTCGTTGATGAACTGTTTTAGAAAGTCAGCATCCTTATAATCGATGTGCTTAATGCCAAATTTTCTAAATCGACAATACTTCTTGGTACGTTGACCAATCTTTGGATTGCTGAGAAATTTTATATCGTCTCTTGATGCCATGATGTGCTAATTTTTGAGATGGGTTAACTTATTCTTCTTCATTCTTAGCTTTGGCCGCCGCTGGAGCAGGCTGTTTTGCAGCTTCCTTTTTCACTTCCTTGATTTCTTCTTTCAAGGCCTCCTTCTTAGCTTCAGATTTCTTGCCAATTAAGCCATTGCGCTTGTCCTCGTTATACTTAACACCGTACTTGTCAAGTCTTACACTGAGGAAACGCATGATGCGTTCATCCCTGCGAAAAGCGAGTTCAAGTTTGTCGATGATGACACCACTTTTTGCCTGATATTCGATGCAGTAGTAGATGCCTGTGGTCTTTTTACGAAGGGGATAAGCGAGTTGCTTTAAACCCATCTCATCTACATGAACTATTTTACAACCCTCGGATTGTAGATGGTCGACATAGGATTGAGCTGTCGCGTTAATTTCATCGCCCGACAGCACTGGATCTACGATGAAAGTCACTTCATATTGATTCATATAATCAACGAAATTTTTTAAAATGGCCTGCAAAGATAGTGATATTCTTAAGAAAAAAAAGCTTGCATTCGTTGCCTGTTAGTAGACCCATAACGGTTGGAAGGGAAGTGCCGAAATCAGATTTTCAGCCCTACTTCAAGAAGGCCACACGAACTTCCTGTTTTTGGCGATCACCAAATAGTTTATCCGATGATTTCTCATAGCTGTACTTTTCTTCAGGTATCCAGGTAAAGATAATATCCAGATTTTCCAAAAAGCTTTCTGATTTGCTATGGACTTGGATTTTAACTACCTCGTCTGCTCGGGTTTGTATTTCCAAGGATTGTACATGCAGTTTGGGTTCTGTGGCTTCATATTTCATGACTTGATGATCGAGTTCTTGCAAGGTATCAGAAGTGTACTTGTCAAATAAAGCCGGCCTATTGATGTCAAAACCTTCAAACCTTTTTAAGTCTTTCCAATACGGATAGTCAGTGATTTCCTGGATCTCTTCAACCCCACCAATGACAACTGTCTTAGAAACAGTGACGTACTGACTGTCTGCAATAGACTGACTGATATAGCCTGCTAGATCAAAAAAAGGTTTATTGGCATCTCTTGCCTGCTCGTCAGGTAAACAACCAGATAAGATACAGACAGCAAGAATCATGGCCAACACTTCTATATGGAGAGCGTAGACTTTACTTATGAAAACCACTCTTTTCGCCATCACGTACTGATAAGCAATGCTCCATTCATTTCCTTAGGAATGGGTATCTCCATCAAAGTAAGTAGCGTAGGTGCTAAGTCTGCAAGTTTACCATCGTTCAGGTTTCCATCCCTTGCACCTGCACCGACCCATATACAAGGCACAGGATTTTTAGTATGTGCAGTATTGACACTGCCATCTTCATTGATCATATAATCAGCATTGCCATGATCTGCTATGACCAAGATTTCATACGCATTTTTCAGAAGTACTGGTACTAGCCTGGAGAGGCAATGATCTACTGTAATTGCAGCTTCCATAGCAGCGCTAAAGACTCCGGTATGCCCAACCATGTCCGTATTTGCATAGTTTAAGCAGATAAAATCTGGAGCATTACTATTGATCTCATCGATGATAGAGTCAGTGATCTGATGAGCACTCATTGCAGGTTCTAGATCGTAGGTAGCCACCTTTGGTGAAGGGAGCATGATCCTTTTTTCACTCTCAAAAGGTTCCTCTCTACCTCCCGAGAAGAAAAAGGTGACGTGCGGATATTTTTCAGTTTCAGCAATGCGTACCTGTGTCCTACCCGCTTCTGCCACAACTTGCCCCATGGTGTTAACCAGGTCTTCCTTTTCGAAGAGTACCTCAATATTTTGAAAGGTTTCGTCATATCTAGTCATCGTCAAGTAATGGATATCCACTGGATGCATTTCGTATTCGGGCATCTCTTCTTGTGTCAGCACTTTGCTTATTTCCCTTGGTCGATCGGTACGAAAGTTGAAGCAGATGGCAAGGTCTCCGGGCTCGATGATAGCTATCGCAGATCCGTCAGATTTTTTTTGCGCCAATGGCTTGACAAACTCATCGGTAGTTCCCGATTTATAGCTTTGTCGAACTGCGAATTCAAGATCTTCTGCCAGCTCACCCTTTCCGTGTACCATCAAGTCGTAAGCCAATTTAATGCGTTCCCATCTGTCATCACGATCCATTGCATAGTATCGGCCAATGACACTGGCCAGACGGGTTTGCTTGCCATCAAGGAAGTTGAGCAAGTCCTTTAAGTACTCAGCACCCCCGTTGGGGTCGGTGTCTCGACCGTCCAAAAATGCATGGATGAAGACCTTTTGCGCACCTTGATCTTCAACAATATCAACAAGTGCCTTCAGATGATCGATGTGTGAGTGCACTCCTCCATCTGACACTAAGCCAAACAAATGAATCTTTTTACCATGTTCCAAACATCGGTTTACGGCAATGGCTAAGACTGGATTCCTATGTAGGTCACCATCCTCAATGGCCTTATTTATTCTTGCAAATTGTTGATAAACAATTCTACCGGCCCCAATATTTATGTGGCCAACTTCAGAGTTACCCATCTGCCCATCTGGCAATCCCACCAGCTGCCCATGAGTGACAAGGGTACTATGGGGATATTCTTTCATAAGCTGATCAACAAAGGGGGTTTCTGCCTGTGCAATGGCATCAGCATTAGCTTTGGGCCCCAGCCCCCAGCCATCAAGGATTAAAAGTGCTGCTTTCTTCCGCGTTTTCATATCTTGATATTGAAGCGACAAAGCTAAGAAATTCGCATAAGCGCATCTCAGAATAGGCAATTACTCATGGTTTGTTCATGAGTGGATTGTTGCACTTGAGCTCGTAAAGTGTGAAATGATCGTAACTTATTTTTTGGTACATCTCTTCAGGAATGTCATCTGTATCAATAATGAAAGTAGACCGGCTGACTATGATGGCGTCATAGTAGTCAGCGGCGGAATAGTCCTTGTGGTCCAGGCTATTGATTTGAGCCATCTTAATATCAACCTGCTTATTGTTCAGCATGGCATTGAAGCTGATAAACGGTTTGATCACCTCATGGTCTAAATAAATGGATTGCCTACCTTCTCTAAGTAGGTCTTTACTCACCAAATGTAGCTCCTCAATTTCATTCTTTAGTCTATTCACTGCTGGATGAAGATGAAAAAGACTGCTATAGAAAAGCCAAATACAAATGCATGCAACAAAGACAACCGAATGCTTAAGTCGGATTTCGGCTTTGCTGATTTTCAGCAGGTATCCAACTATGAAGAGTAGGTTAATTATCAAGAAGGTGAAAACTCGCAGTGGTATTCGCATCTCTTGGATGATCACAAACAATGCTGGTGACACCAGTGCTAGTCCAGAAAAAACAAGAAGCTGTAGGTTTCTTTGACGTTGGGCGAGTATGATGATAGCAAGCACGCAGGCTCCCAAAACAGGCAAGAAATATATCGTACCCAGGAGATAGCTGAACAAGTCTACAAAGTACTGGAGAACAAATTGAATACTCATTTCGGTTGCAAAAAGATTCGCATTCCTTTCCACCGATAGCACAAAGGTATTTGTCATAAGTAGAGGGGCATAGAGTACCGCAACACCTATGATAATTACTACGAATGGCCTATTGAGCGATTTGAAAGTCCGCTTATTTGAGATGATCTCGAATAATAAATAAGCAGCAATTAGGGTAAATGGGTAAAAAAATATGGGTATGCTATAGAAACCTATAATACTTGCTAAAACGAAAAATGCACCTACTCTTTTCTTCACAAATACAGCATACAAGAGGATAATGTAGCATAAGCAAATGGTAGAATAACCCCTACCTAAGATCATATAGAGACTGAGAGGTAGGCTGCAACTATAGAAGGTAGTAATCAGAGAACTGATTTTGTGACCAAAGTATTGAGAACATAACCGATAGCAGACCACCATACTCATTAGACCACTGAACAGGACAGGTAATCTTAAGGAAAGCTCCGGAGGGATATGCAACCAATGCAATACTGATGAAATCATGGAGATCAACATATGATTATTGGACGAGGGGTAGGTCAACATAGCAGAGAGTGGTCCTTGGATGGTAAAATTTAAGAAGGTCCAACACTCATCATATATAAGGGGCATTGTAATAATGTAGTACATCATTCGGACCGTGGAAATAAGTAAGAGTAAGCAAAGAAATTTTCCAGGATAATGATGCCAGTTAAGTTGTCCCTTTATAGAACTCCACCCCTTCCCTATTGTATGTACTAATTGCTCATGCATACGGCTAATGGAAGTCTGATTGGAAATGAGCAGGAAGGAAATGAGAACACCCAGCACTACGGAGGCCCAGCGCACTAAACTGAATCTACTTTTGGGAAACAGCTGTATTGCTACATTGCGATACTGACTTCTATCCAGCCAATCTAAAACCAGATCAATAAAATTATCATAGCTTGTGATCAGCAGGAATACAGGCCCTCCCAAAGCAATGAGTATCACTACTCCCATTAAACTTACAAATAGAGGATCTGTAGGGTGTTTCCTTGGCAAAATCTTAAGATGAACGGCAGATCTAAGCTACGCATTTTCTTTTTCGATCATCTCTATTTATTGTCTCTGCTACTATTTTTTATTCTGGCAGTAATCCTTGTCAATCCGATAGGAAATTTTCCACTTAACGATGATTTCCAATATGCTTATGCAGTTGATCAACTATGGGAAACCGGTGTATTTTCATTGGGCCATAGGATTTCTCCAAATATATTTTTACAAGTGTCCTGGGGATACCTATGGACTCTCTTGACGGGGTCTGTTGACTACACGACATTGAGATGCTCCACCCTATTTGCAGCCTGCATCAGTCTATTTTATACATTCCGTACTTTACAACTACTTTCGGGGAATGAAGTACAGTCTTTTCTACTTACTCTAGTTTTTGGTTTCACACCGGTCTTCTTCCTATCCGCGTTTTCTTTTATGACTGAAATTCCTTTCATTGCTGCAGTCAGCGCTTCTTTGTATTATTACTTATCATTTATCCATAGCGGTATCCAACGAGATAGGCTGTTTGGTTTTCTTACTGCCATTGCAGCGTTATTAATCCGCCAACCAGGAATATTGATAATTCTGTGCTTTGAGGGGTGGTTTATTTGGACCATGAAGGATGTAAGAAAATGGATGGGCTTGGGTTATTTGGTTGCAGCAATTGTGGTTTATGCAGCAGTTGAGCTCTTTATTAAATCGTCCCCCAATCTGGCCTCGTATTATGAATCCGTAGGATACGAATACCTGAGAACCTTTGGGCAAAGGCCAATTGATTTCCTGTATCTACAATTGAAGTACGGCGGATACTTGTTGATCATGTGTGGGTTCTATTTTTTACCAATCCTGCCGCCACTTTTACATGATTTGAGGAACCAGATTTCACACTTCAAAAGGTGGATTGCCTTAGCGATAACCATATCAGTTTGTATCTCTATACTATTGCCTCACTTGGGTCATACTTTTCCTTACAATGGATCCATTTTTAGGAATTTTTCGTTAGGAGTACCGTTGCTGGCAGATTACTATTGGGGTGATCAAGTTTTACCTTCTTTACCCAATGTCCTTCTTTACCAATTTGCCTTTATGTCCATCTTTTCTGCAATAATCATTGGTATGGTGATTTGGCAGCGGAGAAATCAATCTGAAGTTCAACTATTATTGTTGACAGCCACAGCGTATCAGATTATCATGTCTATCTTCAGTTATACTGATCGGTATATTCTGTGGCCCCTGTTGTTTCTCGGATTGATTATCGCTAAAATGAATATTTCGTTACGTAGAAGTTGGCCACTATCTTTGCCTGCTCTCTGCTTGCTAATATTCATATCGATTGCAGGTACTCGAGACTATTTGACTTGGAATCGAATTATTATGCATAAATATCAAGAAATGATTGCCGAAGGAATGCCCACAGCAAAAATAGATGCTGGAACACCCATCAACGCACATTTCGGACAGCTTGATCCTGGACCAGTCAAAGCTGCCACCCGCATCTTCGCATTTACCAAAAATCCAGACTTAGTAGTTGTAGACAGTTTACCCTTCTTTCGATATTTATCGATGGAGTTTGACCAGATTTATATTTTGGGAATGGAGCATAGGGATATACCAAATGAGTGATAGCACATTGAAAGTATTGATTATCCCTGGGTGGTTTCCCGGAGCCTTAGATAGAAATACAGGAGATTTTATACTGAAGCAGGCCAAAGACCTAGCCAAGTCTGCTGATATGGAGGTGTTCATCATTTATACAGAATTGAGCTATCGCTTTTGGAATCGGCCGAAACATTGGTTGCGAAAAAGAACCTTCGAAGAACAAGATGGGGTCGCTATTCATCGCTACTCTGGACTGTCACTTCCGCGATTCAACTATAGAATCTTCCATTCTTGGAGAAATCAAGTTCTATCCTTCATTAATTCCATCATCGATGAGGTTGGTGAACCGGATGTAATACATGCTCATACATTCCTGGGTGGATTTATTGCCGCGGGTATAAAAGCGAACAGGCCGCATATACCAGTTGTCGTTACAGAACATAGCGATTTACTTTTTGGTATGCCACAACGGTATAAACGAATAGTAGTGGATGCATATGAAAAAGCGGACCGAGTAATTGCCCCAAGCCAGGCACTCGCACACCAGATCGATGAATGGCGGGTGGGCACACCTGTTGTACGGATACCTATGAGTGTGGACGAAAAGTACTTTTACCTTCCATTTCACCCCAGGAAAATAGTGCGTCCAATTCAATTGATTACCGTATCCGAGTTGGTCCCTATGAAAAACGTGGCATTGCAAATTGAAGTACTCGATGATCTAATTCAATCACAATATCCAGCAGAACTAACCATTGTTGGTGATGGGCCATCTTATGCAAGCTTGCACCGTTTAGCGAAAGGCCATGATGTTCTTTCTTTTGTGCATTTCACGGGTTGGAAAGGGCCGCATGATGTGGCAAATTTATTAAGGGCGTCAGATATTTATTTATCTACAAGTCGAAGAGAAACCTTTGGTCTTTCGATTTTGGAGGCGTTGTCCTGCGGGACTCCGGTAGTGAGTACAAGATCTGGAGGCCCGGAAGATATGATTTCTGAGAGGAATGGCCTTTTGGTAGATTCTGACAGACGGTCCTTTTCCCATGCCATTAGGAGAGTTGCAAAAAATATAGAGATAAACCCGTCCTATCCGTTTACAGATGCTGATTTGTATAGTTCGGAGTCGGTAGCTAAAATGCTCAATAAATTATATACAGACTTACAGTAGCTTATCAATTACCCCTTCATCAGGTTTCGGAAAAAATGTTTTATTTCCAAATATTTATTGAATCCCAATAGATATTGGATAATTAGCAACCATCTCCCAGATTTAATTATATCCTGAAGCCTGGGTTTATATTTGGCTGATAAATAATTTCCGAAAATTTCTTTTGCAGAAAAGGCATCATGTGACCCTAAATGATCAAGACTCTTAATAAGCGAAAAATAAATAAACTCAGAATGCTGAGCATACCACTCTGGTTTATTGGTTTTAATCCAATCTATCCATTGTGTATACAGATCGACACGAGTTCTTGCCAATGCAGAAAAATTAGACGATGAGATTTGACCATGTGGACGTTGATAAACGTCACTTAATGGTAGAGGTAGAAAAACAAACATGGCATTGGCCTTAAGCAACCGAAATAACAGGTCATACTCCTGATGGCAAGACAAATTGGTGTTCCATCCGCCGACTTGTGCGACACTGCTTTTATTCCATAAATTGGAGACTGTATTTCCTAGTCGAGTGTTAAAAATTGATTGGAATAAATCTTTGCCATCCGGATAAAATATTTTTGTTCTGCCTTTCTGGGTGTGATACCGGTAAGATCCAACGATGACATCCATATCGGTGGTCGCTTGCTTAATTTGCTCGGCAATTTTTGTTGGTGCTAGATAATCATCAGCATCTAAGAATTGTATCCATTGTCCACTGCTTTTGCTGAGTCCAAGATTCCGAGCATATGGTGCACCTTGTTTCTTTTCAGTATATACTGATATTTTATCTGGATATTTTTTCTGATATGCTTGCAGAGCTTCAAAGGTCCCGTCGGTCGAGTTATTATCTACAGCAATGATCTGACAATTCTGATGTGTTTGCGTTAAGGCAGATTGCAAGCTGCGATCCAGGTATGGTTTTACATTGTAACAGGGTATGATGATGGAGATTTCCACTTTCTATGGAGTTTTATGCGAAAGGTAGCATACAAAACGACCCAAATTATATAGAAAGGGACGACAGGTGTTAACTATCGTATTCTGCCAATAGTACTGCTCATTGGTGAAGTTGCGCCAAATATTTTCAGGAAGGTGCTTAACCAGTCCAGAGATAGTGGTACGTAACATCGATATGCCAATTGAGCTTATTGTAGTTTGACTTGCGAGTGCCTGCGAAGCCCAACCATGTTGATAGGCAGCTTTTAGATGCCATGATACTTTCTCCCTAGATGGAAGTACATGATGCCCAATTTCAAGGTGGGGGTAATACCCGATGGTATAGCCCTGGCGCCGAAGTTCATGTTGAATGTAGTCGTCTTCACCATACCTGATTTTTTCACCGATCATGCCCAAGTTCGTGTTGAAACTTCCAATTTTTTGCATGACGTGACAATCTAAGACCATGTTGGCTCCTGCGATACACTCATCAAGTAGTTGTTTTTCCACGTTTCCAAAATCAGATTTTCGAGTAAAATACCTTTTAGTCCAATTTGGCGCCCCTGGTGCATAGATTGGTTTCACTGGACCACCGAGACATGCATGCGAAGTTTTTGCTAGAATTCCTGTAAGTATCTCTAAGTAGTTGGAAGGCAGAATGGCATCATCGTCGACGAATGCCAGCCATCTTGTGGTCGTATTCGCCAACGCAGTATTCCTTGCGTGACTTAGACCAATCTGATCTTCTTGGATGGCATTGAAATTTTCTAACGTTGCGTATTCTTCAACTAGCGTTTTGGTGTCATCTACTGATCCGTTATTAACAACCAGTACCAAAAACCCAAGTGAAGAGGGTCCTTGACCATAGATGGATGCCAGGCATTGTCGCAAGTAAGATGCCCTGTTGCGAGTGCAAATTGCGAAGGTCAGATCTAAACCGACTGTCATCTATTGGTTCTATTGAATAAATGCCCTCTGTTAAGATTGGGCCAACTAGTTGTAAAGATACGATCCTGAGGAATCGTTGAGTTTGCTGTAGATTTGATGCACGTGGCCTCAACAAATCTGGACACAGCCATGTCGCTGATATTTGCAAAAGAAATGGTGCGAACTACCCTAGGTATGATGCGAAGCATTTACTGCACTGAGCAATATGCCATAAAGGCGGGCTACTTTCACCGACAAAAAGTGCCACGATTCGATGACACACCAAATACTGAAGAGTGGCAGCGTGAAGTGTATCAGTTTGCTGCCCATCGTGTGCAGGACAATGGCTACGGTAAAGTTGTGGATGTCGGTTGTGGATCTGCCTATAAGTTGCTGAAGTATTTGGGCTCTTATGACACCATTGGAATTGAGGTAGAGAAAACGCTGGCACACCTTAGGGATAAATATCCCGATCGGGCATGGATGTCGATTAGTGAAGAGGAAATCTTCACTTTGCAGCCGGATTTAGTGATATGCGCAGATGTAATTGAGCACGTTGAGGATCCCAATAAATTTGTTATTGTTTTAAAAAGGATAGCTGCCGGATCGGACATCATTATTAGTACACCTGAACGTGATCTAAAGAGGGGTAAATGGCATTATGGGCCATCACCAAACCCTTATCATGCACGAGAGTGGAATCAGGCAGAACTCAGAAAATTCTTAGAAAGACACTTTAAAGTTGTTGAGAAGACGATATCCAATGAGAAGCAGGGTACACAGATGGTTTTATGCAAGTAAGGATAGGCGGCATAACTACATCTCTAACCAACGTCTACTCAGATTCCATCGAATGCCAGCTCCCAAGTAGGTATCACTAAAGTCACGCGACTCTAGCATACTGTCTTTTTGACGTGATTGAACGAATACATCGAAGAATAGACCATGTCGCACTTGATATGACACATCTATGCCCAATATGGTTATTTGAGTGTTAACACCCTGAGCTACTTCATTGCCAAAATCATTAACGTGGCTTTCATTGGGCACCAGGATATTCGACCCCCAGTTAAGTGTGTCGCGATCTTCTCCAGTGCTCATAAATACAGCCCTCGCAGTAATGAACCATCGCCCAGTGGGTTGATAACGCAAGCGAAAAAGCATCTCACGGAAGTTTGCCCCCAGTGGATGAGCTAAAGCCTGATGATAATGGCTGTAGTGTGCAATGCCATTATTGTGTGAATAAGTATAGGGCCTGGCTACGTTGTACTCCGCCTGAGCATCTAAGTGCGAAATCTCAAAGAGATCGATATACTTCATGCCCAGCTGCAATCCATATTTATTTGCCCACCAACCATTTCCTGAAAACAATTCACTGACTTTAAATTCATCCAGAATAAATTGACTATAAAGGGATATTTTTCGCCACAAATTCCATTTAACATCTAATCCAAGAAGAACATTATCTGGACTTCCAATTGAGCCCTCTACTGTCCTGTATAAGATGAGTGGATTAAAATACTGAAGCTCAAACTGATTTTCTCGCGCAAATACTACTGTTTCAAACAGGCCAATGTCCAAATTTTTGGTTACTTGAAGATTTAGATAGTGCGCTGCAAAATATTTCTTGGGCAGCAATTGATCTCCAACATCCCTTTTAGGTCGCAATAATTCTCCAAAAATACTTTGGTACTGAAATTTCCAAATGCGCGTATTCAATTTCAAATAGAAGTGATCTGTTGAAAAATCCGAAAGAAAGAGCGACCGGATCCCATTGCCTAAAAAATGTCGACCATGCCCCAGTTCAATATTGACATGTTTTGACACTTGTGCACCTATGTAGGCATTGGCCAATAAAAAGTCTACACCGCTATCGAAGTCAAACCATGTGCTTTCATAGGTCTTGACAAATCCGGCACCAGGTACAGCATCGAATCGGCCCTGAAACTCTCGAATATAATTGGGGTACCGAGCTTGGCTTTCCAGGATTTCAGAATGAAAGTATAATTTTTGATCTATGCCACCCCTGATCGAAATACCTCGCTGATTTTCAAAAATTGCTTCGCCTTCGTCGGTAATGCTGCCAAGTCTAAAATTCAACAGAGGATTCACCCTTAGGTGAAAGTCACGACTATTTACTTCAAACAAATGGGCAGGTGTTTGATAAAATCTTTTTAGGACTGGCTTTTTGCTTTGTACGTATTTTAATCTGGTGGATTCAGATTCTTCGATGGTATAGAATGTCCTGGTACTATCGATATATTTCCGATCTGAAATTTCTGTATGAGGCTTTTGCTGCCACTCATTGTTTTCATTTAGGAGCCACTGCATATCTTGGTGATCTTCCTGAGATTGCTCTGGATAAGTACTGTCTACTGCATAGACCAGTTCTACTAAGTCTTTCCTCCAAATACCTTTGACAGCGGAATGCAAGTGAAAATCTGCATCGTATTTTATATCCATTCTATCCAACCAGTGGTATGGAATTTCAGACAGCGGTTGCATTGCACTCTGAGCAATCACTGGAGGGCTGGTAAAAATGAATAATAAGATCAGGACGAACAAAAACTTCAAGGCTGGATTAAATTTTGAAAGACAATAAATAGGATTGTACAATTTGCTTGAATCGTAAGTCGTCATCTGCATCGAAGGACACATAAACCGGTAATACAAAAACGGGCATTTCCTCTTTCCGTAAAAACTCAATATGTGGTTCTAAGCGTGTGGCATCTTTTTCTGTAGTAATGATGATTTTTTCTTTGCCACCTAATTTTTCAAATTCATTTTTGAGGTGGCCCATCTCGTATCTGGTGAAGGCATGATGATCTTCATATTCGATAATTTTGACTTCTCCAAGTTGCTGTTCGAGAAAGGCTAGGAGGAAATCTGTGTTGGCGATTGCACTAATTACCAATGCTTGCATATCTGAGCGGAGGTTCATAGTCACTGAAGGATAGAGTAAGTGGTACAATCTGGTATATTGATAGGTAGAGTACAGCAAAGCTTGGTCAGGCAGCGGATTTATCTTTTCCTCGACTCTTTTTCTATCCTCAGTGGAAAGGTTGTTAGGGCATTTGGTGACTATGATTAGATCCGCTCGTTTGTATGCTTGTCGCCATTCGCGAAGTCTACCCATAGGCAGCAGAAAGTCATCTACGAAAAGGTCATGGTAAGTGGTGAGTAAGATATTTAGACCTGGTTTCACAGACCGATGCTGAAAAGCATCGTCCAGCAATATGACTTGCATGTCAGGCTGCTGAGACAAGATTTTTGGGATTCCAAGCACCCTACTTTCAGAAACATATACGTTGACTTCGGGAAATTTCCTTTTATATTGTAAAGGTTCATCACCTACTGTTGCTGCTGTGTCATTCACATCAACGATTCTGAATCCTTTTGTCTTGCGTTTATATCCCCGACTGAGTACCGCGATTTTGATGTAGTCTTGTAACCAGTTTGCCAAATACTCGACATGTGGTGTTTTGCCTGCCCCACCCATGGTTAGATTTCCAATACTAATGACTGGAATATTAAATGAAATCTCTTTGAGCAATCCGACTCTATATAAACCATTGCGCAAAGCAACACCTGTTCCATAGAGCAGGGCAAAAGGTGCCATCAAGATCTTGAACAATGCTTTCTGAATCATTAATTTTCTGCTTTCAAAATATCATGTCCAATCGTGCAGGAGAGACATTGCTTCGGATCACAAAACTGCTTTTTTAATTGCAGGAGAGCCTGACTATCGAATGCACTAGATACTGGAAAAGATAGTGCTCTAAATTTGGTAATCACCCTATTTCTCTCTGGCTTAAGTTCTTGCAAGAAGGTCAATGCTCTATCAGAGAAAACACCTTGTTGTTGGAACTTGCCATAGAAAAATAATAGGGGAATGATGGTATTGATCAGGATTAGGTCAATGGAGGAAGTGCCTAGTTTTTTTGATTTCTTTGGAGAAGTTTGATCAAATCTGTAATGGTCTTTCCAATACCACGATACTTCACTATTGAACATCTGTCGAAGCTCTTTTGTCGACTTGGCTGCCAGCATCTTGCTGAAGAGATGTGCTGTTTTAAAGATCAAGACCCCGAATTGTGCCAGTCTAATAGTGGGAAAATTGGCTGGTCGCATTCTCATGAATTTCCAGCGATGTGATTCCAGTGGCGCTAGTGTATATTTCTTCCGTAGAAAACCATACTCCTGCTGTAATCCCCGGGTGTAATCATCTTGAGGCTGATCAGGAATTAGACCAGCTTGTCCAAAAAGGAGCGCTTCTATCTGTTTTAGGTTATCCTTATGTTTGATCAGGAGTTTTCTCGGAGTGCTGATGGCGAGCGCTTCAAAAGCGTCAGCATTGACTTTAAAACCAAAATTTCTTGCTAAAATTCGGTAGAAAGTTTCTTCCCAGTCTTCTCTTGTATGTTCAAAAACATCACGGATGTACGCTGTTTTTTCTTCCAACCTGGTGACCAACACACGCTCATACCAAGCTTGGAGTGCAATGTCTGAAGTCACACGTCGATTGTTAGCACAAGGTATCCAAGCCTCTACCTCCATTAGTTCTTTATAGGATTTGACCAGGCTGGGTTCAATCCGATTTTGTAGCGCCAAACATGCCAAGGGCTCTCCATTGGGAAGGCAAATTTGTTTGTCACATTCATACACCACATGCAAGACAACGTTTTCGAATGCTGGATCATCTTGATGACGATGGCGGATCCAATCACTAGCTCGAACATGCATCTCGACATGCCCAACCCAGGTATCATCTCCTAGCTTGATGCGTGCAAGACTGAAGTCTGGTCCAGCGTCATTGTTACGAAGTCCAGCATCTAAAATCTGAATGGTCTGTCCTGAGCTTGTTTGTAGGTCTTGTAAGTCAAAGCGCTTAAGGCGCCATACGTAATAAAGCAACTCTTCTTTGATAAGACTGGTGGGAGCAGACTGCATCAGTGAGGCTCTTTTTTTTTAAGGACCTTAAACGTGTATTTATAAGGGTTGCGATCATCCGGATCATTGACAACTTCACTTACTAACTCCCATTTATCTAAGGCAATTTTCGGAAAGAAGGCATCTGCATCCTCAATATGCACATCGATTTCAGTTAGGTATAGCAGATCTATTAGATCTAGACTCTGGGTATATATTTGTGCACCCCCGATAATATATGCCTCCTCTTCTCCTGCAGCTTGAGCGATATCGATGGCTTCTTGTAGAGAATGTACTACCACGGTGCCGGATGCCGCATAGAATGGGTCATGAGTAATAATGATGTTGATCCGATTTTTTAGCGGCGATCCCAAGGATTCAAATGTATTCTTACCCATTATCACATGGTGCCCTTTGGTAGTGCGCATAAAATATTTCATATCGGCAGGAAGGTGCCAGGGAAGAGCATTGTTTTTACCAATCGCTCTATTACTTGAGCAAGCGGCAATCGCAGATAAGGTCATTCGCTAAAATTACAAATCAGCAAGCAGATTAGCTTGGATCATTCTGTCCTCTATCCAATGACGCGACGGATCGATCTTTCTATTGAGGTATTTCTCGATTAGTAAACTTGCAATCGGAGCTGCATAGGAGCCACCCCAACCCCCGTTTTCTATGTATACGGCTACTGCAATCTTTGGGTTTTCTTGAGGAGCAAATGCGTAGAACACTGAGTGGTCCCTACCATGTGGGTTTTCTGAAGTACCCGTTTTTCCACAGACCATAATTCCTGGGACTTGGGCAAAAGTTGACGTACCTTGACTTACAGAACGCTGCATGCCTTGGATGACCGGGTCAAAATGTTGGTCGTCGATTCGCACGCGTTTGGGGGTCAAAAATCGACGCGGTAGTGGAATGGATGCATCAGCAAATCGTTTTAATAAGTGCGGACGAAAGTAAAAACCACGATTGGCTATAATGGCAACTAAATTGGCCATTTGTAGAGTGGTCAATTCAATTTCACCTTGACCGATGGCATTGGAAATGATGTACGTGCTGCGCCAGTCTCCTTTACCCTCGTACATGTCATCATAAAATTCGCTGTTGGGAATTAATCCTCCTTGTTCTTCGGGTAGGTCGACCATAAGAGGTGCTCCCAGTCCAAAGTCTGTGAGATGCTCTGTGAGTTGGTTCAGCCCTGGGGCGGGGTTTTCAAAACCCTCCACATTCACCAAATCTTGATAGACATTGTAAAAGAAGGTATTACACGATTCCTCAATGGCAGTGACGACGTTTCGCACACCTGGTGTCGCATGACAACCCCAACGATAGGTTTTGTAAATGTACGCTCCTGAGCACGTGATGTATCGCTGTGTAGTCAATACGCCTTCTTGCAACGCGATCAAAGAAAGGATGGGTTTGAAAATGGAACCAGGAGGATATTTTGCCATTAAGGTTCTATTGAAGAACGGCTTTAAAGTGTCGTTCTGCAATTGAACAAAGGTTTTGGCTCGATCTGCACTTGCGCTTAGCATCGCGGGGTCATATGAAGGACTACTTACTGTTGTTAAAATTTCTCCGGTTTTGGGTTCAATGGCGACAATGCTGCCAATTTTGTCATTCATCAACTCTTCTGCATAGGTCTGAAGACCAATGTCTATAGTGGATATTAAGTCCATGCCAGAATATGCTGAAGCATCTCGCTCCCCATCACGGTAGGATCCCACTTTTCTACCAAAATTATCCTTGAGCTGATATTCTGTGCCTTTGTCCCCCTTCAAGAATTTCTCATAATGTGCCTCTAGACCACTCACACCATACATATCTCTTTTTTGATAGACACCTTTCGAAGAATCGATGATTTCTTGATCAACTTCACTGATGTAGCCTAAAGCATGCGCTGCACTTGGAAATTGGTAGCCACGCACACTTCTCACTTCAGTGCTGAACCCAGGGAAAGCGTGTAGGATTTCCTGCAGCTGCGCATATTTGATGGCATTGATTTTATCTAGAAAGAGATAAGGAACATTCTTGGAATACCGCACATCGTTCCAATTTCTTTCCATTTTCTCCCTGAAGGTCTTTTTATCCATCTCTAGCACTCGACATAGTCGAGCGGTATCCATCTCTGGACTAACCAGATTGGCGATGACGTAGAGGTCATAGATGGGTTGATTGTAAACGATCAGCTTACCATTGCGGTCATAAATAAGTCCTCTTGACGGGTATATCGTCTGCTTTTGAAGGGTAGCAGTCTCTGCTTTGATACGATAGGAGCGATCAAAGAGCTGCATATAGCCTACACGCAGTAACATGACAATGCCCGTCACTAGAAATAATCCCTTTATAATCTTACTGCGAGTTTCCATTACAGTTTACTCCTTTGGATTGAATATTACCATGTACAAACTTATCACTATCATAGACGACAAAAAGGAAACAATTGTTTTCAAGATGATCATCAAGATTTGTGACCATTGAAATGCCTCCGCTATAAAGTAGGTCAACAGATGCACGATCATCAGTAAGCTAGCATATCGAACAAACCAGCCGGTGCCAAATTCGGCACTGGTTGGATATGCATTTACTTTGTAACCTCCCCGTGGTTCCAAGATATGTAAGACATAGGGACGGATAAATGCGGTAAGCACTGATGCGGATGCATGTACACCTGGGGAATCATAAAACATATCTACAGCTATGCCAAGTAAGAACCCAAGCAATAGAAGCCAGCTCTTGCCAAGGTCTAGGGGTAAAAGCAAAATAAAAAGTGGATAAATAAGTACCTGCACATAGTTTAAAGCTCCCCCTGCGATGTTCAATTGCTTAAAGACCAATACTTGTAGCAATAGTAGTAGTAAAAAGCGCCAGACATTTCGAAAAATAGGATTCATGGCCTTCGATCGGTTTCAAGTATCAACTGCTCGCGTGCAAATAAATTTTTCACTACATATACATAATGTGCGTTAGCGATGTCAACTGACAATTGCACGTTGATATCGTAAAAGTTACTTCCATCATTCAACGAAAAATCGACAATGGTGCCGACCTTGAGACCCTTTGGGAAAATTGCACTGAATCCACTGGTTATGAGTTTATCGCCAACCTGCACATCAGCATGCTTCGGAACATCTTCCAATTTTGCTAGACGAGGATTACCTCCTTCCCAGTAAAGGTTGCCAAAAAAATTATTGCGCTCAATGGAGGCACTAATACGAGAGTCCCTATTGAGTATGGATATCCCTCGTGCATAATGAGTACTCACATCGGTCAAAATTCCTACAATTCCGTTTTCAATAATTACGCCCTGTCCGATTTCCATCCCAGCCTCGCGACCACCAAGTATGGTGAAGTAATTATCAAGCCCAGTGATCCGATTGTTGATGATTCGTGCTGGGAGCAATTCATATTGCTGGAAGGAATTGGAATCAAGGGTGGTATTACCTTCCAAAGTCAACGCCTGAAAGGCTCCCTGCTGATTTCTTAAGCGTGCGTTTTCCCAAGCAAGTTGATGAGCAATGTCTCCTAGGGAAAAGTACTGCCTGACCGAGTTGTAGTGTTGATAGATCCAGCCTGTAACCGCATTTGATGACTTGAGAAAAGTTTCTTTCTGTTGGCTATTGTATCGCACAATCAGATTAAAGCAGACAATCTCTAAACAAATAAAGAGGAAGACATACCCATATCTGAATAAGAAGTAGAGTAGATTTTGCATACTGTGTGCATACCAAGTTTACACACTCTTTCGATCGATCAGGAAGGAGTATTTATCAGTATTCCGTAGTGCTAGACCCGTGCCTCTCACTACTGCTCTCAATGGATCTTCAGCTACCGTAGTCGGCAGCCTTGTTTTTTCAGCCACACGTTTTCTCAGCCCTCTCAGTAGTGCTCCACCTCCTGTGAGATAAAGTCCTGTCTTGTAAATGTCAGAAGCCAATTCAGGTGGAGTAACTTCCAGAGCTTTCAAAATGGCTTCTTCAATTTTACTGATCGAATTATCAAGTGCTTCAGCTATTTCTTGATAGGTAATGGTCTCTTGTCTCGGAATACCGGTCATCAGATCCCGCCCATTTATTGCAAAGGGTTCAGGAGGATTTTCCAGATCAGTTGATGCAGACCCAACATTGATCTTTAGGATTTCTGCCGTACGTTCTCCAATGAGTAGATTATGGTTGCGACGCAAATGGTCGATGATGTCCATGGTAAATTCGTCTCCAGCAGTGCGAATGGATTGCTCGCATACTATGCCAGAGAGGGCGATCACCGCGATTTCAGTAGTTCCGCCCCCGATGTCGATTATCATATTTCCTACTGGTTCTTCGACATCCAAGCCAATACCCAAAGCAGCAGCCATTGGCTCGTAGATCAAATAAGTTTCTTTGGAATCGACGTGATCGGCAGAGTCAAAAACGGCCCTTTTCTCTACCTCAGTTATGCCTGATGGAATGCAGATTACCATTTTCATATGGGTGAAAAATCGACGTTTCTGATCAATCATGTTGATCATTCCCTCGATCATACTTTCTGCAGCTTGAAAGTCGGCTATTACCCCATCTTTCAGAGGACGTACCGTCTTGATATGTTCGTGGGTCTTCTCATGCATTTGCATGGCACGTGATCCTACGGCAATGGTTTCACCGGTACGACGGTCTATGGCAACAATGGAGGGCTCCTCTACCACTATTTCGTCATCTTGGATGATCAGGGTGTTTGCTGTACCAAGATCTATAGCCAGCTCCTGTGTGAAAAAATTAAAAAATCTCATTTCAAGCTCTTTACACTCATATGGTTATCAAAGGCCATACCAGCTTCGCAAAAGAAACTAAATTTATTCAAACCAAGAAAAATAACTTAACCACTCATAGCCATTTACTCCTGGATAAATTTTTGGTTATCAGCCGATTCAATGGATAACCACCTCGGTAAGCAGGTCTCTATCAAGGTACTTTCTAGCTACATCCATGATTTGATTGACGTCGACTTTTTGGAGCTTTTTTATCAACACATTCATATGTTGTGGATCATTGGCATAGAGTATATTCTTCTTGATGACCGTCATCGCTTGAATGGGGCCATCCATCTTACTCAGCAGATGGCCGCTTATATAGTTCTTTACCATCGTAAGCTCATCTGCGGGTACCGGAATAGATTGGAGGACATCGATTTCATGATCAATTTCTTGAATGACTTTTTTACAATGTTGACGATCAGTCTCTAAGTTGATGGTAAAGTATCCATCGTACTTAAGATCCTCGACACT
The DNA here is from genome assembly GCA_013001595.1 of Saprospiraceae bacterium. Classification (GTDB taxonomy): domain Bacteria; phylum Bacteroidota; class Bacteroidia; order Chitinophagales; family Saprospiraceae; genus JABDMH01. Next base: position 79,028 of record JABDMH010000093.1, on the reverse strand, counting down.
CGCATGCACCCCATAGGTATATCCCTTGTCCTCTCTCAGGTTTTTCATCAATCTAGAGCCAAAATAACCGCCCAGGATGGTAGTCAGAAGGAGCATAGCAGGATAGTCCTCATGGCTATTGTCGAATAACCGCCGACCGATTCTGATGGCCGACTGAGATTTTTCGAGATCATGATACATTCTTGTGGGAATGGGATACTCTTGCGGCAGTGCAGGAGATCTTTTCCGAATGCTTTTGTTCCATTGACCCAGGTGTTCTTGTAATTGATCGATTGTGTCGTCTGGTAGCTTGCCAGCAATAAGCATCTTGGTATTTTGTGGCCCTACCACATTTTGATGGTGTTCAAGAAGATCGTATTGCGTGACCGCATCATAGAGCTGCGCATTACTATTATATCCATATGGATGCTTTGCCCCAAAAAAGAGCTCTGTTGCTTCTCTATATGCAACAATTTCGTTTTGAGTCAAGTCTACTGACAACTTTTGTTTTACACGTTCTTTGAACAGAATCAGCTCAGATTCCGGAAAGACTGGGTCCTTAATCATGGAGCAAAACACCGGCAAGATCTTAGGACAATGTTTTGTGAGAACGTACACCTGCAGAGATACATAGTCGAATGAAAAGGGCTGAGAAAAGGTAGCACCAAAGCGGTCAAAAGTTTCGGCAATTTCCAGGGAAGAATACTGAGCTGAGCCTTCCTTCAGCAGGCTACCATAGCTCGCGGCAACCAGTTGCTTGGCTTCACGAGGTCTTCCAGCCAATACCGCGATTTCCATCTTGACGATGGATTGGTTACCACCTTCCAGTATATGCAGAGGAATTCCATTATCGAGGATTACGGTATTGGTAGTTGGAAAGTTAACTTCAGTGATGCCCCTGATGATAGGCCTTCGATTTGTTAGCGCAGTCTTCAAATGTGTCGATTAACCTACTTTATAAGAATAGGAGGACGAAGTTTAAAAAATGAACGGGAATCGTTTATTTTTGTCTAACTTATTTTTTTCATCCCTTCATTCCCCTATTGGTCATATGAAATTTAGCATTTCCTCCGCCGAATTATTGAGCAAGATCCAACTCGCAAATGGTGCCATTGGTTCAAATATGGTCGTCCCCATCTTGGAAGATTATCTATTTATCATCAACAACAATAAGCTTACCATTTCTGCTACTGACCTCGAGACTTCCATAACCACAGATGTCGATGTGATTGCAGATGAAGATGGGTCGGTGGCTATTCCAGGTAAGATCCTTTTTGACACTTTAAAAGCATTGCCTGAGCAACCAATAACCATTGAAGTTGATCAGAAGAAATTTAGCATTGAAATAACTTCCTCTTATGGTAAATATAAGTTGTCGGGAGACAATCCCGAAGATTTTCCTGCTATACCTCAAGCGGAAAATACAGAGCGTGTGAGCATCAGTGCACATCTGCTTAAGGAAGCCATTAATAAGACGATTTTCGCCACTACAAATGACGAACTTCGCCTTGCCATGACGGGTGTGTATACACAGATCGACTTCTCCAAGATCACCTTTGTGGCGACGGATGCACACAAGCTCGTCAAGTATACTTTTTCTGGCTTAGAAGGGGATGTAAATACTTCGTTTATCCTGCCTAAGAAATCCCTAACCTTATTGAGGTCCGCATTGCCGGACAATGGATCTGTAGAGATCTCCTTTAACAAGTCCAACGCTTTTTTCTCTTTTGACGATCACCATTTGGTATGTCGGCTCATTGATGCGCAGTATCCTAATTATAATGCCGTCATCCCCGTAGATAATCCAAACCTATTAGTGGTTGTCCGCCGAGATCTACTCAATTCGCTGAAGCGAATCGCCATCTATGCGAATAAGACGACCAATCAAGTTCACATGAACATAGATGACGGTAGCTTAACCATAGAAGCCCAAGATTTAGACTTTTCCAATGAGGCTACCGAACAATTGACTTGCCAATATGAGGGAACACCAGTTACCATCGGTTTCAATGCCAAGTTTCTCATTGAGATGTTGTCTGTTTTGGATACAGATGAAATTAGGATGGAACTGTCTACCCCTAATAAAGCTGGCATCATCCATCCATCAGAGTCTCCTGATGATGAAGAGCTGCTCATGCTGGTAATGCCAGTAATGCTGAGTCGCTAGGTTGGGTATCAAGTTTATGATACTATGAAAATTGGCCTTTTTTTTGGCTCCTTTAATCCCGTGCACAATGGGCACATGATCATTGCCAATTTAGTTAGGGAATTGACAGACTTAGACCAAGTTTGGATGATTGTAAGTCCACACAATCCCCACAAGAAAAAATCAACCCTGGCAAATGACTTTGATCGATTGCATTTGGTCAATTTGGCCATCGCAGACAATGTTCATCTGAAGGCCTCAAGTATAGAATTTAATCTGCCGCAACCATCATACACCATCGATACCCTGACTTATCTGACTGAAAAACACCCCAATCATCAGTTCGCGCTGATAATGGGAGGTGATAACTTGGTCTCGCTACCCAAATGGAAAAATCCCGAAGCCATTTATAAACACTATCCCATATATGTATACAACAGACCTGCAGCAAACCTATCTGAGGCCTTAGATCATGCGCACATTAAAATTCTCGACGAGCTCCCCTTGCTTCACCTATCATCGACGTATGTACGAGACTGTATTAGGAAGAAGATTTCCATACAGTACCTAGTCCCTGAAGCTGTTTTCGAATATCTGGAAGGGAGCACATTGTATAGTTGACGAGAGGATACATAACAATTGATAAACTGTGACGTTGAATGATGGTTATGATTCGCATTTGGAGCCTGCTTTTTGTGCTGACAGCCCATGGCCTGATTGCTCAGCAAGATTTATCCATAGGGTCTTGGAAATCGTACTTACCATACAACAAGGGTTTGAGTGTAGCCCAAAGTCCTTCCGCTGTTTTTTTCGGCACAGAATGGTCCCTTTTGAAAGTCAATAAAGAAGATCTGAGCCTCGAATATTTTAGTAAGGTCGAGGGCTTATCGGATATCGGTATTCAGTCCTTGACATATGGAAAGGATAATGAGGTATTGATTGTAACCTATACCAACAGCAATATTGACCTCATATTCGAGGATGAAATCTTCAATTTGAACCAAATTAAGAACAACACTCAAATTGTAGGAGATCGCAGTATTCGAGGAGTTCATATTCAGGAACCATATGCATATCTGGCATGTGGCTTTGGGCTTGTTCAACTGGCTATTGACAATGTGGAATTTGGCTTCACGGCCTTTACCGACGCCATTGTGCATGATGTCATTGATTTCAGAGGTGAGCTACTTATCACCACTGAAGATGGTCTTTTTGGAGTGCCCAATGATGGTTCGATCAACTTAGCTGATTTTAGTGCCTGGACCCAACGTGGTTTCTCATCTGGTTTGCCGGTGAGCTATCGGGCAGGAACGCTAGAAAAGGCAGGAGGAACTTTATATGTAGGAATCGACAATAGTATCTACTGTAACATGGATGGTCGCTTTGAACGAATGCACGAAGAGCCAGGATTTGAGCTTACCTTTGTGGCCGAAAATGAGACCGGGTTATTGACGGGTTGGAAATGCCTTTCTGGCTGTAATGCTAAGAAAATACTTATTGATCCCAATGGTGCAAAGCAAACTATAAGTCAATGTACTAGTAGGGCTACAGATGCTGTAGTCGATGAACAAAGTAGAGTTTGGTATGCAGATGAAAACAGTGGTTTTAAGTTTTCCCAGGGGTTTGTCGGTCAGTGTACGACCATTCGCCCCGATAAGCCGCCTACGCATAACGCGACCGATATGGCAAGCTACGAGCGAAAGCTCTACGTGGCCTCAGGAGGGGTGACCTTAAATTATGGTTACCTGTTTCGCGCCGAAGGTATGTACACGAATGCAAATGGTACTTGGGAATCCATCAATAGAAGTAATAATGAAGTACTAAAGCAGAAAGACATGCGTGACTTTCTGTCCATGGAAATCGATGAGAACGGCACCGTGTTTGTAGGCACATTTTGGGACGGTCTGGTCGAGTATAGAGGCGAAGAGGTGATCGTCTACGACAAAGATAATTCTAGTCTGCAAAATTCTGTTGTCAATCCTGACCGAAATCGGGTTACTGGTATGGCATTTGATGCAGATGGAAATCTGTGGGCACTTAACCATGATGCACCAAATCCACTGTCGGTAAAAACACCAGATGGAATGTGGAAAAATTTTTCGTTGCCTACTAAAACCAATGTAGAGCACATTGCCATCGATCAAAATGGTTTTAAGTGGATCGGCATTGGGGGAACAGGACTAATTATTTATGACTCTGGCATCGACTTGTTTTCAACTGCTGATGACCGCACTAGGTTACTCAATTCCAACAACTCCGGACTCACCGTAAACTTCATAAATGACATCACTGTCGATCTCGATGGTGCTGTTTGGGTTGGCACTACCAGTGGTTTACTGGTTTTCGACTGCGGAGCCTCTGCATTTGAAGACAACTGTTTGGGCATGAAGTTGATCGTCACTGAAAATGGCATTCCGGGTCCCCTACTCGGTGATGAAAATGTTAAGTCAATAGCTGTAGATGGTGGGAATCGCAAATGGTTTGGCACCAACAATGGAGTCTTTGTGCAAAGGGCAGATGCACGGTCAAAAGTGGCTAGATTCAACATCAATAATTCACCCCTTTTTGACAATGGCATTGTCGATATAGCAGTCGATGAGGTCGATGGTGAGATTTTTATCGCCACAAACAAAGGAATCTTGTCTTATCGTGGTGAAGCGGTAGAGGGCACAAGATATCACACCTCGGAAGTACTCACTTTTCCTAATCCCGTACAGCCAGGATATGATGGTCCCATTGCCATCAAGGGCCTGGCCGAAAATGCGAATGTCAAGATTACGGATATTCATGGACGCCTGGTCTTCGAGACTACAGCACAAGGCGGACAAGCTATTTGGTATGGACGAGATTTCGATGGCAACCGAGCTGCTTCAGGAGTGTATCTGGTCTTTAGTACTGCTGTCAACAACGTCATTGATCCAGATGCCGCTGTGGCAAAGATCATGTTGGTCAATTGACCGTCAGATGTCTGGATTTTTCCAGTACTTCTTCATAGTAATCTTCGTATTGCTGCACCACCAACTCGATGTCAAGTTCCAGTGCTCGCTTTTTAGCTCCCTTGCGCAATTTTTTGAGTAATTCGGGATTCTTAAGAATATTGAGCACGTGATCTGACATGCTTTGCACATCACCAACATTGCTGAGATATCCTGTGACACCATCAAAATTGAGCTCAGGAAGGCCACCGATGTTGGAGGAAACGACAGGAACCTCGCAGGCCATTGCCTCTAGGGCTGCAAGACCAAAACTTTCGTTGCCAGAGGGCATAATAAAAACATCTGTTATTGCCAGCAATTCTTCGATGGCATCTTGTTTGCCCAAGAATCTGATATTCTGGCAAACACCCATTGACCTACAGAGTTCCTCACAAGCAGTGCGTTCAGGCCCATCACCGATCATCAACAACTTGGAAGGCATTTCAGCAGAGACGCGTTTGAAGATCTTGATCACATCCTGCACCCTCTTTACCTTGCGAAAGTTCGAAATATGGCTGAGAATAAACTCGCCATTGGGAGCGATGGCCTTGCGAAAATGATCTTTGTTGGTTTTTTGAAAACGACTGAAATCGATGAAATTATAGATCACCCTAATGTCTTTGTTCAGGTCGAAGTATTCCTCCGTTTTTTCTTTCAGGAACTGGCTAACTGCTGTTATCCCATCACTTTTATTGATGCTAAATTGTACTACTGGAGCAAAGCTGTGATCATTGCCTACCAGTGTGATATCTGTGCCATGCAGGGTAGTCACCACAGGAATGTACTTGCCTTCTTCCAGTAAGATTTTCTTGGCCATGTATGCTACAGCTGCATGAGGAATGGCGTAATGCACATGCAAAAGATCTAGGTTTTCGTATTTGATCACATCTACCAGCTTACTAGCCAGAGTGGTATCATATGGTGGATAGTCAAAAAGGGGATAATTAACATCTGTGACTTCATGGAAGTAAATATTTTCATGAAATACCGATAACCTAGCTGGCCGCTTATAAGTTACGAAATGTACCTGATGGTTCTTTCTAGCAAGGGCCAGGCCCAGCTCCGTTGCTACAACACCACTACCTCCAAAGGTAGGGTAACATACGATTCCAATTTTCATGTTTGCAAAGATGTACTTTGTTGCCGTGATACGAACAAATATTCGAATTAATAGTTTAATACAGCATCGCTTACCGATAAATGACATCTCTACTTATCTTTATATGCAAATTTGGCCCCCAATAATTTTAAGAAATTCCAGGGTTGAGCTTCCCATTCTACCAAACTAATGCTAGATACTGTGGCCATATATTCAATAAGAGATCTGGAAAAATTATCTGGAATAAAAGCCCATACCATTCGGATTTGGGAGAAGCGTTATGGCCTTTTGCAGCCGCAGAGGACAGAGACGAACATTCGCTACTATCAGGACGATGATGTAAAGCTCCTGCTGAACACCGCCCTACTCAATCGACATGGGTATAAGATATCCAAGATAGCAAGCATGTCTCAATCCGAAATTAATGAGGCCATCCTACGCATATCAGAAAGTGAATTTGACACCGAAGTGCAATCAGATGCGTTGACATTGGCGATGTTAGAAATGGATGAGGAGAGATTTCAAGCCACCATCAATAAGCGGATCAAAGAGCTGGGATTCAAAGAGACCATCATGCAGGTGTTCTTTCCCTTCTTAAATCGATTGAGTGTACTTTGGATGACTGGTTCTGTACTACCCGTTCAAGAGAATTATATAGCGGGCCTGATCAAACAAAAACTATATGTAGCTATAGATGCCATCACTCTTCCACAGAAAGAGACCCCATCGTTCTTACTGTATCTACCTGAAGGAGAAGAGCAAGAACTGAGTTTGCTATTCATACATTACCTCCTCAAGGAACAGGGATTCAAGGTCTTCAATCTGGGTCGTAATATTAGTCTCGAGGATCTTAAGAATGCCTATAAGATACAAGAGCCCGATTTCATTTTTAGCATTATCAATGATGGTCTCTTTAAGATGAGCCTGAAGGACTATGTTGATGAGATTTCGTTGCATTGTCGGAATAGTGAAATCCTATTGACTGGAATTCAGGTAAATAGAAAGCCACTCAAAACTAAAGACAATTGCCACACTTTTGATGGCTTCGAGTCTATCATGGCTTACCTAGAAAAAGTGAAAGTATGACATAGACGATCGAGGCACAAACTGTAGATCGCAATCGCCAAGAGGACTTCAATTTCAGAGAAATGTAGGTCGGAGCAGATCGTATTGAATTTTTTTGAGATCTTCTTCTAGAAAACAAACCGCTTCTGCTATGCGTCAAACGATCAAATTCTTTGCACTGGGCTTAATACTTCTTTATTCTTGCTCTGAGAGACCCACTGGTGCTAAGGCGAAGACCAGTGCAGCTGCAGGTGACAATCCGCAAGTCACTGTTGGTGCGGCCACTTACAAGCTCATCATGGGACAAATGAATTGGACCGCGAGCAAACCCACTGGTAAGCACCTTGGGACAGTGGATATTAAGCAAGGCGAAATAGCGATTGACGGTGAAGATGTGGTGGGAGGAATATTCACGATTGATATGACCTCTCTAGTACCTATAGATCTGGAAGGAGAAAAGAAGTCCAAATTGGAAAGTCATCTGAAGTCTCAAGACTTTTTTTCCATCGACCAACATCCCAAAAGCGCCTTTAAAATTACTGGCGCTGACCTAGTTAAGGATCAGCCATCTAGTACGCATAACGTATCGGGAGACTTGACCATTAAGGAAACCACCAAGAATACTACCATACCGATAAACATCTCTTTCGTAGGGATAAAATTCTAGCCGCTTCACCGGCATTTACCATCAATAGGACAGAATGGGGCATCAATTACAATTCCGGGATTTTGGGCACCGCAGCTGACAAACTCATCCATGACGAGGTGTCTCTGGTGATCACATTCGAAGCAAATAAGGAGTAGTTACGTACAATCGGCATCACCAGGCATTGGTCGCTATTGATCTTCCAGCTTGCTTTTTCGACTACCGAATTCGAATGCGATACTGACTTCATGAGCTCCGCTGTGGTAACTCTGGGAGGCTTGAAACGAAGTCGTGTAGCTGTAGTAGACCATGAAATTGGTAAGTTCCGTCCCTAAAAGGATCGAAAACCTATTTCCTCCGCCAACAGAGTAGGTCAAACCACCTACCAGCTGGTCTTCAAAGAAATTGACCTTAGCATTGAAGTCGACCATAAAGGGGCTGTAACGAAGGTTTCTAACCATTATGGAAGGTTCAACATAAAAGTTGTTCTCTTCTACGGCCCATTTGTATCCAGCGTAAGCCAGATAGTACTTCAATAGTCCACTCGTTGGTTCAGTATCCACCTGAGGATCTTGATTTACCCTTGCCCGTATCAGATTTGGGGCAGCTAAGCCGAAGAAAAATTCTTCCGTCTTACCATGCACCCCAAAGGCAGCATCAAACAGCTTAAGGCCTCCAGTGGCGTCCAACAACACCGGGTCCTGAATATCTATGCGCGGGTCGAGGAGTGCGGTTCCCTTCAATCGGCTTTGCTCGAAAGTTGTAGAGAGTCCAAGCGATAAGTCCAGCTCATTTAAGATAAACTTAAAGCCGTAAGACAGCTGGGTTTGAGTACGCACCAATGAACCCGCATTGTCGCTTCGCACCATAGCACCTAGGCCAATTCGGTCACTGACTGGTCCATTATAGATAGCAGTGGCAGTTTTGGGAGAACCCCCATCGTCGCTAAAATCGGCCCATTGGTTGTTGTAATTGAGGATCAAACTGTGATGATCTTCAAAGCCGGTGTAACCGGGATTGACCAGTATAGGACTAAGTAGGTAGTGCCTAAACTGACTCTCATCCTGAGCCTTCATTATCACGGAGAGGCATCCGGTCAGTGTTATCGCTAGTATAAGTCTTTTCATGGGTATCAATTCTTAAGCTGTTTGGTTGTCGGGCTTTACGGTTTCTATTAATTTAGATTTCTTAGGATGGTCACATGTCCTTTAAACTGCTCCAATATTCCGTTACGCCTCACTTGCAAGACCCAATAGTATGCACCGTCTACGAGTTCTTCACCTCCTTGGTCCACACCTAACCAATCGTTGCTATAGTTGGTCGCTTCATATACCAATTCTCCCTGCCGATTGAATACTTGCAGCTCGTTGTCCGTACCTGCCGTGCAGGCTAAGTCAAATTCGTCATTGCGTCCGTCGCCATTTGGAGTCATCACCAATCTGGCACTAAAGCAGGGTACGTCAGATTCTCCAATATCTCCGATGGCCTGTGCCTGGCAACCATTATCATCAGTGACCAGAACACTGAAAGAGCCTTGTGGTAAATTGATGATCAATCTGGTAGTGGAAGGTGGATTTCCATCATTCCAGCGGTAAGTATACGGTCCAGTGCCACCACTGACCTGAGCTAAAGCTGTTCCTTCTGAGTTATTGGGCGAAGGGGTGGTTTCTACGTTGACCACGAGCTGGTTTGGTTCATCAATGTCTCCACTGGCTTCAACTGTAGTCCCTGCAGCATCTGTGACCGTGACAGCATATGATCCCGGTTCCAGTCCTGATATACTGCTGGTTGTTTCACCATTGCTCCAACTATAGGTGTAAGGTGCTCCACCTCCATTCACATTGGCTGATGCAGCACCATCATTTTCGCCAGTGCAGGACAAATCAGTCAGATCAATCTGCACCATCAGATCTCCGGCGCCCACATTAAAGGAAGTATCTAAAGTACAGCCATTAGCCTCGGTTATGGTAAGCCCATAAGTTCCAAATGCCAATCCAGCGATATCTCTGGTTGTAGCACCATTGCTCCATGCAAAATCGAGGGGTGTTGATCCACCAGATAATGTCAGTGCAATGGATCCATCCATACCGGATCCCTCCACGATTACGGCATTAATAATGCGCACACCTACGGGATCATTCAATACAATATTTCTGCTTGCCTCCAGTCCCGTGCCATCCGCAATATTTACCGTATAAGTACCTGCGGATACATTACTAAGATCTTCGTCTGTGCTTACTGCCGAGCCTCCCCTGGTCCAGGAGTAAGTATATGGCTCAGTACCTCCACTCACAGAAATGTCGATGGCACCATCAAATTCTCCAGCACAACTTGGTGTTGTAAGACTAGAGGAAATGTTCAGACCGCTACCGTTTCCCACATTGATTACACCATCACATTGATTAAATGGTATGGCGATACTCAGTTGACTCACCTCCCTATCAGTGATCATATCCGTAAAAGATACCGTGGTCGATTGACCCTCCGATCCCACAACGTTGTAACAAATGGTAAACAGGATACTTCCATCTGGAAGATTTATGCCCTCCGTTGTGTTGTCAATCCAAACAAAAGAGAACAAGCCATTGGCTCCTTGATCAAGATTAAAAAGGTTTTCATTTAATCCATCCAGATTGATGGATTCAATTCTGGGGTTGGTGATGACTGCATTGTCCCATTCGACGGTGGCACCTAAGGTAGTAATATCGATAAAGTCCTTTACTTTAAAGTCGACGCAGACCTCACTACCTGCATCTACATTAGCAGGTACACTAGCTTCCATGGCAAAGCCTTCAGCGTTACAGTCGGAAGTTCCACCACCACCACCATCTGTAGAGACGGAGCCATCTTTCTTATTAAAGGTGACCCTATTATCGTCGCCATCAACAAACTCAATAGATACCGGTTCGCTTGCAAAAGCGACCGTGCTGTTGCCCTCTGACCCAAGTATCTTAAAGCAGATACTGAAGATTCTGGTGTTATTTCCCAGAGTGATTCCAGCTACATCTGGATCATTCCATTGCAGACCAATTTTACCATTGGCCACGTCATCTGTATTAAAAGTGCCTTCGTTGAGTCCGTCTAAATTGAAGTTCGTCACTTCGGAAAACTGTAGAAACGCTGGATCCCAGCTCAAGCTAAACTGCATGCCAGCAATGTTTGAAAACCCCTGTGCAGTGATATCTACACAAACAGTTTCATCCAGACTACCGATTTCATCCGAACCCAGCAGTCGAAGTGATCCACCACCACCCATTCCTGTGGCTGTAAAGGTACCATCAGTGACATTCAGGCCAATGTTGGTCTCACTCTCATCAATGATTTCGATTTTCCTTGGATCGTCACTTATGGTGATGTTGGTGCTGGATCCAGATCCACCAACGATGGTGAAGTCAATAGTGAATATGATCGTGCCATCTGCCAGCGTATTACCTTCTGCTCCGGTATCAAACCACTGGAAGAGAATTTGGCCATTGTCTACCCGGTTGGCATCCGTATTAAAGGCACTGCCATCGAAAGCGTTAATTTCATTGGTGATGTTTTTAATCTCGGCAAACTGTAATACGGTTGGATCCCAGTTGATCGAAAACTGCATCCCAACAATTCCCGTAAAGTCCTTTACCTTAAAGTTGATACTGACTACTCCGCCTGGGTCGCCTGTGGCGTCGTCTATTTCAAAGGTCGGCTGTGCCTGCATCCACCCCAAAAGCCCTACCAACAAAATGGAGAGCAAATAAAATTTCTTCATAATCTTTTGTTTTGGCTATTAGCCCTTTCTATTTGTTATCACCTATAACGATCCATTATTCACTTATGCTAAGACTTTGTGCAGCTTTTACCAAACTTACTGTATTGGTCACACCGAGTTTTCGCATAATATTTTTTCTATGCACACTAACTGTCTGATCACTAATAAATAGCTGTTCACCAATCTGTTTATTACTGTACGCCTGAGTGATCAAGCGTAAAATCTCATGTTCTCTTTTGGTGAGTCTCTGCCTTACGGAATATGCATCTAGATATTGATGTCCAGAACCTTTGCCAGAGCCTTCATTTGTATCATTTAGCAGTGCTGAGACCTGAACGCCCTGACCCATGAAAGTATTATTCGACATTACGGTTTCAATGGCTTCTACCAATTCTTCCCGTTTTGAGCCTTTCAACAGGTATCCGTCAGCTCCATTGAGAAAAGCCTTTTTTACGAATTTTTGGTTATCGTAGCCTGATACGACAAGAATTTTGGTTTTTGGTGATGCTTCTTTAATAGGTTTTATCAGGTCTAATCCATTTACACGCCCTAAATTCAGATCTAGAAAAATTAGATCTACCCGTCGCTTTTTGCACAGAGTCACCGCATCGCATCCATCTTTAGATACATCCAGCACTTTTATGTTGAGTTCATCCGATTGCTGTAGAAGCGCAACGAGCCCTTCAGCAAAAAGAGCATGATCTTCAACTATTAAGGCATTTATTCGCATAGAGGGCTTTTTTTGCTAAGTGGTGGATCATAAAAGTTTTAGATAACGCATTAAAACTTACTGCAATTTGAATGCCATTTTTTCCACTCATGCGATATTTACCTAATATTTAACAGTTTATCAATCATTTAGAAGCAAAAAGAGAAAGAAAAAATTGTCCTTTTACTTACGGATCTCGATTCACAAGGCAAATCAACGAAAATGGACACCATAACCCAAACTAAAGCCCAAGTTTAGCCTCACTCTCTCTTGAGAAAAAAGTAGCGGATCATCTTTGATGCAAGTATTTTGTCGTTGTTTCAGGGAGGATCAGATCATGAGACCAGTTTTACGCATATTCGCACTCACCACACTCTTGATAAGTCTTGATGTCTCAGCTACGCTGATGGCTCAGATGGGAGACCTATCAAATTTGCGGACGGTCCAAGTACACAACAGGCAGGATACTTTCGTTCTCTCTGCTTTTAGTATTGCTCCCGAAACTTTTGTATTGCAAAGCGTTACAGTTGATTCAACAGTGGTCGCCGCGCACAATTATCATCTGGTTGGTGGAAAGTTCATTTGGGATTCGGCATCTATCATGCCCCTGCAGCAGGATCGAGCAAGTTATATTGCAACCTTCCGAATATTACCCTATGATCTTGCCAGCTGGTCCTCTAGATTTGATTCCGTCTTATATAAAGATGGACGTATGCGATTGGTAAAGCCCCTTCAGATCGATCCCCTTAGGGGAAATCAAACACTACTAGGCAAGTCAACGGGGATACAATATGATGGCACTTTCTCCCGTGGACTGGCCCTTGGTAATCGTCAGGATTTAGTGCTAAACTCCAATTTCGACCTACGTTTAGCCGGTAAACTGGCCAATGATATTGAAATCCTGGCAGCCTTATCTGATAATAGCATACCTCTCCAGCCTGAAGGTAATACTCAACAACTGCAGGAGTTTGACAAAATCTTTATTCAACTTTCCAAAGGGAACAGTAGACTTATCGGTGGAGACTATATTCTTTCGCGCCCGCAGAGTTATTTTGTCAATTATTACAAACGCTTGCAGGGCGTAAGGATGGAGAATAGTACAAAGGTGGGAAAGTACGGCCGGATTGAATCAGCCGCCGGTGTGGGCAGTACACGTGGACAATTCGCAAGAATAAATATGATTACCCAAGAAGGAAATCAAGGTCCTTATCGTCTGCGAGGTAACAACAATGAAAGATTTATCATCATTTTGGCCAACTCCGAAAGAATATATTTAGATGGGAAGTTACTCACTCGTGGCCTAGAACAAGACTACATCATTGACTATAATGCAGGGGAGGTCACCTTTACAGCCAATCGAATCATTACTAAGGATGTACGAATCATTGCAGAATATGAGTATTCGGACCAGAACTATAACCGCTCTATTTTTACTGTAGAAACCGGTTATCACGATCGCCGACTGGATCTTCAATTCAATGCATACAGTGAGCAAGATGGTAAGCTTACTTCTGGCCTAGCAGATCTGACTGGAGAGGACAAACGATTCTTGGCTGAATTAGGAGACAGTAGCAATCGGGCTTTTACATCGTCTGTTAGACTCAGGCCGGAGGGGTTTGATCCCAACATAGTAATGTACAAGCAAGTCGACACCCTAGGCTACAGTGGGGTATTGGTTCGCAACTCGGATCCACATCTTGCAAAGTATACCGCACGATTCACTTTTGTGGGTGCAGGCCAAGGTAATTATATCCCCATTGCTGAGGAAGCCAATGGAGCAGTATATGCCTGGATACGTCCCGATTCGCTGACAGGGGCATCCAGGGGAACGTTTCAGCCTGAAGTACAATTGGTGGCACCGCAACAAAGGCAAATGTTTTCTTTGGGGGGATCATATCGCTTAGGGGCAAAGGGTAAGGTCTTTTCTGAAGTTTCGCTTTCTCACTGGGATCAAAACCGCTTTTCTCAGCGTGATGGAGAAGATGACTACGGTTATGCCCTGCGCAATGGAGTAGAACAAACGTTTACAGTAGGTCGTGATAGTACCAAGTCATGGGAAGTACGCACTGAGCTTAACCACGAGTACTTGTCTAATTCTTTCGAAATCCTGAAGCCCTTCAGAAACCAAGAGTTCACACGCGATTGGAATTTGCAGGGCTTAGCTAAAAACGAAGAACACCTTGCCAATGGACTCATTGCCATATCCAAGGGTGCCAAATTTGATTTGACTTATAAATATGGAGGGTTTTTCCGCACCAATATTTATGAGGGCCATAAACATGTAGTCCAAACACATTTACGAACCGGAGGACTGATGGTGACTGGCCAAATGGATCGCTTGCAGTCTTCCAGTCCATTTTTTGATGCTTATTTCGATCGGCCAAAATTGGATATTTCTCAGGGACTGGGTGCGGAGAAAGACTGGAGAATAGGGGTTTATTATGAAAGAGAAAAGAATCAGCGAACTGCTGCAGGGGCAGACTCTATCAGCAACAGCAGCTTTTTTTACGAATTGGGAAAATTGTATCTGAGTAAGCAGGCAGGCGAAAGCCTAGGCTTTGAAGTATCCTATCAACGCAGGTTTGATTATCTACCCGACGGCACAGACTTTGCACGGTCAACGAATGCAGACGACCTCGCGCTGACAGGACGCTGGAATGCCAAGAACAAATCCATCTTAGATGCCACCTTCACAGTAAGAAATCTCAATATCGAAATACCATCCGCCATAGCTCGAACCGGAGGACTAAATTATTTGGGTCGACTGAGTCACAAGTTTAATTTGGGGAAAGGAGCGTTACGTACATCCACCAACTATGAGGTAAGTAGTGGTCAAGAACCACGACGTACATTTCAATATCTGAAGGTCAATGCTGGCCAAGGGATCTACACCTGGATAGACTTAAACGATGATGGCATTCAACAGATTAATGAATTTGAGATCTCCCCATTTCCCGAGCAAGCTGAATACATTCGTGTGACCATCGTAACCAATGACTTTATTGCCACCAACAACATTATCTACAATCAAAGCTACTCCATTGATCCTGGTAGGCTATTTAAAAATAAACGCATGTTCCTTGCTAAGTTTTCAGACCAAGGATCAATAAGAATTCAACGAAAGAATCTGCAAAATGCGCAAGTCACCCTGTGGAATCCTTTCGTGTTGAATATTGCTGACAGTTCGCTTGTATCCGTAAGTTCTCAAATCCGCAATGTGTTTTACTTCAACCGTAGTAATCCAAAATATGATGTTCAATATGAGATAAACGATTTTCGTAACAGATTTATCTTGACCACGGGATATGAGCGAAAAAAAATAGTCAGACATATCCTGCGTTCTCGCATTAACTTCAACAAAGAACTAAGTGGGTTACTAAGTGTCTCCTCAGAAGTGAATGAACAGGATAGTGAGAACTTTGACAACAAAGATTTTGTGATTAATGGTCTAGGGCTGAATCCAGAAATATCATGGCAGCCCAGTACGAAGTTTAGGCTAACTACGAAATATCAATTTCAAGATAAAAGGAATGCACTCGAGGATGCCAATGAGAAGGCAGAGATTCATGACATTAAGCTGGAAAGTACCTTCAACAAGGTGAGTACTTCGTCTCTGCGTGTGAATTTTTCTATGGTTTTAATTGACTTCAATGGTCAAAGAAATAGTGCTTTAGAATTTACCATGTTAGAGGGCTTGAAAGATGGTACGAATTGGATCTGGGGAATTTCCTTTGACAGAAAGTTGATGAGCAACATCCGGCTGAATGTATCATACGACGGTAGAAAGAGTGGTCAAGCACAGGTTGTGCACACGGCTAGGGCTCAAGTCAGTGCATTTTTTTGAGGGAGAACTTTGTCTTTTAATGAACATCATACATGTACACAAAATGATAACTTTAGCCACATGACTCAGATAAGGTTTTTGATTTCAATACTGACCTGTTGCGCTCTTCTATCAGCAAATGGCCAGGTGTGGACCAGTAATTCGGCCCCAGAAGTATTGGAAGATATCATCATGCCGAAAAAGTATCACCTCGCAAAATTGGTACAGCTTGATCCCACAAGCAAGGATTTGCGAAGATTGGAGATGCCCATGCCAGATGGATCACTGCAACCTTTTGAGTTGACGCCAATCTCCAATTTTCATCAGGGTTTAGCAAGTCGATATCCTGCCATCCAGTCCTACAGTCTGCAGAGTCCTAAACGAGGTTTGCTAAAAGGACGTTTGTCGCTGGGTCCAAATGGGATGTATGCTGTGATCAATGCCCAACAGGGAGAAATATACATTGACCCCATAGAGACAAGTGATGGTTGCATCTATATGAGCTATTTCACCAAAGACTATCAAGTGGATCCCGTCCTGAGGAAGCAGTATGCACAGCATCAGCATTTTTTTGCAGATCGGGATGCCAAGTTTTTGAATGAACGCCCCCATCGGTCACCGTTTTCACGTCACAACAATAGATCTGTTGACCTCACTACTTATCGGCTTGCCCTGGCTTGTACAGGAGAATATGCACAACGTCATGACGCAACCTTGGTAGGAGCGTTGGCCGCCATGAATGTTGCCCTGGACCGCATCAATTTTATCCTTGAAAGTGAGCTGTCGATCCACTTGGAGTTGATCGAAAATAATGACTCTCTGATCTTCCTCGATGGGCAGGTCGATCCATACACCAATGGCAATGCTAATCAAATGGGATTGGAAAACAATAATCATTTAGTAGCCAACATCGGCTCTAATAATTATGATGTAGGCCATGTATTTGGCACCCAATGCAGTGGAGTGGTGGGTGTATCTGGTGGTGTAGGGATAGCATGTGGTGGACTAAAAGGATATGGATCCTCATGCGAGATTTCGACTTCTGATCGCTTCTATATTGGGATTGTATGCCATGAATTGGGTCATCAGTTTGGGGCAGAGCACACATGGAACAACTGCCCAACTTCGCCTGATGATCAATTCAATAGCCCAACGGCTTTTGAACCTGGCAGCGGCAGCACCATCATGTCCTATGCAGGAGCATGCGGTGATCAAAACGTGCAAGATGGCGAAGACTTTTATTATCATGTTAATTCCATACAAGACATCTATAATTTTGTCAACTTGGGTGAAGGGAGCCAATGTGGAGTCAAACAAACTACGGACAACCAAACTCCCGAGGTGGAGATCCTGCATCCTGACAACTTCTACATTCCAATTTCTACACCCTTTAAATTAACTGCTGAGGCCAACGATCCAGATGGCGATTCGATCACCTACAGCTGGGAGCAGTACGATGCTGGCATTGGTGCAGCGGCTATGAGCCCCCTGGGTGCTCCCAGTGGTGATGGTCCTATTTTCAGATCTGTTAGACCCAGCATATCACCCACGCGCAATTTTCCCAACCTGAGCACCGTCCTGAGTAGTACCTCTAGTAATGTAGAGGTCCTGCCCACATACGATCGAAATTTGACTTTTAGAGCAACGGTACGTGATCATCGTACAGGGGGTGGTGGCGTTGTTTGGGATGAGATCGGCTTTAAAGTGACTCAGCAGGCAGGTCCATTTTCTGTGTCTGAAGAGCCTTTAGATGACACTTTACTCATAGGTGCTTTTACTGCCATTGAGTGGCGGGTCGCAGGTACTGACCAGGAACTGGTGAATTGTCAAGCTGTTAATATACTGCTCTCGACTGATGGCGGACAGACCTTTAAGGATACACTTGTGAAACAAACTAGAAATGACGGTCAAGAGTCGGTACTGATACCAGCAGCTATCAGCAGCACTGTGCGAATTATGATAGAGGCCGCCGACAATGTCTTTTTTGATATCAATGATGATGACTTGGTGATCGCCGAGGCGGAAGGTGCTGGATTTGCTTTTGACATCTTACCACATGATCAGAGAATATGTATTCCGGCCGAATTGTCCTTTCAAGTGAAGTCATTTGGCTTTGGTGGTTTTGATGACAGCATCTCCTTAGAAGTAATTGATCAACCATCAGAAGTGGGGATCGTTCTTCCAACTAGAATGAAACCTGGAGATCCCGTGGCTATGGACCTTGACTTTAGTGCCGTTGGTGAGTCTGCAGATTACCCGATCACGATATTGGCGACCAGCTCGATGGGAGACTCAGCCACGCGCACCATCTTAGTGTCTACAATCTCTAGTGATTTTTCTGATCTCCAGCTATTGGATCCAAGCCCGGGAACTTCTGGCACTGAGATTCGACCTACTTTTTCCTGGTCTTCTAGTTCACAAGCTGAGGGCTACAATCTTGCGGTTTCTTCATCTCCCGCATTTGCCGATCAGCAATTGATCAGCGACCTGTCTGGAATCCAGCAGGGGCTGGAGATGGAACTCAATGAAAACACATTGTACTACTGGAGAATTCAGCCATACAATCGCTGTGGAGTCGGTGAATTTAGCGAGGTAGCGACCTTTCATACTGTGAATTTATCTTGTGAAGTCTTTTCTGCTGAAGACCTGCCAAAAAACATATCGCAAAGTGTGATTGTACCGATTGAATCCAGTATAGATGTTGGTAGCAGCGGATCTAGTAGCGATCTGAATGTTAGCGCCATAAAGGGCATACATGCTTCTTTTGGTGATCTTACTTTCTTCCTGACTAGCCCTTCAGGTAAGCGTGTCACCCTGGTTAGTGACAAATGTGGATTCTCCAATCGAGTGTTCACCTTTGGCTTCGACAGCCAATCGAATCTTCCACTCGACTGCCAGAGTGCATTCTCCGGTCAGATTTTTCAACCCGAGGAAACACTTGATGCCTTTATTGGCGAAGAAATCAATGGCAGCTGGACATTGACCGTAGTGGATTCCGTCATCGGCAGCGGTGGCGCTTTAGAAAGCTGGGACCTCGAGATTTGTGGCACCTTGTCGCCAGTGGCACCTACATTGTCCATATTAGATACCTTGACCGCTCAGTTTGCCCAAGGAACGGTGATAGAAGCAGATGTCTTACAAGTGCTCGATGATGAAACAGCTCCAGAGGAACTACTCTACACACTGGTATCAGTTCCTCTTTATGGAGACTTGACTTTAGATGGTGCCCTATTGCAGGTGGGAAGTCAGTTCAGCCAAGCAGATATCAATGCCGGTGCGTTGACCTACATTCATGGTGGGGTAGATAGCATACAAGATGCCTTCACCTTCACAGTCATTGATCAGGCAGGAGGATGGATTCCGCCGAGTACATTGCCTATAGATATTAGTACAACGGTGGCCAATTTTGATATCGCCCAAAACCTGGATTTGGACCTATTTCCTAATCCTACTCGAGATTTGCTATTTCTGAGATCTGATCATCCAAACTTCTCTTTGCTGAATGTCTATGATCTACAGGGCAAAAAAGTCTATGGCCAAAAGCTTACCCATCAGCGAGTTCAGGCGATTGACTTACAGGAGTTAGGAGCGGGATTGTACATGGTACAGGTTGTTGGGCCAGAGGGGGCGGGCTTTTTGAAGCTGGTGGTAGAATGATGTAATGACTTTCCAGATCACTTAGCTGTTTAGAAGTCCAGCTCAATAGTATCTCCAGCTTTCAAGCCTCCTTTCTCCTTTTTATCAGGTGCATTTTCAGTTGGTGGTGCTGATGATAGTTCCTTAACGCCTTTGATGACTTTTTCCGAGAGTTTGTTTCCAATGGCTTTATATCCTTTGACATCGATGAAATCATCCAGTACCACAGTCCACTTCTCCTTGTTATTCTTTGTCATGACAAAGTATTCGAGCTCAACATCAGATTTAGTGGTGGCGTAAATCAGCTTAGATTTGGGATGGTCTTTTACGATGGAGATGCGTTCATTAAACCCACTGGTTTCTACCTGAAAGCGCTTACCCATTGACCATTCTTTCTCTCCATCATAGTGGATGGCACTGATCACTGTGTCTGCATTATGTTTGGCAACGTGCAGTAGACCTTTTGTCTCCACCCGGGCCATGGGGTCAGGGTTGATGAGTTCATAGGACCCCTCAGCGTACAATGCAATGATTACATCGCCTGTATCGAAGGCACCTAAGAATAGTCCTCGCTCCTCAGTGTTGAGTCGACCACTTACTTCGTCCATCCAAAGCTCAAGTGCACCCAAGGTGGATTGACCCACTTCAAGGTGTTCAATTTTGCGCACAGGATATCTGGTCAAGATGTTACCTTTTGACCGCCTACCTTTAATGTCCAAGTGGTCAAAATCAAACTCAAAGATTTTTTTCTTTGCTCGGCAACTCTGCGATAGTTGCACCTTGACTTTTTCCGACTCTCCATTCGGATTTGCAGTCAGGTAAAGAATCTTTGAACCTTTATGCCCAGAAGTGAGATCATAATCCTTGTCTCGAGTGACAGCCATGACATTAAATCGTTTGGCCATGGCTCGTCCAGTTTTACCATCTAAATAAATGAGGTTGTAGGTAGTGCGTTCATCTCCCTTCTTCCATACATCGACATGCATGATGTCGGCACCCGTAAACACCTTTTCACCAATGCGCGATACGCGAAAAGTTCCATTCTTCTTGAACGCAATAATGTCATCAATGTCGGAGCACTCACGGATCTCTTCGTCTTTCTTGAGCCCCCAACCAATGAAACCTTCTTTGATGTTTGCGTATAGCTTCACATTGTTGGCAGCGACCTGAACAACATCTATCTGTTCAAAAGAGGTTATTTCCGTATTCCGTGGAATATGCTTACCATACTTTTCGTAAAGGTTCTCAAAATATGCAATGGCGTATGCAGTCAAATGTGCCAGGTGATGATTAGTCTCTTCTAGATCTTGCTCCAATTGGCTGATGTATTCATCAGCTTTGAAAGCATTAAACTTCGAAATACGTTTGATTTTGATCTCTGTTAAACGAATAATGTCATCCTGAGTGAAAGGCCGATTTAGCCGCAGCCGTTGGTCGTTTTTCAAGGCTGTATTCTCACTATCAACGATGTATCGTCGCATTTCACGATCAATCGTTTCAATCACTGCTTCCCATGTCTCGCATTCCTCAATATCTCGGTAGACTCGATTTTCGATAAAGATCTTTTCCAGATTGGCATTATGCCATTTGCTTAGTAGATCAGCTTTTCTGATTTCCAGCTCTTGTCTCAACAAGTCTTTGGTGTGATCGGTGCTTAATCTAAGGATCTCATTGACAGACAAAAAGAGAGGCTTATGGTCGACGATCACACAAGCGTTGGGGGATATGGACATGGAGCAATTTGTGAATGCATACAGTGCATCCATGGTCAGATCTGGTGATACTCCTGATGCCAGATCAATAGACACCTCCACGTCTTTGGCCGTATTGTCAACCACTTTTTTGATCTTAATTTTACCCTTGTCGTTGGCTTTTATAATGCTATCGATGAGCGATGTGGTGGTCACTCCATAGGGTAACTCGGTTATGATCAAAGTGTTTTTGTCCTTCTTTTCGATCTTAGCCCGGACCAGGAGTTTACCACCTCGTTTTCCGTTTTTGTAATCTGCTACATCGATGGATCCTCCCGTGGCGAAATCTGGGTACAAACTGAACTTCTTGTCTTCAAGTATCTTGATTGATACTTTGATCAGTTCACCCAAGTTGTGGGGCATTATCTTGGTAGAGAGACCCACTGCAATACCTTCTACTCCCTGTGCCAGTAAAAGGGGAAACTTCATTGGAAGATCAATGGGTTCGTTTTTGCGACCATCGTAGGACAGTTGCCATTCTGTTGTCTCTTTATTGAATGCGATATCCAACGCAAACTTGGTGAGCCTAGCTTCAATATATCTGGCTGCTGCTGCTGAATCTCCGGTGCGCATGTCTCCCCAATTTCCCTGCATATCGATCATTAGGTCGTGTTGACCCAGCTTGACCAGCGCATCGCCGATGGCTGCATCACCATGCGGATGATATTGCATGGTTTGGCCAATGATGTTGGCCACCTTGTGAAATCTGCCATCGTCCATTTCCTTCATGGCGTGCAAAATGCGGCGTTGCACGGGTTTCAACCCGTCATGAATACTGGGAATAGCTCGCTCCAGGATTACATAAGAGGCATAATCCAAAAAATAGGTCTCATACATACCTTTTAGGGTATGTACGGAAGGTGTCCCATTGGGATTGGCCACACTTTGATCTTGGTTTTCTTCACTCATCGTTCACTCTTGATGGCACAAACTTAGGTTGTTTCTCAATGCCTTCAATGCTTTTTGTCTTGGTTATGCTGGAAAGGTAATCAACGACCACTAGGCATAACAAATTTATAATTAGCACTTAACATATAATAATTCTAGCTCTATTGATTTCATCATTTGAAATTCTTGTCAAGCAATACCCCCGTACTGTCGAAATGGTGTTCACCAGACATTTTTATTGAGGTGTGGAATGATTCACAAATCCCTCATTATGAAGTGGCGACGACAAATATGTTGTTCAAATGTTAAAGCAGCAATCTGGTTTTTGAAAGCGTTTTCAATTAATGTAACTTAAAGGATTCAATAGAATTAGGATTCTTGCATGGATTTTGTATTAAGTATCGAACACGAAGAACGTGATTTCATTGCGGCCTGTATTCGTGAAGAGAACTGGGCCCAGAAGCAACTTTACATGGATCACTATGGATCGATGATGGGTGTTTGTTTGCGATATGCGGGTGATTCCGACGAAGCTTTGGATATTCTTCATGAGGGATTTATAAAAGTGTTTCGAAATATCCGAAAGTACAAGGCAGGTACATCGCTAAGTGCTTGGATACGACGAATCATGATTAATACGGCCATTGATTACTATCGCAAGAAATCACGGAGGCGGACGGATGATATTGAGCAGGCATATGATTTGAGTTCAGATGTACCTGATGCCGTGAGTCAATTCTCAGAAAAGGAGATTTTGGGTTGCATTCAGATGTTGAGCCCGGCATATAGAACTGTATTCAATATGTACGTGATCGAAGGCTATGCACATAAAGAAATTGCGGAAAAATTAGATATATCGGAGAGTACTTCTCGTTCGAACCTGGTCAAAGCTAGAATTAAATTGAAAGCACTGATTCAGTACAATCGGGAGAAAAATGCAGGGTGATTTGGATAATCTTTTTGATAAGAACATAAAGGAATCACTTCGTAATCTCAAAGTTCCCTATGATGAGGGATCTTGGAAATTGCTGAGAGATAAGATGACTACCGGAGCTGAAGCCAATGAGCTTGATGCCTTGGCCCGCAATGCCTTGGCTGGACTGACCGTACCAGTAGATCCTGGAAACTGGGATGTTTTGCAGCAAAAGATGTCCACATTGCAATCCGATGAAGGAAAGGTTATAGACGATCTGGCTAAAAATGCGCTTGAAGAATATCGTGTTCCGTACGACTTCTCCACCTGGACCTTATTGAAACGACGATTAGATCGCATATACTTTGATCGGAAGGTGGTTGCCCTGAAAAGCATGGAGGCGGCCCTGGTGCTTTTTGCCATATTGACACTGGTTCGTATTATTGGTCAGCTTTCAACCACTGTGGAGGAGCAGATCACATTACCACCAATGGCACAGTCAGATGCCCTTCATTCCAAGGAAGCGGAGTTAGCCCAAATCAATATACCGGTCAAAGAAACAACTCAAAGCCTAGCTGAAACCCAAAATTCGGTACCTCCGGAATCAGCCATCGTGCAGACCAAGGAAGCTCAAGTTATTGAAGGACCTTCAGCATCTAGATTGTCTGCAACCGGGGCCAATGGTAGCAGATTTTCACCCTTGGACCCATTAGCTACTAAAATTGAGGCAGTTTTTCAGAGTAGGCATATTCACAGTGAATTTCACAAGGACAAATTGGAGAGTAGACTAGTCAATTCGACGATTTCAAGTGACCGTAAATCACTTGCATCTGCCGAGCGGGAACAACAAATGCGGAATGTCAGTAATCTAACGACCATAGCGACATTGCCCCTTGCCAGCTTAGCACCTACACTCGATCAATTGAATGAGGAATTAAACCCCATTTCCGTAGAACGAAAATCTAGAATCTCGACCGCATTAAGTGTGTTTGTGCCTTTCAATAGTCACAGCATTGACAATCGACATGCTCGCCTACCTGGCCGTCGTGAAATTCAGAAGCAAGGAAGCCGTGGCGTTGGTATGGGGACGATAGTCCGATTTGGCAGATTCGGTTTTGATCTTGGGTTGGCATATGATGAATTGGCTTATCGTGCCGAATCTAGTGAAAGTCAAATTCAAAAGCTGCAAATACCCATTCACCTTAGGTATGCAGTATTATCCTCAGACAAAGTAGAACTATATATGAAGGGAGGTATGGTCTATCATGGAGTCATGAAAGCAAACTACGCACCCCTCTTATTTACCAGTCGAGGTGGTGGTTCTGCCGATGCAGACGGATTATTGAACGGGGGGTATAAAGAGTTTAATACCTACCGCCAATTAAGTGCAGGTGTTGGCCTAGAAATAAGCTTGCACAAAAACTGGGCGTTGTTTGCAGAAGGTCTTTACCAAGACCACTATAGGGGTTCCATTGGAAATACCGATGCCAAGTTCACAACGATCTCTTCGAAAGTTGGTTTGAACTATACATTCTAGAGATTTTGTACACAAGGATTAATCGAGTTGGTTTGTCCGCTATAGATATTTCCACCTAGATCTCTAGTCTGCAAAATAATCTAAGATGCGGTTGATAACTTGGTTATTTTCCTCCACTATATTTCTGGCTTGCGGTGTTTCACCTAAAATGACAGGTACCTCAAAACCCATCGTCCATGATGTATGGAACAAGCTCTTATCCAAGCATGTGGATGGGGATGGCTGGGTAGATTATCTGGGCTTTCAGCAGGATAGTCTTGTCCTTAACCAATACCTAGATTTGTTGAGCAGTGCTCATCCAAATGCAAAAAACTGGAGCAGAAATGAACGTCTTGCCTATTGGATTAATGCCTATAATGCTTTCACAGTAAAGCTGATTGTCAACCATTATCCAGTGGAAAGTATCAAAGACATCAAAAATGGGATTCCCTTTGTAAATACCGTATGGGACATCAAATTCATTCAGATCGAAGACCGCACCTATGACCTCAATAACATTGAGCACGGCATCATAAGAAAGCAATTTGATGAGCCGCGCATTCATTTTGCTGTTAATTGTGCTTCGGTCTCTTGTCCTAAACTGCTTAATCAAGCATATATAGCGACTACCCTGGATGAACAACTCACCGATGCGGCACGGACTTTTCTCAATGACCCCCTGCGAAACCGCTTGGAAGAAAATAAGGTTTCATCGATCTTTTCCTGGTTCAGTGGAGACTTCAAATCAAAGTCTGGGTCGGTGAGATCATTTATCAATACATATGCCCCTGCCCAATTAGATTCAGAAGCCAAACTTGAATATCTAGAATACAACTGGAGTTTGAACGATTCTCCACCAGATCAAAGTTAGGTGCAACTGAATGCCAGGCTCTTGGATCTGCCCCTACGAGATTTGAAAAAAAAGCGAGATCTTCAGACATGGCTAAGTATCAAGTGGCTCAAGTAGGGAAGCGAAAAATCAGGTTGAGCAACTTGGAGAAGGTACTATTTCCCACCGCTGAAATCATCAAAGCGGAGTTGGTAGCGTACTATCTGAAAATGGCCTCAACGCTACTGCGCTACATCCGGCAAAGACCCCTTTCATTGATCAGGTATCCAGATGGAATATCAGCGCACCAATTTTTTCAGAAGGATAAACCGGACTGGGCCCCAGACTGGATAGAGAGTGTACCCCTGGGCAAAGAGGAAAAGAAGCACTACATCTTAGCCACAGAGGATGCAAGTCTAGTCTGGTTAGCTAATCTGGCATGCATAGAACTGCACATCAGGCAAGATAGACCACCTAATCACGATCGTCCCGACTTTTTCATCTTTGATCTGGACCCTGCACCGGATCAATCCTTTGGTGAAATTATTGAAATAGCCATGTCAATCAGGAATTTTCTGGCGGATTTTGGATATCACCCATTTGTCAAGACCAGTGGCGGTAAAGGTCTACACATCTTCGTACCTATTGAGCCCAAATACGATTACGATACGCTTTTTCAAACAGTCAAAATCCTTGCCACGGACTTCATTAAGTCACATCGCTCAGATTGTACCCTAAAGATCAATAAACAGGCACGGCAAGGGAAGTTACTCCTAGACATCTATAGAAACAGGGGATCACAGACCATCGTAGCGCCCTATAGCGTACGTGGTCACCCAGGCGGACCCGTTTCCATGCCCCTAAGTTGGGAAAGGATAGAGACTCTGCAGCACCCTTCCGAATTTGATTTGAGAAATGTACCTGATTTAGTGCGATCCCAAGGGGACGCATGGGAGGGTTTCAGTAGTTTTTCTGTCCCCTTGCATACCGACGAAGACGCTCATAGTGGAGAAAGCATACATCTGCCCGAATCGAAGTTCTATAAATCTCCAGCTCAGCTGGCAGACTATCAGAAGAAGCGGGATTTTTCAAAAACCCCTGAACCGGCCCCATCTGTTGTACATACCGAAGGAAACGCATTTGTGGTACATCGACACCATGCTTCTCGACTACATTATGATTTGCGCCTGGAGCATGAAGGCACTTTGCGGTCATGGGCGGTACCAAGGGGTTTGCCACATAAACCTGGAGTGAAACGGCTGGCCGTAGAAACCGAACCTCACCCGGTGGAGTATTTACAATTTGATGGGGAAATACCTAAGGGCCAATATGGTGGAGGTATGATGTGGATCTATGCCCGCGGGAAATACCAGATCACCAAGGAAAAGAAAGATGGGTTCTATTTTCATCTGTCTAGTCCTCAATTGGAGGGCGAATATCGTATGCATAATACCAAACAAAAAGAGTGGTTGTTGGAACGAGTTGATCGCGATATGCTGAACATAATGGATGATCCCATCTCGGTGATGCTTGCAGACCAGATCAAAGATCTTCCCAGGAACTATGAGGATTATTCATACGAGGTAAAGTGGGATGGAATTCGAGCCATCATCGCCGTCGAGGAAGGCAGTATTAAGATCTTCAGTAGAAACCATAACGATATATCAGATAGGTTTCCAGAATTACTTGACCTTTCGAATTCGCTTAGGGTCTCCCACGGTATTTTTGATGGAGAGATTGTCTGCCTCGACAGTAAAGGCAAACCTGAGTTTCGTAAGATAATCAGCCGCATGCATAGCACATCACCGGCCAAGATAGAGCGAATGACCAAGAGCAATCCAGCATATTGTTACTTGTTCGACTGCGTGTACTTGGATGGCAGATCACTGCTTAATGAGCCTCTCGAACGGAGGCAAACTTGGTGCCATGACAGCATTAAGAAGGGGAGTAACTATCGTATGAGCCAGGCAATGGAAGACGGAAAGGCTTTGTACGATGCTGCCAAGGGCATGCAATTGGAAGGCATTATGGCTAAACGAAAGGGTAGTAAGTATCAATTGGGCAAACGTTCTTCAGACTGGCTCAAGATCAAGTTTAGGCAGACCGAAGTGGTGCAAATCATCGGATATACAGAAGGTAATAATGAAAGAGCAAAAACTTTTGGCGCCTTACATATTGCAGAGCAAAAAGAAGCTGGGTTGATTTATCGTGGTAAAGTAGGGACGGGATTTGATGGTAAGAAAATGAGAGAAATCCGTAAGCTCTTAGATAAGCTAGAGGAGATTGCTAAACCGATCGTTGAGAAGACAGAAGATGATGCATCTACAACTTGGCTGGGACCAGACGTAGCATGCAAGGTCGAATTTGCCAGCATCACGAAAAATGGTACGTACCGTGAGCCAGTATTCTTGGGGCTTGTAGATTTCTGATGATGTGATTTTAGTGTTGAGTGCAAGTGAACACTATCCCTTGATCATAATCTAAATTGTTGGTATAATGTTTGATACAAATTATAAAGTACTAAAATACGTTGACATGAGAGCTATTTGGAAGGGTCACATACGATTTTCATTGGTCACCATTCCGATCCGGATGTACAGTGCCATAGAATCGGGCAGTAGTATTAGCTTTCGGCAGCTACACAAAGAAGATAATGGCCGAATAGGGTATCAAAAGGTCTGTAAGGTTTGCAATGAGGCGGTAAGCACCGCAGATATTGTCAAAGGTTATGAGCACGAATCAGATCAATACGTGATCGTAGAATCTGAAGACCTGCAAAAGATTAAATTAAAGAGCACCAAGGTGATAGATATTGAGGCCTTTGTGGATGCCGAAGAAGTCAATCCTGCTTTATTCGATACGCCTTACTTTGCTGGTCCAGATGGTGAAGTGGCATCTAAAGCCTATGCTTTGTTGTGTGAAACACTGAAGAACAGTAATAAACTCGGCATTGGCAAAGTAGTACTTCGTGATCGAGAAAGTGTGGTCTTAATTGCTCCACAGGGGCCCGGACTAATGATGTACAAACTCAGGTACCCTAAAGAACTCAGACAGATTTCCCAGGTGCCTAATATTGAGCCAGTAGAAGCCGATGATGCTCAGTTGAAGCTGGCCCAAACATTAGTAGACTCTATGGCCAAACCTTTTAGTGAATTAGAGCTTGAAGATAAATATCGTGCTGCCGTCATGGAGATCATTGAGGCTAAGATCGAGGGTAAAGAGATCGTAACTACCCCAGATGAAGAGGCTCCAGTTGTGGACATCATGACTGCCCTACAAGAAAGTATTGATCTAGCGAAAACGCAGAAGAAACCCCTCAAGAAGGCCATCGGCAAAAAGGATGCTGACAGCAAAGAGGATAAGAAAACTGCCTAACTGAAAGCAGATGACAGCGAAGAGACTTCCATAAGGCTACCTCTATTTGGTGGTCTATTTTGGCGCGCTATTTTGCATAGTCTAGAGCCCGGAACATATTAGGTTTTGATCTAATTAAATGTAAATTTGCCAAATGGCCAAAGTCATTCAGTACAAGGCAGATACCTCTCGAAAACCGGGATTTAGAAAAGTGCGCAGAGCACGAAAAGGGACCAATCCAGACCAACTCAATCTCTTTGCCGAGGAATCCGCTACCTCAGTGCACAAGCACGTCCTCAGGCACCTAGATCCATTTGAAAAAGGCCTTCAAATCGATGGTAGGAATGATGAACTGGCAGAGAGATTTTATCGCGAAGCTATCGATAGCGGTGTTTCCGTAGCCGATGCCTTTTGCAACCTAGCCATCATATCGGCAAGAAAGGGTGATACGGTAATGGCTATAGACCAGCTGACCCAAGCGTTGAAGGCAGACCCCAGGCATACAGCCGCACACTATAATCTGGCCAATATGTACTACGATGCAGGGAATTTTCCTTTAGCTAAAGTCCATTATGAGATTGCCATTCAACTTGAGGATTCCTTCTCTCAAATCATCTATAATTTGGCATTGACCTGCATTTGTCTGCACGAACAAGACGAAGCCATTGCACATTTAAAGGAATACATCGCTGCCACAGAGCCAGAACAGCATGAGGAGGCTGAACATTTAATTAAGGTGCTGTCACTCCAGAAATCCTAATGGATTGTTCAATAATAAGTTCCCGATTTAGACGATGTTCTTTTTTATCGGTCCCTAAGGATTAGTTTCACACGGGACCATCAGGCAAGAAGGAAATAATGAAAGCGATTGCCGCCACCACCAAGCCGTACATAAACACATTATATCCAATATATAGATACCTGTATTTCTTCGCTAGGACCAGACCCAGGTAGTATAGATCTTTACTCAGAGAGCTATACAACAGTTTTTCATTTTTCATTAAATTTTGAATGCCCCATTCAAATTTATCCAACGGCATCTGATAGAAATTTCCAAAGAACAAGATATTAAAACGACTCGATAGGAACTTCTCGTCCGAATAATTTGCTGAGGTAATCTTCGGCCTAGTAGAGAGTGTGGCAAGTATGATTGAGATCAAGCAAACAATGATGATGATTATGGTTGGAATAATGAGTCGGGGATTCGAATCAAGTTTTGGAGTGAGACTCGAAATGACAATGGAAAGCATGATGGCATTGATACTTAGCATGATGTTAGCCTTGTTGTCGGCAATTCTACTAAGGTTGTTGTGGTTTCGCAATGTCACCCGAAACATAGTTTCTACTCCACGATCTGCTTTCTTAGGCACACTCATAAGCTCGTTGGGATCGGCACCTTCAATTTTCTCCCTCTTGAAGTCCAGAAGCTCCTGATATCTTTTTTGCAACTTGAGCATATTCTTGCGCTTGCGTCTGCCATATTTGGTCTTTGCAAGTCCAGAATAGAATCGATGTTCTTCCAGAAACTCAATATTGAGTTTGAGCCATTCTTCTTCGTCATATTTCTTACCCAGTCGAGACTCCCACTCAGTCCGGAGTAGGCCCAATATATCGAAGTATTTCTTGCTGCCAATATGAGCTGTGTCGGCATCATTAACGATTTCTTCCATGAGGCCATCTGGTTTGTGCGAGCGATCAGTGGCCGCAATGTATTGCTTTACCTTCTCAATGCGAGCTTCTTCTACTGCCTCCTTATTCAAGAAACTTTCAGCAATCTCCATTGACCGCTCCTCGTGGTTTTCCCCACCACCGCTAAAGCCCAGATCATGAAACCACATGGCGATTTGGATATCTATGATCTCTTCAGGAGTCATGTTATATCCCTTTGCCAACTCTTTGGCTGCTTGTACCGCCTCTCTGAAGTGTGGACTGGCATGAAAAACATGGACAGATGGAATTTCTGTTTCGGCATAAGCCAATGCATATTTTTCAGCCTTTTTAAGCAAATCGTCCATAATTAAGAATCCTCTTTGTTAAAGAAATTTATCCAGCACCAATGACATAAATCTTAGCTACTCCACCTCTGGCCTCATTTGCAATATACATGGTTCCATCTCGATCCAAAGCCAGTCCTTCTGGTTGGAGATGTACACCTCGATCTAAATTTGCAGCAGCGATTAAATTACCCTGCTTATCAAACACGATAATCGATCTAGCTACTGAAGACAAGACAAAGATTTCGCCGGATGTTGGATGTACAGCAATAGCCGAAGGACTAAAGTAGGGCGTTTTTTTCTCGCGATTCAATTTCTGTGCGATGATATCGGGATCTAGTGATAGATAAGGTGTCGTATCGAGGACCTGTTCAGAGAGAGAAAAGCCATAGACATTTCGATTTTTCTTCCTACCGGCGCGGTTAGATTTACATGCTAGGAGTAGCATGTTTTTTTCTGACAAATGGCCGAGGCCCTCTACATCGTCATCTCTCTTGAGTTCGGTCTTGATCTTTTTTGCCTTTGTCTCACCATCTCTATTTATGATGCGCAGGTCGCCTTTGCTGGTAAGTATATAAGTCTTGTCACCTACGAATTCTACGCCCTCATAATCTTCATCGCCACCAAAATGTAGCTCATCAATTACTTTGCCATTGGACCTATCCAAAGTGAATAGGATGCCCTCTTCATCCTGTACCGCCAGGAGAGTCGAATCGTCCTGGCCTAGAGATAAACCTGATATTTCGGCCAGCCGCGAAGCAAGCAGAAAAGTTTCTACAGGTTCATTTACAGCATAAGTCGAAGAGACTTCGAGATGCTCCAGTTTTAGCAGCTCTTTCTTAACTTGATGATCCGTGATGATATATTTTTGTAATGGGTACAGACAAGCCGTGGCTATTATACCCAACAAAAACCATTTGTTTATCTTCATAAAGTGCGATACCATACCAACTACTTTGTTCACAATTTCCTCTGGATAATGTTTCTTTCATCGATGCGATTGCTCCCTTTGTTCATCCTATTGGTGGGATGTGCATCCTACAGCCCTTATATAGCTAAACCTCTCAGTGTACCCAACATAAATAAAGATAACAAAGATGCACCGCTGCATACTACTTTTCTGATTGGTGACGCTGGTGGCTCAGCGGAAGGTAAGCCAGCCCCTACCTTAGTTGCGCTACGAGTGGATCTTCAGAAACTTGGCGAAAAGAGCTCAGTCATATTCCTGGGAGATAACATGTATCCTGATGGAATGCCTAGGAAAGAAGACCCTGAAAGGGCCAATGCGCTTTTTGCACTTGAGCAACAGCTTGCAGTACTGGAAGACTATGAAGGTCAAGGGATTGTGATACCGGGCGACCATGATTGGCGGCAAGGACTAGCAGGTCTAAAACGGCAGGAAAAGTATGTGAAAAAGTATTTGGACGATGATGATGTCTTTTTACCTAGAGATGGTTGTGCAGGTCCAGAACTTATAGAATTAAATGATGGCTTGTCGCTAATCATCCTGGACTCAGAGTGGTGGCTAAGGGATTGGAACGAAGAACCAGAGATAAATGCGGAGTGTGAGGTCCATACTCGGGAAGAGCTGATCAGGGACTTCACGGGACTATTGAAAAAAAACCGAGACAAGGACATCATAGTGGCCTTTCACCATCCACTTTTTACTTATGGCTATCATGGCGGCTATTTTTCAATCATGGACCACCTATTTCCATTTACAAATCTGATCAAAGGTTTGTATCTACCTTTGCCTATTGTCGGATCTCTTTATCCTTTGTTGCGTGCCAATGCTGGCGTAAAGCAAGACAATAGCTACCAACCTTTCAAAGAGTTCAAACAGCAAATTCTGGCTGCGACGAGAGACTTTGAGAACCTGATTTTTGTGGCCGGTCATGAGCACAACCTGCAATACATTGAGCGTGATCATCCATACATTATCAGTGGTTCAGGATCAAAGAGTACTCCATTTGGCAAGGGGAAAAACTTGAAATTTGGTGCAGCAGAACTAGGCTTTGCTGCCATTGAGCAGTATGCAGACGGTAGGTTAGAACTTGTCTTTTATACCGTCGATCAGCAAGGTGACAAAAACAAGCGCTATCGTACCGTCATAAAGCAAGCGCCCTCTAACCAAAGCAGAGAGGATATTCCAGAGTTATCTCGCGATTCCGTGACGACAAGCATCTACTCCATAGAACAGACAGACAAAAGCAAGTTTTATAATTGGTTTTGGGGGAAATGGTATAGGGAGCTCTATGGCACAGAGGTGAAAGTACCAGTTTTGAACCTACAATATGAAAAGGGTGGTTTGGTACCCGTAAGGCGAGGTGGTGGAATGCAGACAAAATCGTTACGCCTGGAAGGTCCCGAAGGACGACAATACTCCTTGAGGGGCATGCAAAAGAACGTTGACAAACTGCTTCCCGAAGCATTTGCCAACACCTTTGTTGTGGATCTCATGCGTGATTTCTTCACTACTGCTCATCCATACGCTGCATTTGTCATCCCTCCGATGGCCGATGCTATAGATGTCTATCATGCCAATCCTCAATTGGTGTATGTGCCAAGTCAGGATTATTTACATGGCTACAACCAAGAGTATGGAGAAGGCCTCTATCTGTTTGAAGAACGACCAGCAGGGGATCGATCTGATGTAGAAAGTTTTGGACGCTCAGACGACATCATAAGCTCGCTGGATCTATTGCAACAACTCCAAAAAAGTGACCACCATCTCGTTGACAAAGATTGGGTGGTACGATCTCGATTATTCGATTTGGTGCTAAGTGATTGGGATCGACATGATGATCAATGGCGGTGGGCCAAATTTGATGAGGGAGATGACCACATTTATCGACCCATACCTCGCGACCGGGATCAGGCTTTCGCAAAATTTGATGGCTTCTTTACGAGTTTAGCCACTCGAGCAGTCATTAATCTGCGTCCGATGCAAGAATTTCCAGATCGAACCAAGAAAGTGCACTGGCTGACGTGGGGCACCAGGTATTTTGATCGTAGATTTCTCAATGAACTTACCTGGGAAGAATGGCAAAGGCAAGTGGAAAAGATTCAAGAGGGATTGACAGATTCGGTCATAGATCAAGCCTTGCAGACCTGGCCCGAAACCATTTACAATCAGGGAGGTTCGGATATTGCCAAGACCTTAAAGGCACGAAGAGATAATCTTATGGACATGGCTGGTGACCTCTACCATTTTCTTGCCAAGTCGGTGGATGTGGTCGGAACCAATAAGGCCGATTATTTTCTGGTGGAGAGACTGTCAGAGAGATTCACCAGGGTACGGGTCTACCGTTCGAAGGATCAGGAAAAGGAACGGAAGATCTACGATCGTCGATTTGACCATACCGAGACCCAAGAAATTATTTTATACGGACTAGATGGTAAGGACGACTTCAAAATCGTGGGTGAAGTGACTCGGGGTCCAAAGATCAGAATGGTTGGGGGGCAGGATGAAGATACCTTCATTGATGAGAGTAAGGTCGGCGGTCCATCTAAACGCAATTGGATCTATGACGATCTGACCAAGAATAAGCTTAAACTCAATGCTGAGTCAAAGGATAAGCGATCCGATGTACGCTTAGCCAATGAATATCACTTCAGAGAATTTGATTATCCATTCACTTTGGCTGTACCATACTTGTCTATTTATTCAGATGATGGTCTGTTTATTGGGGGAGCCATCGATCACACGGTACCTAGCTTTAAGAAAAAGCCCTTTGGACAGCGACATCAAGTTGGCATTAATTATGCCTTTATCACCAGTGCATTTTCTTTCAGCTGGAAGGGCACTTTTGTCGACGTACTCGGTCGATGGAATTTCAAACCTAGTATACATTTTCAGACGCCCCGGTTTGCTCAAAATTTTTACGGTTTGGGTAACACCAGTCAAAACGTCGAAAGCAATGAATATTATCGCGTACGCACCAAGTTATTTCGGTTGATGCCTGCTTTTGAACGTAGGTTTGGGGGTGGCGCAGCCCTTGGTGTTTCACCAGTCTTTGAGCAATTCAAGGTTGAAAGGACAGAAAACCGAGTCATTTCGCTTTCTGAATTGAACGTACGTGATGAGATCTTTTCCAACCAAGCTTACCTAGGTGCACAGGTGACTTATGATCTCGAAAATAAAGACAACCTGGTCTATCCCCGAAGAGGCATGGCATTTCATGCGCGTGCTTCGCTGAGGCAAAACCTGAATGTGGAGGATCGTTCGTTCCGGGAAGTCGGTGGTGAGCTCACCTTTTACATTCCATTGGACAAACAGCAATTGGTGATATTTGCTACACATCTCGGTGGTCGACAAATTTGGGGGGATTTTGACTTTTATCATGGAGCCACGATTGGTGGACTATCTAACTTGCGGGGATACCGAATAGAGCGATTTACCGGGGGCGCATCTTTGTTTCACAGCAATGATGTTCGGATACCGTTGCTTAGAGTAAAGAACAATGTACTACCGATGGCTATAGGTATGACCCTCAGTGCAGATTATGGTCGAGTTTGGGCTGAAGGAGAAGACAGTGATCAGTGGTATGGTAATGTGGGTGGATCTCTCTGGTTTAATTTGGTGAATTCTGCTGTCCTTAGACTAGGTGTACATGATGGCAGTGAGGGTGCTCGTATCTTGGCAGGACTTGGATATGCATTCTAGTGAGTTGTGAGGGTGCAAGACCTTGAATCATTCTAATTTGCACATTGCCGTACTAATTTGCCGACCTTTGCGCAGATAATATAGCTGCAGAAAGATGGCAAAAATTGTGGAATGGCCGGTATTAAAGCAAGCTGAGCAGATGCTTGGTGAAGCCCGTTTAAGCATGGGTCTTGAAGATTTTCCTTTCAAGTCCAGGTTAAGCATGGAGCCATTGGTTAAGTTTTGGCGATCCAAGTTAGAGGCAAATCACCCTCAGAATAGGCTGATCGCATCTGAAATAAGCCAGTATGTGACCAAACATCCTTCGTTACTTGATCCATATGAGGATGTTCAGACTTTCTTATCAGAACACAGCGAGGTCATCACCTTGCTATTGAGTGGTATTTTCCCAGCGGTATTATCCAAGAAGCTGATTGGATATGCTTCGGCCCCTTTTGGCATTGCTCCATTTTATACGACTGAGTCAATGCAATTGCTTCTTTCCGATCCAAATTCGAGTATTGAATTTCAGCAATTTGGCGAGTTTGACAAGATACCCTACAGCATACGAGCCTGTCTCATTATTCTAAAGAAGCACTATGGGGTCAAGCTAGAAACCGTTTTGCCTTTTTTATTCAGAGTTAAGTACGAGGATACCAACAAGGAGATGTTTTACAAGACCAATTCCATGTTGGATTATCTGCAGGTAAAAGTGAAGGGTACTCCTCCCAAAATTAGTCCTGAGAAGTTGAATTATCTATTGAATAATTCGAAAGATGTCTCTCTTTGGTTAGATACTTTTTCACCCAATGTGTTCCATTTCGAGGGTTTATTTATTGCCTTCATGAACGACGTGACTGAAGTCGAGACACTGTCGCAGCTGCGTAGGATTCTTTTGGCTCCCGGTGCACTTCTCAATAATGAAACGGCCAGAACCATTGCAAATCTGACAAGAATTTACCTACAGGTGGAGAATGTAGAAGTCGGTATTTCTGCCTTGGACTACCCCACAGAAAGGTCGGTGGCTCATCGGTATAAGATTAACTATCCGATAGTCAAGGATGAACATCCGTTCGTAGGCAGTCTGGTAAGAACGAGCCCATATGAACAGGCCTGTCGTCAGAACAAAACGGAGATTATTTCTGACCTGAGAAAGATTGAAAACCCTACGCCGATTGAACAGGCCTTGGTAAACAATGGATACCGCAGTCTAATGATCGTACCGTTGCGAGATCAAGTTAAGCAGGTCATTGGTATGATGGAGTTAGCCTCATCAGAACCATTCGCATTTAATTATTTGAAAAAACTCAAACTGAAAGAAATACTCCCACTCTATGATATAGCATTGGAGGAGAGTAGGAAATCTGTAGAAAATAGAATTCAGAATATAATTCAAGAACAGTACACGAATATTCATCCCAGTGTACTGTGGAAATTTACAGAAACGGCATTCGATTTTATAGAGGAAAAAGAAAACAAAGGTGACATGGCCAGCTTGAGGCCTATCATTTTTAGGGGTGTTCATCCCTTCTACGGCCAAATTGATATCATCAACTCCACGAAGATCAGGAACAAAGCTGTAAGGACAGATATGAAGAAAAACCTTGTCCTGCTATACGAAGTCTTAGAACGTGTACACCAGTATTTTGGCTATCCGATTTTACAAAAACACCTGTTCCAACTGAAGGCATATTTGGAAGCAGTCGAGGGTGAATTTAACAATAGTCTTGAAGCAAGTGTGGCGGACGTGCTACGCGAAGAAATCCACCCCCTGTTGAAAGACCTAGGTAAGAAAAACCTTGCCATAGCTGAGTTGGTACAAGGATACATGGACAAAATAGACCATGACTTGCAGATAGTTTATCAGGCACGTAAAGACTATCAGGACAGTATAAATGCCCTAAACAGAACCATCTCAAACCATCTGGATAAGCAGGAAATTATCAACCAGCAAATTATTCCACATTATTTCGAAAAGTACAAAACCGATGGAGTAGAGTACACCATGTATTTGGGGCAGTCACTCCTGCAACATGATCAGTTTACCATACATCATTTGCACAACCTCCGGCTGTGGCAATTGAAGAGTATGATCGAGATACATGAGCGCATAAAATCTGTTCAAGAATCGTTGCCCCTTCATTTGCCGATGTCTTATCTTATCCTCGTTTATAGCAGCAGTTTGTCTATTAAATTTAGATTGGACGAAAAACATTTTGACATTGATGGGGCTTACCACCTTCAATATGAAGTCATAAAAAATCGGATTGACAAAGCGACGATAGCTGACTCTAAGGAGCGTTTGCGCAAAGCAGATACGATATCCATTGCCTATTTACAAGAGAAGGAGAAAAAGGAGTATCTGGGCTATCTGAACTACCTAATCAATGAGGGACTGCTGAAGGATCATGTAGAAGATCTTGAAATTAAACCTCTACAGGGAGTTCAGGGGCTGCGTGCACTTCGAGTTGCGTTTAATCATTAATCTTGGCACTTAAGAAACTGTCGCAATTCTCGACTATTTCGAAGTATTTCCTTACCTCCGATGGTTCTCTAGTTGACTAGTCTAACTAGTTTTTTGATTTTACAGGACCAGCACTTTTGAAACAGCCTACAGAAGAGGATATGTCAATTGGCCTTCATGCCAATATCCTTATCTTGTCAACCGCAAAAGATATTCGCCATGAATAAGACCATTAAAAAGGTATTAATTGGATTGTTGATCCTTTTGGTTCTAATACAGTTTATCCGCATTGATAAGACTAAACCCGAAACTGATCCTAGTAAAGACTTCTTGACCCTACTACAACCACCAGAAGACATTGCTTCCATTATTTCCACTACCTGCTACGATTGTCATTCACATGAAACTACCTATCCCTGGTATAGTAACATTGCACCCATATCATTTTGGTTGAAAGGACATGTCAATGAAGGTAGGCATCACTTAAATTTCTCTGAATGGGCCACCTATACCAATAAACGGGCACATCATAAATTGGAAGAGTGCTACGAGGAAGTAGAAGAAGGACATATGCCCCTGCCCTCATATACTTGGACACATAAGGAGGCTCGATTCTCCCAGCAGCAGCGGGAATCGGTAGCCAATTGGTTCAAGGGCAAAATGCCCAAGTACGAAAATTTCGAAGAGTAGTAACTTCAGTGTATGTTGTTTCTCTGGGATAGCTACTTTTTCATAATAGACTGCTGATGAGATATCTATTGCTGGTTTTTCATGTATTGCTATGGATGGTATCGATCCAAGCACAAGATCAGCCCAACATAATCTTTGTTCTCTGCGATGATCACCGGTGGGATGTCGTGGGATTTATGGATCATCCTTTTGTGGAAACACCCTACATGGATCAGATGGCCAGAAATGGGGCACACTTTGAAAATGCCTTCGTTACCACTTCCTTGTGTTCGCCCAGCCGAGCGTCGATTTTAACCGGATTGTATGCACATAACCATGGAGTGGTAAACAACTACAATCCTGTGAATGTTGAGCTGACTTTTTTTCCTCAGTTGTTACAGAAGGCAGGCTATGAAACGGCCTTTATTGGCAAGTGGCATATGGGTGAT
Source organism: Saprospiraceae bacterium (assembly GCA_013001595.1). Lineage (GTDB taxonomy): Bacteria > Bacteroidota > Bacteroidia > Chitinophagales > Saprospiraceae > JABDMH01. The sequence goes on along the minus strand of JABDMH010000093.1, from coordinate 39,730 downwards.
CTTGATGAACCTCAACGTGGCTTTGATCATTGGGTTGCGTTCAGGGGTCAGGGCACCTATTATCCTGATGGTCATGGAACTACTCGAGTGGTACCACAAACTAGATATGATGGTTGGAATATCAACGGACAGGAAAGAGTACCGCAAAGAGGTTACATCACGGATGAAATAACTGACTATGCCCTCACCTGGCTAGATGAGCGAAAGGAGAAGCAGAAACCCTTCTTCCTCTATATCAGCCATAAGGCGGTGCATTCTGATTTTGTGCCAAGGGATCAGGATCGGCATAAGTATGATCAGGAAACTTGGGTCCCGCCAAAAACCTTTGCAAATACTGGGGAAAATTATCGAGGAAAACCCAGGTGGTTGGTGGATCAGCGCAATAGTAGGCACGGTGCTGATTATGGGTATAATCTCGAGGATTTTGAAGTGTCGACCTACTATAAGCGGTACTGTGAAGCGTTGACTGCTGTCGATGACAATTTAGGTCGTACGTTTGAATATTTGGAAAAGAATGGCAAGCTTGAAAACACCTTAGTGGTGTACATGGGTGACAATGGATTTCAGTTTGGTGATCATGGCTTGATCGATAAACGCACAGCATATGAAGCCTCCATCAGAGTTCCACTCATGATGCATTATCCTGACCAGATTGATGCTGGAGAGAAGATCAAGGCTGTGGTAGCTAATATTGATATTGCGCCGACCCTACTCCAGGTAGCCGGAGTGCAAGTGCCTGACTTCATGGATGGGGAGAGTTTTTGGCCCGTTGTACAAGGCAATGTCACCGAATGGAGAAATACCTTATTATATGAATACTATTGGGAATGGAATTATCCACAAACACCCACGATCTTTGCGGTTAGAAATGACCATTTTAAATTCATTCGGTACCATGGTCTATGGGACACTGATGAACTCTATGATATGCGAGGAGATCCACTCGAAGAAGAAAACTTAATCAACAATGCGGCATATGTAGATACCATCGCCAATATGAAAGAGCTGTTGTTCGACATGTTGACACAGACTGGTGGCACGCGTATGAACTTACTGCCTGATCGGGGCCAGCAATTTTACCACCGTCATCCTGATAAGTCAAAGCAGGGACCGTTTCCTGCTTGGTATTTCAACCAACCTAATCCTGTTAAAAAATAGTTGGATTTTTATATATAATAGCAATTGGAATTGAATAAATATTTGTATGTAACTAAAAAGTTTCCTTTTTTTTTGGGTAAATATTTAGTTACATATATCTGTGACCAAATCCATAAAACAACGCATTGTATACGATTTTCCCGTACAAGACGTGTGGGAGGACTTGACTGATGCGCAAGCGATGAGCGAGTGGCTGATGGAATGTGATATTAAACCAGTGTTTGGCCATAGATTTGCATTTAAGACCAAGTCTTATCCAGGATTCGATGGCACCGTTTACTGTGAAGTACTTGAGGTTATTCCACCGACCAACTCATTTAGTTGGAGTGGCGGATCTCTACAGAATTCGAAAGTCACCTTTACTTTGAAGTCTATTGATGAAAGAAACACCGAACTCCTATTTGAACACAGCGGTTTCGATGGACTGCTAAATGCCATCATCGTGCGCAAAATACTGGCTAACGGTTGGAGGTGTAGGATATTGACTGTTGCATTGCCTAAATATTTAGCTAAATGAATGATGTCTTTAAAGCATTGGCAGATCCCACTCGACGAGACATCCTGCGTATGTTGGCACAACACCCGGCCAGCATCAATACCATTGCCGAGCAGTTTGACATGACTAGACCTGCTGTATCCAAACACATAAAGATTTTACAACAAAGCAACTTAGTGGACATTGAGGTAGATGCGTCCGATGCGCGCCAGCGAAATTGTTACCTCCAGCTGGAGGCACTCCAAGAGGTGGAGGAATACATTACGGCCCTAGAGATTTTTTGGAAAAACAGACTTCATGGTCTGGGAAGCTACTTGCAGCGAAAGCATCAACTATGAATATAATAAGTGGGATTATTGCTAACCCATGTAGATGTCGAAATTGAATTAACCTAATCCTAAAGATTTTGATATGGTACAAGATGATCATATTATGACCAGACATCCCCAGGGAATAAAGGGTGTGTATATTCTGAAATGTCGTTACGATGTCCTCAAGGAGTATATGTTGGATATGCTTAGTGAAGAAAAAGTGATTACCTATGAAGATCTCAACGACAGAGCGGTTGACGACTTAAGTGACTCCTTTGACGGGGGTGCCTTGGTATATAGTTTCTGTGAAATTAGACCTTGAGGCTCGAGGTATCATTGAGCGGATTCCTAAAATAGGCCCTCATAAACTTAGATTGCTCAATCACGATTAGCAAGCTAGAAATCTGTGATATAGATTATACCATTTCCAATCAAGATGGTCTTGGGAAGGTGTTGTTGAATTGATGCTTCCAAAGGAACATCTGCTCTTTTTACATTGTTATAAATGTGGACTGTAGTATATACAGATGGCATATATAGATTATTATAAAATTCTTGGCGTCAGTAAGACAGCAACTGAACAGGAGATTAAAAAGGCGTATCGTAAGCTGGCCAGAAAATTCCATCCAGATCTCAATCCCAACGATAAGGAGGCGGAGAAAAAATTTAAAGCGGTAAACGAAGCTAATGAAGTGTTGAGTAATCCTGAGAACCGCAAGAAGTATGATCAATATGGAAAGGACTGGGAGCATGCTGAAGCATTTGAGCAAGCTAGAAGAGAGCAGGGACAACGTCGTGCCAATCGGCAAAGATCTGGGCCTACTTTCTCAGGTGAGGACTTCTCAGAGCACGAATTTTCTGATTTTTTTGAGTCTATGTTTGGTGGTAGGAGCAGTAGTAGGGGTTATGGCCAGGTAAGATATCGAGGTCAAGATTATCAAGCAGAATTGCACTTGAATCTTATGGATGTGTATAGGACACACAAGCGCACTCTAAATGTAGGGGGAAAAAATATTCGCCTCACCATTCCTGCAGGTGTCCGAGATGGCCAGGAAATTCGCATAAAGGGACATGGTGGTGCAGGGGTCAATGGTGGACCTCCAGGTGATCTGATGATTACTTTTTCCATCGACAACAATACCTCCTTTAGGCGAGAGAAAGCCAATTTATTCAAAACGCAGCACATTGATCTCTTCACAGCATTACTTGGGGGCGAGCTTTATGTTGATACTTTAGATGGCAGAGTTAAACTGACCGTACCTCCGGGAACACAGAATGGAACCAAGGTCAAGCTGAAAGGAAAAGGATTCCCTAAATATAAGCGCGACGACGACAGAGGTGATCTGATCATCACATACCATGTTGATATACCCACTCATTTGTCCCCTAAGCAACAAAGTCTTCTCATTGAGCTTCGAAACATGCAAACATCATGAATACCAAAGAATATTTGCTAATACGGGAAGTTTGCCACCACTACACCATCGAAGTAAATTTCGTATCTCGACTTCATGATGTCGGTTTGATAAAATTGCATCAACTAGATGATCGCTGGTACTTACATGAGGAGGAAGTGAGCACTCTGGAGAAGGTGCTCAGATTACATCATGACCTAAATGTCAATGTTGAAGGCATTGACATTATTTTTAATCTGCTAGAACGCATTGACGAGTTGGAGCAACAACTGGGAATTGCCAGGGAGCGACTTTTAATCTATGAGATGGAGCACTGATATGCACAATGCTTACGATTAGGCGGATTGACTTGATTTAAACCATTTAGCATCAAGGATTTACATCATGGCGGCTGGAATCCTTTCCCCAGATAATTGCTTATCTTCAAACTTGCGTCACTATGTCTACATGAAAATTGCAATTTCGGTCTTAACTTTCTTGTTTTTTCTATTGTCCTGGTGGTGGTACGTTTGTCCCCACAAACAGGTATGTCCCTTTGGTACATATGCCAGCTTAAATCCGGCTATGAGTGAATATGAAGCTCCACTCACAGATAATAAGCGAGACACTATGTTTTCAGAAAAAGTGGCTGCGACGGATCCCCTATTATTCACCTGGTCGGATACTGTCTTCTTGAAGGGCGATGGACTGCCAGCGTTTTTAGATTCTATCTCGGATCAGTTAGGGCCAAATGACAAACTTGAAATCATCGGCAAGTATGCAGAGCAAGAACAAAATCAAACAGCTTTCAGTAGCTTGGGTTTAGCCCGCGCACATCAAATTCGGTCCTTATTTCCCCAATTGACAGCGGATCGGTTTAATGTCAAAGATGAGCTTGTCGAAGACACCCTCGCATCCAATGATCCGTATGCTGCTTTTGCCATACGCAGAATCATTAACAATAGATCTGTACGCGAGTTCGAGGGTCGTATGATCATTAATTTTCCACATGCATCCAATCAAATGCTGGACAATGAGGAACTGGACGAATATTTGCAAGACCTAGTGCAATACCTATCTCAAACAGATGGGAAGGTGAGTCTGGTGGGACATACTGATAGCAGTGCCAGTACCGCCAGAAATGAGCGATTGGGTCATATGCGGGCAGATGCCATTGAGCGGTTGTTGGTGCGGATAGGGTTGGACCCCGATCGCATCATTACTTCTTCACAAGGAGAGCTTAGGCCCATTGCTGATAACACAACACCGCAAGGTAGGAGAATGAATCGACGAGTTGAACTGACAATCATTGAATAGAAAAATAGGATCTTCGCTTTATGATCGGATTATTACAAATTCAAAATCCCATAACTAGTCCGGGAACTGGATCTTTCACGACGCACAGCATTGAGATATTACTCATTTGTCTGGGTATGTTCTTACTAGGATGGTTCATGCATCAGTTGATCTACGGTCAGAAGCGAATGAATATGATCAATGAGCTTGAAAAACAACTTAGGTCAACAAAATCAAGGATCACCAACCTGGAAGGCGATTTAGAAAGTTGTAATGCTGCGATTGTAAAAGTGAAGGGAGAGAATGCTGCAATGGGAGCGCAACTTAGTCGATTCGAAAGAGAAGGATCCAGGCCAGTATTGGACCATGGTCTGGAATTTCCTGATATATCCAGCCCAGAAGAAGTTGTTGCAGAGACGACTCCACAAATCGATGATTTGCTAATTGCGAGTTTGGCAGCCGATATCGCTGGTGCAGGAATGATTGCCTTTGATGCTCAGACGGCCGAAGGTGTGTTTGGCAAGCCAGTTCGGGAAGATGACTTGCAGCTCATTGAAGGTATTGGACCTTTGACAGCAGAACTTCTACAAAATCATAGCATTCATACATGGCGACAATTGGGAAGCACTTCGGTTCCACAAATACAAAGCATCCTGGAGCAGGGAGGAGAAAAATTTGGATCGCTCAACCCCAGTAGCTGGCCCAAGCAAGCAAGAATGGCAGCGGATGGTGAATGGACTAAACTTCGTGAATACCTGGATTTTTTACATGGTGGAAATTCAGATGAGCTTGGCAGTAATCCTGACCATGGCCAGATTGGTGAAGAATCGGGCTCCGATGATCTTACCAAAATAGCCGGCATTGGCAGGAAAGTCCAGATGCTACTCTACGGACAGAGCATCAACCGATGGTCAACATTGGCAAATACGGATGTAAATCACCTCAGAGAGATTCTACATGCAGCTGGCGAGCGGTTCAGAAGTCATGATCCTGCCACTTGGCCTAAGCAAGCGCAGTTGGCGGCAGCAGGCCGATGGGATGAACTTCAAAACTATCAAGATTCCTTAAACCTTGATCGATAACTATTGATCGAATTCTGAATCAACGCTCACTATAGAATGGTTACATCTAAAAATGCTAGTTTTTTGGGATAATCTGTCGTGTAGTGTAGACCTCGACTCTCTTTGCGCATCTCTGCAGACTTCGTGATTAAATATCCGATCGTGATTAGGTTTCTCAGTTCAAACAATTGGGGAGAAAGGATGGTGTCCTGATAGAGTGCTTCTGTTTCCCGGTACAATAGGTGAAGCCTGGAGTTGGCTCTTCTGAGTCGAACATTATTGCGTACTATACCTACATAGCTGCTCATGATCTCCTTGAGTTCTTTCCAGCTCTGAGTAATCAATACCATCTCTTTGGGCTCAGATGTACCCTCCGCATCCCAATCAGGAATATTGTTCTGTGGCACGACCTTATCAATGTGTTGTATGACGTCATGCGCAGCACGATGGGCGAATACCAATCCTTCCAGTAGCGAGTTGGAGGCCAAACGGTTGGCACCATGCAGGCCGGTGGAGGTGCATTCACCAATGGCGTATAGATGCTGAACGGATGACCTGCCCCAGGTATTGACCTTAATTCCACCGCACATATAGTGACAAGCAGGCACTACCGGGATCATGTCTTTCATGGCATCTATGCCTAAGCTCATGCACTTGTCATAGATGGTGGGAAAGTGGGTGGTGAAGGCCTCCTTCTCCAAATGTCTGCAATCGAGCGATACAAAGTCATCACCACGGATCTTCATCTCGTTATCGATTGCTCGCGCTACAATGTCACGGGGAGCAAGCGATTCTCGTTCATCATACTTCTGCATGAATGGTTTACCATCACTGGTTTTGAGGATGGCACCAAAACCTCTGACGGCCTCCGATACGAGAAAGTCTGGATTTTCACCAGCTGGATTATATAAGGCAGTAGGGTGAAATTGTACGAATTCCATATTCTCTAGGCGGCACTTGGCCCGATATGCCATCGCGATTCCGTCTCCAGTTGCAATGGTTGGATTGGTCGTGTTGCGGTAGACTTGACCCGCTCCGCCACTAGCCACCACGGTAACCTTGGCAGTAATGGTCTCAATCGCATTGGTTTCACGATTTAGTATATAAGCTCCGTAGCAAGTGATGTCGGGAGTGACTCGCGTCACTACATACCCCAGATGATGTTGAGATAATAGGTCGATTGCATAGATGTGTTCTCTAATCTCAATGTTGCTATAGCTTTTGGCTTTATCGATGAGGGTGCGTTGAATTTCCCACCCAGTGATGTCCTTATAATGCAGGATCCGGTTTTCCGAATGCCCACCTTCCTTTCCCAGATCAAATTTACCCTTGTGCTTATCAAACTTGGCACCCATCCGGATCAATTCCTTGACGCGCTCCGGGCCTTCCTTGACCACGATTTCTACCACTTGCTCATTGCAAAGGTCGTCCCCGGCATCTAAAGTATCGGCTATATGTTTTGCATAGTCATCTACTTGATGATTCCAGACAGCAGCAATACCACCTTGTGCATAGCTGGTATTGGTTTCGTCAATCTTCGATTTCGTAATAACCAGTATATGAATGTCAGGTCTTTCTTGTGCGGTCTTTATGGCGAAAGTGAGTCCAGCCACTCCGGCGCCGATCACCAATATGTCTGTTTGATGCACCCAGGTTGAATTTAGGTAGAAATCAAAAGTAGGAAATCGTTGAGAAATGGCTGATCAAGCCTTGCCCGAAGTCACTAGTTCCCTGATTATGTCTGAGACTTGCAAGGCGGCTGAATCCCAGCTAAAGCGTCGGGCCCGCGCTAACCCCTTAGTGATCAGCGACTTTACGATTTGCTCACTTTCTAGCAAAGTCACCATGGCCTGAGCAATCTCATCAGTACGCTCAGGATCGACTAAGATGGCCGCTTGGCCAGCGATTTCTTTCATAGCAGATCTATTGGAGGTAATCACTGGTACACCGGCTTGCATGGCTTCGATGATTGGCAGCCCAAATCCTTCGAAGAGTGAAACGAAAATGAGGCCCTTGGCTCCAGATAACAATTGACCCAACTTATCGTTTGAGACGAATCCTAAAAAGGAGATGTCAGCTTTATATGGGTGTCCAGCATACGTTGATTCAAGCGATTTAGTTTTCCATGCCTTCCTACCTACAATCAGCAACTTAGTTTTTCTCTTGCTTTGGTCGCGAAAATGCCGGTAAGCAATTAGGGTACGAGCCAGATTTTTGCGTGGATGTATGGCACCTATTACAAGAAAATAATCTTTGTCTGTGCCGAAACCAATTTCGGCATGCACTTGAAGGGGATTTTCCTGATTAGTAAATAGGGATCGACCTCCATTGTAAATCACGTTGGTTTTTCCAGCTACATGGGGAAAATGTGTTGCGATGTCATTGGCAGATGCTTGCGAAACGGTAATAATCTTGTCTGCTATATGGATGAACTTTGGCATAAAATAGCGGTAGTACCACCGCTCGACAAATCCTACCTGCTGGGGATAATGTATGTAGGCCAGGTCATGGATGACCAAGACTTGCTTTTGAACACGCTCTGACAGGGATAAGAATCCATCGGGCGAGAAAAAAACATCGGCATGATGTTGTCTATATGCGGTGCGAATGCCGATCTCAAACCACCAGATAAACAGCAGTGGGTGTCTAGCAGGAGGATGAACTATAATGGGTGTGACATTATCTGCAAAAACAAAAGAGCGATCATATGGCCTGTCAAAGCAGAAGATGAAATGATCTTCTGGTTGATTACAAACCATCCGGCGAAGAATTTCATAAGAATATAGGCCAATTCCCTCTAGCTGTCCTTTGATAAGAAATCGTGCATTGACCAGAATTCGCATCCGAGTAGATTTTCCAAGGAATTTAGATACAAGATCTCTCGAGCTGAGGCTGTGCTATTTCTCGATGACCTTTTGTTTATGTCGCCGATACAAGTAGACGCAACCACCAATGCCGATAAAAAACAACAGGGTCGATATAATCTCTGCTTGTGAAGGATTCATACCGAGAAAAGGAATCTCGTCATTGACACGGATTTTCTCTATCCAAAAGCGTTCAAGACCATTGAGCGTGACATAAATAAAAAATATCATGCCCGCTATCTGAATGCGCTTTCGCAACACCCAAAGTATGACGAATATGAGTAGACTCATCACTACTTCATAGAATGGCGTAGGATAGACGGGTTCCGCCAATCTATGACAATAGGGTCCTTCGCAGCCCTCGATGAGCACACCTTGGTTGAGCACATTATTTGGAAAATCATACGCCCACATCCAATCGGGTAAGAACCACCAGGTAGGTTGGGCAAGGGTGTTCACGATGCCCCAGTCTCCATCGCCAGACAATTGGCATCCAATTCGACCTACTGCATATCCCATAATCATGGCAGGTGCCGCGGCATCCATGATGTGGATGGGCTTCATACCTTTTTTTCTCACATACCAGAAGACATAGGCAAAAGCTACAATGAGGCCCCCATATATAGCCAACCCACTGCCGGAAAAAAATTGGTTGATGGGGTCTCGAAAGAATGCCCGGATGTTTTCTCCACTTTCAAAAATGGCAAAGAGCTTGGCACCCAGAATCCCTGATATTGCGGCTCTGATGGTAATGTCGGTATTGCGATCATGGGGATAGATGGTCACTTCTTTAACCCCCGGCTTTGCCTGTTTTTCACGCTCCTTTCCCCACCACTGCAGGATTCCAAATAATATGGCTCCAATAATGCCACCAAGCCAATTTCCGGTGCCTGAAGCGATGAAACCGAACACGTCTTCTCCGATCTGCTGATAATGTTGGGCTAGGTAGACCACCTTAAAGCCAATGAAGAATCCCAATATTGCATTGATGGCAATTTCCATAGGGGTGGCTGCATACCCCATCTTGATTTTTTCCTTGGTGGGAGAGAGGAGACCTTGTGCTTCCTTTCGCCTTAACTCCAGACCAAAAACATAACTGGCTGCCAAAAAAGCCAAGGCTAACATAAAACCAAAGGTCTTAATCAGTGATAGCCAGTTGTTTACGGGCGTACCAAAAAGATCATTAAATAGATAAGAGAGATCTGGATACATAGTGTATATAATCCGTTTGTTGGTAAAAATAGGATTAACCATCGACATAGAAAGCGTAAATATCTAGATCGAAAGAAGGGCCTAAAACTTAAGCACACCACATGAATATGGGGTTGGACAATCACCTCAAGATTGCAAAATTTACGTTCAGGTTAAATAGAGGTCAGAAAATGTAATACTGACTTATCATAATCAAATTTTGTTGTAAGGGTGAATAAGCGCCAGATCGAAAGATACTGGCGCTTATTTTTTGGGATATTGTGCCATTTGACATCTCCACTGTATGATTTGTTTTTTCTCGATGGTAAGTCCAGCTCTGAAAACGGACGACCCACATACAGGGAATTATTTTCAGAGATTCGGTGATGCCTGAGTATCAGACAGCACTCCATCTGAGGAAAATGAGAACAATACCAATAGAAGCATTTTTAATTTTCGCACTTATCGGAGTTGGCTCATTAGTTACCCTAACTGCGCAGTCGGGCGGTGTAGTTTTGAGTGGTGGGTTGGTCTGGGCAGATGTACTTGACGACCAACAAGGGATATTGAATCGCAGCCAAGCTGGTTATACAGCGGGTATTGAAATGCGACTCGGCGCCGATGACCATCTTTACTTTAAAGTGGGTACCTCCTTTTCTAGGCTACACTTTTTGTCCCAAGACCATCCCGAATCCACTCAGTTTTTTGCCGTGCAGGATGGCTATGATGTGCTGAAGGCGATGGCCGGATTAGAAACCAGGCTAATTTCCACAAATCGCATCAATTGGAGATTGTCTGGCGGACTGACATTCAACTACGTATCGAATGTGCTGGGAAACGTTAGGTTTGCCTATATGAATACTGCTTTTTTTGGGCTTCGAGGAAGTACCGGCATTGATCTATCATTCATCACCCTCGACCTGGGCCTAGAACCTGGCTTGAGTGATTTCTTGGAGGATAGATCCGATGCAAAGAAGCCGTTTATTATGACCCTAACGGCCGGTGTACATTTTTGAAGTATAGTGCACCTCCCCTATGTGATCAACATGTACCTATAACCCGGTCACCATTGATCGATTCCAGTTTTACTTCGCGTATGGTGTTGATCAAGTCATTGCTGCCAGACAATTCTATTTTGATGTAGTTGTCCGTGAATCCAGTGAGTTTTCCCTCCTCCTTGCTTTGTTCGATTAGGATTGGTCGGCCTGTAGCCAAATGTTGGGTAAAGAAATCGCGTCGTTTTCGTAGTGAGAGTGTCCTCAATTGTGCATTCCTCGATCTTCGTTCTTCCATGGGTACAACTCCATCCATCTGTATTGCCGGGGTGTTGGCCCTTTCTGAGTAGGTGAACACATGCAAATAGGTGATGTCTAAAGAAGATAGGAATCGTTTGGTCTCGGTAAAGTCGTCGTCGGTTTCACCAGGAAATCCGACGATGACATCCACACCGATGGCAGCATGTGGCATCCATTGTTTGATTGCCCGGACTCTGTCTGCATACAATGATCTTTTGTATCGTCGTCGCATCATATGCAATTGCTTATCATTACCCGATTGCAGGGGCATATGAAAATGTGGCATGATGTGATTAGAAGTAGCGACAAATTCGATGATTTCCTCAGTGCAGAGATTTGGTTCAATCGAGGAAATACGAAATCGAGGTACAGAGCCGTCTTTCTCTAAGGCACGTAATAGGTCTATGAATAGGGCTTCCTTCTTTGCTTTGTGTCCTTCGATTACAGCTGTACCATTTCCAAAATCTCCAATATTTACTCCCGTCAGCACAATTTCTTTAGCGCCTTGGGCGGCTATGTGTTGCGCATTTCGCACTATTTGGTCGATCTGATCACTCCGGCTTTGGCCACGTGCCTGAGGGATGGTGCAAAACGAGCAATTGTAGTCACATCCGTCCTGTACTTTAAGAAATGATCGAGTTCGATCACCAAAGGAGAAGGCATCGACAAAGGTATTGGCCTGACTCACCTCACCGGCTTTTACCCAGGCCTTGCCAGGTACGTTCTCCAGCTGATCCACATACGACAATACCTGAAACTTTTCTGCAGCACCAAGCACCAGGTCCACACCTTCAATATTGGCAATTTCTTCAGGTTTGAGCTGGGCATAGCAGCCGATAACCACCACTTTAGCTTCATTGTTCTTCTTCAGCGCTTGCCTTACCGCTTTGCGGCATTTGCGATCGGCAAAATCAGTGACACTGCAGGTATTGATCACATAAATGTCTGCGCCCTCATCAAAAGACCGCACGGCATAGCCATGTTGTTCAAACTGGCGTTTGATCGCTGAGGATTCTGCAAAGTTCAATTTACATCCCAACGTGTGAAAGGCAATCGTTCCTGGTGTGGCCATAGCGTGATAAATGCGCCTGTCAAAATTAAAGCATTCCTTGTTACTTTCGCCACAAAGTATAATTCAAGTGACATTGATGAACGTTACGACACCAACGGTTTTACTGGACCAATCGCGGACCTTGAGCAAAATCGATCAAATGGTCCAGAAGGCCCGGGCACTGGGTATGGGACTCCGCCCACATTTTAAAACGCATCAATCGGCTGAGGTTGCCAGGTGGTTTCTGGCAGCTGGTGTACGCAAGGCTACCGTATCATCAGTACAAATGGCCCGATACTTTGTCGACGCTGGATGGAACGATCTAACCATTGCTTTTCCGATAAATTATCGAGAGTGGCCTGAGATTTCTCAGTTGGCGGATCGCGCCCATATCAATGTCATCCTCACCTGCCCAGAGGCCTTGCCGCTCCTGCTATACCACCAGGGTGCCAATTTGGGTATATTTCTGAAGATAGACGTGGGGTATCACCGTACCGGTTTTGATCCGCAGAGTAAAATAGCCATCACCCACTGCTTAGACCAATTGCAGTCTCATCCGAATTACACGTTTAAGGGCTTCTTATCTCATGCTGGACACACTTACGCATGTAGAACCAGGCAAGCGATCATACAGGTCCACGGTCAAGCGCTAGGGATCATGCAGCGATTGAAGGAAATCTACCATCCCAAGCATCCCGACTTGATTTTATCGATGGGCGCCACGCCGAGCTGCTCAGTGGCCGACAATTGGCAAGAAGTCGATGAGATGAGGCCGGGAAATTTTGTCTTCTATGACCTCACCCAAGTTGCCATCGGCTCTTGCGAAGTGACGGATGTTTCGGTCTGTTTGGCTTGTCCGGTGGTAGCCAAACATGGCGATCGCAAGACCATAGTAGTCTATGGCGGTGGGGTACATTTATCAAAAGATCGATTAGCCTGGCGGGGTACGACGATTTATGGCCGACCCGTGAAGCTTGATGATCAGGGATGGGCAGATCCAGATGATGAAAGCTATGTCACCTCCTTGTCCCAGGAGCACGGTGTTGTTCAGGCATCTGATGCACTTTTTCAGACCGTACAAATTGGAGACCTCATTGGCATCTTGCCTGTACACAGCTGCATGATGTGTGACCTGATGAAGTCCTATCATCTCTTGCCGGATGGTGCAGTGGTTAGTATGATGTCGAAGGAGTACTGATGAGGGTATGAGCCATCTACGTGATGGTTTGTGTAAAAATGGCGAGTTGATTTTTTAGGAATGCCACCCACAGCAGTAGCTAAATCTATTGACTAGGCTATGGCCTGTCAGCATGAGAGATTTGGACTGTTGTTCCTATGCCAGCGGGAGAGCAATCCTTCGTTTCCAATGGTACTTCACATGGAGCCTTCGATGTCGCTGCGCTGTGCTCAGGCTGACTTATGGGGTGCTTTGTGACAATGGAGAGCCTCAAGACACCTTATTAATTTCTCAGTTGAGAGGACAAAAACCCCATTGAGGTTTGATATAATTTGGCACTGGCAGCACTGTGATTGGTCAGATCACCACACTGAATTGGCGAGATTTTCCATACAAAGCTGCTTGAGGCCTGCAGCCTGAAGGGTTAAACAACCTTGTGACCTGATTGGAAAATACGATCATCATTGATGAGGATCATTAAATTGGACTGTGATTTCAGACACTCCGTTTTCAAAAAAGGTTGCAGCTCGGGCTGACTTTAATTTTTTAATTTAGAGATTGCCATGCACAGCACCAACTACTGCAAAACCTTTATTGAAATCGCCGAAGACTGTCCGGTGGTATCTGGAGAGGTGCCGCCACAGAAAGGAGAAAAAAAGACGGTGGCCAACTTACAGTTCGATATGTTGAAGGATGATCCTTATCGCTATACTTCTGATGATGTGCTGTTTGCGGTGTACGCCACTAGAAGGGACATCCCGAAAGATGACTGGGAGGCCGAGCGCGCGCAGTTTTTTTCCAAAGGTCAGCCCTGTTTTCGAGCATCGCCGCTGACCAAACGCTATGGTTGGGGTGTGCACAGCAATGCTGATGGTAAGATAGCGCTGGTAGGTCGGGAAACTCGGGCCTATGAAGGATTTGTGAGTGATGCATCACTTGAAAAGACCAGAGCGATGCGCTCTAAACGTAAATGATGGGAACCCACGCACTGCATTTAGCAAACTTATCTTGAATTTCCCTTGTCAGTTGTGCTTGAAATTCAATAATTTAGGGTGATCGATACGTCACCAATGTCTCATTCTTTACATCTGGCTATGTGGTTATGCCTCTTGGTGGGCTGGAGTATGCATGCCAGTGCCGATACGAAGGCGGATAAGCATTGGCGAAAGATCGCACACCCGATCTTAGCAAAGCACTGTACTTCCTGCCATAATGCCGCGGATAAGAAAGCGGGCATTGACCTCGACATCTACTACTACATACCCAGTGTGATTAGTCGAGGGGAGACTTGGTTGCGCATTATTGACCAGATCGAGTCGGGAGAGATGCCACCACCAAACAAGCCGAGAATGTCGCAGGTAGAAAAGGACTCCCTAATAAATTTGGTGCGCAGTATTTTAGACGAAGCCCTCACCGACCCCGATCCCGGCCCAGGTGTGATCCGCAAGCTGAGCCATCGAGAATATGCCTATACCATCAAAGATTTGTTGGATGTGGAATTTGATGCCCGGCAATATTTCCCCAAGGAAGGTTCAGGAGGTGAAGGATTTGACAACCAATCAAGGGTGCTCTACATGACTCCCCTCACGATGGAGCGCTATTATATGGCCGCCGATTCGATAATGCGATCATTGGTAAAAGATCCCATAAAATGGAGGAAAGTGGTACCAAAGGACTATCGCCCCAGTATCTTTCGCAGGGCGATCAATAGATTCTATGGCTGGTTTGGTGACGAACAGCTGGTGTGGAAGAAGCCGAAAAAGAGAGCTCACGACATCATAATGCCTTTTGCAACCAAGGCTTTTCGTGGATTTCTGGCCGCCGAAGACAAAGTCGAATTGTTGCGGTTTTTCGACGACATTTATTTTACCGATTTGTGGAAAACCAACGATGGATTTCAGCAGGCCATCAGGATCACCATCAAGCGAATCCTGGTTTCACCGCTTTTCTTGTACCGCTCAGAAGTAAACCTTCCCATTCATAAACCCTATGCCATTTCCAACCTGGAGTTAGCTACCCGCCTATCCTATTTCTTATGGTCTTCAATGCCTGATGATACCCTTTTACAAGTAGCATATGAAGAAGACTTGCATGACCAAGCTGTGCTGAATCGGGAGGCAAGACGGATGTTGCACAGTCCCAAGTTCAAACGATTTTCCACTTCCTTTGCTCCTCAATGGTTGGGTGTTGAAGAAGCCCTTTCCTCCAATGAGGTGGATAAAGAAAAATTTCCTGAATTTTCGGAAGACCTCAGTGCTTCGATGAAGCAGGAAGTAATTGACTACTTCCACCATGTGTTTACTGATCGCAAAGACCTAATGGAGCTCATCGATAGCGATTACACTTTAATTGATCCCACCTTGGCAGAACACTATGGCATACCAAATGTGCAGGGAGAAGGATTTCGTAAGGTGCAAGTGGCTGATCATGGACGTGGAGGCATCTTGGGAATGGGTGCTGTCCTCACTGCCACCTCTCTGCCGGGAAGGACAAGTCCAGTATTGCGTGGACAATGGGTGCTGGAGCAAATTTTAGGTACACCTCCGCCTCCCCCACCTCCAGATGTGCCGGAGCTGTCCGCTGAGGGAAGCGATGCAGATGAATTAGACCTTAGGGCATTACTAGAGCAACATCGGGCCTCTCCCAATTGTGCAGGGTGCCACGCAAAGATGGATCCGATTGGTTTTGCCATGGAAAATTTTGACGCCATTGGTCGGTGGAGGCAATACTATCGTGGAGAGATAAGCATCGATGCCTCCGGCAGGCTTACCGATGGTACTTTGATTGATGGTCCTGCTGATCTAAGGACTGCCCTGTCTGCTGAAGAAGAAAAATTTGCGGAGAATTTTGCTCGTAAGATCATGTCCTATGCGTTAGGTCGTGGTATTGCCTTCGCCGATACTCCTACCATTAGAGCTATGAAAAAAGCACTCTTGGAGAACGACTTTGAAAGCGAAACCATGATACTAACGATGGTTAACAGCTATCCATTTAAACATCGTCGCAGCGATATGACCGATCTGTACTTAAAAGAATGAAGTTATGAACCAACGACAAAAAACATCGAGAAGAGCGGTGCTCAAAGGACTGGGTGCATCATTGGCACTGCCCTTCCTTCCTTCCTTAATGCCGAAGGGCTTGCTGGCACAATCAGCTGGTGCAACACATCAAGCACCCCAGCGCTTTGCTGCACTGTTTATGCCCAATGGCGTTCATCCGGGTAAGTGGTCACCGACCAAACTTGGTCGTGATTTTGAGCTGTCGCCGATTTTGCAGCCATTGGCTAAGGTGCAAGACAAGATGCTGGTGTTGGGTGGATTGAGCAACAAGCATTCTTATCGAACTGTAGAAGGCCATTACACCAAAACCGGCAATTTTCTGACCTCCATGCGGGTGAGTCGTACTGTTGATGCCGACGTCAATGCGGGTGGAATTTCAGTGGATCAAGTCCTGGCCAAGCACTTGGGAAAGCATTCCGTTTTCCCATCTCTACAATATGGATTAGACCGAATGAAAAGCGGTGTTTGCAAATCCACGGGCATCACCAGGCTTTATGGTAGCACCATATCTTGGGAATCGGGCCGCCAGCCATGCTCGCGAGAGATAGATCCGCGCATGGCCTTTGACCGACTCTTCCGAGATTTTGTACCGGGTAAAAAACCATTGCCTCACGATCCTTACAAGCAAAGTGTGCTTGATATCGTCATGAATGATGCTAAGCGGCTGGAAAAACGGATCGGGGTAGAAGATCGTAACAAGCTCAACGAATACCTGACCTCCGTACGTACGATCGAGAAGCGGCTAGACAACCAAGCCAGTCTCAAGGATTTTGAAGCACGCATTACTCCAGATGTGCGCAAAGAATTGCAGCGCATGGACATCCGTATAGATGAATGGGCAGAGTTTACAGAAGGGGTGGACATCACCGATAAGGCTCGACTGATGGTCGACATCATCGTATTGGCTTTTTGGAGTGATATTTCACGTGTGGCTACCTATATGTTGGGCAATTCTGCCAGTGGTAGAAATTTCTCCTTTTTAGATGGGGTCAATGATTCTCATCATGCGATTTCACACCATAAATATGATCCACGACAGATGGCACAATACGAGATCATTAATCGTTGGCATATTGAGCAATATGCGTATCTCTTGGAGCGACTAGACAGTATAAAGGAAGGTGATGGCACCCTACTCGACAACAGTATGATCTTGTTTGGATCTGGGTTGCGAGATGGTATGCGACATTCACCGAAAGATCTGCCCATTGTAGTAGGTGGTAGTGGAGGTGGCAGGTTACATACCGGTAGCAATGTGCGCTATGATGCAGACACCCCTTTGGCCAATCTATACCAGACGATGCTGGCAGCGACGGGTTCTGAGGTTCAAGGGTTTGGAGATAGTACGGGTACTTTGAGCGATCTATTGGTCTGACGCATGCATAGACATGATTTAAGGACACCTCGAGGGTATATCTGCTTGCTGTTGCTCGTTTTCTCCTTGCACCTCAGTTGCAATCGGCCGCCGGCATCTTTGGATAAAAATCCGATCCTTCAGGCCTCCTATCTACTTTCCGATGATGATCTTCCCGACTATGAGGCTGAAATAGATCACCGTGCATATGCCCAGCAATTGCGGCGCTGGTCAGAAGACAAAGTTTTACGGGAGAAGGGTTTACAGATATATCGAGCGCATTGCTACTCATGTCATGGATATGTGGATCAGGCTGGAAGTCTTCCCGATGCCCATAAATTTTGGCAAGATACGTTCTCCAATGGCCATGATCCTTTAGCCATGTATCAGACCATCACTAAGGGACATGGTCTTATGCCTGCCCAGATGCACTTGGTACCGAGCGAAAAATATGCTGTCATCGGATATCTACGGGAAGTGCTCATCAAGTCAACCAATTCGAATGCATATGTACGCATAGACCGTAGTTACCTGAGCTCCTTGCCTACAGGAACCTCTATGGGACCTGAGCCGAAGCCTTATCAGCCATGGGCAGACATGGACTACGGCAATTGGCTTATGAAGTGCTATGAGTTTGCCGGTGCAGATGTCGGTCCAAAGCAGATTTCGCATGGTTCAGCACCCTTGGAGAATGAAGATTATAGTGGAGTTAACTTTGCCTACAAGGGCATAGCCATGCGCCTGGACTCGGGAGCAGGAGGGGTTGCAAAAGGAGGTCGATTTGCCATGTTCGACCACGATCTCATGCGCTTTGTTGGGGCATGGTCCGGAGTGGGATTCATTGATTGGGAAGATATTCTCTTTGATGGCCAACACAATGTGTATCCCCGCATTCAAGGCGAGGTGATGTTTCACAATGAGATCACACCAGGTTGGGCAGATCCAACGAGCGGCTCCTTTGCCGATCCACGTATGCGCGGTGCTGATGGCCGCCCATTTGGTCCGCTACCCAGATCATGGGCACACTACAAGGGCTTTTATGATTGCAATGGTCGTATGGTAATTGACTATACGGTCGGTAGGACCAAGGTCCTAGAGTCCTATGGCTGGTTAGATGACGATCTTGAATGCCTGGTCAGGACATTGACACTTGATCAAGTTTATCAGCCATTGACCTTGCGCTTGGCAAAGGGATCGATCGCGATGGTAGCTCAAGGAGTGGGTGTGGATGTCGATGAAGAGGAGGGCTACATGGTCGCGCATATTGCACCGGGGGCACGGCGCACTTTAAACTTTTACCTCTCCCGGTCCAGTCAGTCAGATCTACAAACAGCGGTAAATAAGGTGGATCATATTGCCGATTTGCGAAAGTACATTCAGCCGATCCCTGAGCAGGCACCCACTTATTTATCCAGCCCCATTATTCAAGGAAATTCGGATGACGCGTATGCAGTTGACGTGATCAGTATTCCTTTTGACAATCCTTTTCGAAGTAGGATCAGGCCTACAGGAATTGATTTTTTCAATGATGGCCAAGATGCGGTTGTTTGCACTATAGATGGGGAAGTGTGGACGGTAGCTGGCATAACCGAGGAGTCGGGGTCCTCCCGCTGGCGGCGAATCGCCACTGGCATGTTTCAGCCCTTGGGTATAAAAGTGATAGCGGGCCAGATCTATGTGAGTTGTCGCGATCAGATAGCGCTTCTGCACGATCTTAATGGTGATGGCATCACTGACTATTATGAAAGTTTCAACAGCGACCATCAGGTGACTGAGCATTTTCATGAGTTTGCGATGGGTTTGCAGACGGATGCAGATGGGAATTTCTACTATGCAAAGAGTGGTCGCCATGCGCGCAAGTCCCTCGTACCGCAGCACGGCACGCTGTTAAAAGTTAGTAGCGATGGTCAGCACACGACGATATTGGCCAATGGGTTTCGAGCTGCCAATGGCGTTTGTCTAAACCCAGATGGATCCTTTTACGTCACAGATCAGCAAGGTTTTTGGAATCCGATGAATAGGATCAACCGCGTGACTCCAGGTGGGTTTTATGGCAATATGTGGGGCTACGGGGCACCGCAAGATTCCAGTGATGTGGCTATGCAACCACCTTTGTGTTGGGTGGATATGGACTATGACCGATCACCAGCCGAATTGGTATGGGCACAATCTGATCGATGGGGACCCCTCAACGGCAGTTTGCTCAGTCTATCATATGGCTATGGCAAGATTTATTTGGTGATGACCCAATCTGTAGATGGAACAGATCAGGGAAGCATTGTCGAGCTACCGATTGCGGCCCTTCCCACGGGTATAATGCGCGGCAGGATCAATACGCTGGATGGTCAGCTATACATTTGTGGCATGGCGGCCTGGGCTACCAGCCGTACGCTACAAGAAGGAGGCATTTATCGCATCCGCTATACCGGTGCTGATGTAAACTTACCGCTGGCGATGGAGACTTTCCGGCAAGGTGTCAACCTTCGTTTCAGTACTGCACTGGATCTTGCCCAAGCAAGTGAGACTGACCAGTATACAGTATCAAGCTGGGATATTAAACGGACCAGCAAATATGGGTCGGACCGCTACAATAAAAAAGTATTGCCGATACGAGAGGTTACGGTGTCGGAAGACGGCCAGGGTGTTTTTCTTCACATAGCGGACATATCGCCTAGCCCGATTATAGAAATATCCTACGAGCTTAAAAGCGCCGACCAACAGTCTTTTAGTGGTGCCATACAAGGCACTGTTTATGCATTGCCGGATCTGGAAGCGCTTTAGGGTCCAATATTAATTTCGGCAGAGTAACCCACGGTTATAGGGCTTCGTTCCGCATAATCAGCACTTCTTGATCTGGAAAGACAGCCCAAGGAAAATCGCACACCTTACAAAAGGTTTTCCACGGCTATTCGCGTGTAGTCCAGTGAAATCTTGGCAATCAGAGTTGTCAGTATTCAGTCCGTAGGCTCTTCCATCCAATGACTGATGACCATCCGATGTTCGTTTCCAGGTTACCAGTATATGGATTGAAAACCTGTCAATATCAATTCAAAAGCCCTTTCTATCAATTTCACAAGATTTTGTTGTCAATGCAGCGTACTTATGTCTAAAGCTAAACTGCTCACTACGACATTTATTGACCTTAAATCAAACCAATGAAAAACATTATAACACTCGTCCTGATTTTCTGTAGTGCAGGTATCCAAGCTCAAGATCTGAACAGTCAGCCGCTGGTAGGAATCAGTTCTGAATATTCCAGTCGAATGCTAGACCAGAATCAAAATCTTAGAAAAGTGCTCATTCTGTTGGAAGACCGAAAAAGCGGAATCTTACCCCAGAAGGGATTTATATTTGGAAGCTCCTTAATTGCCTTGGTCGATTTTCAACAATCCAATACCGATTCTAAGTTTGGATACCTCATGCGTCATCCTACTGCCAGTAACCAAATTGGCAAAACCGTTAGTGAGGCAGTACTTCATTCTTTCCAAGTGGCTACCACAACAAATATTAACAATTGGCTCACTGCGTATACGGAGATTTTATACAATCCTCAACAGAGTTTCGGGCAGGGCAGCATAACCGATCTGGAACGTAATCAATTGCAACTGCGCAGGGGATTAGTGGTCGTAGGTGATCTCAATAGATCCCCTTTTTATGGGGCCATTGGAAAAATGGATGCGCCTTTTGGATTAACCGGTAGTGTTAGTCCATTTACCAATTCCAGCATGTGGCATGCCTTTGGAGGTCTGGGCTATGGAGCGCAGGTGGGCTTCCGGGGTCCAAGTTTGTCTGGAACCTTTATGGCTGTCCAAGGGGGCTCACAATTTCGGGCATTAAATACGCCAGTGGCTGATTCCACTAATGTACCTTCCCGGTTAAACAATTTTGTGTTCGACATCAACTATCGAACTGCTTTTGCACCAGAGGTGAAATTATTATTCGGAGCATCGTATTTGCATGGAAGCGCATATTGCCAAGATTTTCCCGTAGTACATTTTGAGCCGTGCAAGAAAAGAAATCCAGCTGTAACGGTGTATAGCGAATTACATGTTGGTAGGAAACTATTGATCAAAGCAGCCCATGCTATTACTTCCAGGGAATGGCCTGGGACCGAAAATCCCAATCCACCTTTGGATATCTATGAGGCAAGGAAAGTGTCCTCTTTGTCTTTAGGAGGGCAGTATAAATTTGATAACACTGGACTAGTTCAATATATAGTCTCCGCTGAATTTTCAAATTTTCGCGCGGGCTCGGATGATGCCCCTTGGGAGCGACAGAATCAACTGGTATTCGGCGGTTCAGCATTAATCCAGGGCTCAACCAAATTGTTTGTGGAAATTTTTCGTACTGCCGGATATGTACCCTTGAATTGGATCAGCGGGAGCCATCCGTTTAATCCTTTTCCCCCCGGGCAAACACATAGTGAGCGTGATGCTCGCAGTACTGGTTTGGTGGTAGGTGCCCAGCTGACGCTATAAATGAGATTAGATGCTACTGTTGCTGACTTATTTTTTACCATTTTAACCATAGTTCTGCTAGCAAATTGTAATCGGCTCGGTTTCTGAGGACGTATATCATAATCCAAATTTTTATTAGGCCACAAGATGAATAGAAGTTTCTTATCCAATAGGATTTTGCTTATATTATTTAAGAATTTCATAAAAGTTTATCAGTTTAAAATGTAAGACCCATGATCAAAAATTTACATTGGTTTTTAAGAAGTGGAATTCAAAAAGACTGAAATAATTAGGCATTGAAAAAATATCCCTCCATATCTTTTTTTGTAGCCTGTGCATTCATGTTTTCATATCCACTGTTCGGCCAAGATATGAAGCTTATTGACAGTTTGCAGTCTGCTTTGCAAGGAAAAGACAAAATGGAGCGTGTTGGTGTCTTGCTTCAATTGGCAGCTGAGTCGAAATATGTAGATCCAGATCGATCTCGCGAATTTGGCCTAGATGCCCTGAAACTAGCAAGGCAACTATATGATAAAAGTCAAAGTGAGATTTATCTTGATGCCATGGGTGATGCCCAGAAGCAAATTGCAGTATCCTTTTCCATACAGGGGAATAATTCCCAAGCTTTGGACTATGGAACTAAGGCTTTGGAAATTTATCGCATTATTGGTGATCCAAAGGATTTGACAGAGATCTATAATTCTATCGGTGTTATCTATGGTCAAATGGGTGAATTAGATCAGACACTGCACTATTATAAACTGGCCGAAAAAGAGGGTAAAGAATGGGGTGATTCAGATAAGCTAAGCGCTATATACAATAATATTGGGCACGTTTATCAAAGCAAAGGTGAATACCAAACTGCCCTGGAATACTATCAACATAGCCTTGATTTGGCAAGGCAAATAGAGAGTAGAGAGGGGATGGGATACGCTTATTACAATATCGGAATAATCCATGATTATCTCGGTGAATTTGAAGAATCACTTAGGTTGTTCTACTTGAGCCTTGAATTACGAGAGCAGCTCAATAATAAATACGACATAAGTTCTTCATTAAATAGTATAGCTGTCATGTACAACAAGATGGGCGATTCCGAAAAAGCATTGGAATATCATCAAAAAAGTTTGACTATAAAAAGCGAAATTGGTCACACCATTGGGCAAGCAAACTCACTTATCAACATCGCAAATATTTACAGCGGCCACTCACAATTTGATGAAGCAAAAAGAAATTATGAACAAGCTATTCAATTGCAGGAAGCGGCGGAAGATAAATTGGGATTGTCCAAATCATATTTGTTTTTAGCTGATCTTTTTAGTAAGCAAAATCAATGGATCGAAGCTCATGCGTACTATCAAAAATCGTTGGAGTTAAAAGAGGCGCTTGATGATCAATATGGAAAAGCTGATTTACTGATGAGTCTAGCTTCCTTACATGCCGAACAGGAACAATTGAGTCAAGCGATCACGATGCTTAGGCACAGTATTGATATAGCAGAAAAAATAGGTGCAAAAGAGCTGGCTAAAATGGCTTATCAAAGTCTCTCAGAAATCTATCAGCGATTGGGAGATTATAAACAAGCTTTGACTTTCTATAGATCTTATAATAAGATTCAAGATTCACTTTTTCAGACCTCCATGAGTCAGCAAATCGCTGAAATGAATACGAAATACGAATCTGAGAAAAAGGAGCAAACCATTGCTTCTCAAACTAATGAAATCGAATTTTTAGAGCAGAGACGGATCAACGATCGCAATTTACGTTATGCACTTTTTCTGATTGGTGCCCTATTTTTAACCACAGCATTGGTGAGCTATAATCGGTATAGATTGAAGCATAGGTCAGAACAAATATTATGGAAGAAAAATGAAGAGATTGAGCAAAAGAATGTCGAAATAGGGGAGATGAATGAGGAATT
Organism: Saprospiraceae bacterium; assembly: GCA_013001595.1. Taxonomy (GTDB): domain Bacteria; phylum Bacteroidota; class Bacteroidia; order Chitinophagales; family Saprospiraceae; genus JABDMH01. The sequence goes on along the minus strand of JABDMH010000093.1, from coordinate 15,645 downwards.
AGAGAAACGAATGCTTCGGGCGCAAATGGATCCCCATTTTGTATTCAATTCACTAAATTCAATTCAACATTTTATTACCATTAATGACAAAGATTCAGCCCTAAAGTATTTATCTAAGTTCTCCAGGCTCATCCGTCAGGTATTGGAAAACTCAGTCAACCAATCCGTTCCACTAGTAGATGAGATCAGACTTTTGGAAAATTATATCCAGCTGGAGGCTTTGCGATTGGATCACAAATTCGATTATGTCATAGACATCGATCCCAATATAGATACCTATGAAACTGAAATTCCTTTTCTTTTGATTCAACCCTATGTAGAGAACTCTATCGTCCATGGGTTACGCCACTTGGAGGGCGGCGGTCATTTACGGGTATCGTTAAGTCAGAATGAACAATACATTCAATGTGTCGTGGAAGACAATGGAGTTGGAAGAAAGCGATCACAAGAAATTGAACAAAACAAAAGAATGTATCCCTCCCATGGCATGCCGATCACTACGAAACGATTGGAATTATTGAATAAGGAAAAGGAGTTGAAAACCTTTGTATCTGTTCAAGACCTGCTGAGTAATGAGAACGAACCAATAGGTACCCGTGTAGACATTGAAATTCCAGTAGAATCTGTATGAGATGAATAAAGTAAAAGCCATAATTGTTGAAGATGAATTTCACAGCCGTGAGGCCCTGAAGAATTTGGTCGCTGAATATTGTCCCGACATAGAAGTTCTTGGGCTTGCCGCAAACATCGATGAGGGACTAACTTTGTTAGAGGACATCAATCCTGATTTGGTTTTTCTGGATATAGAAATGCCCAACGAATCTGGATTTGACCTTTTGACAAAGGCCAAAAAATTGAATTTTGAAGTGATATTTACCACAGCTTATCGACATTACGCTTTAAAGGCCATTAAATTCAGCGCCATTGATTATATACTCAAACCTATTGACCTGGAGGAGTTGCAAAGTGCTGTCGATAAGGTGATGAAAAAGCGTCGCGATATGTGGGACAATAAGAAGATTGAGAATCTACTGAGTAATATTCATAATAAAAACGTGAATCAGCATTCGATCACTTTGTCTACCTCTGAAGGGTATGAATTTATTAAGGTATCTCAGATAATCTACTGCGAGGCTAATGGTGCCTACACAAAATTTTATTTGAAAGAAAGAAAGCCACTACTGGTGAGTAGACATCTAAAAGAGTATGAAAACTTATTAAATGATCATCATTTTATGCGAGTGCATCAATCATATCTGGTCAATTTGATGGAAGTCGAGAAATATTTGCGCTCCGATGGTGGATACATCGTCATGAAGAATGGGGATAAAATCAGTATTTCCAATAGAAAGAAAGAACAGTTTATTCAGGCCATGGCTTCCCAGCATTTTTGAGATCATACGGAAAGGATAAAGAAAAAGAATGAGAATCGGAATTCAACCACGGCTACAGGCGACATGGACGGCGACGGTGATATAGATCAAATCTATTCCTATGGTGCTCGATCTTTCTCCATTTGGGATGCAACTACAGGAAGTCTGGTTTGGGATTCTGGGGATATGATCGAGCGGATTACTGCTGAGTCACTTCCCAATAATTTCAACAGTACAAACGACGAAAATGACTCTTTCAAAAACCGCAGTGATGATAAGGGCCCAGAACCTGAAGCGATTGAGCTCGTAGAGATGGGTGGAAACATCTTTGCCTTAGTGGGTTTAGAGCGAGTAGGTGGAGTGATGGTTTTTGACATTACCAATCCAACCTCTCCGGCTTTCTCAAGTTATACTAACAATCGCGATTTTTCGGTTACTGATCTAGTGGCGGATCTAGACCTAGTAGGTGATTTAGGTGTAGAGGATATTCTGTTTATCGAGGCTTCTCAGTCCCCTACCGAAGCACCTATGGTTGTAACTGCCAACGAAGTATCGGGAACAGTGAGCTTATTTTCTGTCAATGATCCTTTTGTTGCGGCAGACTTCTCTCTACGGATTGTGCATAACAATGATGGTGAATCCAAGCTATTACCCACCGAGATTGATGGAAAAATCGTGGGTGGTGCAGCTGAGTTTAAAACGGTTGCTGATCAAATTCGCAATAGTGATGACAAACCTTCTATCACGCTTTCATCAGGTGATAACTTTCTCGCAAGCACCAATTTTGATGCTTCTTTAGCGTTGCCGCCAGATCAGCCTTATTACGACGCTGTAATCATGGACTCCATAGGATACGATGCAGTCGCTATTGGTAACCACGACTTTGATTTTGGTCCTGACGTCCTCGAACGTTTTATCGAGTCCTATCAGGTTTCTATGCCGCCATACCTTTCTGCCAACTTGGATTTCTCTGGTGAATCCGGTTTGCAGGAGTTGGTTGATGCTGGCCGTATAGCACCTCGGACCATCGTTAACGTTGGCGGAGAACAAGTAGGTGTGATCGGATTGATCTACGATCGTGTAGCCTCCATCACCAGTCCACGAAATGTAACAGTATCCATGGAAGCTTATGAAACCATAGTAGCGACCCAAGTTGATTCGCTCAAGGCTGAGGGAGTAAACAAGATTATCCTGATCTCTCACCTACAGTCAATTCAAAGGGAGATTGAACTAGCTGGAAACATTGCTGATGTCGATGTAATCATCGCAAGAGGTGGTGACGAATTGTTGACTAACGATCCTTCCATAGCCTTGCAAGGGTCTGAAATATTCGGAGAGTACCCGCTAACTGTGGAAAATGCGGAGGGTAAGAACACCTATATTGTTACCACTCCTGGAGAGTACAAGTATATAGGTAACCTTGAGTTGGCTTTTGATGAAAGTGGCGAAATCATTGCTGTGGGTGCTGCTTCTAATCCAATTCTGGTGGCCGACGTAGCTCCGGATTCAACGTTGAAAGTAATTCAGGATTCGGTCGAAGCTTATGGGGCTTCTTTAGCGACAATCTTGGTTGCTTTTACTGAAGTGGCCATGGATGGAACCCGTCCGGCCAAAAGACGTTTTGAAACCGATCAAGGTAATCTAATAGCAGATTCCTATCTATGGCTTGTAGGAAAAAATGCCCCTGATTTGGAACCTAACTCTCCTGTCATAGCAGTTCAAAACTCGGGTGGCCTTCGCTTGGATGAAGTTATCCCTGCCAATTCAGAGATCACGGTCAAAACGGTGAAGGATATTATGTCTTTCAGCAATGACATGGTATTGATGGAACCTCTGTCACCTCAGTTATTCAGATTTAGCACATTTGCTTGCCTCGACACACAAACCTACCATTAGGCGATCAAAAGGGCCAAATTCTTCCAAGCGCTCGATAAGAGGTTGATTTTATGTTTGCGATTAACTACGGATTGTGTAGCTTTGTGCAAACGTATTTTCATCATTGGAATCGAGCTATAATTATATTGAGGAGTACCTGAACGACATACAAGCCAAAGGCAGGTATGCAGTAACATTGACTGAACTTATGAACCGATTCGAGTCCTCAGGGAAGGCGATCAAGCAGAACATCTACCGACTCAAGAGTAAAAATCAGCTTGCTCACGTTCGTAAGGAATTCTATGTGATCGTGCCTCCTCAATATTCAAACAGAGGAATGGTGCCTTCTACCCTTTTCATTGATGACCTGATGAAATACCTGAAAAGGGACTACTACGTCGGTTTATTATCTGCAGCTGCACTGCATGGTGCCGGACATCAACAGCCAATGCAGTTTCAAGTAATGACCAAAAAACCCCCTTTGCGCAGCATCAAGAATAAGAAACTGGACATCCGCTTTTTTGTGAAAAGCAAATGGCTAGATGGAGACATAGAAGAAAATAAGACGGAGACCGGGTATATCAATGTGTCAAGCCCTGCATTAACAGCTTTCGACTTAGTCCATTACAATAAGAAGATCGGAGGACTCAACCGGATCATCCCGATACTGGAAGACCTCAGCGAAAGCATTCGATCCCCCGACTTGAAAAGAACAGCCTCGCATCAAAAAGTGCCGGTTATGCAACGACTAGGTTATCTTTTCGAACAGCTAGGAAATGAAAAACTTGCTTCTGTACTCTATAAGAGAGTTGACAGGAAACCCTTGAGAGAGATTCCGATCTCATTGGCACACAAGAACCGGGAGGGCGAGCTTATTTCTAAATGGAATGTGATCCTTAACACCGAGCTTGACTTCTGATGCTGCCGAGACGATACATAGAAGAATGGAAAGAATTTGCCTCATGGCCCGAGGATGCCCAGGTAGAACAAGACCTGGTCATTGAAAAGGCTTTGCTGGAATTATTCTCCGACCCATTTCTGCAAGAGCGGCTTGCATTCAGAGGAGGAACGGCATTACATAAGATTTTTCTAAAACCACAAGTGCGGTATTCTGAAGACATAGACCTTGTGCAGATCAAGTCCGAACCAATAAAGGACACCCTATCGGCAGTGCGAAAACAACTCGACTTCTTAGGAAAACCTGCTGTGAAACAGAAGGCAAATAACAACACAATTGTCTATAGATTCGGATCCGAGATCCCACCAGTGATCAACCTTAGGCTGAAGATCGAGATCAACTGCAGGGAGCATTTCAGTGTGCTTGGATACAAGGAGATCGATCACACCATCGAGAACTCATGGGCTGAAGGCTCATGCAAACTCATCGCATTTGAGGCCGAGGAAATGTTGGGAACCAAATTACGTGCCTTGTATCAGCGTAAGAAAGGCCGTGACCTTTTCGACCTGTATCATGCCTTGACGAATCTCGATTTGGACACAGACCTACTGGTCAAGTGCTACAAGGAATACATGGCCTTTTCTGTCCACAAACCTCCGACCCAAAAACAATTCCTACGCAACATGGAGGAGAAATTGGAAGACCCTGATTTCAATGGAGATATCTATGCTCTCTTGCGACCGGGCATCGAATATGACCAGTCACAAGCCTATGAATTGGTAAGAACCGAACTAATAGAAAAGATATAGATGCGGAAGCTTGTATTTGAATTAAAATAATAATACACGAAGGCACAACAGCGTGTATGTTGTAATGCTCCCTTTGGTCGCACTACTCATACACTAGAACGTTTATACTTAATTAAAAACTAAAATGAAAAAGATACTTAAGTGGATTAGGCGAATTTTAATATCAATCATTGGTCTGCTTATAGTTTTAATGGTTGGACTTTATATCGCTTTCTTCTTTTGGAAAAAAGATGTGGTTAAGAATTTACCGCAGGACTCACAAGTTATAAGTACTGACAAAGGAGAGATAGAGTATAGATTATTGGGCAATGCTGACCGCTACATGCTCATGATTCATGGATCTCCGGGTAGTGTCCACGTTTCAGGAGGGGATTCATTTCTTGACAAAAGGTTTAGTGTATTAGGAGTTTCCAGACCAGGCTACTATCAAACACCATTAACCCCAAGAGGAACACCCAAAGAAGAAGCGGCTTTGTATAAAAGCTTATTGGATGAGTTGAATATAAATTCTGTATATGTCAATGGAATTTCTGGTGGCGGTCCAGCAAGCATCCAATTTGCTTTAGATTATCCCGAACGCACTGCAGCACTTATCCTGAGTGCAGCAGTTTCAGAAAGAATTGCACCAGAAAATGATGAAACAGGTATTATAGATAAGTTTTTTAATACTGAATTTGGAGCATGGATAGGAATTCAAATAGCATTAAGCCAAGTAGATGAACAAATGAAAGAAGGAATCAACTGGTATGCTAAGAGAGCAATGTTTCCAATGAAAAAAAGCAATGATGGTTATGAAAATGATAATAAACAAATCAGCATTTTAGAAGACTTTCCGTTAGAGGAACTGACCGTTCCTACCATTATATTTCATGGAGATAAGGATATAAATGTTCCATTTTCTTATGCCCAAAATGCGTCAGACAGAATACCAAACGCAACTCTTTTTGAAATGAAGGGAAAAGACCATTTTGTTTTTTTTAGCTCTTATAGAGATACCATTAATATTGAAATTATGCATTTTGTCGACAATATTTCAGCGCATGAAAACTAAGTATAACACTGTATATGAAATCATAGCACCCTGTGGGATGCTATGCTTCATATACTAACCGTCAGACTGCGCAACAACACATATTACATATTTCTATATATGTGTAGGATTTTGTATCTTATAATTGATTGTAAATGCTGACATATGGATCATATAAAGGGATTTAACAGAGATCAATTATTCTTTACTTCAATGGATGAAATGGTCCCCAAGGATAGTTTTGCACGGATTATAGATTTGTTTGTTGATGCGCTTCCATTGAAGGAATTGGGTTTTCTTCATATGGACTTGCATACGGAGGGAAATGAGCCTTATCATCCAGGTGATCTATTAAAAATGATTATTTATGGTCAGCTGCCAAACGTAGTCAAGACCTACTGAGTATAGAAAAGATAGATCTGTTGGCTGACAAAGGCTACCATAATGGAGCAGATATAGCTTATTGCGAGCGCAAGGGCATACGGACCTTTATACCTCCAAGCAAACAGCACCATCGGAAGGAGGTTGGCTATCGGAAGCGTGATTTTAAATATGACGATCAAGGCGATACTTATATCTGTCCAGCGGGTGAAATACTAAACCATGAACTAACATATAAGAAACGGAATAATAATCGGAACTACAGAGTGAAGCGGTATGGTACCAAAGAGTGTGGAGGCTGCTCTTTAAGGATCAAATGTACGAGCAGCATCCATGGCCGAAAAATAGAAAGAGCAAATCATCAACGAAATCTAGAAAGAAACAATGCACGGGTATCGAGATATCCGAACTACTATCGACTACGGCAACAGATCGTTGAGCCAATTTTTGGTGTGTGGAAGCGACAATGGCACTTTGACCACGTGATGCTAAAGACGAGAGAAAAAGTAGAAATGGAAGTCAACTTAACGTCGATGACCTATAATCTGATGCGCACATTAAAGATTAGAGGCGCAAAATGGTTGAAAAAAGTGCTAAAAATGATGGTAATATCACTAAATAAAGTAAAATTAGTAAGTGGCGCCTTATTATATGAGGTGCTGCAAGAATTAAATATTGAAGGCCAGGTTTGTGTGACGCTAGATGATGTCTATCGGCAGGGTCATAGAGCTGTTGTTACGTCAGACTGCCGTTATAACCAACTAAACAAACACTATGAAAGTATATTCTTCAATTTTGACAGGCCTTCTGATATTTACTACCCTTTTGTCCTTTGGCCAACCCGGGACCTTGGATGGTGATTTTGACGCAGATGGCAAAGTGACCACCGATCTTGGACCTAACGCTGCTGTCTGCTGGGCTCTGGCAATTCAACAGGATGGAAAGATAATTGCAGTCGGTTCCTCTGGAGATGAATTTGCCACAGTGAGGTACCAGCCTGACGGTTCATTGGATAACTCATTCGGAAGTAACGGTAAGGTGATCACGACCTTAGAAGGACAAGATTATGCTAGATGTGTCGCACTGCAACAGGATGGAAAAATCTTGATCGCAGGTTCTGTTTCAGCTGATTTTGGGATAACAATTGATTTTGGGTTAATAAGATATAATAGTGATGGGAGTACTGATAACAGCTTTAGTTTTGATGGTATTGTCGTAACGGATCTTGGCGGAATCGATAGAATTAATTCTATGGAGCTGCAACCGGATGGGAAAATTGTGGTCGCGGGTTCTTCATCATTTGATTTTGCAGTGGCACGTTATAATGTAGATGGTTCACTTGACAATACCTTTAGCCTTGATGGGAAAGTCACCACAGATTTTGGAAATTCTAACGATGTAGGCCGCTCCGTTTCGTTACAGTCGGATGGGAAAATAGTAGTTGTGGGTCAATCATACATCTCTTCCATTGCAGAATCTGATTTTGCATCGGTGAGGTATAATTCGGATGGATCACTTGACAGCACTTATGGAACTAATGGCAAGGTCTTGACCGATTTTTCAAATGCCGAAGACAGGGCTTGGTCATCCGCTATTCAATCAGACGGGAAAATTATACTCGCTGGACATGCGGTAGCTAATGGCTCTGCGAGTTTTGCACTTTTGAGATACAACACAGATGGAACGTTAGACAATACATTCACTAACGGTGGAAAAGTAACAACTAGCATAAGTATTGGTTATGATTTGGGGCACTCGATCGCACTTCAACCGGATGACAAAATCCTAATTGCAGGGGTTACTTCCTCCGGCAATGGTGATTTTGCACTTGCTCGCTATACTCCTGATGGGTTGCTCGATATTACATTCCAATTTGGTCACGTAACAACGCAATTTGGAAATGACTACGATGAAGCCCTGGCTGTAGCTGTTCAACCAGATGGTAAGATTGTGGTAGGAGGAACCAGCGACCTTTATTCGAAATTTGCTTTGGCTAGATACATTTCTGGACTGAACCTAGGAGTGATTTCATTTTCAAACCAAGATAATGGCATGCTCATTTATCCCAACCCGATAAAGGAAAGTGCCACGATCGAGTATACTTTGACTACAACTGAAACATTAAGCTTAGACCTTTACAATCTATCTGGGAAATTAGTTCAATCACTATTTGCATCGGAGAAAAGAAGTGCTGGAAGGCATATAGAACCGATTGCATTGAGTGCGCAAATTGCATCTGGAAGTTATGTTCTTACGCTCAGCAATGAACGGGGAAGCTCAAGCGTGAGAATAACAAAGTAGAGCCATCTGCTCACAACAAGGTGGATTGTAAATGGTCGTACAATTCCAGTCCACTGAAGTGTGGAGAAAGATTCCCTTTTATCAAGTCAGATTCTGTAGACGGGACCAACATCTATGGGCTCTACTAGGTGATAAAATGGGTATAGGGTACAGATTAATGTCTATATTAAAAATCAAACTCAACCAACCATTACACCTCATGAAAAAGCAATTTTACTTTACTATATCGGTATTCCTCTTTGCCATATCGAGTTTCTCATATGCCCAGCCAGGAACCTTAGATGGTGATTTTGATGCAGATGGCAAAGTGACCACAGATCTAGGATCTAGCAGTGACTACTGCAGAGCACTTTCTATTCAACAGGATGGAAAGATAATCGCAGTTGGTAGCTCGAGCGGAGATTTCGCTATAGTTCGGTACCAGCCTGATGGTTCACTGGATAACTCATTCGGAACTAACGGCAAGGTGATCACGACCTTTGGAGGACAAGATCATGCCACCTGTATGGCATTGCAACAGGATGGAAAAATCTTGGTGGCAGGTTCTGCTTCAGGAGATTTTGGGTTGGTGAGATATAATAGTGATGGCAGTATTGACAACACATTTAGTTTTAATGGTATAGTCATAGCGGATTTGGGAGGTGGAGAATCTGTTGGTTCTATGGAGTTGCAACCGGATGGTAAAATTGTGGTTGTAGGTTCGACAGAATTCGAAAGCGGGGGTATGACAGAATTCGATTTTGCAGTAGTTCGTTATAACATAGATGGCACACTTGACAATACTTTTAGCCTTGATGGGAAAGTCACCACAGATCTTGGAAATTCTACCGATGTAGGCCGCTCCGTTTCGTTACAATCGGATGGGAAAATAGTGGTTTCGGGAGAATCATACCTCTCTCTTACTACATCCTCTGATTTTGCATCGGTGAGGTATAATTCCGATGGTACCCTTGACAATTCGTTCGGTACCAATGGGATCGTTCTAACTGACTATTTCAACTCTCCAGATGGCGCCCAATCTTCAATTATTCAGCCAGACGGGAAAATTATTCTTGCCGGATATGCAACTGATAATGGCGGATCTATTGGCTTTGCCCTTGTGAGATACAACATGGATGGGTCCTTGGATGATACGTTTACAAATGGTGGACAAATTTTAACAAGCGTAGCAACAGGAAATGGTTTATGCCGTTCCGTTTCACTGCAGCCTGATGGTAAGATCTTACTAGCGGGCTTTACCAGTGGCGGGAGCAATGATGATTTTGCTCTAGTACGCTACACTGCTGAAGGATTGCTTGATCTTAGCTTTCTCTTCGGCAGTGTTACAACAGATTTTGGAAATAGTAGAGATAGAGCCTTCTCTGTTGCTGTACAACCAGATGGTAAAATTGTACTAGGAGGACAGCGATCAAACAACGGCAATATTGATTTTGCTCTTGCCAGGTATATTTCCGGACTAACTGTTGGTGTGGTAGATTTCGCAGATGAAACGAGTCCCCCACTTATTTATCCCAACCCCATTGGCCATACAGCCCAGTTAGAGTTCGAACTGATTAAAGATGAAGTAATAGACATTTTGCTTTACGATATAAGCGGCAAGCTAATTCAAAGCATAATGCGAAACGTTCAAATGATCAAGGGTCAAAATGAAATACCGTTGAATTTTAATAATTCAATTACGACAGGTAATTACTTGTTAGTTATTAAGAGTGCTACAGGTAAACAAGGAATTAAAATAACCATAGAATAGCTGGTTACAACATAGGCTAAAGGCGCATTAAAAACGCGCTTTAGCTACGGACGTTACCCACAATTAGAAAAAACAAGAACCAATGATAAAATTCTTCAGGAAAATACGTCAGCAACTTCTTACAGAAAACAAGTTCAGTAAATATCTGATTTATGCTCTTGGTGAAATTCTTCTAGTGGTCATTGGAATTTTGATTGCATTGCAAATAAATAATTGGAATCAAATAAAAAATGATAAAATAATGATTGGCGACTACCTCTTCGAAATAATAGAGGATCTAAATAATGATATTGAATCTTATCAACACAACCGAGACAAATACAAAACACTAGTCAATAATAAAGAATGGGGAATGTCTAAATCTGAATATTCTATTTCACAAAAAGACTCATTATTATCATTTATGTTTATAGATATTACCGATTATAAAATCATGGATCTGGCATTTCAAAAATTACAAAATTCTGGATTAACAAGATTTTATGAATTTGAAAAGCTAATTGACGAAATACGCGACTATTATTTAGTCACAGGGAAACAATACGATATATGGATAGATTGGGAAGTTAAGTGGTCAGATAATGAACTACAATGGTGGCACAACAATGATGATCATTTTGAATGGAGCTTTACAAATGAATTCCCGCAAGTTAACGAAGAAAATTATAACATTAATGAGTTAATCAAAGTATTAGAAAGCGCCAAAGGAAGGAATCAAATGTATTATTCCCTCATAAGGAAAAGAATCCTCTTATCACAATTTGAAAAAATGCTGAATCAAGCCAGAGAATTAAAAGTTATGATTGAAGAACGATATACATTTTAATTGAAATTATCAAAGCATGAGAAATACTTATAAGCTTATCATTGTACTTTTAGTGTTAAAGGTCACAAGTTCAATGGGGCAAGGAACTTACAAATTTCAACCTGATATTGAAGTCCGAGCCGTTGACCTTCTACATCAGGATCAGTTGAAGTTCAAAGATCTAAATAAGAATAATAAACTGGATGTCTATGAAGATTGGCGAAAACCCATTGATGCCCGGATTGAGGACCTTCTCAACCAAATGACGGTGGAAGAAAAGGTGGGTATGATGTTGATCAATACCCTAAACGCGGGAGAATATGGCCGGATGACCGAGCGGGCGGTAGAATTTATAGATAAGGAAAAGATGACCCGATTTGTGTTTCGAAATTCAGTTACCCAAAATCCTGTTAGGTCTGGTGGAAGTGGAAATGGCTTTCGCGGGGTGCAAATCACGCCTTATGAAGCAGCTCAATTTATGAATTCGGTGCAGGAAGTCGCCGAAAGTACCCGTTTGGGCATACCCCTACTATTTAAGTCCAATGCCAGAAACCATATGTCTTATGACGCACGAGCGGGTATCAATGTAGAAGCAGGCGCCTTTTCATCCTGGCCCAAAGAAAGTGGGCTTGCAGCAACCCGTGATATGGAGTTGATTGCTGACTTCAGCAAGATCATGGCACAGGAATGGACCTCTATTGGCCTAAGAGGGATGTATGGCTATATGGCCGACCTTTCTACTGAACCCCGATGGTATCGGATCCATGAGACCTTTACGGAAGACAGTGAACTTGCTTCTGAGATCATCTCGACCCTGGTCAAGAATCTGCAAGGGGAATCCTTGAATTCGAAAAGTGTAGCCCTTACGATCAAGCATTTTCCGGGAGGGGGACCCCAGGAAGGAGGAGGAGATCCGCATTACGATTTTGGAAAAAACCAAGTATATCCGGCAAATAGGTTTGACTACCATGTGGCTCCTTTTCAGGCTGCGGTTGATGCTGGTGCCTCCTCCATCATGGCATACTACGGCATACCCGTCGGGCAGCCCTATCTCCCCAATACGGTTGGTATGGCATTTTCCAAAGGGATTCTTACCGATTTGTTGAGGAAAAAGCTCAAATTCAAAGGCTATATCAATTCGGATACTGGCATTATTGGAGCCAGAGCGTGGGGATTGGGAAACAAGAGCATTGTAGAACAAATTCTTATCGCTATTGAGGCCGGTACAGACGTTCTTTCCGGTTTCAATGATAACAAACAGCTATTTGATCTGGTCAATTCAGGAAGACTCTCAGAAAGCAGGGTCGACCTTTCTGTCAAAAGGCTTTTAACAGAACAATTCGAACTGGGCCTTTTCGAAAATCCTTACGTAAACCCCAACCGCGCAGCTTACCTGATAGGCAATGCATCTTTTCAAAGAAAAGCCGATATTGCGCAAAGAAAATCAATTGTCCTGCTCCAGAGCGACATGAATCTTCCGATTGCTTTGACGGAAGAAAAGGATTTTCTCGTGCTATTGACAATGGGGATCAAGACAGATATGTTTCAGGAGCGGACCTGGGCAGGCGTGAAAGCAGTAAGTGGAGATTACGGTCCAGGTGAAACGATGTCGTCTATCAGGGAGGATACCGACTATGCTATAATCAGGGTTCATGTTACCAACAGAAGAGTAGAAGGTCGAAGATATGGGGGAGCCAGTCCTGATGAATTGGACTTGCTAGCATTTTCCGATATGGCAACCTCAAAATCGTGGGAGATCACACCTTCCCTGGAAGATATTCAGACCATTATGAAAACCGTTGGTGCCGATAAAACGGTATTGTCTATAGACTTTCGTCAACCCTATGTGCTGGATGAGCCAAGTGGTCTCCTGAATGCAGGGGCAATATTGGCAACATTTGGAGTAAGCGATGCCGCTTTAATGGACATTGTTACCGGAAAATTCAAACCAACGGGAAAACTTCCTTTCGCCTTGGCGAATAAGCCGGAAGCAGTTGTAACACAAGACCCAGATGCTCCTGGTTATCCTGAAAAGGATATCCTTTTTCCATTTGGGTTTGGTCTGACGTATGAACCTTAATAGGGTTGCTGTCCTTTCAAAAAACCGATAACAAAAGCTAAAATGTCAATAGCGGCTAAACACCGCTGCTGCATTTAGCCAAACGGTGTTTCATGTAAAAAACGAAAAACTGGATATCAACAGAAAAACTACTTAACCGAAAATTATGGAAGTATTTAAAAAGAAAATTAATCGAGACCCATTAGGGATATGGATTGCCATTTTAGCATTAATCTTAATATGTTTAGCTTGGTTAATGCAACTATATTCACTAATAGACTGGGAAGGAGCAGTAAAACTTGGAGTTCAGAATGAAAGTTTTACAGGAGACTTGGCTGAGCGTGCAATAGCAGATGTTGAAAGGGGTGTAGCGATTGCTGATATATTATGGGCGCTTCCAATCACAATTGTTGCAATTATAGGATTGGTACGGAAAAAATTTATTGGATTTATTGCCGCCATGATGGCGTTTGCTGTTTGTGTTTATTTTCCATTATTCTACGCATTTAGAGAAAGTATGAGTTTTGATATTGTGTTGGTAGCTATAATTTTATGGGCAGTTCCATCACTCCTTGGCATATATGGTTTATGGATTAATAGAAACTTATTTAGTACTAAGTAGATGATTGAGACAACATTAGTTACTTGGATAATAGCAATATTTGGAGTAATTACTTTTTTACCCCTTTTAGGAGCCCAAATAGTAATGATATTCCAACCAAATGGTCAGAAAGCAAAAGATTTATTAATCGGAAAAGGTGAAGATTGGCGTGATAAAACTCATTTTAGATCGGCTCTGGCTTTTGCCTGGGCGGATATAATTGTAATTCTTCCTTTATATGTATTGGGAACAATCCTGGCATTTAATGGTCAACTATGGGGCTATGTTATTTGGATTTCTGTAGGGTTTCTTTCAATTTATTTTAGCATTATATTTTGGGTATTTGAAAAAGAATATACATATAAGTCAGTTGGATGGATCGCTTATTTTACCTATTTCTGGGGATTTTTTCTGTACTGGGGACTAGGGGCAATTATTCATTCAGTTTTACAAATGAGTAATTAAAAAGAAAGTGTCCTCAAAAATGCACGAAAACACAACAATGTATCCTATGTAAAAGCAACCTCTTTCTTGAGGCTATGAAAATAGGCAATATTTAGAATTAAGATTACATTTCGATTAGTCGTTTTTACGCTCTACGTCCAGCATCCTATGTGTGATACAAGGTGACATGTTTACAAAGATTAATTTGGTGATAAAGCAAAATGAGGCAACAGTCTATGAAATGTGATCCTGAATAGATCAGGTCACCCACAATGTTTTGTTGTCCTCGATTATTATTTAGGGACTTGGAGCAGATTATATTTTGCAGAAAATGAATCCGTATGCCACCAGAGAGGTAAACCGAGCATGGAGTCAAGGGTGCCTGCAAGGCATTTACTTGTCCTTGAGTCCAAGCTAGGTTTAGTTCATATTTGGCGGAAGGAATCATTTTCGAATTATTGTATTAGGCCAACTTCATAAGGAGTTGAAGAGTGGATGACGGCATATATTCTGGATAGGAGCTTACGGGAGACCTTAAAGATGGCCGCTTTACTGTTATGGTGGGCATGCTTTCGGAAGTACTCTTGGAGTACGGGGTCGTGACGAATGGCAACCCATGATGCCTCCACAATGGTGGTTCGGATGGTCCGATTGGCACGAGGATTTACCCCGATAGCACGGGTAATGTCTCCAGAGTTATGGACATTGGGAACAATGCCAACGTAGCTGGCAAATTTCTTGAATGCTGTGAATCTGCGGATATCGCCGATCTCAGATAGGATATAGGCAGCAGAGAGAGGCCCTATACCGGGTACACTGCGAAGCAGGTCGTAATCCTGTTTATGGTGCCTGCGACAATGAGTTCGTATCTTGGTTGATACATCTTTTAGGGCTTTGTCGTGAAACATTAGTTCCTCGAGCATCGACTCGAATGAAAAGGCTATAGTAGGATAGTACCATTCGATGTTCTTCAACCATTTTAAGAAGGCTTTACTCCAGTGTGGTGTATCATACTTATTAGGAATGTGGATGCCATGATAGAGGAGCGTACTTTTTATCTGAAGTTTTATTTTTCTTACCCTGCGCACCAATTGAGTTTCTTCTTCTGGTTAGGGTCCTAAAGCAATCTCGATCAACGGAGGGAATGATCAGCGGTCTCAGATTACCAGCCCTCAACTGCCTTGCAATATTACGGGCATCGATTTTATCGGTCTTAACCACTCCTTGCTTAGAGGTCTCGAATGTCAGTAGGATTGACCACATAGGTTTGCCACCCAAATTCGATAAATCTTCGAGCGGGTTCATACCCGCAGCATCCA